>NZ_CP047176.1:0-656478 GCF_009834225.1 Rathayibacter sp. VKM Ac-2759
ATGGCAGACGACACGTCGATGGTCGACGCGTGGAACGTGATCCTCGGAGCTCTCTCGCAGGACGAGCGGATCACCGCTCCCCTCTACGGGTTCGTCTCGCTGGTGGAGCCCAAGGGCATCATGGCCGGCACCTTCTACCTCGAGGTCCCGAACGAGTTCACCCGGGGCATGCTCGAGCAGCGCGTCCGCGTTCCGCTCCTGAGCGCGATCGGCACCCTCGACGACTCCTTCGGGGTCTCGACGTTCGCCTTCGTGGTCAATCCCGACATCGAGCACGAGCCGATGACCCCGCCGTCGCAGTCGGAGTCGATGAACCCGTTCGAGCCGATCACCGGCTCCTCGGCGGCCGTCGCCCCGGTCCGCGTGGTCGAGGAGCTCCGGACGGTCCCCGCGACCGACACGCGCCTCAACCCCAAGTACAGCTTCGACAACTTCGTCATCGGAGGCTCCAACCGCTTCGCGCACGCCGCAGCGGTCGCCGTGGCCGAGGCCCCCGCGAAGGCGTACAACCCGCTGTTCGTCTACGGCGACTCGGGGCTCGGCAAGACCCACCTCCTGCACGCCATCGGCCACTACGCGATGAGCCTCTACCCCGGCATCCGGGTGCGCTACGTCTCCTCCGAGGAGTTCACGAACGACTTCATCAACTCGATCGCGAACAACCGGGGCAACGCCTTCCACGGCCGGTACCGCAACGTCGACATCCTCCTGATCGACGACATCCAGTTCCTGCAGGGCAAGGCCGAGACGCAGGAGGCGTTCTTCCACACCTTCAACCAGCTGCACGACCACAACAAGCAGGTCGTGATCACCTCGGACCTGCCGCCCAAGGCGCTGACCGGCTTCGAGGACCGCATGCGCTCGCGGTTCGAGTGGGGTCTGATCACGGATGTGCAGGCGCCCGACCTCGAGACCCGCATCGCGATCCTCCGCAAGAAGGCCGTCAGCGAGAAGCTGCTGGTGCCCGACGACATCCTCGAGTTCATGGCCTCGAAGGTGTCGAGCAACATCCGCGAGCTCGAGGGGACGCTCATCCGCGTCACCGCGTTCGCGAGCCTGAACCGCACCCCGGTCGACATGTCGCTGGTGCAGACAGTGCTGAAGGACCTGATCACGCTCGACGAGGACAACGTCATCTCGCCGGTCGAGATCATCAACCACACCGCCGACTACTTCAAGCTGACGGTCGACGACCTCTACGGCTCCTCGCGCTCGCAGGCCGTGGCGACGGCGCGCCAGATCGCGATGTACCTGTGCCGCGAGCTGACGAACCTCTCGCTGCCCAAGATCGGCCAGCTCTTCGGCAATCGCGACCACACGACGGTGATGTACGCCAACAAGAAGATCTCGGAGCTCATGAAGGAGCGCCGCAGCATCTACAACCAGGTCACCGAGCTGACCACCCGCATCAAGACGAACCGCTGAGCGCCCGTCCGGCCTCGGCCCGCTGACCGCGCCGGGCGTGGTCGGACGAGGGTGCCTTCACTCTCCGCGCGCCGACGGGGGACTCGATACGCCTCGTCCGCTGCTCGACCAGCAGGCAGGCCTCGAGCGGGCAGCTCCGCCGGCGGCTGTGAGGGCCGCTGTGCGATCCGAGAGCGATGCCTCCCCCTGCTGATCGAGTAGCCCGCGCAGCGGGCGCATCGAGATCCACTGGCGTCGGAAGAGGCCGCTGACAGCCCCTCGCGCCCGCTCGACGGCTCCTTCGCGACGCCCCGCGTTCGACGCATCGAACGAATCCGGACGATTTCCACACGTGTGAGCAACCTGTGGATAACTGTGGACAACCGGCCTCGAACTGTGCGCCCGGACGCCGCCCCTGTGGAATGACGACGGTCGGCGCAGATCCATCCCCAGGGCGTCCACCGCCGCGCTCACAGCTCCTCCACAGAGGGGTGGGGCCCGCATCTCCCTCGGGAGTAGGGGCCCCGACGGTTTTCCACAGTTTCCACACGTGTTAACACTGTTAACGCAGTTCTCTCTTCATGAGGGGGCGAACGACAACCTCTCCACAGACCTCGGACCGAGCAGCGCCCCGCCCTGCTTCCAGGCGCGGTGGAGCTGACGAGTACGATGGGCGTCGGTCTTCGTCCACGACTCGTCAGGGGTGCACTTGTGAGGTTCCAAGCCAACCGCGACGTCTTCAGCGAGGCGGTGTCCTTCGCGGTCAAGCTGCTCCCGCAGCGCACGACTCTGCCGATCCTCTCGGGCATCCTCATCGAGGCGACGAGCGAGGGGCTCACCCTCTCGTCGTTCGACTACGAGGTGTCGGCGCAGACGCAGATCGCGGCCGACGTCGAAGAGACCGGGACGGTCCTCGTCTCGGGTCGCCTCCTCGCGGACATCGCGAACCGTCTCCCCAACGCACCCGTCCGCATCTCGACCGACGAGTCCCGCGTCTCGGTCTCGGCGGGCTCCGCGCACTTCACGCTGCTGCAGATGCCGGTCGAGGAGTACCCGAGCATCCCCGAGATCGACGCCTCGACCGGTCTCGTGCCGGCGGACGCCTTCTCGGCGGCGATCTCGCAGGTCGCCGTCGCCGCCTCCCGCGACGACGTCACCCCCGTCATCACCGGCGTCCAGCTCGAGATCACCGAGAACACCATCGGACTCGTCGCGACGGACCGCTACCGCGTCGCCGTCCGCGAGATCGACTGGGACAACGGCGACAACCCCGCGCCGAGCGAGCCGCTGACCGCCCTCGTGCCCGCCCGGACCCTCCAGGAGGTCGGCAAGACCTTCGGCCACTCCGGCACCGTGTCGGTCGCGATCACCCATCGCGACGAGCGTGAGCTCATCGCCTTCACCGCGGACCGCAAGACCGTGACGTCGCTGCTGATCAAGGGCAACTTCCCGCCCGTCAAGCGCCTCTTCCCCGCCTCCGTCGAGAACTACGCGGTCATGTCGACCAGCGACCTGATCGAGGCCACCCGCCGCGTCTCGCTCGTCCTCGAGCGCGAGGCCGCCCTGCGCTTCAGCTTCAGCAGCGACGGACTGACCCTCGAGGCCATCGGGTCGGAGCAGGCGCAGGCGTCCGAGACGATCGACGCGATCGTCACGGGCACCGACGTGGTCGTCTCGCTCAAGCCCCAGTTCCTGCTCGACGGGCTCGCCGCCGTGCACTCGGAGTTCGTGCGCATCGCGTTCACGAAGACCGAGAACCCCAACAAGCCCGGCCCCGTGCTGATCACCGCGCAGACCTCGCGCGACCAGCCCGGCACCGACAGCTACCGCTACCTGCTGCAGCCCAACCTGCTGCTGCGCTGACGTCGCCGGCCCGGCCCCGTCACTCCCCCTCCGCTCCCTCGCATCGTCGCGACCGCACCGCTCCCGACGAGCGCCCGCCCGCCGGACATCGAACTCCAGGAAGGTTCACCATGCACATCGGACTCGTCGGACTCGGCAAGATGGGCGACAACATGCGCTCCCGCCTCCGTGAGAAGGGCGTCGAGGTCACCGGCTACGACCGCAATCCGGACGTCTCTGACGCCGCCTCCCTCGACGAGATGATCGCGGCGCTGCCCAGCCCGCGCATCGTCTGGGTCATGGTCCCGGCCGGCGAGATCACGGACGCGGTCGTCAAGGACCTCTCCGAGAAGCTCAGCGAGGGCGACCTCGTCATCGACGGCGGCAACTCCCGCTTCACCGAGGACTTCAAGCACGACGCACTGCTCAAGCCGCAGGGCATCCACTACATCGACGCCGGCGTCTCCGGCGGCGTGTGGGGACTCCAGAACGGCTACGGCCTGATGGTCGGCGGGCCCAAGGAGCTCGTCGAGTACGCCATGCCCGTCTTCGACGCGCTGCGCCCCGAGGGCCCCCGCGAGGAGGGCTTCGTCCACGTCGGTGAGGTCGGAGCCGGCCACTACGCGAAGATGGTCCACAACGGCATCGAGTACGCGCTGATGCAGGCGTTCGCCGAGGGCTACGAGCTGCTCGAGACCCGCGACGACATCATCAAGGACGTCACCGGCACCTTCAAGGCGTGGCAGCGCGGCACGGTCGTCCGCTCCTGGCTCCTCGAGCTCCTCGTCCGCGCCCTCGAGCAGGACCCGGAGTTCAAGAACATCGAGGGCTTCGTCCAGGACTCCGGAGAGGGCCGCTGGACCATCGAGGAGGCGATCAACAACGCCGTCCCGGTGCCCACGATCAGCGCCTCGATCTTCGCCCGCTTCGTCTCGCGCCAGGAGGACTCCCCCGCGATGAAGGCGGTCGCGGCGCTCCGCAACCAGTTCGGCGGGCACTCCGTCAAGGCGGTGGACTGAGTCCATCGGTTCGGACTGACTGCGTCAGTCCTCACGCAGTCGGCTTCTCGAGACGGTGACGTCCCAGGGAGCCGGTCGCGAACGGCGCCCTCCGGCCCGCCGCCACCATGAGGCACGAGATGCTCTCATGGTGGCGGCGGGCCTACGGCCGCCTGCTCCTCGGGGAGGCTGCCGCGACCTCGTTCGAGTGGTGGGCCTGCGGCCACCTCCGTCAGAGGCGGGGTGCCGCAGCGTCGGGGTGTTAACCGCAGAGGACGGTGTCGCTGCAGGTAGCCAGCCGCACTGCATGCTGGTCGAGTAGCCCGCGCAGAGGGCGTATCGAGACCCACCGGAGTCAGCGGGTCGCTCTGCCGGCCGGAGAAGTGGAGGAGGTGGTGGCGTGCAGGTGACGCAGCTGGCGCTGAGCGACTTCCGCAACTACGCCTCCGTCGACGTGGCGCTGGTGCCGGGGCCGAACCTGTTCGTCGGACGCAACGGGCAGGGCAAGACGAACCTGGTCGAGTCGCTCGGCTACCTCTCCACCCTCGGATCGCACCGGGTGTCGACCGATCAAGCGCTCATCCGCGCGGGTCGCGACAGCGCCGTGATCCGCGCCCGGCTCCGCAACGCCGACCGCGACCTGCTCGCCGAGGTGCAGATCAACCGCTCCTCCCCCAACCGCGCGCAGATCAACCGCGGCGGCATCAAGCCGCGCGAGCTGCCCCGCTTCTTCTCGAGCGTGCTCTTCGCGCCGGAGGACCTCCTCCTGATCCGCGGCGATCCCTCCGCCCGCCGGCGCTTCCTCGACCAGCTGGTCGTGCTCCGCTCCCCGCGGATGAGCGCGGTGCAGGCCGACTACGAGCGCGTGCTCCGGCAGCGCAACTCGCTGCTGAAGTCGGCGCGCGCGAGCGGGATCCGCGACACCTCGAAGCTCGGCACGCTCGACATCTGGGACGAGCGCCTGATCGCGCTGGGCTCCGAGATCATGCAGTCGCGCCTGACCCTCGTCGAGGAGCTGAGCGGTCCGGTCCGCGGCGCCTACGAGGCCGTCGCCGGCGCCGACCAGCGCCCGCTGCTGCGGTCGCGGCTCAGCATCGAGGGCGCGGTGGACGACGACGACGAGCCGCTCGATGCCGCCGACTCCCCCGAGGCCGTCGATGGTCGGGCGCTGGCCGAGACCTTCGCGACGGCTCTCGCCTCGGTCCGCCGCCGCGAGCTCGATCGGGGCGTCTCGCTGGTCGGTCCGCACCGCGACGACGTGCAGTTCGAGCTCAACGGGCTGCCGGCCAAGGGCTACGCGAGCCACGGCGAGAGCTGGTCGTTCGCGCTCGCGCTCAAGCTCGGGGCGGCCGAGCTGCTCCGCCGCGACTCCCCGATGGGCGATCCCGTGCTCATGCTCGACGACGTGTTCGCCGAGCTGGACGCGCGGCGGCGGGAGCGACTCGCCTCCGTGGTCGCCGACTACGAGCAGGTGCTCATCACCGCGGCCGTGTTCGACGACGTTCCGGCAGCCCTCGCGGCGCACACCGTGCGCATCGAGGCGGGCAGCATCGTCGAGCCGGAGCCGGAGCCGGAGCCGGAGCCGGAGCCGGAGCCGGAGTCGGAGTCCGAGCCGGAGCCCGCGCTCCAGGAGCCCGACCGTGGCTGACGCTCCGCGGCGCGGCTCCCCCGCCCCCGACTCCGAGGCCGCACGCGTCTACCGCCACCTCAAGGAGGTCTTCGGAGGCGACGGCCCGCGCCGCATCCGCAAGACGATCGAGCGCGCGGAGCCCAAGGGCGACGCGATCCCCTTCGGGAAGGGCCGCGACCCGCACGACCTCGGCGACGTGCTGGACGGACTCACCAAGAAGCTCGGCTGGACCGCTCCCCTGGCCCAGGGCGATCTGATCTCGTCGTGGACCGCGATCGCGGGCGAGGAGACGGCGAAGCACTCGACTCCGCTCGGCGTCGTCGACGGTGTGCTCACCGTCGCCTGCGAGTCGACGGCGTGGTCGACGCAGCTGCGGCTGATGCGGATCGAGATCATGAATCACATCGCGGTGAACTACTCCGACGCGGGCATCTCGTCGATCCGATTCCAGGGCCCCGACGTCCCGAACTGGAAAAAGGGCCCCAGGTCGATTCCAGGGCGTGGTCCGCGCGATACCTACGGCTGAGGACGCATTTTAGGTCGACCACGGAGGATTCGGCCGTCAGATCGCCGCTCAGCGCCTCGAGCCGACCCCGTTCCGAGGTAGAATGGAGGGCCGCCGAACCGCAGCGACGCCCCGTCCGCACGATCTTGCGAGCCGAGATCCTCCGACCATCGGATGCGTCGAGTCGGACCGTCAGAGGAGAACTCCACAGCTATGACCCCCGAGCCGACCGACTCCACGTCACCCGCCACGAACGACCTGGATGCGAACGGCTCCACCGCTCCCTCTGCTTTCCAGGAGACCGCTCCCCAGGAGACCGTTCCCCAGGAGACCGCTCCGCACGAGAGCATGTCGACGAAGTCGTCCGGCGACTACGGCGCGAATCAGATCCAGGTCCTCGAGGGCCTCGAGGCGGTCCGCAAGCGCCCCGGCATGTACATCGGGTCGACGGGCCCGCGCGGTCTGCACCACCTGGTCTACGAGATCGTCGACAACGCCGTCGACGAGGCGCTCGCGGGCTACTGCGACGACATCGAGGTGGTGATGCGCGCCGACGGAGGCGTGACCGTCACCGACAACGGCCGCGGCATCCCCGTCGACATGCACCCCACCGAGGGCATCTCGACCGTCGAGCTCGTCCTCACGGTGCTGCACGCCGGCGGCAAGTTCGGCGGAGGCGGCTACGCGGTCTCGGGCGGCCTGCACGGCGTCGGCTCGTCCGTCGTCAACGCTCTGTCGAGCAGGCTCGAGGTCGAGGTCAAGCGCCAGGGCGCGGTCTACCGCATGACCTTCGCCGACGGCGTCCCGGAGGCGCCCCTCAGCCAGGGCGAGGCGAGCGACGAGACCGGCACCAGCATCACCTTCTGGCCCAACGCCGGGATCTTCGAGACCGTCGAGTTCGACTACGAGACGCTCCGCGCCCGGTTCCAGCAGATGGCGTTCCTCAACAAGGGCCTGCGCATCGCGCTGACCGACGAGAACGAGGTCGAGTTCGACGGCGAGGGCGAGGACGAGACGTCCGGTCCCCGCAGCGACGTCTTCCTCTACGAGAAGGGCCTCGTCGACTACGTCGAGTACATCAACTCGCTCAAGAAGTCCGATCTCGTGCACTCCGAGATCATCGACTTCGAGTCGGAGGACACCGAGCGGCGCATCTCGCTCGAGGTCGCGATGCAGTGGACGACGGCGTACACCGAGAGCGTCCACACCTACGCGAACACGATCAACACCCACGAGGGCGGCACCCACGAGGAGGGCTTCCGCGCCGCGCTGACGACCCTCGTGAACAAGTACGCCCGCGCGAACAACCTGCTGAAGGAGAAGGACGAGAACCTCTCCGGCGACGACATCCGCGAGGGCCTGACCGCCGTCGTGTCGATCAAGCTCGGCGAGCCGCAGTTCGAGGGCCAGACCAAGACGAAGCTCGGCAACACCGAGGCCAAGGCGTTCGTGCAGCGCGTGGCCGGCGAGCAGCTCGCCGACTGGTTCGACCGCAACCCCAACCAGGCCAAGGACATCATCCGCAAGGCGATCCAGGCCGCCTCCGCGCGGATGGCCGCCCGGAAGGCGCGGGAGACCGCCCGCCGCAAGGGCCTCCTCGAGGGCGGCGGGATGCCCGGCAAGCTCAAGGACTGCCAGTCGAAGGACCCGTCGATCTCGGAGATCTTCATCGTCGAGGGCGACTCCGCGGGCGGCTCGGCCGTGCAGGGCCGCAACCCCGAGACCCAGGCGATCCTCCCCCTCCGCGGCAAGATCCTCAACGTCGAGAAGGCGCGGCTCGACCGCGCCCTCGGCAACAACGAGGTCCAGGCGATGATCACCGCCTTCGGTGCCGGCATCGGCGAGGACTTCAACCCCGACAAGGCCCGGTACCACAAGATCATCCTGATGGCCGACGCCGACGTCGACGGCCAGCACATCACGACGCTGCTGCTGACGCTGCTGTTCCGCTACATGCGCCCGCTGATCGACCTCGGCTACGTCTACCTCGCGCAGCCGCCGCTCTACCGCCTCAAGTGGTCGAACTCGCCGCACGAGTACGTCTACAGCGACCGCGAGCGCGACGCCCTGCTGGCACACGGCGCGGCGACGAACAAGCGCATGCCGAAGGAGAACGGGATCCAGCGCTACAAGGGTCTCGGCGAGATGGACTACAAGGAGCTGTGGGAGACCACGATGGACCCCGCGACGCGGACCCTCCTCCAGGTCACCCTCGACGACGCGGCCGCGGCCGACGAGATCTTCTCGACCCTGATGGGCGAGGACGTCGAGTCGCGCCGCTCCTTCATCCAGAAGAATGCGAAGGACGTGCGTTTTCTCGACATCTGATGTCGAGAAAACGCACGTCCTTCGAAAGGCGGTAGCCCGGCGGTCCGGTGGACCGCCGTCGCAACCACCTCGAGAACGTGACGGCGACCCTCAATGGGTCGCATTCCAGACGAGAAGCTGACAGCGGGGTTCAACCACCCGCCCACCACCTCACCACCTGACACCCAGCGCGACCGGCGCCGCTACGAACCCGGGCCCCGGACCCACCTGAGAGACCAGAGATCATGGCAGACGAACCCACCACCCCCACCGGCCCCTCCGAGGGCGAGGACATCGTCACCGAGACCGGTGTCGTGATCCACGGTCACGACAAGATCGAGCCGGTCGACCTCCAGCTCGAGATGCAGCGCTCCTACCTCGACTACGCGATGAGCGTCATCGTGGGCCGCGCGCTCCCCGAGGTGCGCGACGGCCTCAAGCCCGTGCACCGCCGCGTGATCTACGCCATGTACGACGGCGGGTACCGGCCCGACAAGGCGTTCTCGAAGTGCTCGCGCGTCGTCGGCGACGTCATGGGCCAGTTCCACCCGCACGGCGACTCCGCCATCTACGACGCGCTGGTGCGCCTCGTGCAGCCGTGGAGCCTCCGCTACCCGCTCGCGCTCGGACAGGGCAACTTCGGCTCGCCCGGCAACGACGGCGCGGCGGCCCCCCGGTACACCGAGACGAAGATGTCTCCGCTGGCCCTCGAGATGGTCAAGGACATCGACAAGAACACCGTCGACTTCCAGGACAACTACGACGGCCGCACCCGCGAGCCGGCGATCCTCCCGGCCCGCTTCCCCAACCTCCTCGTCAACGGCTCGGTCGGCATCGCCGTGGGCATGGCGACGAACATCCCGCCGCACAACCTGCGCGAGGTGGCCGCCGGCGCCAAGTGGGCGCTCGAGAACCCGGAGGCGTCGCGCGAGGAGCTCCTGGAGGCGCTGCTGCAGCGCATCAAGGGCCCCGACTTCCCGACCGGCGCGCAGATCCTCGGCGTCCGCGGCATCCAGGACGCGTACCGCACGGGCCGCGGCTCGATCACGATGCGCGCCGTCGTCTCGATCGAGGAGATCCAGGGCCGCACCTGCCTCGTCGTCACCGAGCTGCCGTACCAGGTGAACCCCGACAACCTCGCGATCAAGATCGCCGAGCTCGTCAAGGACGGCCGCGTCTCGGGCATCGCCGACATCCGCGACGAGACCTCGGGCCGCACCGGCCAGCGCCTCGTCGTCGTGCTGAAGCGCGACGCGGTCGCGAAGGTCGTGCTCAACAATCTCTACAAGCACACCCCGCTGCAGGAGAACTTCGGCGCGAACATGCTCGCGATCGTCGACGGCATCCCGCGCACCCTCTCGCTCGACGGCTTCATCCGCGCGTGGGTCGACCACCAGGTCGAGGTCATCGTCCGGCGCACCCAGTACCTCCTCGACGAGGCCGAGGCGCGCATCCACATCCTGCGCGGCTACCTCAAGGCCCTCGACGCGCTCGACGAGGTCATCGCGCTCATCCGCCGCTCCCCCACCGTCGAGGAGGCGCGCGACGGCCTGATGGAGCTCCTCGAGATCGACGAGGTGCAGGCGCGCGCGATCCTCGACATGCAGCTGCGCCGTCTGGCCGCCCTCGAGCGTCAGAAGATCGTCGACGAGCACGACCGCATCCAGGCCGAGATCGAGGACTACAAGTCGATCCTCGCGAGCCCCTCGCGCCAGCGCACCATCATCTCGGAGGAGCTCGACGAGATCGTCGACCGCTTCGGCGACGACCGCCGCACCGAGATCCTCTTCGGCTTCGACGGGGACATGAGCGTCGAGGATCTGATCCCCGAGGAGGAGATGGTCGTCACCGTCACCCGCGGCGGCTACCTCAAGCGCACCCGGAGCGACTCCTACCGTGCGCAGCACCGCGGCGGTCGCGGAGTGCGCGGCGCCCAGCTGAAGGCCGACGACATCGTCGAGCACTTCTTCGTCACCACCACGCACCACTGGCTGCTGTTCTTCACGAACACCGGACGGGTGTACCGCGCGAAGACCTACGAGCTGCAGGAGGCGAGCCGCGACGCGAAGGGTCAGCACATCGCCAACCTGCTCGCCCTCGAGCCCGGCGAGCAGATCGCGCAGATCCTCGACATCCGCGACTACGAGGCCGCGCGCTACCTCGTGCTCGCCACCCGGGACGGGCTGGTCAAGAAGACCGCGCTGCTCGAGTACGACACCAACCGCTCCGGCGGCATCATCGCGATCAAGCTCCGCGAGGGCGACGAGCTGGTCTCGGCGCTGCTGGTGGAGGACGACAGCGACGTGCTGCTCGTCTCCCGCAAGGGCATGTCGATCCGCTTCACCGCGTCCGACGCGGCGCTGCGCCCGATGGGTCGCTCCACCTCCGGAGTGATGGGCATGTCGTTCCGCGGCGACGACCGCCTGCTCGACGCCAACGTCGTCAGCGACGAGGGCTACGTGTTCGTGGTCACCGAGGGCGGCTACGCGAAGCGCACCGCGGTCGACCAGTACCGGCTCCAGGGCCGCGGCGGGCTGGGCATCAAGGTGGCCAAGCTCGAGGAGAAGCGCGGCGACCTGGTGGGCGCGATCATCACCGGAGAGGACGACGAGGTGCTCGTCGTCCTCGCCAGCGGCAAGGTGGTACGCTCTGCCGTGGCCGAGGTACCGGCCAAGGGTCGCGACACCATGGGAGTCGTCTTCGCACGATTCGCAGAGGACGACCGCATCATCGCACTCGCCAAGAACACCGAACGCAATCTCGACGCCCCGGACGAGGATCCCGACGCCGCAGCGGCGTCTCCCGAATCCGGCCCGGTGTCGGAGGAGGATGGGTCCGTAGATGAGTAGCAGCGTCGCCGAGAAGCTCGCCAAGAAGTCCGCGAAGAGCCCGGCGGCGAAGCAGGTCCGACTCAAGCTCGTCTACGTCGACTTCTGGTCGGCCGTCAAGCTGTCGTTCCTCCTCGGGCTCACGCTCGCGATCATCACGATCGTCGTCGTCTACCTCGTCTACACGGTGCTCGCGCAGACGGGCGTCTTCGACCAGGTCAACGGCCTGGTGCAGGACATCGCCGGCGCGGAGGCGTTCGACCTCAACACGATCATCTCGCTGCCCCAGATCATGGGCTTCGCGGTCGTCGTGGCGGTGCTCAACACGATCGTCACCACCGCCCTCGGTGCGATCGTGGCGCTGCTGTACAACCTCAGTGTCAAGATCACCGGCGGACTGCTGGTCGGGTTCACCAACCAGTAGGGCCGGAGCGGCCGATTGGGATTCTGACGCTGTGTCAGGTAGAGTCTCATCTGGCCAATTCGGGGGTATAGCTCAGGCGGTTAGAGCGCTTCACTGATAATGAAGAGGTCCCAGGTTCAAGTCCTGGTACCCCCACGGTGCCCATTGCGAGAGCCGCTCCCAGCGCGGCTCTCCGCAGTCGGCTCGTCGAGGCGGCCCGTTCCACGGAGCGGGTCGCGTCGGCTGCCGAGAATCGCTGGCCCGCGATTCTCGCCTCCGCCTTCATCCGGCGGTAGATCCCTCCTGATCGGCTGGCCGATCACGGGGCCTTAGCTCAGTTGGTAGAGCGCCTGCTTTGCAAGCAGGATGTCGGGAGTTCGATTCTCCCAGGCTCCACATATTCCAGCAGCGCTCCGCGACTGCCGGCGGGCCGTGTGACCGGTGAAGGCCGCTCGTCACTGTCTCCGGCTGCGCCGCCTCGCGCGCGCACCGAAGGCGTCGAGGGCCGCCAGGACCCCCGTCGCCTGGAAGTAGCGGTTGCGGCGGCTGGTACCCCACCGTGACAGGACCTCCGCCTCGACGAGGGTCCGGACGGAGGCGTCCGCAGCGGGAAAGCTGCGCGTGTGCGACGGCGAGCTGAGCTATCAGCGGCAGATCGACTCGTCGCGCGAAAGCCATCACATCGTCCATCAGAGCCGGAACGCGATCGTGGTGGGGCGGGACGAAGGCGGCGGCGTAGGGGGAGAGCGCGCCACCGCCGATCCAGACCTGGTCGTCACGCCAGTGCCCGACCATGTCGGGGTCGACTCCTCGAGGAGGGCCCTGTGCATCGTCAGGACAGAGGCCGCGTCGAGATCGTCGGACAGCGCGACCGCCGCTCCCGTCCTGCGTCCTCGCTGAGCGCAACGAGTCCGCCCGGCAGTGAGAGGTCGAGGTCCTCGATGAAGGGTGGAACGGCCGCCTCGTACGGACCGGCGGCGGCGAGGATCCTCCGTCGGGAGGCGACCTCGTCCCCGAACCGCTACCACGGTCGAGTCTCGGACGTCGTGCGCGGCCACGACGAATCCGGATCACCTTCTCCACTCATGCGGTCAGCTCAGTGAACCTTGGGTTCCTGACCTTGAATAAGCGCCGGGTGCTCTCACGGATGTCGACCCGTCAGGCCGGTTGGCAGGCGAGGCCGAGGAAGTTCTCCACCGAGAGGGTCTCGGAGGTGCCGTCGCGGATGTCGCCGACGATGATCTCGCCGACCGAGAGGCTGTCGAACTGATCGGCGGTGAAGACCACCGGGCGGGCGAGCACGGACTCGTCGTCGGCGTAGGCGCCGAGGACGTAGTCGACTCCCGGTGAGAAGCGGTCGATCACCGTGTCCGCCGGCCAGACGGTGCGTCCCACCAGATCCGTCGCTCCGAGCTGCGTGACGACGTCGGGGGAGACCCAGCGCGTGATCCTCCGCATGCCGTCGCCGATCTCGAGCGGAGAACGGTCGTCGACGGCGAGGTCGAGGCCGTTCACGACCCCCGAGCAGACCACGACGACCCCGAGCACCTGGCCGTACTGCCCACCGCGCCCGATGCCGACAGTGGCCTCCGACGCCGGCTCTGTCGCGCACCCGGAGAGCGCGAGGGCGGCGGCCGCTGCGAGCGCGACTCCGCCGGCCGTGATGCCGTACCGCATGGGACCTCCCGAGGTCACCCTACGGGCGGGAGCGCCAGCGCGAGGGCCGAGAGGGCCTGGGGGAGCGACGGCGCACCCTCTGCCCGGAACACCGCCGTCCCCTCCGCCGATCGCACCACGACGGTCGGAGTCGAGCGGACGCCGGCCGCCTCGGCCTCGACGGGGTGGAACGCGACGTCGAGCTCGCGGATCTCGGCCGACGGGACGAGCTCGACCGCCCGCTCCAGCACGGCGCGCGCGGCGTGGCAGGCGCCGCAGAAGGCGGAGGTGTACAGCTCGATGATCACGGAGGAGGGAACACCCGGCGACCCGCAGCGATTCCCGAGGGCGTCAGCGGAGGAGCCAGGCCTCGTTCATGCCCAGCGCCACATCGACCAGCTCGACGCGCTCGAGGCCCTCGACCTCGGACAGCGGGAACCACGCCGCGGCGTCGGTGGAGCCGTCGACCTCGTGGGTGAGCTCGCCGCCGACGATGCGGGCGCGGTAGACCACGCGGATCGCGTGCAGCGGCCCCGCCTCCGGCACGCTACGGCGGTGCGCCGGGATGACGTGCGAGTCGACGCCGATCAGAGCCTCGAGCTCGGCGTGGAACCCGGTCTCCTCGAAGATCTCGCGGACGGCGGCGTCGGCGGGGGACTCGCCCTCGTCGATCCCGCCTCCGGGGAGCGTCCACGCCTCCCACGGACCCTGACTCCAGTGAGCGAGGAGCATGCGATCGCCGTCGATGATCACGCCGTACGCGGCGACCCGGATGTCCACCGCAGAAGCCTAACCCCGGAGCGCGCCGGCTCCGGACAGACGGAAGGACCGGACCTCGCTGGGCGAGATCCGGTCCGGGAGTCCGTCGATCAGGAGGCGGTCGACGCGGGGGACTGAGCGGCGCTGGCCGGCTCGTCCTCGGCGACCCACAGCTCGTCGTCGGCGCGGAACGTCTGCCAGACGGCGTAGCCGATGCCGCCGACGGCGACGAGTGCGGCGCCGATCGCGAAGACCGTGCCGGCCTTGTTCTTCTTCTTCGGGGGAGTGGTCAGCTCCTCCCAGCGCGCCTTCGAGATCTCGGCGAGCTTCGCGCGGTTCTTCGAGTCCTTCGCGGCCTCGAACGCGGCCGCGGCAGTGCCTCCGACAGCGGCGAAGGTCGGGAGGACCCTGTGCTTGTAGGCGTCGCGGGCCGACGAGTACGTGCCCTCGACCGCCGAGACGCCGTTGTCGTAGACCGGCTTCACGCGGGACTGGTACGTGTCCTTGACGAGGGGCACGACCTCCTTCTTCGCGTACTTGGTCGCGTGACGGCGGCTCTTCTCGAGAACAGAGGCGGCGTGCGCCAGCACTTCCTGCTGCTCGCTCCAGACCGCCTCGGCGTTCTTCCGGAGACGCTTGAGGTCCTTCTTGTGCTTACGTGACAGACCCATGTTGGTCCTCCATCGGCTACGAGCAGCGAACGCGTCAATACTGCCACTCATCGCGCGGCGTCCGCATCGCGCACCCAGCGCATTGACACCGGGCGTTGCGGAGCCCTACATACGCGCTGTGCGAGAATCCACCCATGCCTTTGCACACCGCAGTTGCGACGTTCCACACCAACAAGGGCGACATCGTCGTCAACCTCTACGGGAATCACGCCCCCAAGACGGTCCGCAACTTCGTCGGTCTCGCGACCGGCGAGATCGAGTGGACCCACCCCGCCACCGGCGCGAAGACCACGGAGCCCCTCTACAACGGCACCGTGTTCCACCGCGTCATCCCCGACTTCATGCTCCAGGGCGGCGACCCGCTCGGCCAGGGCATCGGCGGCCCCGGCTTCCAGTTCGACGACGAGATCAGCCCCGAGCTCGACTTCACCGAGCCCTACATCCTCGCGATGGCCAACGCCGGCAAGCAGGCGGGTCGCGGCACGAACGGCTCGCAGTTCTTCATCACCGTCGCGCCGACCACGTGGCTGCAGGGCAAGCACACCATCTTCGGCGCCGTCGCCGACGAGGAGTCGAAGAAGCTCGTCCAGTCGCTCTCGACCGTGGCGACCGATGGTCGCGACAAGCCGCTCGACGACGTCGTGATCGACAGCGTCGAGATCACCGAGGCCTGATCGCCTCGTCCGACACCATCCTCTCGAGGGCCGGGTCCATCAGGATCCGGCCCTCGTTCTCACCGGAGGCACGTCCGTGACCCAGGTCCCGCCGAGCAGCGCGTACGCCTGCTACCGCCACCCCGACCGGCAGAGCTTCGTGCGCTGCCAGCGCTGCGGGCGCACGATCTGCGGTGAGTGCCAGACTCCGGCGCCGGTGGGTGTGATCTGCCCCGACGACATGGCGCAGCAGCGCGCCTCCGCCCCTCGCACCCGTGGACCGCTGCTCTCGCGGGTGCGGGCGATGACCCGGGCCGACCAGCCGACGGTCACCTACGCGATCATCGCCCTCTGCATCGTGGTCTGGATCCTCGAGATCCTCCCGTTCGTCGGCAACACGGTCATCGGCGGCCTGCTCTACGCCCCCGCCTACACGCTCCCCGGCTACGGCGCCGGGTTCGAGCCGTGGCGGATGCTCACCTCCGTCTTCCTGCACAGCACGTCCCTCTTCTTCGTCATCCCGTTCCACCTCGTGCTGAACATGTACACGCTGTGGGTGTTCGGCATGGTCCTCGAGCGGATGCTCGGCCGCGGCCGGTACCTCACTCTCTTCCTCCTGAGCGGCTTCGCGGGGTCGGTCGGCGTGCTGCTGCTGTCGAACCCGCTGACCCCGGTGCTCGGCGCCTCCGGAGCGATCTTCGGCCTCATGGGCGCGTACCTCGTGATCCTGCGGCACCTGGGCGGGCAGGCATCGCAGCTGCTGGTCCTCGTCGGGCTGAACCTCGTGATCGGCTTCCTGCCCGGGATGAACGTCGCCTGGCAGGCGCACGTCGGCGGCCTCGTCGCCGGCGCCCTGATCGGTCTCGTCTACACCCGCACCCGCCAGCGCTCGCAGCGCCGCACCCAGAACCTCCTCGTCGGCCTGATCGGCGCCGGCCTCGTGGCGGTCAGCGCGGCGGCGTACGTCCTCGCCTAGCGCGCCTCCCACGCCGGGAACCGTCCGGATCGCGATCGAGGGACCGCTCTCCACAGCGCTTCCTCACAGCTGTGGACGGAGTTATCCACAGAGTTGTTAACACTGGGGAGAACTACGCCGGTGTCATTCGCCGGCCCCCGGGGCCGCGGCGCGGGGACCGCCGTCGTTGCAGCGATCTCGCTCGCCGGGCGCGGTTCTCCGCTGCCACCGGGCCCGCTCGGAGTTCTCCACAGGAGATTCCACACCTGGGGATAATTACACGCGTGTAGTTCACTCGAGCAGAGCAACGACGACCGTGGCCTCGCGGTCGTCGTCGAACCGGATCTCGGTCGCGAAGCCGGCCGCGGCGAAGGCCGCACCGCTCGTCTCGGCCTGCTCACGACTCGACTCGATGACCACCCCGCCGCCGGGAGTCAGCCACTCGCGCGACTCCCGCGCGATCCGCCGGTGCAGCGCGAGGCCGTCGTCGCCGCCGTCGAGCGACTGCACGGGCTCGTGCAGCCGGGCCTCGGGAGGCATCAGCGCGATCGCCCCGGTCGGCACGTAGGGAGCGTTCACCACGACCAGGTCGAGGGTGCCGCGGTCGGAGTCGGGCAGGGCGGCGAAGAGGTCGCCCTCATGGACGGTCGCGAGACCCTCGAGTGCGCGGCGTGCGCAGGCGACCGCGGCGGGGGAGATGTCGGCCGCGCGCAGACGGAGCCGTGGACGCTCCTCCAGGAGGGACCGCCCGATCGCCCCGGCGCCGCAGCACAGGTCGAGGACCACCGCCGTGGGGCTCCGGAGGATCGACAGGGCCGTGTCCACGACGAACTCCGTGCGGACCCGCGGGACGAAGACCCCGGGAGCCACGGGGATGCGCAGACCGCGGAAGGAGACCCAGCCGAGGATCTGCTCGAGCGGCTCCCCGGTCTCGCGCCGGCGCAGGAGGACCTCGAGCAGGTCGGGAGAGGGAGCGGCCTCCTCGAGGAGCTCGGCCTCCTCCTCCGCGAAGACGCAGCCGGCCGCCCGGAGTCGCGCCACGGACGACGAACGCCCCGTCGGCGGGCCGGACGGGGCGTCGTTCACGAGACGGAGGCGGTCAGCGCCAGCGGGTCGTCATCAGGAAGCCGATGAAGGCGATGCCGAAGCCGATCAGGATGTTGAGGTTGCCGAGATCGGGGATCGGCAGGACGCCCTGGCTGACGTAGAAGACGATGATCCACGCGAGCCCGAGCAGCATGAAGCCGAACATCACCGGCTTGAACCAGACCGGGTTGGGAGTGGGCTCACCGGCACGGGCTTCGTCGCGCTCGGGCTTCGGGCTCTTCGTCGCTCGTGCCATGCCGACCACTGTACCGGGCCGGGGCGGGAGACCGGGAGCGTGCGGCCTGAGGGGGACCTGTGGAGAGCTGTCCACAGGCGCCCGCCGCAGGGTCGGCCGTTCACGGGCCCGGCTTAGACTCGGGGCATGTCCGACCACCAGCCCGAGGCGGGTCCGCTCCGCCCGCGCACGAAGCGCAGGAGCGCACGCCCGCGTCGCCGGCTCTCGTTCTTCGGCGTCCTCGGCGAGCTGCTCATCACGGCGGGGGCGCTCGTCCTCCTCTTCCTCGGCTGGCAGCTGTGGTGGAACGACGCGGTGATCGCGGGGCAGCAGACGTCGGAGGCGGCGGAGCTGCGCGACAGCTGGGACGCCGTCGATCCGGTTCCCGCGCCGACCGAGGCCACCGGAGCGGCGCCGGCCGACTTCGGGACGCCGGTGGTCGCCTCCGCGGCCGCTCTCGACACCTCGTTCGGGAATCTCTACATCCCGCGGTACGGCGAGGGCTGGGTGCGGACGATCGCCGAGGGGATCGACGCCGCGAACGTCCTCGACGAGGGCAGCATCGGCCACTACCCGGGCACGCAGATGCCCGGCGAGGTCGGCAACTTCGCGCTCGCCGCCCACCGCAGCGCCTACGGAGGCGGGATGCACCTCATCGACGAGCTCCAGCTGGGCGATGCGATCTACATCGAGACGGCCGACGGCTGGTACACCTACCGGTTCCGCAACCTCGAGTACGTGCAGCCGTCCGACGTGCAGGTCATCGACCCGGTGCCCTGGACCACCGGTGTCGCACCGACCGACCGGCTCATCACGCTGACGAGCTGCAATCCGCTCTACTCGACGGCGGAGCGGATCATCGCCTACGGCGTGTTCGAGTCGTGGCAGCCCCGCTCGGCCGGTGCGCCCGCCGAGCTCGCGCCTTCACTGGCGCAGGAGGGCTGATCGTGTACGCGGCGCTGTGGCGTGTCCTCCCCGGACCCTGGTGGGTCCGGCTGATCCTCGTGCTCGTGCTCGTCGTGCTGGTGCTCGCCGCCCTGGCCGAGTGGGTGTTCCCGTGGGTGCAGTCGATCATCCTCGATCAGAACGTCACCGTTCAGGAGTGAGCGCGCACGGGGGTCGAGCGGGATGACCCGGATCCTCGTGGTCGACCACTACGACAGCTTCGTCTTCACGCTCGTCGACCATCTGCTCGAGCGGGGCGCCGAGGTGGAGCTCGTCGAGGCCGCCGACCTCTCGGTCGACGATCTCCCGAGCCTCGAGCGCGCCGACGGCGTGCTCCTGTCGCCGGGACCCGGGCGGCCGGAGGACGTCCCGGTCTCGCTCGCTCTCGTCCACCGGGCGGTGGCGGCCGGTCACCCGCTCCTCGGGGTCTGCCTCGGACACCAGATGATCGCGCACGCGCTCGGCGGCAGGGTGTCCCAGGCGCCGGAGCTGGTCCACGGGCGCACCTCCGCCGTCCGCCACGAGGGCGATCCGCTCTTCGCGGGTCTTCCCTCGGGCTTCCCGGCGATGCGCTACCACTCGCTCGCGGTCGAGCGCGGTTCACTGCCCACCGAGCTCGCGGTGACCGCTGCCACACCGGACGGAGTCGTGATGGGACTCCGTCACCGGGTCGCCCCGGTCGTGGGCGTGCAGTTCCACCCCGAGTCGGTGCTGACGGAGGGCGGGCGGCTCCTGCTCGGCAACTGGCTCACGGAGGTGGCCGCGGTCTGACGCCGACGCTCCGACGGGCGCTCCCGACCGTGATCCCCTCCGGCCGGCTCCGCTCATCGGTCCCAGAGGAGCGACGGTGTCCGCACCCTCTTCGCCGGCGTTCTCCCGCCGATGCGGATGCGGAGATCGACCGAGACGCGTGCCGCGAACGGGGGTAGGATGTGCGCGTCACCAGGGGAGCGCCGTGCGCCATCGAAGCGCCTCCCCGAGTGCTCGCCGTGCGGAGATCAGCACCGTGACCCGCACTCACACATTCGTCGGATAGTGAACCCCCCT
Source organism: Rathayibacter sp. VKM Ac-2759 (assembly GCF_009834225.1). Taxonomy (NCBI): domain Bacteria; kingdom Bacillati; phylum Actinomycetota; class Actinomycetes; order Micrococcales; family Microbacteriaceae; genus Rathayibacter; species Rathayibacter sp. VKM Ac-2759. Next base: position 19,925 of record NZ_CP047176.1, read on the forward strand.
GTGAGCTGGTGGCGTGATTTGACGGACGGGTGGCGGCAGAGAGAGCGCTCTCTCCCTGCATAATCGGAAGACATCGGCAGGGGGCCGACGGGACGCAGACTCTTCGGGAGATCGTATGGTGAAGTCGATTTCCTGGTCCTATTCGGGAATGAGAGAGCTGGAGTCCCTCGGTCCGCGGATCGTCGTGAAGCCGGGCACGATCCCGCGCATCTCCGGGGCGGGGTTCACCTCGAACGAGCTCACGGCGACGGTCGTCTCGGTGTCGCCCCTCCGCGTGCTGCGCGGGACATGGGGCGCCGACGACTGCTCCGTGCTGAACTTCACCTTCCTCATCGACGGCTTCGTGCGGATGGTCGGACCGGAGCGGACCGTGCTCCTGCGACCGGGATCGATCTCCTACCAGCCGGGCATGACGACCTTCACGACGGAGTCGACCACTCCCGCGACCCTGCTGCTGCTCTCCCTCCGCCGCGAGGAGATGCGCCGCTACGGCTTCGACGCCGCGGCCGGGCTGTACGCACTCGACCCCGATGCACGCTCCACCCGCGCCGCCTTCGCCTTCACGACCGCGTTCGCCCTGGCCGCGGACGCGGGGGCGGGACTCCCGGCCGAGGACGAGATCGGGGGATTCGCTCACGTGGTGAAGCAGCTGCTGGTCGGCGCGTTCCTCTCGGCGGTCGGCACGCACGCAGGCACGACCAGCGTCCGCGCAGCGACCCTCGGCCGCGCGCGGACCGTCATCGATCGCACGCACCGCACGCCGCGCTGCACTCCGGAGGCGGTCGCGGACGCGGTGAACGTGTCGACGCGCTCGCTGCAGAGGCTCTTCGAGGACGCGGGGACCACGGTGGCCAGCGAGATCGAGCGAGCCCGGGTGGCCGGAGCGGTCGAGCTGCTCCTGCGGCGACCCCGCGAGATCTCGCTCGAGACGATCGCCGCCGCCTCGGGCTTCTCGTCGGCCGATCACCTCCGGCGGGCGCTCAAGCGGCGCGAGGGGCTCACGCCGAGCGACATCCGCAGCCGCACCGCCGTTCCCAGCGACGTGCCGCCCCACGACAACGTGCTGCGACTGTCTCCGAAGCTGTCGGGTGCGCAACGCGCCTGAGCGCCTCCTCCGCGAGGCGGGCGGTCAGCCCGCGCAGTAGCCGAGGGTGACGGTCGAGCCCTGCGGGACGTCGCCCGGTGCCAGGGACTGCGTCGTGATCGGCGGGTTCGCGCGGACCGAGTCGCAGGTCTCGTCGGGCGCCTCGACGCCCACGAGCTGCAGCTGCTCGCCGGCGAGCGTCGCGAGCGCCGTGCTCAGCGACTGGCCGACGAGATCGGGCAGGGTGACCGAGCCCGACGAGACGACGAGGTCGACCGGCGACCCCGGAGCCGCCTCCTGGCCGGCGCTGGGCGTCGTCGAGATCACGACGTCGGCCGGCACGGTCGGCGAGTTCTGCCGCGTCTGCGAGCCCTCGACGAGGCCGGCACCCGTGATCGCGGCGATCGCGTCGCTCAGCGCGGTCCCGGCCGTCCCGGGCACCGCGACCGGCTGGGCGCCCTGCGACACGTAGACGCGGATGACGGTGTCGGGGGCGACGATGGTGCCGGAGCCGGGGTCGGTGCGCGTCACCTCGCCCGCGGGCACCGAGTCGCTGTACTCGGTCAGCTGGCTGGGCACGAGATCGAGCGCGGTCAGGGTCGACTGCGCGCTGTCGTAGCTGGTGCCGACGAGCGCGGGCACCTCCCGCGACTGCGAGGGGAGGGTCGTCGTCGGCTGCAGCGTCAGGACCCAGATGACCAGGGCCGCGACGATCACGGCGAGCACGACGATCGACGACCAGATCCACAGGACCGGGGGGCGGCGCTGCGTGCGCACGATCGAGTTGTCCTCGGCGAGCTGCCGCAGGGCGAGCTCGGAGTCGTTCATCCCGCCCTGACTCCGCGCGGCGAAGAGGGAGGTGGTCAGCTCGTCGATCGGACGGTGGTCCGGGAGGCGGCCGGCCGCGGCGTCGCGCAGGTCGTCGCGGAACTCGGCAGCGCCCTGGAAGCGCTCGTAGCGGTCCTTCGACAGGGCCCGGGCGACGACCGCGTCGAGCGCGGGCGTGACGGAGGGGTTGATCGAGCTCGGTGCCGGGGGAGTCTCGCTGACGTGCTGGTAGGCGACCGCGACGGGAGTGTCGCCGCGGAACGGCGCTCGGCCGGTCAGCAGCTCGAAGAGGACGATCCCGGCCGAATACAGGTCGCTGCGCGCGTCGACCTGCTCGCCCTTCGCCTGCTCGGGGGAGAAGTAGGCCGCGGTGCCCAGGATCGCGGTCGTCTGCGCGACGGTGGCGGCCGAGTCGGAGACGGCCCGGGCGATGCCGAAGTCCATCACCTTCACCTGACCCGACGGAGTGATCATGATGTTGCCGGGCTTGATGTCGCGGTGCACGACTCCGGCGCGGTGCGAGTACTCGAGGGCGGTGAGGATGCCCTCGGTGATGCGGACGGCTTCGTCGATCTCGACGGGGCCCTCGGCGATGATGTCCTTGAGCAGGCGCCCCTCGATGTGCTCCATCACGATGAACGGACGGCGGCTCTCGGTGCCGTTGTCGTCGAGCGTGACCTCTTCGCCGGCGTCGAACACCCGGACGATCGTCGGGTGCGACATCCGCGACGCGGCCTGCGCCTCCTGACGGAAGCGGAGCCGGAAGGCGGAGTCGGAGGAGAGCGAGAGCTTCAGCTCCTTGATCGCGACCGTGCGGCCCAGCCGGGTGTCGGTGCCGAGGTAGACCTCGGACATGCCGCCGCGTCCGAGCCGGGGCCCGACCTGGTAACGACCAGCGATCAGGCGACCCTCATCCGTCACGCGCACGCTCCCCTGTCCATTCCGTTCGGCCCGACCCCCCGGGGAGCCACGGCAAGTGTACCTTCGGGCTCCGCGACTTCCGCCGGGGCGCGGCGGGGCGGACGCGGCGTGCGGGCGTGGCCGGGGGCCGGAGCGAGGTGGGTCTCGATGCGCCGCCTGCGGCGGGGCCGCGCTACTCGGTGGAGGTGGGGTTCGGGGTCGAGCCCGAGGTCGCGGTCGCGCTCGGAGTGGGCTCGGGGGCCGCCTCCTCGACGGTGACGGACAGAGTGGGCGAGGCCGCCGACTCCGTCTCGCCGCAGAGGACCGTGTACGTGACCTCGATCGTGCCGGCCGCGGAGCCGGACTGGATCGTCGCAGTCGTGGAGGTCGACGGGTTCGTGCTCGTCACGGAGGCACCCTCGCCGGTCGCCGTCACGCGGTAGCCGGTGACCGAGGTGCCGCTCGGGCACTGGTTGTAGTTGCTCCAGGTGACGTTGAAGGCGGCACCGGCCTCGACGGACGACGCGGCGGGCGTGACGGTCGGCACGGCGCTGGGCGCGTCCGGGATCGCGACCTCGGTGTAGACGGTCACGACGATCGTGGTGCCCTTGGGGACGTTCGCCGTCGGGTTCACGTCCTGCACGTAGCCGACCTGGTCGGCGGAGGCGGCGCTCGGGCCGTCCTCCTTCGAGACGCCCATCCCGAGCTCGGTGAGCTCGGCCTGCACCTCGTCGAACGGGCGGTTGATGTAGGCCGCGCGATCGATGACCGCGGTGTTCGAGGTCTGGGTCGGCGTGGGGGTCTGCGACGGGGTCGGCGTGACGGAGGGGGTCGTGCTCTGCGAGACGCTCGGCGTGGGCTGAGCCTCGGTGCTGTCCCCGGTCGTCAGCGCGAAGATCGTGCCGGCGATCACCACCGCGAGGATAACGATCAGGGCGATCAGCGGCCAGGTCCACGGGCTGCGCTTGCGCGGCTCGTCGACGACGTCCTGCGCCTCGTCGATTCCGACGAGCGCGCCCGCTCCCGCGGCACCGAGGGCCGTGGTCGCGTTCGAGGGGAGGACGGTCGTCGCCTGGGTCGACCCGGGCGCCGACGGCAGCACCGTCGTCGCCTGCGTGGTCGGCAGGTCTCCGGCCACCGCGGGCACGGCGACGGCCGCACCGCGCACGTCGCCCGAGCGGAGCGCCTGCGCCGCGCGCGCGAGGTGCGCGGCGGTCGCGGGGCGGTCGGCCGGCTTCTTGGCGATGCAGGAGTAGACGAGGTTGCGCACGGGCTCGGCGACCGTGACCGGCAGCTCGGGCGGGGTGTCGTTGATCTGCGCCATCGCGATGGCGACCTGCGACTCGCCCGTGAACGGGCGGCGCCCGGCCAGGCACTCGTACGCGACGATGCCCAGCGAGTAGATGTCGGTGGCGGGGGAGGCGGGCTGGCCGCTCGCCTGCTCCGGGGACAGGTACTGGACGGTGCCCATGACCTGACCGGTCGCGGTGAGCGGGACCTGGTCTGCGATGCGGGCGATGCCGAAGTCGGTGATCTTGACGCGGCCGTCGGGCGTGATCAGCAGGTTGCCCGGCTTCACGTCGCGGTGCACGAGTCCGGCGGCGTGCGCGGCGTGCAGCGCCAGCGCGGTCTGCGCGACGATGTCGAGCACCTTGTCGGTCGAGAGGACGCGCTCGCGCTCGAGCACGGTCGACAGCGCCTCGCCGGGCACCAGCTCCATCACGAGGTAGGCCGAGCCGTCCTCCTCGCCGTAGTCGTAGACGTTGGCGATGCCCTCGTGGTTGACCAGCGCGGCGTGACGGGCCTCGGCGCGGAAGCGCTCGAGGAAGCCGGGGTCGCCGAGGTACTCGTCCTTCAGGATCTTGATCGCGATGGTGCGGCCGATCACCAGATCGGTCGCCTGCCACACCTCTCCCATGCCGCCGATGGCGATCCGGGACTGCAGCTCGTAGCGTCCCCCGAAGGTGAGCCCTGTGGTGGGTCTCATTTGTTCAGCACCGCCTCTAGTACCTGTTGTGCGATGGGTGCGGCGATCAGGTTGCCGTACCCGGTCTGTCCGAGTCCTCCGCCGTCCTCGACGAGGACGGTGATGGCGTACTGCGGGTCGTCCGCAGGCGCGAACCCCGTGAACCAGAGGGTGTACGGATCGTCTCCGCCGTTCTCGGCGGTCCCGGTCTTACCGGCCACCGTGACGCCATCTATTGTTGCATTCGTCGCCGCACCGCCCTGGACGCTGGCGACCATCATGGCCTTCACGGCGTCCGCCGTCTCCCGGCTCACGGCCCGTCCGAGCGACTTCTCCTCGAACTGCTGCAGCACGCTGAGATCCTGCGAGCGGATGACGTCGACCAGGTTCGGCTGCATGACCTCGCCGCCGTTCGCGATCGCCGCGGAGACCATCGCGATCTGCAGCGGGGTCGCCCGCACCTCGTACTGTCCGAAGGCGGTGAGCGCCGTCTGGGCGTCGTCGGTGGTCTGCGGGTAGGTGCTCGCCTCGACCGACATCGGGATCTCGAGCTCGGTGTCGAAGCCGAACTTCTCGGCCTGCGAGCGGATGGCGTCGGCGCCGAGCTCGACGCCCATCTCGGCCATCGGCACGTTGCACGAGAGCGACACGGCCGTCGCGAGCGTGACCGTGTCTCCGGAACCGCAGAGACCGCCTCCGGAGTTCGTGACCTGGGTGCTCGTGCCCGGCAGCGTGTACGCCTGCAGGTTCGGGAAGCTCGAGTCGGGGGTGAAGCGGCCCGACTCGAGGGCGGCCGAGGCGACGACGAGCTTGAAGACGGAGCCGGGAGGGTTCAGCGAGCCGCCGATGGCGCGGTTCACGAGGGGCTCGGTCGCGTCGTCGTCGAGGGCGGCGTAGGCGGCGAGGACGTCGTCGGTGTCGTGCGACGCCAACGCGCTCGGATCGAACGTGGGCTTGGAGACCATGGCGAGGATGCGGCCGGTCGCGGGCTCGGTGACGACGACCGCACCGGTGTAGTCGCCGAGGGCGTCGAACGCGGCCTGCTGGGCGACCGGGTCGATCGAGAGCTCGACGGAGGCGCCCTTCGGGTCTTGCCCCGACACGAGGTTGTCGATCTCGTCGAAGAACTGGGAGTTCGAGGTGCCGGAGAGGTAGTCGTTGAGCGAGCGCTCGATGCCCGTGGTGCCCTGGTTGAGCGTGAAGTAGCCGGTGACGGCCGAGTAGAGCGGGCCGTTCGCGTACTGCCGCTGGAACTTGTACACGTCGTCGGACGGCGTCGACGAGGCGATCGGCTGGCCGCCGGCGAGGATCGCGCCCCGCTCGGTCGAGAAGCTCTCGTACAGCGTCCGCGTGTTGCGCGAGTCCTCGGACAGCGTGTCGGCCTGCAGCACCTGGATGGTGGTCGTCGACAGGAAGAGGGCGACGAACATCGTCAGGACGACGAGGCTCACGCGCTTGAGTTCTCGATTCATGGTGGGTCAGACCACCAGACGGGGCTGATTGCGGACTGTGTCGGAGAGGCGCAGGAGCACAGCGACGATCATCCAGTTGGCCACCAGCGACGAGCCGCCGGCCGCGAGGAACGGAGTGGTCAGGCCGGTGAGCGGGATGACGCGGGTGACGCCTCCGATCACGATGAAGCACTGCAGGGCGATGACGAACGAGAGCCCCACGCCCAGGAGACGGCCGAAGTCGTCCTGCCCGGCGAAGCCGATCCGGAAGCCGCGCGACACGAGCAGCAGGTAGAGCCCGAAGATCGCGAAGAGGCCCGCGAGCCCGAGCTCCTCGCCGAGGCTCGCGATGATGTAGTCGGACTGGGGGACCGGCGTGATGTCGGGCATGCCCTGCCCGAGGCCGGTGCCGAGCAGGCCGCCGTGCGCGAGGCCGAACAGGCCCTGCACCAGCTGGTAGCTGCCGCCGGGATCGGCGCTGTAGCGCTCGGGGTTGAAGGCGTCGAGCCAGTTGGCGAAGCGGTTGCCGACGTAGCCGAGCGTCTGGCTGGCGAGGATCGCGCCGCCGAGGAACAGTCCGACGCCGATCAGGACCCAGCTCGTGCGGCCCGTGGCGACGTAGAGCATCACCAGGAAGAGGCCGAAGTAGAGCAGCGCCGTGCCGAGGTCGCGCTGGAACACGATGACCGCCATCGAGACGGCCCAGACCACGAGGATCGGGCCGAGATCGCGCAGCCGCGGGAACCGCATCCGGAGGAACGTCTTCCCGACCATCGAGAGCGAGTCGCGGTTGCGCACGAGGTAGCCCGAGAAGAAGACCGCGAGGGCGATCTTCGCGATCTCGCCGGGCTGGAAGCTGAAGAAGTCGCCGATGCCGATCCAGACGCGGGCGCCGCTGACTTCCTTGCCGATGAAGGGCACGAGCGGCAGCAGGAGCAGCACGATGGCGGCGAAGCCCGCGACGTAGGTGTAGCGGAACAGGACGCGGTGGTTGCGGATGACGAGCAGGACCGTGATCGCCGCGACGATCGCCAGGGCGCTCCAGAAGATCTGGCGGACGGCGACGGACTCCCAGCCGGTCGCGCCGTCGGCGATGTCGATGCGGTAGATCTCGGCGACGCCCAGGCCGTTGAGGACCGTGGCGATCGGGAGGAGGAAGGGATCCGCCTCCGGAGCCGCGAATCGCAGCACCACGTGCACGATCAGCACCAGCGCCGAGAGGCCCGCACCGAGGGAGACGAGCGTGGTGTCGACGGCGCCGAGCGCGCCCAGCTGCACCAGGAGGATCGCGGACGCGTCGATCAGGCAGGCGCCGATCAGGAGGAGCAGCTCGAGGTTGCGCAGACGCTGCCGGAGGAAGCGCGGTCGCTCGCGCTTCGGGGCGTCGGATCGGGTGGTCGTCGCGGCGGCGGTCACGGTGCTCCGTTCGCATCCGTCAGGCGCTCGACGATGTCGACGGCGCTCGCGTACGAGTCGGCGCTGATGGTCTGCTCGAGCTGCTCGACGTCGTACTCGCGGAGGGAGTCGACCGGGATCCCGGTGTCCTCCTTGACCGAGGAGAGCGAGAGCGGGCCGACCGACTGCTGGATGCCCTGGTAGATGATCACGGTGTCGCCGTCGGTGCCGACGTAGAAGCGCGACTGGGTCCAGTCGTAGGCGAGCAGGACGCCGAGGAAACCGGCGATCAGCACGAGCGAGAGACCCACCAGCCAGGTGATGCGGCGGCGGAGGTGCCGGCGGCGGTCCTCCTCGATGAGCTCGTCGAGGTAGTCCTCGGAGGCGGGCTCGAAGTGGGTGGGGCCCTGCGCGGCGGGAGCGCGGGTGTGCAGGCGGAGACCGGGGATGCGGATCCGGTTCTGCGAGTCGTCGGTGCTGAGCGGAGTCGGGGCCGCCGCCGAGCCGACGATCACGGGCTCGGAGCTCGGCTCGAGCACCTGCGCCGTGGCGTTCGCGCCGGGGACGTCGAGGATCACGACGGTCACGTTGTCGGGAGCGCCGTGCGAGAGGCTGTCGCGGATCAGCCGGTCGGCGACCTGCTGGGCGGTCTCGTCGCGCGAGAGCTCCTTCTGGATCTCGTCGTGCGGGACGACGCCCGAGAGGCCGTCGGAGCAGATCAGCCAGCGGTCGCCCGGCTCGGTCTCGAGCGTCAGCGTGTCGATCTCGGGGTTGGTGTGCACATCGCCGAGGACCCGCATGAGGACGGAGCGGCGCGGGTGCGTCATCGCCTCCTCCTCGGTGATGCGCCCGGAGTCGACGAGGCGCTGCACGAAGGTGTGGTCGGTGGTGACCTGCTCGAGCTTGCCGTCGCGGAGGACGTAGATCCGCGAGTCGCCGATGTGGGCGATGGCGACGGACTCGCCGACGCGGACGATCGCGCTGACGGTCGTGCCCATGCCGGTGAGCTCGGGGTGGTCGATGACGGCCTCGGCCAGCAGGGTGTTGGCGGCGAGGAGGGTGCGCTTGAGCTCGTCCTCGGCCTCATAGGTGGAGGCGTAGCGGCGGTCGGCCTCGGCGATGCGCTTGATCGCGATCGAGGAGGCGACGTCGCCTCCCGCGTGACCGCCCATGCCGTCGGCGACGACGAAGAGCTCGCGGCCCGCGTAGCCCGAGTCCTGGTTGTTGGAGCGGATGCGCCCGACGTGCGAGACGGCGGCGCTCTCGCGCGCCGCACCGCCGGCCGGGGTGCCCTCACGGGTGGAAGCCACGCCCTACGACCGCCGCAGCTCGAAGGTCGTCGTGCCGACCTTGACGGGGGTGTTCAGCGGCACCTTGGTGGGCGCGCCGACGCGGCGGCCGTCGAGGAAGGTGCCGTTGGTCGAGTCGAGGTCCTGGATCATCCACTCGTCGTTCCAGATCAGGAGGCGCGCGTGGTGGGTCGAGGTGTAGTCGTCGCGGATCACGAGGGTCGACTCGGAGGAGCGGCCGATCGTGAGCGGCTCGCCGGTGAGCTCGAGCTCGGTGCCGCGCTTGGGACCCGAGGTGATCACCAGGCGCTGGGCCGTGTGGACCGTGGCGACGCCTCCGGAATCGGTGCGCTCGGACTGGGCCTCGCGGGTCCGCCTGGCCGAGGGGGCGGCGGGGGCCGGCGCCGGCTGGGCCTGCGCCTGCGCCGCGACGACGGGCTGGGCCGCCGTGACGAACGGGGCGTCGCTCGCGGCGGGCTGTGCGGCTCCGGCGGGGAGCTTGCGGACCCGCTGCCCGAACAGGTCCGAGCGCAGCGCGTAGACGATGCCGAACACGAAGAACCACAGCAGCGCGAGGAACGCGATGCGCAGCACGAACAGAGTGAGCTCGCTCATAGCCGATCGTCCCAGAATCCGTCGGAGGAGCGCCCGGCGCGGCCGGACGTGCGGGGGGCCTTCGCCGGCGCGCCACCCTGGACGATGCGGAACACGATCCGCGTGCGCCCGATCGAGATGGTCTGCTCGGGCGAGAGCGGAGCCTGGGTGACGGGCCTGCCGTCGAGCTTGGAGCCGTTGGTCGAGCCGAGATCGTGCACCTGGGCGCGCGAACCGTCCCACAGGATCTCGACGTGCTTGCGCGAGGTGCCCGAGTCGTCGACCGTGATGTCGGCGTCGCTCCCGCGGCCGATGACGGTGCGCGACTTCGTGAGGGGATAGCGCTTGCCGTCGATGTCGAGGACGGGGGAGTAGGCGACGGTGCCCTTGACGCTCCGGGAGTCGACCTCGACCATCCCGTCGCTGAGCGACTCGTCGGCGGCGAGGGAGATGTCGACGGGCCCGGAGAAGCGGAAGCCCTGCTTCTTGGCGTGCTCGGTCGCGGCGGTCGTGAGCTCGTCGATGAGCGTCGAGCCCATCCGCTCCATGCGATCGAGATCGGCGGTGGACATGCGCAGGGTGATGCTGTTCGGGACCAGGATGCGGTCGCGGCTGACGATCGCGGCGCTCGTGTCGAGCTCCCTCCGGAGCGCGGACGCGAGCTCGACCGGCTGCAGCCCCGACTTGAAGGTCCTCGCGAAAGCGCCGTTGACGACGCGCTCGAGTCCCTTCTCGAAGTTGTCCAGTATGCCCACGGTCTTCTTCCGGTTCATCGCCTCGCGGCGGTCACGATCGGATCGGGGAGTCGGTGCGCCCCTCTGGTCTGCGCCGCGCACGGCTACGGGCATGTTACTGGGATGCTCTGGATGCGGGCTCCCCGGGACGGATTCGGGGGTGCGGTGCGCGGGCCGGTGCGGGAGGTTCGGCTCGGGGAAACGGGTTCGGCTCGCGGGAATCCGCGGTTCCGACGAGCCGAACGCGATTCTGCGAGCCGGAGATGCGGGGCGGAGCGCCTCGGGGTGCTAGTCTTTCTCGTCGGTGCTTCGGTGCCGTGGTGAGCGCGAGTGGCGGAATAGGCAGACGCGCACGGTTCAGGTCCGTGTGCCCGAAAGGGCGTGGGGGTTCAACTCCCCCCTCGCGCACCAGGGTTCATCAGAACCAGCAGTACGACAGCCCCCGATCGGATATCCGGTCGGGGGCTTCGTCGTTCGCGGACCTGTCCGGTGACGCGGAGGGCTGACGGCTGGTGAGGGAACCCCGGACCGTCGAGGCCGCCTCGAAGGGCGGGCTCCCTCGACGGTCCGGGGTTCCCTCGGTGCCGGGATCAGCTGGTCAGGGGGTGCCGCAGACGCTGCGGGCGCGGGCGGTGCGGGGGTAGGCGGCCGGGTCGCGGGGGACCGCCTCCGGGAACTCGAAGAGGTCGAGCATGAGCTGGAGCGGGTAGGGCAGGGCCTGGCGGACCGTGTGCACGAGCGCGCCGTCGACGAAGAGCGCGACGCCCGCCTCCGACCACTCGACCGCGTAGGTGTGCGGTTCGGCGGTGTCGATCGGGAGGTCGACGTCGACGACGTCGGTCGTGAGGCGCGGATCGTCGATCGCCTTCACTCCGGTGCGGACGGTCGAGCGGCGCTCGCCGCGGAGAGAGCCGAAGAGCTCGGCGACGGTGATCTCGCCGGAGTCGTCGGGCCCGGAATCCTCGAGGCCGACCAGCCAGAGCGCGAGCATGCAGTCGGGGTGGGGGCTCGCCTCGAGGACGGCCTCCACGCGGCCGCCGCTCGGGGTCCACAGCCGACGGGTCGGCACCTCGGTGCGCACGCGGAGCTCCGAGGTGTGGCGGTGAGTGCCGATCGCGGAGCCGAGGGGGCCCGCGAACGTCGCGGTCTGCAGGTTCGAGACGCGCATCGGGCCGTCCTCGTCGCGCCACGGCGGCTGGTCGGCGTCGATACGGAGGAGCAGTCCGTCGGCGTCGAGGTCGTAGCGGGCCCGTGAGCGCTCCGGAGTCGTCCACTGCGGCAGGTAGTGGTCGATCCAGCGCTCGGGGTCGAGGCGGCCCGCTGCGAATCCGTCGGTGAACACGGACGACATCCTCCCGCGCACGACCGACACCGGGGGAGGGGCGCGTGTTCACCGGCGCGATGCCGGGGGCGGCGATGATCGGCGCATGATCGCCCTCCGCGCCGATGTGTCCGCGCTCGACGCTCGTGTCTCGTCCGAGCTGTTGCGCCGCCTCCGCGGGCACCGCCACGTGCAGGTGGGTGCACGCCAGTGGATCGCGGTCGTGCCCGAGGTGGGCTCGGTGCTGATCACCGACGGCACCGCGATCGTGCTCGACGTGCTGGTGGAGCAGCGGGTGCTCGTCCCGATCGTGATCGACGCGCTCGAGACGGAGCTGCGCCGCGACGGGTTCCGCGAGCGGATCGCGCTGCGGTGGTCGACTCCGGATGCGGTCCCTGTCCCGTTCCGCTGAGCCGCGCTCCGCGAGATGCCACTCGAGTACACGCTCTCCGGCGTGTCGCGTACCGAAGAGGCATCTCGCGCCCAAGCGTCAGCGGCGGGTGAGCTCGACGACCGGGATGACGCGGGTGGTCTTGCGCTCGTAGCCCTTGAAGCCGTCGGAGGCGGAGGTGAAGCGCGCCCAGCCCTCGTCGCGCTCGGAGCCCTCCTCGAGGACGCGGGCGCGCACGGGGACGGTGCCGTCGTCGGGGGTCTCGATCTCGGTGTCGGGGTGCGCGATGAGGTTGTGGAACCAGGCGGGGTGCCTCGGGGCCCCGGCGGCGGACGCGGCGATCAGCCAGACGTCGTCGGAGGTGCGGATCGCCATCAGCGGGGCGATCCGCTCCTCGCCCGAGCGGGCGCCGGTGTGGTGCACGAGCACGAGGCTGCGGCCGAAGCCGGCGGTCGTGACGGTGCCGCCGTTCGCGCGGAACTCGTCGATGATGATCTCGTTGAAGTCGGCCATGCGCTTCTTCCGTTCACGGGTGTCAGGCGGAGGCGCCGAGGGCGTCGACGGACGCGATCGCGTCGGGGGGCGGGTCGGAGTCTCCGGCGGCCGCGGCGGGATCCGCGAGCGCACGCCGCCAGGGTAGCTCCGCGGCGCCGACCAGCTCCAGCCTCGAGCGGAGCGCCGCCCGCTCGATCCGCACGCCGCGGGCGAGGTCGCTGAGGGCCCGCGCCGAGACGCGGGCGGCGAGGCGCTCGCGGTCCACGGTGAGCAGCGAGCCGAGGAAGCCGCCGAGGACGACGGCGGTCGGGTTGAAGAGGTTGATGTAGGTCGAGAGACCCTCCGACAGCAGGTCGACCTGGCGGGCGACCTCGGCGAGCACGGCCGGATCGCGCGAAGTGCCGAGGGCGATGTCGAGCTCGTCCTGGTCGAGGACCCGCGCACCGAGCACGTCGAGGAGCGAGCGCATCCGCACCTCGGCCTCGAGGCAGCCGTGCCGACCGCAGCTGCAGCGACGGCCGCCGGCGGCGACGAGGGTGTGGCCGAGCTCGGCGGCGAACCCCGAGGAGCCCTGCAGCGGGATCCCGCCGATGATGACGCCTCCGCCGATGCCGCCCGCTCCGCCGGTGACGTAGACGACGTCGGCGACTCCGCGCGCGGCTCCGAAGAGCGACTCGCCGATCGCGCCGAGGCTCGCGTCGTTGCCGACCGAGACCGGCAGATCGAGCGCCCGCGCCAGCTTCGAGGAGAGATCGACGTTGCGCCAGCCGAGGTGGGGAGCGAGGTGGACGAAGCCGGAGTCGGCCTGGACCAGCCCGGGGACGGCGACGCCGGCGCCGAGGAGGATGCGGTGCGACTCGCGCTCGGCCCGGAAGCCCTCGACGATGCCCGTGACCACGCGCACGACGGTGTCGGGCGACGCGGGCTTCGGTGTGTCGAAGCGCACGCGGCGCAGCAGGTCGCCGTTCAGGCCCACGAGTCCGACGATGATCGCGTCGGTGTCGAGGTGCACCCCGACGACCGCGAAGGCGCGGCCGGGGACGACGGTGGCGCTCGGGCGGCCGATGCGGCCGTCGGGGGCGGTCGTCTCCTCCTCGACCCAGCCGAGCTCGGTCAGCTCGCCGACGAGGTTCGCGACGGCGGAGCGGTTGAGGCCGGTGAGACGGCCGAGATCGGCGCGGCTGGTGGGGCCGTTGCGGTGCACCAGGGTCGCGATCGCGGCGAGGTTGTGGCGGCGGAGCAGCGCATTGCTCGACGGACCGACCGCTCCTGCCATGCTCGTCCGTCTCTCGTCGGGGTCGGCCCGGAGGCGGGCCGCGGATGCACTCGGGCGCGGCCCCTCGTGGAGAGCGCCGCGCCCGAGAACTGTATAAGGAGGAGCCGCGGGTCGCCCCGGCCTCCTCGCCGGGCGGCTAGCGCCCGCCGGCCCGGCGCTTGTTGAAGATGTCGAACGCGACGGCGAGCAGCAGCACGAAGCCCTTGATCGCCATCTGCCAGGCCGCGTCGACCGACAGGATCGACAGGCCCATGTTGAGCACGCCCATCACGAGACCGCCGATGACGGCGCCGACGACCGTGCCGACGCCTCCCTGCACGGCCGCGCCTCCGATGAAGACCGCCGCGATCGCGTCGAGCTCGTAGTTCTGACCGGCCGAGGCGACCGCACCGCCGGCACGGGCGGTGCTGACGATGCCCGCGACTCCGGCCAGGGCGCCCATGTTGACGAAGATGAAGAAGTTGACCCACTTCGTCTTCACGCCCGACATCATCGCGGCGAACAGGTTGCCGCCCATCGCGTAGATGTGGCGCCCGAAGACCGTGCGGCCGAGCACGAAGCTGTAGGCGAGGATCAGCACGGCGAGCACGATCAGGATGATCGGAGTGCCGCTGTAGCCCGCGAGCAGCCAGGCGAGGGCCATGATCGCGACGACCGCCACGACCGCCTTCACCCAGAAGGAGGCGATCGGCTCGCGCGGGAGCTCGAGACGGCGGAGGGTGGCGCGCGTGCGCACCTGCTGCACCACGAGCGCGACGCAGACGAGGAGCCCGAGCACGAGGGTGAGCGCGTCGCGGCCGGCGATGCCGCCGAGGACGCCGGGCAGCCAGCCCGCGCCGATGGCGGTGAACTCGGTCGGGAGGCCGTTGATGGTGCCGCCGGTGAGCAGCACCAGGGTGAATCCGCGGAAGATCAGCATGCCCGCGAGGGTCACGATGAACGCCGGTATGCCGACGAAGGCGACCCAGAAGCCCTGCCACGCGCCGACGAGAGCGCCGGTCACCAGGGCGACGACGACCGCGGCCCACCAGGGCAGGCCCCAGTTGTTCATCGCGATCGCCGAAATCGCGCCGACCATCGCGACGACCGAGCCGACCGAGAGGTCGATGTGGCCCGCGATGATCACCATCACCATGCCGATGGCGAGGATCAGCACGTACGCGTTCTGCTGGATCAGGTTGTTGACGTTGCCCGGCAGCAGGAGGCGGCCGTTCGTCAGGATCTGGAACAGCAGGATGATGATGGCGAGCGCGGCGAGGATGCCGTACTGCCGGAGGTTGATGTTGAGTCGGCGGGCGCGCTTCGGCGGCGTCGACGGGGTGCTCGCCGGCGTGCCGGCCGGCGCTGTGGTGGTCGTGGCGCTCATCGGGCCTGGTCCCTTCCGGCGGTCATGTAGTGCATGAGGTGCTCCTGGGTGGCGTCGGCACGGTCGATCTCGCCCGTGATCCGCCCCTCGGAGATGGTGTAGATGCGGTCGGCGAGCCCGATCAGCTCGGGCAGCTCGGACGAGATGACGACGACCGCCTTGCCCTGGGCCGCGAGCTCGTTGATGATCCCGTAGATCTCGTACTTGGCTCCCACGTCGATGCCGCGGGTGGGCTCGTCGAGGATCAGCACGTCGGGACCCGAGAAGATCCACTTCGAGAGGACGACCTTCTGCTGGTTGCCGCCCGAGAGCTTGCCGGTGACGGCCGAGACGCTCGGGGCCTTGATGTTCATCTTGGAGCGGTACGAGTCCGCGACCTTGTACTCGCGGTGCTTGTCGATCACGCCGAGGCGGGCGAGCCGCGACAGGGCGGCGGCCGACACGTTGACGGTGATGTCGCCGATGAGGTTGAGGCCGTAGCGCTTGCGGTCCTCGGTCGCGTACGCGAGACCGTTGCGGATCGCCTCGTCGACGGTGCGGGTCTGGATCTCCGTGCCGTCCTTGAAGACGCGACCCGAGATGCCGGTGCCGTAGCTCCTCCCGAAGATGCTCATCGCGAGCTCGGTGCGCCCGGCGCCCATCAGCCCGGCGAAGCCGACGATCTCGCCGGCGCGCACGGTGAAGGAGGCGTCCTCGACGACGACGCGGTTGATGTCGACCGGGTGGTGGACCGTCCAGTGCTCGACGCGCAGCTTCTCGTCGCCGATCTGCGGATCGCGCGGCGGGAACATGCTGTTGAGGTCGCGGCCGACCATCGCGCGGATGATGCGGCTCTCGGAGGCGTCCTCTCCGGCCATCGCGAAGCTCTCGATCGTTCGGCCGTCGCGGATGATCGTGACTGTGTCGGCGATCGCGCGGATCTCCTTCAGCTTGTGGCTGATGATGATGCAGGTGATGCCCTGCTGGCGCAGCTGGTCGATGAGGCTGAGCAGGTGGTCGCTGTCCTCGTCGTTGAGAGCGGCCGTCGGCTCGTCGAGGATGAGGAGCTTGACCTCCTTCGCGAGGGCCTTGGCGATCTCGACGAGCTGCTGCTTGCCGACGCCGAGCTCGAGGATCTTGGTCGCGGGGCTCTCGGCCAGGCCGACGCGGGCGAGCAGCTTCGCCGCCTCCGCGTTCGTGGCGTTCCAGTCGATGACTCCGCGCCTGGACTTCTCGTTGCCGAGGAAGATGTTCTCGGCGATCGAGAGGTAGGGGCTGAGCGCGAGCTCCTGGTGGATGATGACGATGCCGTCGGCCTCGCTGTCGTTGATCGAGCGGTACTGGGCGGGATGCCCTTCGAACTCGATCGATCCCTCGAAGCTGCCGACGGGGTAGACGCCCGACAGCACCTTCATGAGCGTCGACTTGCCGGCGCCGTTCTCGCCGCAGATGGCGTGGACCTCGCCGGGCTGGACCGACAGCGAGACGCCGTCGAGGGCGCGGACACCGCCGCCGAACTCCTTGACGATGTCGCGCATGATGAGGATGGGACTGGCCAACAGGGCCTCACTTCGTTGTGCAGGGGTGGGTCGGAGGGGGAGAAGGGCGGGGTGGGGGAGAATCACTCCTCCCCTACCCCGCCCGCCCGATCAGAGGCCGACGTCGCTCGCCTTGAGGAAGTCGGAGTCGATCAGGACCGACTGCACGTCGTCCTTGGTGACGACCTGCGGCTCGAGGAGGTAGGACGGGACGACCTTCTCGCCGTTGTCGTACGTCTCGGTGTCGTTCACCTCGGGCTCCTCGCCCGCGACGATCGACTGCACCATCTGGAACACGCGGTCACCGAGGGTGCGGGTGTCCTTCCAGACGGTCATCGACTGCTCGTCGGCGAGGATCGCCTTGACGTTCGCCTTGTCGGCGTCCTGACCGGTGATCACCGGGTAGTCGGCGCCGGGGGTGTAGCCGGCCGACTTCAGCGACGCCTCGATGCCGATGGCCAGGCTGTCGTTGGGCGAGAGCACGACGTCGACCTTCTGGTCTCCGGTGTAGAAGGAGGAGAGGCGGTTGTCCATCTCGGACTGCGCCTTGTCCGAGGCCCAGCCCTGGATGCCGATCGAGGCCCAGTCGTCGTCGGAGGCGGGCGACTTGCCCGAGGGGACGACGAGCTTGCCGCTCTCGATGTAGGGCTGGAGGACGTCCCAGGCTCCCGAGAAGAAGAACTTGGCGTTGTTGTCGTCGGGGCTGCCGGCGAAGGGCTCGAGGTTGAACGGCCCTGCGGCGTTGGCGAGGTCGAGGGTCTCCTCGATGTACTGGCCCTGGAGCTGGCCGACCTTGTAGTTGTCGAAGGTCGCGTAGTAGTCGACGTCGGGGGTGCCGTTGATGAGGCGGTCGTAGGCGATGACGGTGGCGTTCTGCTTCTTCGCCTCCGCGAGGACCGGGGCGAGCGCCTCGCCGTCGATGGCCGCGATCACGAGGATCTTGGAGCCTCCGGCGATCTGGTTCTGGATCTGCGAGATCTGCTGGTCGGTCTTGTTGTCGGCGTACTGGAGGTCGACGGTGCAGCCGTCGTCCTCGAGCTTCGACTGGAGGCCTTCGCCGTCGTTGATCCAGCGCTCGAGGCTGCGGGTGGGCATCGAGATGCCGACGTTGCAGTCGCCGGTGGCGCTCTCGCCTCCGGCGCCGCCGGAGTTGGCGGGGCTCGCCGAACAGGCGGCGAGACCGAGGGAGATGATGCCGGCGGCGGCCAGCGTCGTGATGCTGCGGGAGAACTTCATGGAGTGCATTCCTCTCTGAAAGCAGTGTCCGAGTGGGAGGACGGCGCGAGGGCGTGCACGGTGGAGCACGCCGTCGTGTCGTCGCCCGGAAGGGCGGGGAGCCCCGAGGGGCTTTGTCCACGGAGACAACATATTGCGTGAGGGTGCGGGTGGCAAGGACGGATCCAGGTGTTGCAGAACCGTGATCTCCGAGACGGGAGATCCGCGTGCTTGCAGGGTGAGACCGCTCTCACGAGAGCGGTGGCGGTCCTGTGCCGCGGCTCGGGTCAGCGGCGGACGCGGTAGCGGAGGAGGACGGTGCCGTTGCCGAACCGGCGCTCCTCGACGAGGTCGAGCGCGGTGCGCAGCCCCCGCGGCAGGCCCGGCTTGCCCCCGCCGACGAGGAGGGGGAGGACGTAGAGCTGGATCTCGTCGACGAGCCCGGCGGTCAGCGCCTGCGCGGCGATGCCGGCGCCTCCGATGAGCAGGTCGCCCAGGGCGGCGGCCTTCAGTCTCTGCACCGCGGCGAGGTCGAAGGCGGAGTCGATGCGGGTGTCGGCGGTCGAGGCGGCGGTGAGGGTCCTCGAGTAGACGACCTTGCTCGGCGCCCTCCAGGCGGCGGCGAACTCGGCGGAGGCGGCCGACTGCGCGGCGAGAGCGGGGTCGGTCTCCCAGCCGGCCATCGTCTCGTAGAGGCGCCGCCCGTAGAGCAGCGTGCCGACCGACTGCATCAGCCGGGTGTGCGAGGCGAAGACCTCGTCGTCGACGGGCAGCCAGGCGAAGACGCCGTCCTCGTCCTCGATGAAGCCGTCGAGGGAGACGTTGGTCACGTGGATCAGGTCGGGCATGCGGCGCCTCCCGGGTCGTCGGCCGCGGCGGGCCGGGTCTCAGGGTGGCACCGGGGCGCCTGCTCCGGCTAGGCGCGCGCGGAGTGATCGGGGCGGTCGATCCGTCACAGAAGACCCGTGTCATCGAGCGGGACGGTGCATCTGTGACGGATGGGACTCGTCTTCTGGAGGTGGGGCATCTGGGCATCCCGGACCTGATCCGTGTGATGCCCGAGTCTCCGTGAGGAGACCGTGCGGTTCGGGGGCGAGTGCGTATGGAAGTCGTGAGGACGCCAGGACCCGCACCGCGCCGGGTGTTGCATCAGGACTCGTGCCGGGTCCGCGACCACCGCGGGCCGGCCGGGCGCCTCCGCATCCGGGGGCAGCCCTCCGCCCTCGGATGGAGTTCTCGTGCTCGACCTTGTCTACGTGATCGGCGTCCTCGCCGTCTTCGCGCTCGTCGGCGTCATCGCCAAGGGGGTCGAGAAGCTCGCGCCCCGCGGCTCCGGCCCTCGCGCGGCGACAGCGGAGGACGAGATCAAGTGATCGTCTTCGACTCCCTCGCCGCGATCCTCGCGATCGCCGCGATCGGGTACCTCGTCGCAGCGCTCGTGAAGCCGGAGCGCTTCTGATGGACACCTTCCTCGCGATCCTGCAGGTCGCCTCCGTCGCCCTGGTCCTCGTCCTCCTGTACCGCCCGCTCGGCGACTACATGGCGCACACCTACACGAGCAAGAAGGACCTCGCCGTCGAGCGCGGCTTCTACCGCCTCATCGGGGTCGAGTCCCACTCCGAGCAGAGCTGGAGCGCCTACCTCCGCGGGGTGCTCGCATTCTCGCTCCTCGGCGTCCTCCTCGTCTACGCGCTGCAGCGGGCGCAGGCCCTCCTCCCCTACTCGCTCGGGTTCCCGGCGATCCCGGAGGGACTCTCGTTCAACACGGCGGTCTCGTTCGTCACGAACACCAACTGGCAGTCGTACTCGCCCGACGTGACGATGGGCTACTCCGTGCAGCTGCTCGGCCTGGCCGTGCAGAACTTCCTCTCGGCCGGAGTCGGCATCGCCGTCGCCATCGCGCTGGTGCGCGGATTCGCGCGCCGGAACAGCGACTCGATCGGCAACTTCTGGGTCGACCTCACGCGCGGGACTCTCCGCCTCCTCCTCCCGCTCTCGGTGATCGCAGCGGTCCTCCTCCTCGCGGGTGGGGTGATCCAGAACGTCGCCGGATCCACCGACGTCACGACGATCACGGGTGGCACGCAGAGCATCCCCGGCGGTCCGGTCGCCTCGCAGGAGGCGATCAAGATGGTCGGCACCAACGGCGGCGGCTTCTTCAACGCGAACTCCTCGCATCCGTTCGAGAACCCCACCGCGTGGACCAGCGCGCTGCAGGTGATCCTGATGCTCGCGATCCCGTTCTCGCTGCCGCGCGCCTTCGGCCGCATGGTCGGCAACGCGAAGCAGGGCTACGCGATCGTCGCGGCGATGGCCACGATCTTCGTCGTCTCGCTCACCGCGCTCACGCTGCTCGAGCTCGCGGGCACCGGCGCCGCACCGCAGGCCGCGGGAGGCGCGATGGAGGGCAAGGAGACGCGGTTCGGCATCGCCGGCTCGGCCCTGTTCGGGGCGACCAGCACGCTGACCTCGACCGGCGCGTCAACTCGATGCACGACTCCTACACGGCGCTCGGCGGCATGCTGCCGATGCTGAACATGATGCTCGGCGAGGTCGCCCCGGGCGGCGTCGGCTCGGGTCTGTACGGGATGCTCGTGCTCGCGGTCCTCGCCGTGTTCATCGGCGGGCTGCTCGTCGGCCGCACCCCGGAGTACCTGGGCAAGAAGCTCGGCCCGTACGAGATCAAGCTCGCGAGCATCTACATCCTGATCACGCCGACCCTCGTGCTGGCCGGCACGGCGCTGAGCTTCGCGATCCCCGCGGTGCGCGCCGACGTCGAGAGCACCTCGATCTGGAACCCGGGGCTGCACGGCCTCTCGGAGGTGCTCTACGCGTTCACCTCGGCGGCGAACAACAACGGCTCGGCGTTCGCGGGACTCACGGCGAACACCCCGTGGTTCAACACCGCGCTCGGCGTCGCGATGCTGCTCGGCCGGTTCCTGCCGATCGTGATGGTGCTGGCGCTCGCCGGCTCGCTCGCGAAGCAGGGCGCCACTCCGTCGACCGCGGGCACGCTGCCCACCCACCGACCCCAGTTCGTCGGCCTGCTGGTGGGCGTCACCGTGATCGTCACCGCACTCACCTACTTCCCCGTGCTCGCGCTCGGACCCCTCGCAGAAGGACTCCAGTGACCCCCATGACCAGCACACTCGAAAGCCCGGCTCCCGTGCGGGCCCCGAGGCGGGGCGCCTCGGCGTTCAGCCCCGAGCAGGTCACCGCGGCGCTCCCCGGAGCGTTCCGCAAGCTCGACCCGCGCCTGATGGTGCGGAATCCGGTGATGTTCCTCGTCGAGGTCGGCGCGGCGCTCACCACGCTGCTCGCGATCGCCGAGCCGTTCCTCGGGGGCGCGCAGGAGTCGGGCGGAGCACCCGTGCCCGGCTCGTTCACCTGGGGCATCGCGGTCTGGCTCTGGCTGACCGTGCTGTTCGCGAACCTGGCCGAATCGGTGGCGGAGGGGCGCGGCAAGGCGCAGGCCGACAGCCTGCGGCAGACCCGCACCAGCACCATGGCCCGCCGTCTGCTCGAGTACCGGGCCGGCGCCGGAGCCGCGATGCACGCGCAGCTCCGCGAGGTCTCCTCCGCCGACCTGCAGCTGGGCGACCACGTGGTCGTCGAGGCCGGCGACCTCGTGCCCGGTGACGGCGACATCGTCTGGGGCATAGCCTCCGTCGACGAGTCGGCGATCACCGGGGAGTCGGCGCCGGTCGTGCGCGAATCGGGCGGCGACCGCAGCGCCGTCACCGGCGGCACCCGCGTGCTGTCCGACCGCATCATCGTGAGGATCACCTCGAAGCCGGGCGAGACGTTCGTCGACCGGATGATCGGGCTGGTCGAGGGCGCCTCGCGGCAGAAGACGCCGAACGAGATCGCGCTGAACATCCTGCTCGCGAGCCTCTCGATCGTGTTCGTCGTGGTCGTGCTGACGCTGAACCCGATCGCGTCGTACGCGGCGGCGCCCGTCAGCGTCCCGGTGCTGGTCGCGCTGCTGGTCTGCCTCATCCCCACGACGATCGGCGCGCTGCTCTCGGCGATCGGCATCGCCGGCATGGACCGGCTCGTGCAGCGCAACGTGCTCGCGATGTCGGGCCGCGCGGTCGAGGCGGCGGGCGACGTGACCACGCTGCTGCTCGACAAGACCGGCACCATCACCTACGGCAACCGGCGTGCCACGGAGTTCGTGACGGTCGACGGCGCCGACGCCACCGAGCTCCTCCGCGCCGCCGCCTCCTCCTCGCTCAGCGACCCCACGCCGGAGGGGAAGTCGATCGTCGACCTCGCCGCGACGAAGGGCGTGCACCAGGACGACCTCGCCGCGGACGTCCTCTCGGCCGTCGTCGTCCCGTTCACCGCGCAGACCCGGATGAGCGGACTCGACTTCGGTGACGGATCGATGATCCGCAAGGGCGCCGGCTCGGCCGTGACCGCCTGGCTCGAGGCCGACGCGCGCCTCGCGAGCACCGTGGTCGCCGAGCTCGACGAGCAGGTGCACCGCATCTCCGAGAGCGGAGGCACGCCGCTGGTCGTCGCCGTGAAGGACGCCCGCGGGGCCGGACGGATCCTGGGCGTCGTGCACCTGAAGGACGTGGTGAAGGAGGGGCTCAAGGAGCGCTTCGCCGACCTGCGCGCGATGGGCATCCGGACCGTGATGATCACCGGCGACAACCCGCTGACGGCGCGCGCGATCGCGGCGGAGGCGGGGGTCGACGACTACCTCGCCGAGGCCACGCCCGAGCAGAAGCTCGCCTACATCCGCAAGGAGCAGGAGGGCGGGAACCTCGTCGCGATGACGGGCGACGGCACGAACGACGCACCGGCCCTGGCGCAGGCCGACGTGGGCGTGGCGATGAACACGGGAACGTCGGCGGCGAAGGAGGCCGGCAACATGGTCGACCTCGACTCCGACCCGACCAAGCTCATCGACATCGTGCGGATCGGCAAGCAACTGCTGATCACCCGCGGGGCGCTCACCACGTTCTCGATCGCGAACGACGTGGCGAAGTACTTCGCGATCATCCCGGCGATGTTCGCGGGCGTGTTCCCAGGGCTCGCGGTGCTGAACGTGATGCAGCTGCACTCGCCGTCCTCCGCGATCCTCTCGGCGATCGTGTTCAACGCGCTCGTGATCATCGTGCTCATTCCGCTGGCGCTGCGCGGTGTGGCCTACCGGGCCCTCAGCGCGTCGAAGGTCCTCAGCCGCAACCTCCTCGTCTACGGACTCGGAGGCGTGATCGCCCCCTTCATCGGGATCAAGCTGATCGACCTCGTCGTCTCGCTCCTCCCCGGCTTCTAGACCTCTCTCGAAAGCAGATCTCTCATGAACTCCACCCGCTCGGGCCTCCGCCAGTACGCCGTCGCGCTCCGCGCCCTGCTCCTGCTCACCGTCGCCCTCGGTGTCGTCTACCCGCTCGCGATCACCGGGATCGGGCAGGCCGCCTTCGCCTCTCAGGCGAACGGCTCGATGCTCACCGTGAACGGGGCACCGGTCGGCTCGTCGCTGATCGGCCAGTCGTTCACCGACGCCGAGGGGGATCCGCTGCCGGAGTGGTTCCAGTCGCGGCCGTCCGCCGCCGGCGACGGGTACGACGCGAGCGCCTCGAGCGGCTCGAACCTCGGGCCGTCGAACCCGGACCTCGTCGGGTCGATCCAGGAGCGCCGGGCCGCGATCGCGGCGTTCAACGGGGTCGACCCGGCCGCGCTGCCCGCCGACGCGCTGACCGCCTCCGCCTCGGGGCTCGACCCGCAGATCAGCCCGGCCTACGCCGAGCTGCAGGTCGCCCGGGTCGCCGAGGCGCGCGGGCTGCCGGAGGAGAGCGTGCGCGCCCTCGTCGACGACGCGGTGCAGGGGCGCGATCTCGGGTTCCTCGGCGACGAGACGGTGAACGTGCTCGAGCTGAACCTCGCACTCGCGCAGCTGTGAGCGCAGGCCTCGGCGCCTCCCCGACTCCGGGCGCACCTCCGGCTCGTAGAATCGCGTTCGGCTCGTCGGAACGCCGCGATCCTGCGCGCCGGAGCCGATCCCGCGAGCCGAAGGTGGGGGCCGGAGCATGACGAAGGGCCGCCTGCGCGTGCTGCTCGGTGCCGCACCGGGCGTGGGCAAGACCTACACGATGCTCGAGGAGGGCCGCCGGCTCGCCGCCGAGGGCCGCGACGTCGTGGTCGCTGTCGTCGAGACGCACGGCCGCGCGGCGACCGCCGCCATGGTCGAGGGGCTCGAGGTGATCCCGCGGCGAGCGGTCGAGCACCGCGGGGTGCTGCTCGACGAGATGGACCTGGAGGCGGTGCTCGCCCGCCGCCCCGAGGTCGCGCTGGTCGACGAGCTCGCCCACACCAACGCGCCCGGCTCGCGCCACGAGAAGCGCTGGGAGGACGTGCGGGCGCTCCTCGACGCCGGGATCACGGTGTTCTCGACCGTCAACATCCAGCACATCGAGTCGCTCAACGACGTCGTGCAGGCGATCACCGGGGCGCCGCAGCGCGAGACGATCCCGGATGCGGTGCTGCGCGCCGCCGACCAGATCGAGGTCGTCGACCTCGCCCCGCAGGCGCTCCGCGACCGCCTCGCGGACGGCCGGGTCTACCCGCCCGAGCGGATCGACGCGGCGCTCTCGAACTACTTCCGCCTCGGCAACCTGACGGCACTGCGCGAGCTCGCCCTGCTCTGGCTCGCCGACGAGGTCGACAACGCACTCCGCGACTACCGCGTCGAGCACGGCATCGACAGCACCTGGGAGGCGCGCGAGCGCGTGGTCGTGACGCTCACCGGAGGGCCGGAGGGCGAGACCCTGCTGCGCCGCGGTGCGCGGATCGCCGCGCGAGCCTCCGGTGGCGACCTGCTCGCCGTGCACGTGGTGACGCCCGACGGGCTGCGGACCCCGCGCCCGCACGTGCTCGAGGCGCAGCGGGCGCTCGTCGAGTCGCTCGGCGGCAGCTACCACCAGGTGGTCGGCGAGGACGTGCCGCGGACGCTCGTCGAGTTCGCGCGCTCGGTCAACGCGACCCAGCTGGTGCTGGGCGTGAGCCGGCGCAGCCGCCTCGCCTCCGCCCTCACCCCGGGCATCGGCGCGACCGTGATCCGCGAGTCGGGCAACATCGACGTGCACATCGTCAGCCACTCGGCGGCGGGGCGCAGCGCGGTGCTGCCGCGGCTCGACGGGGCGCTGACCCTGCGGCGCAAGCTGGCCGGCGCGGCGCTGGCGCTCGTGGGCGGCCCCCTGGTGACCTGGCTGCTGTCGAGCCTCCGCAGCGACGAGTCGATCACGAGCGACGTGCTCTCGTACCAGCTGCTGGTGGTGCTCGTCGCGCTCGTCGGAGGCGTGTGGCCGGCGCTGTTCGCGGCGGTGCTCTCGGGCCTGACCCTCGACTTCTTCTTCGTGGATCCGCTCTACACGATCACGGTCGACGAGCCGCTGCACGCCCTCGCGCTCGTGCTCTACGTGCTCAACGCGGCGCTGGTGAGCGCGGTGGTCGACCGCGCGGCGCGGCGGTCGCGGGCGGCGAAGCGCTCGGCGGCGGAATCGGAGCTGCTCGCGACGATCGCGGGCGGGGTCATCCGCGGGCAGGGGGCGCTGCAGGCGATCCTCGAGATCTC
The DNA here is from genome assembly GCF_009834225.1 of Rathayibacter sp. VKM Ac-2759. NCBI lineage: Bacteria > Bacillati > Actinomycetota > Actinomycetes > Micrococcales > Microbacteriaceae > Rathayibacter > Rathayibacter sp. VKM Ac-2759. The sequence goes on from NZ_CP047176.1 coordinate 45,335, forward strand.
GCGCGAGGCGTTCGGACTGACGGGCGTGCGGCTGCTGCGCGACGGAGCGGTGGTCGCCGTGGACGGCGAGCCGGTGCCGGACGCGGAGCCGGTGCGGATCGCGGTCGGCGCGCACGCGCTGCTCGAGCTGCACGGGCGAGAGCTCGAGGGCAGCGAGCGGCGGCTGCTGCAGGTGGTCGCGGCGCAGCTCGACTCGGTGCTCGAGAACGCGGCGCTCAGCGAGACGGCGAGCTCACTGGCTCCGCTCGCCGAGACCGACCGGGTGCGCAGCGCCCTGCTGTCGGCGGTCAGCCACGACCTCCGCCGGCCGCTCGCCGCGGCCACGGCGGCGGTCAGCGCGCTGCGCTCGCGCGACGTCGAGTGGAGCGAGCGCGACCGCGAGGAGCTGCTCGCGACCGCCGACGAGAGCCTGGTGACGCTCGCGGCGCTCGTCACGGACCTGCTCGATGTCACGCGGCTGGAGGCGGGGGCGCTCGCCGTGGCGCTCGCTCCGCTGGACGCGGCCGACGTGGTGCTGCCCGCGCTCGACGAGCTCGGGCTCGGGCCGGCGGAGGTCGACCTCGACCTCGACCTCGACGGGCCGGCCGTGCTCGCCGACGCGGTGCTGCTGCAGCGCGTGGTGGTGAACCTGCTCGCGAACGCAGTGCGCTACTCGCCCGACGGCACGCGGGTGCGCGTGTCGACCAGTGCGTTCGGCGGCACGGCCCAGATCCGGATCGTGGACCACGGGCCGGGAGTCGCGCCGGCCCGGCGGGAGGAGATCTTCGTGCCGTTCCAGCGGCTCGGCGACGACGACAACACGACGGGGCTCGGGCTGGGGCTCGCCCTGTCGAAGGGGTTCACCGAGGGGATGGGCGGGACGCTCGAGACGGAGGACACTCCGGGGGGCGGGCTGACGATGGTGGTGGGGCTGCCGATCGCGGTGCCCCCGGGTGCAGCTGACACCTCTGATGCCGCTGACACTTCGAATGCCGCTGACACCGCTGATGCTTCGGGAGGAGCCGCATGAAGATCCTGATCGCGGACGACGACCCGCAGATCCTCCGCGCGCTGCGGATCACGCTCACCGCTCGCGGCTACGACGTGGTGACGGCGGGCGACGGCACGGAGGCGATCAACCGCGCGATCGACGAGCACCCCGACCTCTACATGATCGACCTCGGCATGCCGCGGCTCGACGGCGTCGAGGTGATCCACGCGCTGCGCGGCTGGACGAGCGCGCCGATCCTGGTGGTGTCGGGGCGGACGGGGGCGGCCGACAAGGTCGGCGCGCTCGACGCCGGAGCCGACGACTACGTGACCAAGCCGTTCTCGATGGACGAGGTGCTGGCGCGCATCCGGGCGCTGTCGCGGCGGGTGCAGCCGGCCGACGGCGAGCCGCTCGTGGTGATCGGGGAGGTGACCGTCGACCTGGTGGCGAAGAGCGCGACGCGCGCCGGCGCCTCCGTGCGACTCACCCCCACCGAGTGGCAGGTGCTCGAGATCCTGGTGCGCAACGCGGGCAAGCTCGTGACCCGGCGCTCGCTGCTGGACGAGATCTGGGGGCCCGCGCACGTCACCGACACCGGGTACCTGCGGCTGTACCTGGCGCAGTTGCGCAAGAAGCTCGAGCCCGACCCGGCGCACCCGCGGTTCCTGCTGACGGAGGCGGGGATGGGGTACCGGTTCGTGCCGGGGGAGTAGCGGGAGCCTGCCTGCCTGCTGGAGGTGTGGGGTCTCGATACGCCCCTGCGGGGCTACTCGACCAGCAGGGAGCGCCTGTCTGCTGGAGGTGTGGGTCTCGGAGGGGAAGTCACTTCCTGCATATGGCGCCCTCTTCGCTGATCGAGCAGCTCGCGCAGTCGGACCAGCGAGGAGGGCGGCGGGGGCTCGAGCATCAGGCCGAAGTGGGGCCGCCGCCGAGGGCTCGGCCCGTGCGAGAATCGCGCCGTGCGAGGGTGGACGCGAGGCGCGAGGGTGCGCTGGGGTGCGGCCGCAGCCGTGAGCGCGCTGCTGCTGAGCGGATGCGCGCCCGAGGCGGCCGACGTGCCGGCCGGCCCGGTCGCGGCGGTGCTGCCGACTCCGACACCGACTCCGACACCGACGTTCACGCCGACCGCCAGGCCCACGCCGACCGTGACTCCGGCACCGGCCGCCGTGCCGGCCGTCGCCACCGCCGTCTGGCCCGACAACGCGGAGGTGTCGCACCTCTTCTTCCACTCGCTGGTCGTGGATCCGGAGCAGGCGTTCGCGTCGGAGGAGGACGGCGCGGGGTACCTCGACTACATGGTGACGAAGGACGAGTTCACGGCGGTCCTCGAGCAGGTCTACGCGAACGGCTACGTGCTCGTGAGCCCGCACGACCTCTACGCGCGGGCCGAGGACGGCACCGTGACTCCGACGCCCCTCGAGCTGCCGGTCGGCGCGAAGCCGCTCGTGCTCTCGCAGGACGACGTCGACTACTACGAGTACATGGCGGGCGACGGATTCGCGGACGCCCTGGTGCTCGAGGACGGGGTGGTGCGCACGAGCTACACCGACGCCTCCGGACGCACCCGCATCGGCGCGGACGACCTGGTGCCGATCGTCGACGACTTCGTGGCGGCGCACCCGGACTTCTCGCACGACGGCGCGAAGGGCGTGATCGCGCTGACCGGGTACAACGGCGTGCTCGGGTACCGCACGTCCGAGATCGCCTACGGCGCGACGAATCCGCGGATCGCGCAGGACACCGCCGACGCGACCGCCGTGGCCGAGGCGATGGCGGCCGACGGCTGGGAGTTCGCGTCGCACAGCTGGGGCCACATCGACATGCGGGAGTCGTCGATGGAGCGGATCACGGCCGATGTCGGGAAGTGGCGCGACGAGGTGCAGCCGATCGTGGGAGCGACCGACCTGTTCGTCTACCCGTTCGGCGCCGACATCGCGGGGGTCGGCGCGTACTCGGGACCGACGTACGACCTGCTCGCGGCCGAGGGGTTCACCGCGGTCTTCAACGTCGACGCGTCGCGCCCCGCGTGGGGCCAGTGGGGTGCTGGCTATCTGCGGGAGGCGCGGATCAACGTGGACGGCATCAGCCTGCGCGCGGCGATCGAGGGGCGCAACGACACGCTGCGGGCGTTCTTCGATCCGGAGTCGGTGCTCGACCCGGCGCGGCCGGCGTCGATCTCGGGGGAGTGACGCCGGACTGAGCACCCCGCCGGCTGAGGGTGGGGGATCTCGATACGCCCGCTGCGCGGGCTACTCGATCAGCAGGGGGGCGCACGACATCAGCTGAGAGGAGGGTGCGTCCCTCCACGGCGGAGGGACCCCGCTCTCAGCTGATGTCGTGCTGAGTCCGCCCCAGCCGACCGGAGGAGAATGGGAGGACCGCCGAACAAGGAGTGCACCGTGGATCAGCCGCGCATGAACGTCGAGTCGTTCAACCTCGATCACCGCACCGTCGCCGCGCCGTACGTGCGCCTCGCCGACGCGAAGACCCTCCCGGCGGGTGACCACCTCGTCAAGTACGACGTGCGCTTCACCCAGCCCAACGCCTCCCACCTCGAGATGCCGACCGTGCACTCGCTCGAGCACCTCTTCGCCGAGAAGTCGCGCAACCACTCCGACAAGGTCATCGACTTCTCGCCGATGGGCTGCCAGACCGGCTTCTACCTGATCCTGCAGGGCGAGCCCGAGCTCGCCGAGGTGCTCTCGCTGGTCGAGGACACCCTCCGCGACATCACCGAGGCGACCGAGGTGCCCGCGGCCAACGACACGCAGTGCGGCTGGGGCGCGAACCACTCGCTCGAGGGCGCGCAGGACGCGGCGCGCACGTTCCTCTCGCGCCGCGACGAGTGGGAGACGGTGACCGCGTGACCGACGCGATCGTCCTGGTCGCGATGGACGAGGAGGCGGAGCCGTTCCTCGCGACGGCGAGTGCCGCCTCCGAGCCGCGCAGCGTCGGCAACGCCCAGCAGTGGGATCTCGAGCTCGGCGGCCACGACGTGCTGCTGGTGCGCACGGGCGTCGGCCTCGTGAACGCGGCGGGCGGCCTGACCGCCGCGATCCTCCGCACGCTCGGCGACGTGCCGCTGGTGATCAGCGCCGGCTCCGCCGGGGGCCTGGGCACCGAGGTGCGGGTCGGCGACGTCGTCATCGGCGACGAGTACGTGCAGACGGATGCCGACGCACGCGCCTTCGGCTACGCGATGGGGCAGGTGCCGGGGATGCCCGAGCGCTACTCCGGGCACGCCGCGGCGCTCGCCGCCGCGCCGGCGGTCGAGGGGATCGTGGTGCGCCGCGGGCTGATCGTGTCGAGCGACACGTTCGTCTCGGGAGACCACGTCGAGCGGGTGCGCGGCCACTTCTCGGGAGCGCTCGCGACCGACATGGAGTCGGTGTCGCTCGCGCAGACGGCGCACGTGCACTCCCTGCCGTTCGTCTCGGTGCGCGGAATCTCGGATCTGTGCGCTCCGGGCGAGTTCGAGGCGCACGTCGACGACGCGGCCGACCGCTCGGCCGCCGTGGTGGTGGCACTGCTGGACGCCCTGGCGTAGTCCGGGCCGTCCTCGCCCGCCGGGGGGCCGGTCCTGCGCGGGACGCCGCTGAGTGCGCGGTGTCCCGGCGAGAACCGGTTCCCCCGGCGGAGGGGGCTACTCGTTGCCGATGCGCCCGTCCGCTGCGCGCTCGGCGTCGTCGAACTTTCCGCCGGTCGCCTTCCCGGCGGCGTCTCCGGCCGCGTCGAGACCCTTGTCGGTCACGTCCTCGCCCTTGTCGCTGTTCGCCAGGTTCTTCGCCTTGTCGGCCAGGCCTCCGAGATCCACCATGCGAGTCGTTCCTTCCGTCGATGCACGCCCGCGGTCAGCGGGCTCGATGCCCACTCTGCGCCGTCCGGCCACCGCTGTCTCGGGGGTTGCGCGGTGTCGCCCTCGCGAGAAGGGCTAGGCGGCTCCGAGGCCGGTGACGGTGCCGGCGACGGCCACGGTCTCGGCGCCGTCGGGCCAGCGGAGGCGCACACCCGGCGAGGGGACCACGCGGCCGACCGCGGCGGTCGTCGTGACGGGGGTGTGCATCCGTCCTGCTCCGGGACGGTCGGCGGTGATCATCGCGAAGCCCGGGAAGCAGGCGAGCCAGTCGCTCAGGCCCGCCGACGACGGAGCCGGGATCGCGGCGAGATCGAGCACCGCGCCTCCGCCCGACGCCTCGGCGAGCATGCCGACCGTTCCGACGAGCCCGGCCATGCTGACGTCCTTCGCCGCCCGGGGCCGCGCGAGACCCACGGAGGCGGCCATCGCCCGCAGCTCCTCGCCGCGGCGCCCCGAGGTCGAGTCCCACTGCGCGCCCGCGAAGCCGGGCCGCCAGCCGCCGGAGAGATCGGCCGTCACCGAGAGCTCGTCGCCCACCGACGCCGCCCCCGGCACCGGCGACGTCGTGCGCCCGAGCCCCGTCACGCTCAGCGCGGCCGGCACCCCCAGCTGCGTGTGGCCGCCCAGCACCGGCAGGCCCCAGGCCTCGGCCGCGTCGCGGAGACCGCTGACGATCCGCGCGGCGAACGCGGCGTCGCGCGCGCCGATCGCGTCGAGCAGGCCGACGCCGGTCGCCCCCATCGCGGTCAGGTCGTTCACGTTCACCAGCACGGAGCACCAGCCCGCCCACTCCGGATGCCGCTCGACCATGGAGGGGATGATCGCGTCGCAGACGGCCACCATGTCGGTGCCGGGCACCGGAGCGCCGTCGTCGCCGACGAAGCCCGCGCCGCCGAGTCCTCCCGCGGCGGCGAAGGGGGCGAGGAGGGAGCCGAGCGCCGACTTCGCCGCCCGCGCCGCGCGATCGAGGCGGTCCAGCGGCCAGCGCATCCGCACGTGCGGGGCGCCCGCGACCGTCAGCGCGCCGAGCCGCTCCCAGCCGAGGCGGCGGAAGAGCACCTCGTTGCGCTCCTGCACCGAGGCCTCGAAGCGCAGCACGCCCCGCGCCTCCGCCTCGGCGCAGGCCGCGCGCACGAGAGCCGCGCCGATCCCGACGCCGCCGCGCGCCTCCCGCGACACGACGAGCCTGCTGCCCGTCCACCAGCCGAGATCGCGGCCGCGGTCGGCCGGCGCCAGCCGCACGCCCCCGAGCACCGCGCCCTCGCCGGTGACCGCCACGAGCACGACGCAGCGCGGGTCGTCGTCGACGTCGTCGGCGTCGCTCCCCGCGAAGAGGCCCTGCTCGGCGACGAAGACCTCGCGGCGGAGCGCACGGTAGGCGGCGAGCTCGCGCCCCTCCGCCCGCATCACCGTGAACGCCGGCGCTCGGCGCACTCCCTCGAGGATCGAGAGCTGCATCAGGCGCCGGCCGTCTTGAGCACTCCGCACGCCCCGCACGCGGCGCAGCCCGCGGACTGGCCGGTGCTCAGCATGCCCGCGGCGATCAGCAGCGAGGCGACCTGCCCGCTCACCTTCTCGAGCAGCGAGCCGGCGGGAGGCAGCACGTGGTCGACCTCGGTCGCGAGGGTCCCGCGCAGCGGCCGGAACGGGACCACGAACGGGTACACGCCCATCTCGATCAGCTCCTGCGCACTCGCGACCAGCTCGTCCGGGTCCTCTCCGAGGCCCACGAGGAGGTAGGTCGACACCTGGTTGCGGCCGAAGATCCGCACCGCCTCGCGCCACGCCCAGCGGTACTCGTCGAGGGTGACGCGCGCCTTGCCGGGGGTCCAGCGCCGGCGCACCTCGTCGTCCATCGACTCGACGTGGATGCCGATCGACACCGCTCCCGCGTCCTTCAGGGCCTGCAGCGCCGACACGTCGCTCGGAGGCTCGCACTGCACCTGGATCGGCAGGCCCGGCACGGCCTCGAGCACCGCCCGGACGCAGCGGGCGAGGTGCGTGGCGCCGCGGTCGCGCCCCTTGGAGGTACCGGTGGTCATCACCATCTGCCGGATCCCGTCGAGCCGTGCCGCCGCCTCCGCGACCTCCGCCAGCTGGGCCGGAGTCTTGACCGCGATGGTCGACCCGGCCTCGAGCGACGCCTCGATGGCGCAGAACCGGCAGCGCTCGGCCTCGTCGTAGCGCATGCAGGTCTGCACGACCGTGGTGGCGAGGATGTCGCGGCCGTGCAGGCGGGCGATCTTCTCGTACGAGACGCCGTCGGCGGTCTCGAGATCGTAGAAGCGGGGGCGGCGCACCGGAGTGACGTCGAGGCCGATGTCGGCGCCCTCGAGCAGCAGGCGGTCGCCGCTCACCACGTAGGGGCTCTGCGGATTGATCGGGATGGCGGCACCGAGGCCGCCGAGCATCACGTGCCCGTCGTCGCTCGGGCCGGCGCCCGCCTCCCGGTGGACGGGGGCCTCGACGCGGATGCCCTTCAGGGCGATGTCGACGCGGGTGCGGAGAGTGGGCATTCCGAGATCGGTCACGGATGACTCCTTCGTGGCTCGCCGAGGGCGGGCCTGCCGGGCCGCGCAGCACGCGGCCGGGATGTCGATGCGTTCGTCTCGATCCCCAGTCAACGTCGGCTGTGTTTCGAGTCGATGACGAGCGGAACGCGGTCTGGTTACGGAACCGCCGTCACACAGGCTTCTTCCGCTCGAAACCAATCCGAAACACACCATCGGTTTGACTGGAGTCGTTCCACTCGGCACCACCGCTCCATCCGGCGGACGTCATCCCGCGTCGTCTCACACGCTCCCGCCGGAAGCTCCCGCACACCGCTCGCCGAGCTCTCTCGGCGTACCCGCACCCCAGGAGGAACCGAATGTCCGTCTCGCAGGAGATCGAAGACCAGGTCAGCGCCAACATCGAGAAGTCGCGCGGCGAGATCGCGCACCCGTCGCTCCCCAAGGGCAGCAACCTCTACGGCTCCACGAAGGTCTTCCCCGACTACCAGGCCGAGGAGGGGGAGTCGTACCTGACCCTCGTGCACGGCATCGCCCACGAGTCCTCGGTGAGCTTCGTCGCGGTGCTGCAGGCCACACGTGCCGCCCGCAAGGGCTACGAGTCGGCCCTCTACTTCTACGGCCCCGGCACCATCAACGCGATGGCCACCCGCGGCTTCCCGACGGTCGGCGACTCCGGCTTCCCGGGCGAGCAGAACCTCAACAACGCCATCGAGACCTTCATCAACGAGGGCAACCGCGTCTTCGTCTGCCGCTTCGGCATGGCGCTGCACGGCCTGCGCGAGGAGGACCTGATCGAGGGCTGCATCCCCTGCCACCCGCTCGACGTGCAGGACGCGCTCATTCACTACGCCCGGAAGGGCGCCATCATCAACTCGACCTACAACCTGTAGCCCGATGACACTCGTCGGCTCGGTCGCGGCGAACTTCACCCGCGATCTCGATCAGAACTACGCGCTCATCGCCCAGCTCGCCGAGGAGGCGCGGGAGCGGGGAGTCGAGTTCCTCGCCCTTCCCGAGGCCGCGATCGGCGGCTACCTCTCGTCGCTCGGCAACCACGGCGACACGGTGAAGACCACGTCGCGCTCGCTCCCGCCGGCGATCCGCGTCGACGGACCGGAGCTGGCGCGGGTGCAGGAGATCGTGGGCGACCTGATGGTCGCGATCGGCTTCTGCGAGCTCGACGACGACGGGGAGACCCGCTACAACGCGGCGGCGCTCCTGGACGGCGGGCAGGTCTACGGCAGCTACCGCAAGGTGCACCAGCCGCTGGGCGAGCACATGTCGTACTCTCCGGGGCCCGGCTACAGCACCTTCGACACCCCCGTCGGCCGCGTCGGACTGCAGATCTGCTACGACAAGGCGTTCCCGGAGGCGGCGCGCTCGATGGCGCTCGACGGTGCCGAGATCATCGCCTCCCTCTCGGCCTGGCCCGCGGCGCGGACGGCGACCGCCGAGAACCTGCAGGACGACCGCTGGACCTACCGCTTCAACCAGTTCGACATCGCTCGGGCCCTCGACAACCAGGTGTTCTGGCTCGCGTCGAACCAGTCGGGCACCTTCGGCTCGCTGCGCTACGTGGGCAACGCGAAGGTCGTCGATCCCGGCGGCAACATCCTCGCCACGACCCTGCTCGGCGCGGGGATGGCGGTCGCCGACATCGATGTGCGCGGCACGTTCGAGGCCATGCGGGGCGGGATGTTCCACCTCCGCGACCGCCGGCCCGACGCGTACGGCGCACTCGATCGCGTCTGGAGCGGAGGGCTGATCGATGCCTGAGATGACCTTCCACGTCCGCTGGCCCGACGGCACGGAGGAGCGCTGCTACTCGCCGAGCCTCGTGATGCACGACTACCTCGCGGCGGGCGGCCAGTACCCGGTCGAGGAGTTCGTGGCCCGCTCGAGCGAGGCGCTCGACATCGCCTCCGACCGGGTGCGGGAGAAGTTCGGCTTCGCCTGCACCTCGGCGATGCAGCAGCGCAGCGAGATCGTCGAGACCGCGCGCCGCTTCGACGGCGGCACCGTGCGGGTGCTGGCGATGGACCCGGTGCGGCCGTGATCGCGCCGGGGACGCACGTCGAGGTCGCGGTCGTCGGAGGCGGCCAGGCCGGCCTCTCACTCAGCCGCCACCTGTCGGACGACGGGATCGACCACGTCGTCCTCGAGCGGGACACCATCGGCCACGACTGGATCGACCGCCGCTGGGACGCGTTCACCCTCGTCACTCCGAACTGGCAGTGCCGGCTGCCGGGCTACCCGTACGACGGGCCCGATCCCGACGGCTTCATGACGCGCGACGAGGTGCACGCGTGGGTGCGGCGCTACGCCTCGTCGTTCGACGCCCCCGTCGTCGAGCACACCGAGGTGTCGCGGCTGCGCGAGCGCGCGGGCGGAGGCTTCGAGCTGGTCACCAGCGCGGGCAGCATCACCGCCGATCAGGTCGTCATCGCCACGGGCGGCTACCACCGGCCCGTCCTGCCGGCCATCACCTCGCGCCTCCCGCTCGACACCGTGCAGCTGCACTCGGCCGACTACCGCTCGGCCGACGCCCTCCCGCCGGGAGGCGTCCTCGTCGTCGGCTCCGGGCAGTCGGGCGCGCAGATCGCCGAGGATCTCTTCCTCGCCGGCCGCGACGTGCACCTCGCCCTCGGCAGCGCCCCGCGCGTGGCCCGCTTCTACCGGGGTCGCGACTGCGTGGCCTGGCTGCAGGACATGGGCGTCTACGACATCCCCGTGCACGCGCAGGTCGGCGGCCTGACCAAGCGCGAGTCGACGAACCACTACGTCACGGGGCGCGGGGGCGGTCGCGACATCGACCTGCGCGCGTTCGCGCGCGACGGGATGCACCTCTACGGCCGGCTCGCGTCGGTCGAGGGGTCGCTCCTGCGCTTCGCCCCCACCGCGGAGGCGTCGCTCGACTACGCCGACTCGGTCGCGGAGTCGATCAAGGACGACATCGACCGCTTCATCGCGGCCCGCGGGATCGACGCCCCGGTGGAGGCGCGCTACGAGCCGGTCTGGCGCCCTCCCGTCGAGGTGGAGTCCGTGGACCTCGCCGCCGCGGGCATCACGAGCGTGATCTGGGCGGTCGGCTTCCGCTCCGACTACCGCTGGGTCGAGGTCGGCGTCTTCGACGGCGCCGGGCACCCGACCCACCAGCGCGGCGTCACGAGCACTCCGGGGCTCTCGTTCCTCGGGCTGCCGTGGCTGCACACCTGGGGCTCCGGGCGCTTCGAGGCGATCGCGCGCGATGCCGAGCACCTCGCCTCCGAGATCCGCCGCGTCCGCGTCGGGCGGCGGCTCGAGTCGGACCTCGCCGGGTAGCCTCGGCCCATGACGGAGACGGTGATGGGGGCGGTCGCGGCGCACTTCGGTCGCGACCTCGACCGCACCCTCGCCAAGCTCCCCGGGATGATCGCGCAGGCGAGGGAGCGCTCCGTCGATCTGCTCGTGCTGCCCGACGCGACCCTCGGCGGGTACCTGCTCGACATGCACCACCCGGGTCCGCTGGATCTTCCGCCGAGCGTCGAGCTCGACGGCCCCGAGGTCGCTCTCGTGGCCGGGCTCGCCGCCGACATGACGGTCTGCTTCGGCATCTCGGAGCGCGCGCTCGAGGACGGGCGCGACCTCCGCTACAACACGGCCGTCTGCGTCCAGGGCGGCCGGGTGATCGGCACCCACCGCAAAGTGCACCTGCCCCTCGGCGAATCGGAGGCGTACCTGCCCGGCTCGTCGTTCACCGCGTTCGACTCGCCCGTCGGACGCCTGGGCATGCTGATCGACTTCGACAAGACCTTCCCCGAGTCGGCCCGCTCGCTCGCCCTCGACGGGGCCGAGGTGCTCGCCTGCCTGAGCGCCTGGCCCGCGAGCGTCACCGACCGCTCCGACCGGATCCGCAACGACCGGCAGGCGCACCTGTTCGACCTCTACGACTGCGCGCGGGCGGCCGAGAACCAGGTGTACCTCGTGTCGTCCAACCAGACGGGCGTGCTCGGCGGGCTGCGCTTCCTCGGGCAGGCGAAGGTCGTCGACCCGGCGGGCGAGATCATCGCGAAGACCTGGGCGAAGGGCGGGCTGGCGCTGGCCACGGCCGACGTGTCCGCCTCCGTCTCCCGTGCCCGGTGCACGATGAACCACCTCCGCGACCGCGCGGAGCACGCGTACCGGGTCTGATGCGCGTCGCCCTGCTGACCTACTCGACCCGCCCGCGCGGCGGGGTGGTGCACACCCTCGCGCTGGCGGAGGCGCTCGCGCGCGCGGGCCACGAGGTGACGGTGTGGACGCTGGCGCGCGGCGGCGACGCCTCCTTCTTCCGCGCGGTCGACCCGGCGGTGGAGGTGCGGGTGGTGCCGTTCGCGTCGGTCGACGGGGAGCCGGTGGGGGCGCGGATCGTGCGCTCGATCGACGCGATGGCCGCGGAGTTGCGGGGCGAGAAGGGGCTCGTGCACGCGCAGGACTGCATCTCGGCGAACGCGGCGCTCGCCGCGGGCCTCGCGCCGGTGCGGACGGTGCACCACCTCGACGACTTCACGACCCCGGAGCTGCGGGCCTGCCACGACCGCGCGGTGCGCCTGCCGCGCGCGCTGCTGTGCGTGTCGGCGGCGGTGGCCGGCGAGGTCCGGGCGGGCTGGGGCCGGGTGGCGACCGTGATCCCGAACGGCGTGGACGCGGCGCGGTTCGCGGCCGCCGCCTCCGACCCGCTGACCGCGGCGTGGCGCGACGAGCTCGGGCCGTACGTGCTGGCGCTCGGCGGGATCGAGCCGCGCAAGGGCAGCATCGAGCTGCTGGAGGCGTGGGCGCTGCTGCGGGCGCGCGGTCGCGACGTCTCGCTGGTGTTCGGCGGCGGCGAGACGCTCTTCGACTACCGCGACTACCGGGCGGAGTTCGACCGGCGGGCCCGTGAGCGGGAGGTCGCGCCGACGATCCTCGGGACGATCGCGGAGGAGCGCCTGGCCCCGCTGGTCGCCGGCGCCTCGGCCCTCGGCTTCGTGTCGGTCAAGGAGGGCTTCGGGCTCGCGGCGATGGAGGCGCTCGCCGCGGGGGTGCCGGTGGTGGCGCGGGAGCTGCCGGTGATCCGGGAGGTGTTCGGCGACGCGGTGCGGTACGGGAGCGATCCGGAGTCGTTCGCGGATGCGCTCGAGGAGGCGCTCGACGGCGGGGGCGGCTCCGCCGCGGGGCGGGAGCTGGCGTTCTCGCACTCGTGGGACGACGTCGCGGCGGCGCACGTGCGGCTCTACGAGGAGCTCCGCGCCGTCGAGAACTCAGGAGGGATCTCCCGGGGCGAGCCGGGACGCGCATGAAACGGCCGTTCTCCGAGAGGTCCTCCTTCGTTGTCGACGCGCGGGCTCCCGCGGCATGACACGCCGCTCGATCTCGCGCATCCTCTCCGGGCTCGCCGATGCCGACCCGGACCGCGTCGTCGTGATCGCCGACGAGGGCTCGCTGACCGCGGGCGAGCTCGACCGCGCCAGCAACCGCCTGGCCCGCGCCTACCGCGAGCTCGGGGTCGGCACCGACGACCTCGTCACGGTGTCGCTCCCCAACTCGCTCGACGCGATCATCGTCTGCGCCGCGATCTGGAAGGCGGGCGCGACTCCGCAGCCCGTGTCGACCGAGCTGTCGCCCGAGGAGCGCGCCGCGGTGGAGCAGGTGGCCGCGCCCGCGCTGGTGGTCGGCGCCGCCTCCGCGACGGTGCCGTGGCGCGCGGGCGACTGGCGCCCCGACGTCTCGGACGAGCCGCTCGAGGACCTCTGGGCGTCGTCGTGGAAGGCGCCCGCCTCCTCCGGCAGCACCGGGCGCCCGAAGGTCGTGCTCGCGAGCGGGCCCGCGCTGCTCGACCCGGAGGCGCCGGTCGCCGCGTTCCTGCCGCTCTCGGGCGTGCAGCTGGTCGCCGGTCCGCTGATGCACTCGGCCGCCTTCACCTACGCGTTCCGCGGGCTGATGACGGGGCAGACGCTCGTGGTCCTGCCGCGCTTCGACGAGCGGCGCGTGCTGGCGGCGATCGCGGAGCACCGGGTGACGTGGATGCTGCTGGTGCCGACCACGATGCGGCGGCTGCTGCGCGTCGATCGGTCCGGCGCCGACGTGTCCTCGCTCGAGGTCGTGCTGCACCTCGGCGCCCCGTGCCCGCCCGACGACAAGCGCGCGCTGATCGACTGGCTCGGGCCGTCGCGCGTGGTCGAGGTGTACGCGGGCAGCGAGTCGAACGGGCTCACGTTGATCCGCGGCGACGAGTGGCTCGCGCGCCCCGGCAGCGTGGGGCGGCCGATCGGAGGCACGACGCTGCGGATCCTGCGCGAGGACGGGACGGAGGCTCCGGTCGGCGAGACGGGGCGGATCTGGATGCACCGCGGGCCCGCCGCTTACCGGTACCTCGGGGGATCCTCGTCGCGGACCTCCGACGGCTGGGACACCCTCGGCGATGTCGGCCGCGTGGACGACGACGGGTACCTCTGGGTGCTCGACCGCGCCGACGACCTGATCCTGCGGGGCGGTGTGAACGTGTACCCGATCGAGGTCGAGCGGGTGCTGGAGGCGCATCCCCGTGTGCGCGGCGCGGTCGCGTTCGGGGTGCCCGACGACGACCTCGGGCGGGCGATCGAGGCGGTCGTCGATGTCGGGGACGCGGACGTCGATGCGGCTCGGCTGCTCGCGTGGGCGAACGGGCGGCTGGGGCGCGAGCGCCGCCTCCGGGCCCTGCGGCTGGTGCGGGAGCCGCTGCGGAACGACGCGGGCAAGGTGCGGCGGTCGTCGTTCGGCGCGGCGGGCGAGCGGGCGGAGGGGTCGGCGTCGGCAGCGCGGGCGGATGCGGCCGAGGGGGCCGCCGAATCGGAGCGGTGACCGGCGGGTCGGCGCGCCGGTGCGGTAGACACGTGCCCATGACCTCCGACGAGACTCCCGACGAACCGACTCCCGGCGCGCTGACGCCCCCCGAGCAGATCGACGCGCTGATCGCGAAGCACCCCGATTGGCGCGGAGAGCTGCTCGCCCAGGCGCGGCGCGTGATCCTCGCGGCCGATCCCGGCATCGTCGAGGAGTGGAAGTGGATGGGCGCGCCCGTGTGGGAGCTCGACGGGATCCTCGTGGTGGGCAACATCTTCGCGAAGAAGGTGAAGCTCGGATTCATGTACGGGGCGTCCCTCGAGGACCCGTCGGGCCTGTTCAACGGGGAGCTCGGCGGCAACCAGCGCCGCTCGGTCGAGTTCGCCGAGGGCGACGTGCTGCAGGAGGAGCCGCTCACCGCGCTCGTCCGCGCCGCGATCGAGCGCAACCGCGCCGCCCGCGCCGCCCGCCCGGTGCGCCCCGCCCGCCCGAAGAAGTAGACCCGCGCGGGGCGCCCGGCGCCACCTCCGGCTCGCGGAAACCCGTTCGGCTCGCTGAATCCGCGGATTCCGACGAGCCGACCGTGATCCTGCGAGCCGGACTTCACTGCCCCGGCGCCCCAGCGGCCCGCTGGTCGAGTAGCCCCGCCGTTGTCCGCGGGCTGCTCGATCAGCAGGGACCCGGGACGGATCTCCGCGCCGATGTCGATATCCGCCTCCGCCGTTCGACGCCAGAGTAGGAGGGCGCAGAGAGCGCCCACCGACCGGACGGAGAACCCCATGAAGTACATGCTGATCATGCGCGCGACCGACGCTGCCAAGGAGGCCTACGCGGCCATCCCCTTCGACGAGATCATCACGAAGATGGGCCAGTACAACGAGTCGATGATGAAGGCCGGCGTGCTGCTCGCGGGCGACGGCCTGGCCGACGACGTCGCGACCACCGGCTTCGTCGTCGACTTCGCCTCCGAGCCGCCCGCCGTCACCGACGGCCCCTACGGCGAGACGCACGAGCTGTTCAACGGCTTCTGGATCATCCAGGTCTCCTCGAAGGAGGAGGCGAAGGAGTGGGCGCTTCGCTGCCCGCTCGTCCCCGGCAACAAGCTCGAGGTGCGCCGCGTGACCGACGAGAGCGACTTCGCCGACTTCGCCGACAACGAGTTCGTGCAGAAGGAGGCGGGCTGGCGCGAGGAGCAGGCCGCCCGCGGCTGATGGACGACATCGGGGCGAGCGTCGCCGCCGTGTGGCGCATCGAGAGCGCGCGCATCGTGGCGACGCTCGCCAGGGCGACGAGCGACGTAGGTCAGGCCGAGGACCTCGCCCAGGAGGCGCTCCTCGAGGCGCTGCAGCAGTGGCCGGAGTCGGGGGTGCCGCGCAATCCCGGCGCCTGGCTGACGGCGGTCGCGAAGCGCCGCGCGATCGACGCCTGGCGCCGCCGGGCAGCGCTCGACGACCGCTACCGCCTCCTCGCCCGCGATCTCGAGGAGGAGGTCGACGACACCTGGCAGCCGATCGACGACGACGTGCTGCGGCTGGTGTTCACCGCCTGCCACCCGGTCCTGTCGCGGGAGGCGAGCATCGCCCTCACGCTGCGCCTCGTCGGCGGCCTCGGCACCGAGGTCATCGCGCGGATGTTCCTCGTCCCGGTCGCGACGGTGCAGCAGCGCATCGTCCGCGCCAAGAAGTCGCTCGCCGCGGCGGGCGTGCCGTTCGAGGTGCCGGAGCCGTCGGAGTGGAGGGCGAGGCTCGACGCGGTGCTGGGGGTCGTCTACCTGATCTTCACGGAGGGCTACGCCGCCACCTCGGGCGATCGCTGGCTGCGCACCGAGGTCGCGCACGAGGCGCTGCGGCTGGGGCGGGTGCTCGCCGGGCTGCTGCCGCGCGAGCCCGAGGTGCTGGGGCTCCTCGCCCTGATGGAGCTGCAGGCGTCGCGCTTCGCGGCGCGCACCGCGGCCGACGGCTCGCCCGTGCTGCTCGAGGATCAGGACCGCACCCGCTGGGACCGCGCGCAGATCTCTCGTGGCCGCGCGGCGCTCCTCCGTGCCGACCGGGTGGGGAGGGGTCGCGGCGCCTACGGACTGCAGGCCGCCATCGCCGAGTGCCACGCGGTCGCGCCGAGCGTGGCCGATACCGACTGGGAGCGGATCGTGCTGCTCTACGAGGTGCTCGGGCGGGTCGCGCCGAGCCCGGTCGTGGAGCTCAATCGCGCCGTGGCCGTCTCGATGGCGACCGGCCCCGCCTCCGCGCTGCTGATCGTCGACCGCCTCTCGTCGGAGGGGGCGCTGCGCGGCTCGCACCTGCTGCCGGGTGTGCGCGGCGAGCTGCTGCTGCGGCTCGGGCGGCGGGCGGAGGCGCGCGCCGAGTTCGCGACGGCCGCCGCGCTCGCCGGCAACGAGCGCACCCGCGCCCTGCTGGAGTCGCGCGCCTCATCGCTCTGACGCGCCGGCTCCGAGATGCCCCGAGACTCCAGGAGTTGTCGTACTCGGCGCCGAGTGCGACAACTTCTGGACAGTCGTTCCCCAGGCCTCGCCCGAGTCTCCAAGAGTTGTCGTACCGGCATGCCGAGTACGACGACTCCTGAGGAGTCGATGCGGCTACGCCTCCGTGACCACGCCGTCGGCGACGCGCCACTGGCGGGTGAGCTGCACCGTCTCGAGCATGCGCCGATCGTGGGTGACCAGCAGCAGCGTGCCCTCGTACGCCTCGAGCGCCTGCTCGAGCTGCTCGATCGCGGCCAGGTCGAGGTGGTTCGTCGGCTCGTCCAGCACCAGGAGGTTCGTGCCGCGCGCCTGCAGCAGCGCCAGTGCCGCCCGCGTCCGCTCGCCGGGCGACAGCTCGCCGACCCGCCGCGAGACGTGGTCGGCCTTCAGCCCGAACTTCGCCAGCAGGGTCCGCACCTCGGCGGTCGGCCACTCGGGTACCAGCGCCTCGAACGCGTCGGCGAGCGGCACATCGGAGGCGAGCATCGCGCGCGCCTGGTCGATCTCGCCGATCGCGACACTCGCGCCGAGCGACGCGCCACCCTCCTCGGGCGCCGAGCGCCCCAGCAGCAGCGAGAGCAGCGTCGACTTGCCGGCGCCGTTGGGCCCCGTGATGCCGATGCGGTCGCCCGCGTCGACCTGCAGCGACACCGGGCCGAGCGTGAACGACCCGCGCCGGGCGACGGCTCCGTTCAGCGTCGACACCACCGAGCTCGAGCGCGGCGCCGTGCCGATCGTGAAGGCGAGCTGCCACTCCTTGCGCGGCTCCTCCACCTCCTCGAGGCGCGCAATGCGGCTCTCCATCTGGCGCACCTTCTGACCCTGCTTCTCGCTCGACTCCATCGACGCCTTGCGCCGGATCTTGTCGTTGTCGGGCGACTTCTTCATGGCGTTGCGGACGCCCTGGCTCGACCACTCGCGCTGGGTGCGCGCCCGCGAGACGAGGTCGGCCTTCGTGTCGGCGAACTCCTCGTACTTCTCGCGGCGCTGCCGGCGCGCGGTCTCGCGCTCCTCGAGGTACGCCTCGTAGCCGCCTCCGTAGACCGCGTTCGTGCCCTGGGCGAGATCGAGCTCGAGCACCCGGGTCACACTGCGCGCCAGAAATTCGCGGTCGTGGCTGACGAGGACGACTCCGCCGCGCAGCCCCCGCACGAACGCCTCGAGCCGCTCGAGGCCGTCGAGGTCGAGGTCGTTGGTCGGCTCGTCGAGCAGCACGATGTCGAAGCGCGAGAGCAGCAGCGCAGCGAGGCCGACGCGGGCGGCCTGCCCGCCCGAGAGCGAGGTCATGGTCGAGGACGCCGAGACACCCGTCTCGCCGAGGGCGAGGCCCAGATCGGCGAGCACGACGGGCGTCCGCTCGTCGAGGTCGGCCGCACCGCTCGCGAGCCAGCGGTCGAGCGCGAGCGCGTAGCGGTCGGCGACGGCGCCGTCGGGGTCGGGATCCGCGAGGGCGGAGGCAGCGGTGTCGAGCTCCGCGGACGCCTCCGCGCAGCCGGTGCGACGGGCGATGTACCCGGCGACGGTCTCGCCGTCGCGGCGCTCGTGCTCCTGCGGCAGCCAGCCGACGAAGGCGTCGCCGGGCGCGAGCACGACGCTGCCCTCGAGCGGAGGGATCCCGCCAGCGAGGATGCGCAGGAGGGTCGACTTGCCGGCTCCGTTGGCGCCGACCACGCCGATCACGTCGCCCGGGGCGACCGTGAGATCGAGTCCGTCGAACAGGGTGCGGTGCGCATAGCCTCCGGAGAGGCCCTTGGCGACGAGAGTGGCAGACACCGCTCCAGGGTAGGCGGCGCGCCTCGCTAGACCGCCTGATTGCACGCGCGTCTAGGATGAGCGGATGAGCGAGACCACGGTCAGGAGCGGCGCCGGGTACTGGTATCCCGACGAGTCCTCCACGCGACGTGCCGTCGAGGTGCTGAGCGCGATGCGCACCTACCGGGTGTCGGAGGTCTCGATGCGCCGCCGCACGCGCGAGAAGATGGCGATGGGCGAGACCGACCTGATCGCGGTCCAGTTCCTGCTCCGCCAGCAGCGCACCGGGGTCCTCGTCAGCGCGAAGGACCTCGCCGCGCACCTCTCGATCTCGTCCGCGTCGACGACCGTGCTGATCGACAGGCTCGTCCGCAGCGGCCACCTCGTGCGCAGGCCCCACCCCACCGACCGCCGCGGGATCGTCGTCGAGGCGACGCCCGACAGCGATCAGGAGGTGCGCGCGACGCTCAAGCAGATGCACCACCGGATGCTCGAGATCGCCGAGGACCTCGATGCGCACGAGGCCGAGGTCGTCGTGAACTTCCTCCGCCGGATGAGCTCGGCCGTCGACGAGATCGACGCGGACGAGCCGGAGGACGGTCGGCCCGACCCAGAGAATTAGCTAGACAGGCTAGTAAAGAGGCTGACTAGAGATAGGCTCGTGTCATGGGCCAATTCCTCTACGGCACCCCGCCGGCCGTGATCGAGATCGAGGACCGGACCCTCGCCCACCTCCAGATCGTGATCTACGCGAAGTTCCGGCGCGACGAGCGCTTCAGCCTCACGCTCGACTCGATGCCCGAGGGAGCGCGGGGACGCCACTCGTTCTGGATGAACCCCAACATCGCCCTGCAGTTCCACTTCGCCGGCAGCCGTCAGCCGACCATCAACCCCACCTGGGTCGAGGCGCTGATGGACGCGGCGAACGGCGGCGGAGGTCTGCGCCTCCTGCCCGAACCGCACGCCTGAGGCTCAGGCCTGCGACACCCGCACCGTGTTGCCGGAGGGGTCGCGGAACGCGCAGTCGCGCGGGCCCCAGCTCTGCTCGATCGGCTCCTGCAGCACCTCGGCCCCGGAGGCGCGCACCGACTCGAAGGTCGCGTCGAGATCGCTCGCGCGGAAGACGAGCATCGGCAGCACCCCCTTCGTCAGGAGCTCCTGGAGGGCGTCGCCGTCGGCCTGCGAGCGCCCGGCGTGCGGGACCGAGAGGACCAGGCCGAGGCCCGGCTGCGACGCGCTGCCGAGGGTGACCCAGCGGAAGCCTCCGTTCGCGACGTCCATGACGACGTCGAGGCCGAGGGCGTCGCCGTAGAAGGCGATCGACTCGTCGACGTCGTTGACGGTGATGTTCACGTACTGCAGCTCGATGCTCATGGCGGCGACTGTATGCCGGGGGTCCCACGCGCCGCTTCTCCGATCCTGCTCGATGCGGAGCGGGTGCCGCGCCGTCCCGGTCGGGGCAGTCCTGCCCGCCGGTCGAGCAGCCGCCGCAGGCGGCGTATCGAGACCCCGTCCGTCAGCGGTCGAGGTCTGCAGAGCCGGCCTTCTGGCGCTGGTGGATCTCGATACGCCCTCTCCGAGGGCTACTCGATCAGCGGGCGGCGGCGGGCGCCGGCCGCAGCGGCCGGGTGCGGAAGCGCGCGATGCACGCGGGCATCGCCTCGACCGCGTCGTGCGGGCCGTCGCGGTACGCCGAGGGGGAGCGGCCCACGATCTCGGTGAAGCGCGAGCTGAACGAGCCGAGCGAGGTGCAGCCGACCGCCAGGCACGCCTCCGTCACGCTCGCCCCGTCACGCAGCAGGGCCATCGCCCGCTCGATGCGCCGGGTCATCAGGTAGCTGTAGGGAGTCTCGCCGTACGCCGCGCGGAAGCGGCGCGAGAAGTGCGACGGCGACATCAGGGCCCGCGCCGCCATCGTCGGCACGTCGAGCGGGCGGGCGTAGTCGCGGTCGATCAGGTCGCGGGCGCGGCGCAGGTGCGCGAGGTTCTCGAGCTCCTGCGGCATCACGCCTCCGACGATAGACCCGGGGGCCGATCTCCTAGGGTGGACGAGTGCGCCGGGGGTCGGCGCCGCGAGAGGCACGCCATGCGCACCAGAGCACTCGGAGGCGCCGCGGTCGCCCTCGCCGTCGTCGCGACAGTGGCCGGCTGCGCGGCTCCCGCGCCCGCTCCGACCGTGACGGTGACGGTCTTCGCCACCGCGACTCCCACTCCCGACCCGACGGTCACCGCCGCGCTGCCGCAGTCGACCGCGACCGTCTTCGTGCCCGTCCCCGAGGTGACCGTCACGATCACGCCGAACGCCGTGCCCGAGATCCCCGAGACCGCCTACGCGATCGACAACGGGGCGGTGCCCGGAGCGGCCGGCGAGCCGACGCGCGACGGTGCGGGGGACATCGTCGCCTACACCGTGGTCGAGGGCGACACGTTCTTCGATATCGCGCAGCGCTTCGGGATCCCCGTGCAGCAGCTGCTGAGGATGAACCCGACGATCGCCGGAGCCGGCACCGCCGTCTACATCGGCTCGGTCATCGACCTCGACGCGAGCACGCTCGGCTGAGCGGCGGGACTACTGCGACTTCGGCAGCAGGTGGAAGGCGAGACCGAGCGACGCCGAGATCATCAGGATTCCGCCGAAGAAGAGGAAGCCGGCGATGTCGGGCAGCAGGAACGAGTTGCCGAGCACGAGGATCCCGCCGAGGAACAGCACGAACGAGAGGACGACGCCCAGACCAGTCATGCCTTCATCGTACGGGGCTCACGGCAGCAGGAGGGTCTCGAGCTGGTGCGGCTCGGACACCAGCGCGATCGTGCCGACGGCCTCGACCGGCGAGCCGTAACCCCACTCGACCATGATCGTCGGGATCCCGTGCGCCGCGGCCCCGTGGACGTCGTGCTCGCGGTCGCCGACCATCACGGGCGAGGAGAGGTCGACGCCGAGCGCGCGGAGGCGGCGCAGGGCCTCCTCGACCACGTCGGCCTTCGCGCTGCGCACCTCGTCCTCGGAGGCGCCGCAGATCACCGTGAAGTACTGCGCCAGGCCGTAGTGCTCGAGGACGCGGGTGGCCGCCGACTCCGGCTTCGACGTCGCCAGCGAGAGCGGGATGCCCGCCTCGGCGATGCGCGCGAGGATCTCGGGGACCCTGGGGTAGACGCTCGAGTCGAAGAGGCCGCCCGCGTTGTAGCGGCGACGGTAGACGGCGAGCGCGTCCTGCGCCTCGTCGACGCTCATGCCGCCGAGCTCGCGGAAGGCGTCGAGGAGGGGCGGACCGACGTAGGCGAGCAGCTCGACGGGCAGCGGCACCGGGCGGCCGAGCTCGACGAAGGTGTCGACGAGGGTGCCCGTGATGCCGGGCGCCGAGTCGGTGATGGTGCCGTCGAGGTCGAAGAGGATGCACGACCAGGTCTTCGAGCCGATGCCGCCGTGTCCGGCAGGCGCGAGAGTGGTGTCGGACATGGCGGGCTCCTGACCTCGAGTGGCGCGGTGGCTCCGGCGCTGCCCCGCCGGGCCTGACACTCTACGGGCGAACGATGACGGGGAGGAGTCAGGAGTCGAGGGCGTCCTCGATGAAGGACCGGGTGATGACCTGGGCGATCGAGCCCGGATCGAGCTGGACGGCGACGAAGTCGGCGGTGCGGATGAGGGCGAAGGCCTCCCGCCCGGGCAGCACGAGCATCTGCACGCGCGGGTGCTGCTGGCGCGGGACCGCGGCGCGCACCTCGTCGGTCGAGGTGAACAGCGGCAGGACCTGCTCGCCGGTGGTCGTGGCGACGGTGCGCACGTGCGGGACTCCGCCCGGCTGCGATCCCGTGACGTCGACGACGAGCGAGCCGGCCAGGCAGGCCTCGAGCAGGCGCGTCACGCCCTCCCGGGTCGGCTCGGCGACCAGAGCCTCGAGCGCCTCTCGGGCAGGGGCGTTGCGGGCGGGGCCCGGCTTCAGGGGACGTGCGGGCGGCCCGCCTCTCGGAGTCATGACCTCACGCTATCGGGATCGCCTCTCTCGGTACCCGAGTGAGTGAGGTATTCGACGGTTGACGGTGATTTCCGAGAATCGGGCCTCGAGTGCGGCAATGGCGCGGATATCGAGCCCTCTCTTTGCGCCGAATGACGTCAGAGGATGCCGATAAGCGTGCCAGGAGGGAGAAGAAGGGGTAACGTCTTGTTCGGTTCGAAGAACGACAGAGTCGGATCCGCGCACGTCCGACACCATTCGGACCAGCGCACGGTTCCCTTCGCACGGGGTCCGATACGCAGGAGCCGATACCCATGGGTCCGGATGCACATCGCGCCTGAGAAAGACCTGGTCCGATACATACCGGACCGAGCAATACCGGACCGAACAACGCCGGACAGAACAACGCCGGACCTAACGACACTGGAGGAAAAAGTGGCTCAGAAGATCACGCTCGTCGACGATATCGATGGCACCCCGATCGATTCGGGAGAAGGCGGAACCGTCCGATTCAGCATCGACGGCGCCAACTACGAGATCGACCTCGGCCCCGACAACATCGCCGGTCTGCACTCGGCTCTCGAGAAGTTCGTCTCGAGCGCTCGCCGCGTCGGATCGCGCCCCGCCGCCGCCACCTCCGCGGCGACCGCGTCGAAGAGCGACCCCAAGCAGCTCAAGGCCATCCGCGAGTGGGCGAACGCCAACGGCCACCAGGTCTCCGACCGCGGACGCATCCCCGCCGAGGTCCAGGCCGCTTACCAGGCGGCGAACAAGTAAGCCGCACCACTGCTCGCAGAAGGCCCTCGCCGAGATCTCTCGCGGGGGCCTTCCGTGTGTCCGGTGCGGGCATTCTCTCGGGATGATCGACAGCGCAGGAATGGACCGCATCCGGTCCGCTCGTCGAGCAGCCCGACGGGGCCTATCGAGACCGGACACCGTCGGCAGGGGTGACCCTCGGACCTTGATGCGCGCGCTGCGCGGCCCATTCGATCCGCAGACAGGCGGGGTCGGAGCGGCAGTGTCCTCGGCGATTCACCACTCTCGCGGGAGTGGCCCGCTGATCGAGCAGCCGGCGGAGGCGGTGTATCGAGACGGCCTCTCGAGACAGATGCCTTTCCTGCCCGAGAAGTACCGCGCTCGCGTCAGAACAGGCGGGTGTGGGAGTCGTCGACGCCGCGCATCGCCTCGTAGTCGAGGACGACGCAGCGGATACCGCGGTCCTGCGCGAGAGTCCTGGCCTGCGGTTTGATCTCCTGCGCGGCGAAGACTCCGGTGACCGGTGAGAGGTGCGGATCCCGGTTCATGAGCTCGAGATAGCGGGTGAGCTGCTCGACGCCGTCGATCTCTCCGCGGCGCTTGATCTCGACGGCGACAGCGGCTCCCCGGGAGTCGCGGGCGAGGATGTCGACCGGCCCGATCGCGGTCATGTACTCGCGGCGGACGAGAGTGTGCCCCTCGCCCAGGAGGTCGATCTGCTCGGCGAGCAGGCGCTGCAGATGCGCCTCGACTCCGTCCTTCACGAGCCCGGGATCGACTCCCAGCTCGTGCGCCGAATCGTGCAGCACCTCGTGGATCGAGACGATCAGCGCGTCGCCCGTCTTCTTGTGCGCGACCGTCCACTGCTCGATCACGCCCGCCTCCTTCGCCGTCTCGTCGGGCTCGCCGGTGATCAGCGTGCACGGCGGGCTCATCCAGTTGAGCGGCTTGTAGGAGCCGCCGTCGGAGTGCACGAGGACGCTGCCGTCGGCCTTGACCAGCAGCAGGCGGGTGGCGAGGGGGAGGTGGGCGCTGAGGCGGCCGGAGTAGTCGACCGAGCAGCGCGCGATGACGAGACGCACCCGTCGAGGATAGACGCCGCGTCACTCCGGTCCGGGGCACGATCGGCGGCGGCCGATCGGAGGCGCGGGAGGCGCGCCGGCGAGGAAGGCGCGGAGGGCGATCGCGAACTCGGCCGGAGCCTCGACCCAGGGGTAGTGCCCGCACGCCTCGATGGCGGCGAGGCTCCCGCGGGGGAAGAGCGCGGCGAGCTCCGCGAGCGCGTCGAACCCGGCCAGGGCGTCGTCCTCACCGCCGACGACGACGACCGGGCAGGCGACCCGGGCGAGCGACCGGCGCAGCGCCTCCGCATCGATCGCGGCGGAGAAGGCCGCGAACGCGTCCGGGTACCACCGGGCGGCGCTCTCGTGGGCGCGGGCCCGCTCGTCCCAGCTCGACCAGCCGAGCGGCCCGATGCGACGGACGAGCGCGAGACGGCGGTGCGGATCCGGTTCGCACCCGAACGCGCTGGCCGCCTCGATCGCGTCGTCGAACCACTCCTCGTGCCGGTGCCGGTCGGCGAGAGCGAACCGGTCGTCTCCGTCGACTCCGAGCCACGCGGTCCCCGGAGCGATCAGCAGCAGGTGGGCGATGTGCTCGGGAAATCGCGCGGCGTAGACCAGCGCAGTGCGGCATCCGGTGGCGTGGGCCAGGAGATCGAGGGTGTCGACGGCGAGGTGGCGGCGCAGATCCTCGAGGTCGTCGGCGAGGTCGGCGAACGAGCGCGCGGGGACGCCGGCCGACCCTCCGACGCCGCGGGGGTGCAGGACGAGGACGCGTCGGGTCCCCGCGACGGGGGCGAAGCTCCCGAGGTAGTCGGGGTGGCGCCCGGGCCCGCCGGGGACGACGACGAGCGGCGGTCCGTCGGCCGCTCCGTGCTCGTCGATGTGGATCACGGCGCCGTCACGTGCCTCGAGTCTCACCCGGTCCTCCTCCGCTGCGCCTCGGAGCATATTCGCGGCGCGGCGGGGGCGGGCCGGGCGTTCGTGGGCTGGCGCGATCGCGTTCGGCCCGCCACAATCCCGGCCTCCTGCGAGTCGGACCGGACCCGTGGACCGGGCCGTGCCGGGTGATCCGGTGGGTCGGCGTCAGGCCATGCGGATGACGTTGCCGGTGACGCGGCGGCCGGCGGGGGAGACGAGGAAGGAGGCGAGGTCGCCGACCTCGTCGGGCCGGGCGACGTCGAAGAAGCGGTCGTCGGCGTCGACGGCGGAGCGCACGTCGTCGGTCACCCAGCCCGTGTCCGTGACGGGAGGGTGCAGCGCGTTGGCGGTGATCCCGAGCGGGCCGAGCTCGAGCGAGGCCGAGATCGTGTAGTCGACCAGGGCGGCCTTCGCGGCGCCGTACGAGACCTCGCCGGGGAAGCCCCGCTCGCCTCCGGACGTCAGCGAGACGATGCGGCCGCCGTGCGCCCCGCGGCGCTCGAAGCGCTCGGCGAACTCGGCGATCAGCAGCGCGCCGGCGCGGGCGTCGACCGAGAACTGGCGGTCGAAGGTCTCGGCGGTGACCCGGCGTTGGGGGCGTCCCATCCAGTCGGCGTCGCGGGCTCGGAAGGTGTCGATCAGGGAGCCGGTGGCGTTGTTGACGAGCACGTCGACCGGTCCGAGCGACTCCTCGGCGGCGTCGAAGAGCAGAGCGGCGGAGGCGGCGTCGCGCAGATCGGCGGACACCGCCCGTGCGCGACCGCCGGCCGCGCGGATCCGCTCGGCGACCCGCTCGCCGTCGGTCCGGTGGGCGAGGCGCTGGCGCTCGGGCTCGTACTCGGGGATCTCCTCGGCGAGGTGGGCCACGAGCACGGCGAGTCCGTCGGCGGCCAGGCGCTCGGCGATCGCGGCGCCGATGCCGTGGTTGGCGCCGGTGACCAGGGCGACGCGGCAGGCCTCGAGGCCCGGGCCGCTCACGCGGTCTCCCCGGCGCGGCGGCTGCGCGCGGCGGGCGAGGCCAGACCGGCCACGACGACGAGCGCGAGCACCAGGAACAGCGCGTTCAGGATGCCGAAGTGCTCGCCGAGGAAGCCGATCAGCGGCGGGCCGACGAGGAAGGCGACGTAGCCCAGCGTCGCGACGGCGCTGACCCGCGCGGCCGAGTGCGGGCCCTCGGCCGCCGCCGACATGCCGACCGGGAAGCCGAGCGAGCAGCCCAGGCCCCAGGCGACGGCTCCGACGATGACGAGGGCGTCGACCGGCGCGAGGATGAAGAGCAGGATGCCGACGACGGCGAGGACCGCGGAGCCGCGCAGCACGGGCACGCGGCCGAAGCGGTCGAGGACGGGGCCGCCGAGGACGCGGCCGACGGTCATCGCGCCGACGAAGACGCCGAACACGATGGCGGCGGTGGTCATGTCGGCGCCGTGGCCGTCGACCATCGCGAGGGTCATCCAGTCGTTGGCCGACCCCTCCGCGAACGCCATGCCGAGCATGATCAGGCCGATGAAGACGAGGCGGGTGTCGCGCCAGACGCCGATCGAGTCGGCGACCCGCTCGCGCACCGGGGCCTTGACGGTGCCGGCGGCGACGTCGGCGTCGCGGACCGGCACGAAGCGGATGGCGACGACCGCGGTCACCACGACGACGACCGCGATCACGACGAGGTGCACGGCGACCGGCACGGCGAGGGCGGAGGCGGCGGCGCCGAGGAGTGCGCCCGCCACGGTGCCGAGGCTGAAGAAGGCGTGGAACAGGGGCAGCAGGGTCTTGCCGAAGGCCGCCTCGTTCGCGGCGCCCTCGACGTTCATCATCACGTCGACCGCGCCGTTGCCGAAGCCGAGGAGCGCCATGCCGGCGAACGCGACCGGCAGCGCGCCGAGCGAGTCGGCGGCGACGCCGAGGATCGCGAGGCCGGAGGCGCAGATCGTGAGCCCGGCCACCATCCCGCGGCGCGCGCCGATCAGCGACATGATCGCGGTCGACAGGGTGAGGCCGACGATCGCGCCGATCGACATCGCGAGGATGAGCAGCCCGACACCGGCGGTCGACAGTTCGAGCTCGTCGCGGATGGCGGGCGTGCGCGAGACCCAGGTCGCGATGGAGACGCCGCTCAGCACGAAGATCGTGAAGACGGCGTTGCGCCAGGCGACGAGCTGAGGGCGGGTGAGGGCGGAGGTGGTGGTCATCACGGGATTCCTGGAGCGGGCCGGGCCCGGTGCCTCCGAGCCCCGCGAGACGGGACGACCCGGGATCGAATCGATTCGAGCGGGATCGGTCTAAGCTATCCAGAACCCCCGGGCCGGTCAAGGAGACACGGACCGCCCGCTTGCCGAGGAGGACCGTGGAGTCGAGCACTGTGGAGTCGCAGAAGCCCCGCCCCTCGCGGCCGACCCTCGCGCGGGTCGCGGCGCGCGCCGGGGTCTCGGCGTCGACCGCGTCGCTCGTGTTCAGCGGCGCCGGTCCCGTGTCGGCGGCCACCAAGGAGCGGGTGCTCGCCGCGGCGGCCGAGCTCGACTACGGCGGCCCCGACCCGCGCGCGCGCTCGCTCCGCAAGGGCAGCTCGGGCATCGTCGGCGTCGTCGTCGACGAGCGGCTGCTGCACGCGTTCCGCGACCCGATCAAGATCGCGATGCTCGACGGGATCGCCGACGTGCTCGGCGCGGCGGGCGCGGGCATCCTCCTGCTCACCGAGACGGAGGACGGCGCGGGTCTGCTCGCGACCGCGCCGGTGGACGCGATGATCCTGGTCGGCTGCAGCCCCTCGGTCGACGACTCGCTCGCGATCCTGCGGCGCCGCGGGGTCCCGGTCGTCGTCGTCGAGGGCTTCTCGGAGCTCGGCGCGGCCGTGGTCTCGCTCGACAACCGCGAGGCGAGCCGCGCACTCGCCGAGCACGTGCGCGAGCTGGGGCACGAGCGCGTCGCCTCCGTCGCCCTGCCGTTCGCGAAGGACCGGCGCCGCGGCCCGGTCCCGGACGACTGGCGCGCCAGCTCGAGCATCACCGCCGTGGACCGCCTCGCCGGCGTGCTCGACGTCTTCGCGGATGTCGAGGCGGTGGCCGCCGCGGCGAGCACGGTCGACGAGGGCGTCGCGGCGGGCCGGGCGCTGCTCGACGTCGCGGAGCCGCCGACCGCCGTGATCGCGCAGAGCGATCTGCTGGCCGCGGGGGTCATCCTCGCCGCCGAGCAGCTCGGGCTGCGGGTGCCGGAGGACGTGTCGGTGCTCGGATTCGACGGGGTGCAGGTGCCGGGCCTCGCGGCGGGCTACGACCTGACGACGATGGTGCAGCCGGCCGTCGACAAGGGGCGGGCCGCCGCGCGCGCGGTGGTGGCGCTGCTCGCGGGCGAGGCCGCCGACGAGGTCTGCTTCAGCGCGGTGTTCCACCGCGGGAACACGAGCGCGCCGCCGCGCTGACGGCGGACTGCTGCCGGCGCCTGTCGTGCGTGCTCGCTCCGACGTGTGGAGGTGCGGTCTGCAGGCGATGGTGCGGTGTGCAGGAGTCGACGCGGTTCTGACGTGGAGCATGCGACAGGATCGCCGGTTTCGCTGCGAGCTCCTGCAGATCGCACGAACTCCTGCGAACCGCACGTCGGCCTCCGGGAGGTGCGGTCTGCAGGTGATGGTGCGGTGTGCAGGAGTCGACGCGGTTTTGATGCGGAACGTGCGGCAGAATCGCCGGCTTCGCCGCGAGCTCCTGCAGATCGCACGTCCGCCACCGCGGGTCGGCGGACGCCGGAGCGCACGCAGTTGTCCACAGGTCTATCCACAGCCTGTTCGAAACTCTGTTCGAGGGGTCAGCGGAGCCAGACGTCGCTGCGCACGCGCAGGCCGAGGGTCAGTGCGCGGGCACCCAGATAGCCCAGGGCGAAGGCGATCCAGAGGGCCAGGAGGCGCCATTCCGCGGGTGCGGCGGGCGCGAGCAGGGCCAGCGGAGCGAAGATCGCGAGGTTCACGAGGCCGCTCAGGGCGAGGTAGCGCCCGTCGCCCGCCCCGATCAGGACGCCGTCGAGGACGAAGACGTAGCCGCCCAGCGGGGCCGTGAGTCCGACGACCGCGAGGGCCGCGGGCAGCAGGCGGAGCACCTCCGGGTCGCTCGAGAAGACGAACGGCAGGTAACCACACGAAGCGGTCACGACCGCCCCGAGCACGACTCCCGCACCGATTCCCCAGGTCACGCAGCGTTTCGTGACCGCGCGCGCCTCCGCTCGCGCCCCCGCGCCGAGGAGCCGGCCCAGCAGCGCCTGCGCGGCGATCGCCACCGCGTCGAGGGCGAAGGCGACCGTCGAGAAGACCGTCATCGCGACCTGGAACGCGCCGAGCTCCTCCGCCCCCAGTGCCGAGGCGACGGCGACCGCGAGCAGGATCGCCGCCCGCAGGCTCGCCGTGCGCAGCAGCATCCAGCCGCCCGAGCCGGCGGACGAGCGGAGCCCCGCGAGGTGGGGTCGCAGCGGAGCGCCGGCCCTCCGGGCGAGCCGGACGGCGACTCCCGCGTAGGCCGCGAACATCGCCCACTGCGCCACCACAGTCCCGAGCGCCGACCCGGTTATCCCCAGGCAGACGGGGTAGATCAGCACGGCGTTCAGGCCCGCGTTGAGCGCGAATCCGCCGGCCGCGATGACCAGCGGCGTGCGGGTGTCCTGGAAGCCGCGGAGGAGGCCGGTGAGGGCGAAGACGCCGAGCATCGCGGGGATCCCGGCCATGCTCACCGCCAGGTAGCGCACGCCGGCCTCGGCCACCTCCGGCTCGGCGCCGAACAGCCCGATGAGCACCGGGCTGAGGATCGCGCCGGCCACCGCGATCGCGGCGCCGAGGGCGAGGGCGAGCCAGCCGCCGTCGATCCCGGCGGCCACCGCGCGGCGCTCGTCGCCCTCGCCGAGCGCGCGGCCGACCCGGGGCGTCGTGCTGTAGGCGAGGAACACCATGAGCCCGACGATCGTCTGCAGGACCGCGCCGCCGAGTGCGAGGCCCGCGAGCGGCACCGCGCCGAGGTGCCCGACGAGGGCCGAGTCGGTGAGCAGGAACAGCGGCTCGGCGACCAGCGAGCCGAGCGCGGGCACGGCCAGTCGCAGGATGCTGCGGTCGAGGGTGCGGGTGCTCACCGCTCGACGCTAGCGGGCGCGGGCCCGTCGCCCGGCCATCGCGGGGACGCTCGGCTGCCGAGAGAGCCCCCGGCCGTCGAGGGAGCCTCCTGCTCCGGGCCGCCTCACCGGTCCGGGGTTCCCTCGGCGCGCGGAGCGACGGCGGCGAGCCACTGGCGCACGAGGGGAGTCAGCAGGCGCGGGTCCTCGTCGGGGGCGAGGGCGCGCACGGCCCGGTCGGGGGCGCGCCAGTCGAGGAGGGGGTCCTCGAGGGCGGGGGCGACGGAGTCGGCCCGCGCCGCGACTCCGCGGTGCAGGATCACCTCGACGCGGTCGCCGGGCCGCAGGCGCAGCGTCACCAGGTGCGCGCCGATCGCGTAGCTCGGCGCGTTCCACTTCACCGACTCGACGAGCCGGTCGTCGGCGGCGAGCACCGCCTCCCGAGCACGCTCGATCTGCTCGCGCCGCGGGTGCGCCATCGCGTCGACGTGTGCTGTCGCGGAGGCGTCGAGTCGCGTCATGCGGACACCGTCGCACACCGCGGTCGGCGTTAGCCCGCTGTTCGTCTCGGGCGGGGAGGTGCCTGCCTAACCTGGAGGCATGACGAGCGCCTCACTCCGACCCCTCTCGCGGTGGAGGACCGCGCTCGGGGCGGCCGTGCTCGTGCTGGCCTCGGCCGTGCTGCAGGCCCTCGCCGCCGTCGAGCGCTGGGTCGTCGCGGCCGACGGGTGGACGCGCGACGATCGCACCGTCGAGGACCACCTCTTCGACTACGCGTTCCCGGCCGATCCGTGGGAGAACGTCGGAGCCGCGGCCCAGCTCTACGGGATCGGCACGGTCCTGCTGGCGCTCGGAGTCCTCGCCACCGGTCGAGCGTTCACGCCGCCGGGCCGCGTCGGCGGACTTCTGGTGATCCTCGTCGCGGCGTCGTTCGGGCTCCTCGGCCTGCACGCCCTCGTCTCGGGCGTGATCGACGCGCCGTCGCCGCTGCAGAACGTCGGGGTCCAGCTGGTGCTGGGTCTCGCGTCGGCCGTCGCCCTCGTCGCGCTGGCGCTGATCTGGGCGACAGTGTCGTGGGCGGCGGCGGTGGCGGGGGTGCTCCTGCTCGGAGCGACGCTGCCGGGCTACCTGGTCGCGGCGTTCGCGATCGCTCCGATGGTCACGGGCTACCAGTCGTACGACACGACGCCGTGGACGGAGGCGGTGGTAGCCGCCTCGACGGCCGCCGCGGGACTGCTGCTCCTCGTCGCGGCGGGCGCCCGCGCCGTCCGCTGACCGCGAGCCGGCGCTGCGCTCGGCCCAGCGGTCAGGGGACGAGGCGGGGGACCAGGCGCACGAGCAGCACCATCGCGACGAGCTCGACGAGGGTCTGCGTCACCACGACCACAGGAACGAGCGACAGCGCCGGCGGCAGGGCCAGCGCGAGCGGGAGCACCACGAGGGAGTTGCGGGTCACTCCGCTGAAGAGCAGGGCCCGCCGCCCCGGGGTATCGAGGCGCGCGACCCGGCCCGCCGCGCCTCCGATCGCCGACATCACCACGACGAAGGCCGCGTAGACGAGCACCACCACGCCGAGCCGAGGGAGCGCGGCTCCCACCGCGCCCGCCTGCGACGCGACCACCGTGAGGAGCGTCGCCACCATCAGCGGCACCATCGCCGACTGCACCGCGCGCTCGATCCGCCGCCCCGCCGCCGAGCGCGCCGCGAGCGCCTGGAGAGCCGCCGCGGCGGCGAGCGGCAGGACGATGAGCAGCAGGAACGCCTCGGCGAACGGCCCGATGTCGACCGCGGCCACCGCCTCCGCGCCGAGGATCACGCGGAGGAGGACCGGCAGCAGCAGGATCTGCACGAGCATCAGCAGGGGTGCGGCCGCGAGCAGCCGGGCGGAGGCGCCACCCGCCAGACCGCTGAAGACGATCACGTAGTCGACGCACGGGGTCAGCAGCACCAGCAGCACGCCGAAGACCAGGGCCGGATCGCCGGCGACGAACCGCGAGAGGCCGAAGGCGACCGCCGGCACCACGACGAAGTTCACGATCAGCACTGCGCCGAGGAACCGACCGTCGCCGAAGGAGCGCAGCACCGAGAGGAACGGCACGCCGAGGAACGTCGCGAACAGCAGCAGCCCCAGCACCGGAGTGACGGCGACGTCGAGCCGCGAGGCTGCCGGCAGCAGGACCCCGGCGGCGAGACCTCCGGCGATCGCGCCGAGGTACCAGGCGACCTGGTGCCGCTCGAGCGAGGCGATGAGCTGCATCGCCCCATCCTCGCGGCTCCGGTGGTCCTGCCCGGCACCGAGGGAACCCCGGACCGTCGAGGGAGCCCCCGACTACTGGTCCCCTCGACGGTCCGGGGTTCCCCCGGGACGCGCGTCAGGTCGTCTTCACCGCGTTGTCCCCGTGGTTCCCGATCACCTCGTACGCCGTGCTGCCGACCGCGCGCACCGGCTTCGCGTTCATGTGCCCGGTCGCCCACTGGTTGCCCAGCACCGAGACGGCGCGCGCGTTCACGGCCTCGACGCAGTGCGTCCAGCCCGCTCCCGCGTCCTCGCAGGCGAAGATGTTCCCGGTGATGCTGAAGCCCACCGTGCGCGCCGTCGGCGAGACCCCGGTGATCGCGATCGCGGGGTACGTGTTCGCCGCGGCCTTGCCTCCGTTGCTGATCGCGTTGCCGACGATCTGGATCTGCGCCAGATCCTCCGTCAGCCACGGCGGCATCGTGTAGACGAGCGACTGCCGGCGCGCCCCCTCCATGATGTTGTTCGCGATCGTGATGCGGCGATTGCCCCGCAGCTCGATGTTGATCTGCGGCGAGCCGTCGAGGTGGTTGCCCAGGATGCGGATCGGCCCGCCCTCGATCGAGAGGTCGGCGTAGGAGGCGCCGATGTTGTTCTCGACGATCCAGGAGTCGATCATCCGGTAGCCGGTCCAGATGCCGGTGCCGGTGCACTGGTCGATGCTGCAGCGCTGGATGCGGTTGAGCAGCCCCAGGTCGCCGAAGGTGCCGTCGTTCAGGCGCATGCCGTAGTCGGTCCAGCCGTAGAGCTGCAGCGAGTCGAGCACTGTCTTGTCGAGGTGCGCCGAGATGCATGGCGAGCCGAGGTCGTTCGCGTCGAGGATGAGGTTGTCGAAGCGGCAGGCCGAGAAGGCGCCGGTGACCACGGGGGCGTCCGTGAGCGAGCGGATCCGCGTCGACAGCTCCCCGGCCCCGCGGAACGCGATGCTCGCGAGTCCGCTCGCGCGGCCGATCGAGCCGGCGATGCGGTAGATGCCGCGGGGGAAGTAGACGACGCCCCCGTAGGTCGCGAGAGCGGCGTCGATGGCCGCGTCGATGGCGGGCAGGTCGTCGGTGCTGCCGTCGCCGGTCGCGCCGTAGTCCTGCACGTTGTAGACGAGCTCGCCCTTGGCGACGGGGCGCTCGCCGGAGCCGGTGAGCACCGCCTCCGGGAGCTGCGCCAGGGGGACGACTCCGGAGGCGTCGAGACCCGCGACCCCGGAGGGCGCGGCGATCTCGGAGTGCAGGACGGGCGAGTCGGGATCGGTGGTGGCGAGGGTGGCGCCGAGGGGGGCGGCGAAGAGGCCGCGCCGCGAGAGCTCGGCGGCAGCGGCGGAGAGAAGGGGCATGCCTCACCATCGAGTCCCCGCCTGATCGGCACAGACCCTCGGAGAGGGGCGTTCCCGCTGCACAGATCCTCGATACCGGTATGCGGAGCGCCGCCGTCTAGCATGCCCCCATGCAGCGCACCCACGGGCTCCAGGCCCTCGACGTCGTGATCGCCGGGCTGCTCGGGGTCTTCGCACTCGGGCTGATCGCCAACTCGGTGCGCCTGCTGATCCTCACGCCTCCGCTCAGCTGGGCGTTCGTGGTCGCGTTCGGCGTGGCGGTGGCGCTCACGGCCGCCCTGCGGATCCCGCTCGGCCGTCGGTCCGGCATGCCCGTGATGGGGCTGACGGTGACGCTCCTCGTCGTCGTGCAGCCGGGCGCGGATCCGCTGCGACTGCTCGGAGTGTGGACGGCGGCGACGCTGGTCGCCCAGCTCGTGCAGACCCGCAGCGCACCGATCGCGGCGTACATCACGGGGCTCGGGGCGCTCGCCGCCGCCGCCTACCTGCACGTGTTCGATCTGCTGCGCGGCCCGATCGGCGCCCCGCTCGCGCTGCTCGTGTCGACCGTCGTCTTCGTCCTGATCGTCCTGCTCGTCGACGTCGTCCGCCAGCGCGGGCGCTGGGGGATCGACTGGGACCGCGGCGTCAGCGCGCTCCTGCCGCGCCGGGTCGCCCTGCTCGCGGCGCTGCTCTGGGCGCTCGGGACCGCCGTCTGGTTCCTCGACAGCGTCGTCGTCCCGGCGATGGCCGGCGATCCGGCGATCGAGCAGAGCCCGCTGCTGCTGCTCGTCGTGAGCGCCCTCGTGTTCAGCGTGGCGAAGCGGATCGAGGTGCGCCGGGTGCGCAGGCGGCTCGCCGGGGTGCTCGACGCCGCCCTCGAGCTGCCCTGGGGCGGGGTGGCGCAGGCCGAGGGCGCGCTCCTCGCCCACGCGCGCACCTCGATCGAGGCCGACCGCATCGAGGTGCGCGACGAACCGGCCACGGGCAGCGAGATCGGCTCGGTGATGCTCGTGCCCGGCGGGCGCACGCGCTACGTCGTCGCCTCGAAGCGGCTCAGCCCGGCCCCCTTCAGCACCGAGGACGAGCAGATCCTCGACGCCCTGGCGCACATGGGCACCGACACGCTCGGTGCGCGCAACGACGTGGAGTCGCTGCGCCGCTACGTCGACCGCGATCCGCTGACGGGGCTGCCCAACCAGCGCGCGTTCCAGTCGGCGCTCGCGACCTACAACCGCGACCGCCGGCCGTTCGAGGGCATCGCCGTGCTCTTCATGGACCTCGACGACTTCAAGGATCTGAACGACGGACGCGGTCACCACGTCGGCGACAAGATGCTCCGCCTCGTGGGGCAGCGCCTCGCCGCGGTCACGGCCGAGGGCGGATTCGCGGCGCGCGTCGGCGGCGACGAGTTCGTGCTGATCCTCCGCGGCCTGCGCTCGGCCGACGACGCCCGGAGGCGCGCGGAGTCGCTGGTCGAGACGGTCAGCGCCGCCGAGACGGTCGGGGGCGACACCCTGGCGCCGGTCGTCAGCGTCGGAGTCGCGTTCTCGGCGCGCGAGGAGGCGGATCCGTCGAGCATCGTGATCGAGGCCGACCGCAGCATGCTCGCGCTCAAGCGGGGGAGGGGCCGGGCCGGCCGCGAGCGCTCGAGCGCCATCGACGTCACCTCGGTCGTCGCCGATCCGGTGCGGGAGGCGGCGTCGCGTGCGGTCCGCGACCGCACCCTCGACGTCGCGTTCCAGCCGATCGTCGAGCTCGCGACCAACCGGATCTGGGCGTTCGAGGCGCTCGTGCGGCTCGAGGATCCGATCGTCGGGCGGGTCGACCCGGTGGATCTCATCGAGAAGGCCCGCGAGCTCGGCCTGCTCGACGACCTCACCGTGCAGGTCGTCGACACGGCGATGGCCGCGGCCGAGAGCTTCCGCGACACCGGCGTCGGCGTCGACTGCATGACCGTCAACGTCGATCTGGAGCAGCTGGCGCCCGAGCGCCTCGGCGACCATCTGGCCGGGATCGCTGCGCGGTTCCCCGGCGTGCGGCTCTGCATCGAGCTCAACGAGCGCACCCTCGACGCCGCGACGGACGCCCTGCGCCGGCACGCCCAGCGGCTGCGCGACAGGGGCGTGCTGATCGCGCTCGACGACTACGGTGCGCAGGGATCCTCGGCCATCTCGGTGGCGACCTTCCCGCTCGACATCGTGAAGCTCGACCGGGAGCTGATCACCGATCTCGCGACCGAGCACCGCAAGCGCGAGATCGTGCGGGCGCTGCAGTCGTACGCGGTGGCGACGGGGGTGCGCGTGATCGTCGAGGGGGCGGAGGACATGGCGACGATCACGCTGCTCCGCGAGCTCGGAGTCACGGATGTGCAGGGGTACGTCTTCGGCCGTCCTGACACTCGAACGGGGGCGGAGCATCGATTGCTGACGACCGGATCGGTCGCGGTGCACTCCCTAGACTGACGCGAGAACGGGGCGTCGGAGCCGATTCCACGGCTCGCGCCGAGGCCCGGGAAGGACCGTTCGACTCCATCCTCGAGCGCCGGCCGGCCGCGCTCCCGTATGCCGATCGGATCGTCGTTCATGTCCTCTCCTGCCCTGCACCGACGTGCTCTCGCCGCCGTCGCCGCCCCGGCGCTCTGCGCCGTCCTCGTCTTCGGCGCCGCGTCGAGCGCCTCCGCCGCCGACTTCGTCGACCCCGCCACCGGATCCGTCGTGCAGGCCTCGGCCAGCGCCGCGACCCTCACCGTGACCGCGGGCGCCGCGCTCGAGTACCTGACCCTCCCCGTCGCCGACGGCGTCACTCCGACCCGCGTGCTCGCCACGCTGGAGGCGCTGGAGCCGCTGACCGGCACGCTCACGGTCGTCGTCTCGGGCCGCACCGTGCAGACGGTCGACGCGGCCACCGCGACGAGCCTCGACCTCGCACTCCAGCCGGGCGACGTGGTCGACGGCGTCCTCGCGATCGGGTTCCAGCTGACCGGGGCGACCGGCTCGGCCGGCGCGCTCTGCGAGGTGCAGGGGCGCTCGATCACCGTCTCGGGGCTCGGGATCGTCAGCGACGGCGTCGCCGCGGCGCCCACCACCGTCGGCGACTTCTTCGGCGACTCCGTCACGGCCGTCTCGATCGAGGTGCCCGACGGCGCCGACGACGCGCTGCGCGCCGCGGGGCTCTCGGCCGCCGGCTCGCTGGCCGCGCGCTACTCCTCCGGGACCGCGATCACCGTCTCGGAGGAGAGCGACACCGCCGGCCGCCCCGAGCTCGACGGCGCGGCGGGCCGCATCGTGCGCTTCGAAGCGGCGGACGGCGACGTCGTCACGTCGATCAGCGACGAGAGCGGGACGCCCGTCCTGACCGTCAGCGGCGCCTCGGGCGACCTCGCCGCCGCCGGCGCCGCGCTCGGCAGCGAGTACCGCGGGCTCGCCTCCAGCGCGACCACGACCGGCCTCTCGCAGAAGGTGGTGCCGTCGAGCTCGCTCG
This sequence comes from Rathayibacter sp. VKM Ac-2759, assembly GCF_009834225.1. NCBI lineage: Bacteria > Bacillati > Actinomycetota > Actinomycetes > Micrococcales > Microbacteriaceae > Rathayibacter > Rathayibacter sp. VKM Ac-2759. The sequence goes on from NZ_CP047176.1 coordinate 82,579, forward strand.
AGCACACCCTCGCCGACTTCGGCGCCGACCGGATCGCCCTCGGCAGCACGGGCTCCGCGGCCAGCTACACGACCATCACGCAGTCCGCGTTCGGCGGTCCCGTCTCGGGCGTCGACCTCGAGCTGGTCGGCACGCACTCCGCGATCCCCGAGGGCGTCACGGCGACCGCCAACGTCTACTGGAACGACTTCCTGATCGGCTCGAGCGTCCTCGGCACCGACACCGCCGTCGACATGGAGCTGTCGGTCCCGACCGGCCAGCTCGGCTCCTCGAACGGGCTCTCCGTGCGCCTCTCGGCCGTGCGCGACAGCGACGGGCTCTGCATCGGCTCGGCCGACTCCGTGCCGATCGAGTTCTTCGTCGACGGAGCCTCCTCGACCGTCACCGGCGTCCGCGGCGAGTCGGCGGCACCCGGCTTCGGCCGCTTCCCGCAGGCCTTCGGCGGCGAGCTCGCCGTGGCGTTCGGCGAGTCGGCCACCGGCGCCGACGCGCTGCGCAGCGCGGGCGATCTGGTCGCCGCGCTGCAGCGGGTCGACCCCTCGCCCCTCGCGGTCTCGGTCGTCGGGCTCGACGACTTCGTCGACTCCGACCGCTCGGGCCTCGTCGTCGGAGCGGGCGCGGACGAGGCGGAGACGCTCAGGACGCCGCTGCGCCTCGCCGAGTTCACCGCCATCGACTCGTCGCGCCTGAGCTACGGAGTCGGCACCGAGGCGCCCTACGCGGCCCTCGAGGCCTTCACCACCGAGGGTCGCGACATCGTGCTGCTCGGCGGCTGGAGCCCCGACGGCGACGCGACCTCCTCCTCCGCACTGCAGGCCTCGATCGGCGCCTACGCGGCCGAGGAGGGCTGGACCTCCCTCTCGGGCAACCTCGCGGTGACCGGCGCGGAGGCCTCGGAGCCCGTGCAGATCGACAGCAACGAGATCACGCCGCAGGACGAGGTCAAGGACGACTACTCGTCGTACGCGATCTGGTTCGTCGTCGCGGTCGTGGTCATCGGCCTGCTGATCCTGCTCGGCTGGCTCGCCCGCCGGCGCCGGGCTCGCAAGGTCGCCGCCTACGTCGACGCCCAGGAGCGCGCGGCCGGAGAGCCCGACGCCGCGACGCCCGCCTCCGCGCCCCACGGCCAGCACGCGGCCGACCCCGCCCCGCCCGCACGCCCCGCCTCCTCCGACTGAGCACGCCGTGACCGCCACGATCGCCGCACCCACGACCGCGCCGCCCGCGGCCCGGGCGTGGTGGCTGCGCGCCTGGGATCGGCTCGGGGAGCCGGTCACCGGGCGGCAGGTGCCGGGCACGGTCGTCGTCCTGGTCGTCTCGCTGCTGGTCGGCTTCGCCGCGTGCCTGGTGACCACCTCCTCCGGCATCAACCTCGCGTACGCCGACACGCAGAGCCACCTCGCGATCTCGCGGCGCATCTTCGACTCGAAGGCGCCCGGCTTCACGCAGCTGGGCACGGTGTGGCTCCCCGTCCCGAGCCTCATCCTCATCCCGTTCGTGCAGTCGCTCTGGCTCTGGCACACCGGCTGGGCGGCGGGACTGCTGGGCATGATCTGCCTCGCGGGGACCGCGTGCGGTGTCTACCGGATCTCGGCGCGCGTGGGGCACCTCCGGGCCGGCCGCATCACCGCCGTGCTGCTGGTGCTCGCGAACCCCGGGGTGCTCTACGCGTTCTCGACCGCGATGACGGAGCCGGTGCTCATCGTCACGATGGTCGGCTGCTTCGCGGGGCTCGCGCACTGGGTCACCAGCCGCCGCACCCTGATGGCCGGCGAGATGATGGTCTTCTGCGGGCTGCCGGCCGCGGCCGCGACCCTCTCGCGCTACGAGGGCTGGGTGCTCGTGATCGGCGGCACCCTCGTCGTGCTGATCGTCGCCTGGCGCCGCAAGAAGTCGCTCTTCTACGCCATGAAGATGGCCTGCGCGTTCGGCATCCTGCCGCTGATCGCGATCGTCTGGTGGCTGGTCTACAACTTCACCGTCTACTCCAACCCGCTCGAGTTCATGAACGGGCAGTACTCGGCCGCCAACCTGCAGAAGGCGGTCGCCGACGCGGGACTGCTGGCCTACCAGGGCAACGCGGGGCTGTCGCTGTGGTCGTACAACTGGGCGGTGCTCGAGACCTCGGGGCTGCTGACGGTGGCCCTCGGCATCGCGGGCGCGCTCGTGCTCGCCTGGCGCCGCGGGATCTCGGACGACGCCCTCGTGATCTGGCTGATGATCGTCTCGTACGCGTTCTCGCTCCTGAGCCTCTACCTCGGCCAGACGCACATGAACAACGACCAGACCCTGCCGACGAACTGGTGGAACAACCGCTACGCGCTGTCGGTGCTGCCGTTCCTCGCGGTGATGGCGGCCGTCTTCGTCGACGCGCTGCGCAGGGTGCCGAGGGTCGGAGTCGGGGCGCTCGGCCTCGTGCTCGCGCTGCTCGGCGCGCAGACCGTCTGGTGGGCGCAGGACCTCGACCGCAACGCCGTCATCGCCGAGGCCACCGGCTACGTCGGCCTGAAGGAGGCGTCGGGGGCGACCGCCGCCGCGCGCTACCTCGGCGAGCACTACGACGGCGGGGGCGTCCTCATCGACGAGAGCGCCGCCGGCAACGCGCTGCTGCCCGAGATCGGCATCCCGCTGGCCGAGTACTACAACCGCTCGGCCGGCGAGCTCTTCGACGAGGCCCTCGCGGCCCCCTACACGCACGCGAAGTGGGTGTTCGTGACCACCGCCGACGCCCCCGAGCTGAGCGAGACCGGCGTCGCCGATCTCGTCTACGACGCGATCACCCGCGACTCCTCGTTCGACACCCGCTACCGCCCGGTGTTCCAGCAGGGCATCTACGTGATCTACGAGCGGCTCGGAGGCTGAGCATGGCGACGACGACGGCCCGCGTGGGCGAGATCCTCCTCGACCGCGGACTCATCAGCCAGGAGCAGCTCGACGAGGCGCTGCGGCGCCAGGCCCGCGAGGGCGGCCTGCTCGGCCGGCACCTCATCATCGACGGAGCGGTCACCCGCCGCGAGATGTACGCGGCGCTCGCCGAGCAGTGGGACGCGCCGATGGTCGACCTCGTCGAGGAGCCCCCGGAGGCGCAGACGCTCGCGCGCATCGGCCCGGTCACCCTCGTCGACGAGGGCTGGGTGCCGTGGCGCGTCCTCGACGACGGCACCGGCGTGATCGCCACCTCCGTGCCGCCGACCGAGGCGGTGCTGTCGCGGGCGCGCGAGCTGATGGGCGTCCCGCGCATCGCGGTGCGGACGACCACCGACTGGGACATCTTCATGGCGGTCGAGAACGCCTGCCGCGCCGCGCTGCTGTTCGGCGCCGCCGACGCGCTCGCCGTCGAGAGCGGCGACGAGTCGGCCAAGTCGGGGCTGCGGCGCTGGCAGGTCGTCACTCCGCTCGTGCTCGCGGCCGTCGTGGTCGCGGGGGTCGTGATCGCGCCGAGCGCCACCTTCGTGATCGTGCTCGCCGCGGCGAACCTCCTGTTCCTGATGAACATCGCCTTCAAGGCCCTGGCCGGCCTGCGCGCCCCGCTCAACAAGAGCTCGGTCACGGCGTGGGAGGAGGAGGTCGCGCTCGAGCGCGGCCGTCGCGGCCTCGCGGTGTCGCCCCCGCGCATGACCGACGACGAGCTGCCGATCTACACGATCCTCATCCCGGCCTACAAAGAGGCCAACATCATCAGCAAGCTGCTGGTCAACATCGGCGCGCTCGACTACCCCAAGGCCAAGCTCGAGGTGCTCGTGCTGCTCGAGGCCGACGACGACGAGACGATCGGCGCGGTGCGGCGCATGAGCCCGCCCGAGTACGTGCGCATGGTGATCGTGCCGCCCGGAGGCCCGCAGACCAAGCCGCGCGCCTGCAACTACGGCCTGAGCTTCGCCCGCGGCGAGTTCGTCGTCATCTACGACGCCGAGGACCGACCCGACCCCGACCAGCTGCGCAAGTGCGTCCGCCTGTTCCGCGAGGACGAGTTCGAGCGTCTGCACGTCGACCCCGAGCAGAAGCAGCTCGTGTGCCTGCAGGGCGCGCTGAGCTACTTCAACGCCGACTACAACGTCCTCACCCGGATGTTCGCGGTCGAGTACGCGCACTGGTTCGGCGCGATGCTGCCCGGCCTCGACCAGTCGCACCTGCCCATCCCGCTCGGCGGCACCTCCAACCACTTCGAGACGCGCGTGCTGCGCGAGCTCGGCGCCTGGGACCCGTACAACGTCACCGAGGACGCCGACCTCGGCCTGCGCGTGGCCGCGCACGGCTACCGCGTCGGCGTCGTCGACTCGAACACGTGGGAGGAGGCGTGCGCCGAGGTCCCCGCGTGGATCAAGCAGCGCACGCGCTGGATCAAGGGCTACATGATGACCGCGGGCGTGAACACGCGGCACCCCGTCCGCTGGTTCAAGGTCAACGGGATCCTCGGGACCCTGAGCCTCGTCGCGCTGATCATGGGGACGCCGGTGGCGTTCCTCCTGTACCCGCTGGTGCTGGGCTTCACGATCATCACCTACATCGGCGTGCAGTTCCTCGGGCTCGACATCCCCGAATGGCTGATCGTCGCGGGCACCACGAACATGCTGTTCTCGAACGCGCTGATGATCGTGGTGTCGGGGATCGCGGCGTGGAAGCGCTACAACTGGCGGGTCGCGGCCTTCGCCCTGCTGAACCCCGTCTACTGGGTGCTGCACTCGATCTCGGCCTGGCGCGCGGCCTGGCAGATCGTCTTCAGCCCGCACAAGTGGGAGAAGACCCCCCACGGCCTCACCGAGGACTACGAGGACTCGACGATCGCGGCGCCGGCGTAGGCGCTGCGCCCGCGTCAGCGGATGACGTCATGCTCTCGTTCTCGGTGGGGCGGGTCGATCCGTCACCGATGGTCGCCTTCTCGCGGGCGGACGCACCGTTCGTGACGGATCGGAGAGCAGGACGATCCCCTCGCCCTGCTCGGCGGCTGCTTCTCCGACGGCGACCAGCACGTCCGCGAGGTCCCTTCACTCTCCGGTGGCTACCGCACGGATCCACCCGCGATCCAGACGCCGTCCACGCCTGCAGAGCGGATCGATCCGTCACAGATGCACCGTGCGAACCACCACGCACGGTGCATCTTCGACGGATCGATCGGGACCGGCGCCGCGCAGCGCCCTAGATGTTGAGCTTGTTGAAGATCGGGGCCGGCAGCGCCTTGATGACGGTCATGATGACGCGCCACTTGACCGGGGCGTAGGCGACGGCGCGGCCGGAGGCGAGGGCAGCAGCGACGTCCTTCGCGACCGACTCGACGGAGGCGAGCGAGGCGCCGCTCTGCTTCATCGACGCGGTCATCGGCGTGTCCGTCGGGCCCGGCTTGACGAGCACGACCGACAGGCGCGAGCCGGCGAGGCGGTGCTGCAGACCCTGCGCGAAGCGCTCGACGAGGCCCTTCGCCGAGCCGTAGACGTAGTTGGTCTTGCGGCCGCGGTCGCCGGCGACCGAGCCGATGACGCCGATGGTGCCGGAGGTCAGCGCGTTCGCGTACGCCTCCATCCACAGCGCCACCGAGACGCCGGTGACCACGAGCACGTCGCGGGCGACGGCGAGGTCGGCCGACGCCTCCTCCTGGGTGGTCATCGCGCCGTGCGCGATCAGCACCGTGTCGGGGGCGCCGCCCTCGAGGGACGACTCGACGACGGAGGAGATCGCGGCGGGGTCGGTCAGGTCGACCGCCGACACCGACAGCGCCGCGGCGGGGAAGCGCACGCGCAGGTCGGTCGCGAGCTTCTCGAGGCGGGCCTGGTCGCGGCCGACGAGCAGCGCCGAGCGCGCGCCCGTGCCGAGCCAGAGGCGCAGCGTGTGCTCGGCGATGGCCGAGGTCGCTCCGACGACGACGATCTTCGAAGGGGTTCCAGTGGTCACGTCAGCTCCCGAGTACTCGGCGCGAGAAACCGGAGGAGATCCCCGGGTCGCGCTGGAGGGTGAATTCCGCGAGGCGCGGGTATCCGGCCTCGAACATCTCGCGCGACATGCGCGCGTCCTTGGCGGGGTAGAGGCGCCCGCCGACCGCCGTGACCAGCTCGTCGAGCCGCTCGAACAGCGGCAGCGCGGCCGGCGTGTTCGGGAAGTCGAGCGCGAAGCAGACACCCGGCGCGGGGAAGCTCAGCATCCCGGGCGACTCGAGCTCGCCGTACGTCTTGAGCACGCCCAGGAACGAGCCGGTGCCCGACGCCGCGATCAGCGCGAGCATCTCGCGCGTGACCTCGAGCGCCCCCTCCCACGGCACGGTGCTCTGGTACTGGTAGAAGCCGCGCGGGCCGTACATCGTGTTCCAGCCCTCGATCGCGTCGAGCGGGTAGAAGAACTGCTCGTAGTGCTGCACCGAGCGGCCGGCTCCGGTGGCCTTCAGCCGGTAGTAGGCGCGATTCAGCAGCGGCAGCGTCGCCCGGTTGACGACCGACAGCGGGAAGGGGAAGGGCACCCGGAGCGAGCCGGCCCGGGAGGAGGGCAGCTCGGGCGCCGCGGTCGAGTCGCCGCGCGAGTAGACGCCGCGGCGGCCGCCTCCGGTGGTCACGTCGATCCAGGCCACGGTGTGCTCGAACGAGTCCATCGACTCGTGCACGAGGTCGAAGTAGGAGTCGAGGGTCTGGAACGGGACGTCCTCGGTCACCAGCCACGGGCCCGGAACGCGCTTCAGCCTGAGCTCGACCTCGACGATCAGGCCGGTGAGCCCGAGGCCGCCGATGGTCGCCTCGAACAGCTCGACGTTCTCGGTCGGGGTGCAGCGCGACGACGAGCCGTCGCTCCGGACCAGCGTGAACGACACGACGTGGCGCCCGAGCGTGCCGGCCGAGGCGTGGTTCTTGCCGTGCACGTCGTTCGCGATCGCGCCGGCGAGCGTGACGTTCTTGGTGCCCGGGGTGACGGGCAGCATCCAGCCGCGGGGCGAGAACACCGCCTGCACGTCCTTGAGCAGCACGCCCGGCTCCGCCCGCAGCACGCCGGTCTCGTCGTCGAAGGCGAGCAGGCGGTCGAACCCGCTGAAGTCCCAGAGCACGCCGCCGCCGTTGAGCGCGACGTCGCCGTAGCTGCGGCCGACGCCGTAGGCGATGCCGCCGTCACCGCGCGCGAGCGCGTCCTGCGCCTGCTCGGCGCTCGTGATCGCGACGACGCGGTGCTGGTCGCGGGAGAGCAGACCCCAGGACGAGACGGCTGCGGTCATGCTGGCTCCTCACGCGGGCCCTGGAAGGTCACGTTCTTGTCGAGGTGGAACTTGGCGATGTAGCCGATGGCGAGTCCGATCACGGCGCCGGTGTAGCGGGCCGCGTCGGTGCCGAAGAGGTAGTCGAAGCCGAACTCGAAGCCCCAGAAGATCAGGGTGGTCACGCCGCTCATCACGCCGTAGAGGAAGAAGGTCTTCACTCCGTGCGCCGCGTTCATCGTCTCGTGCTTGAAGATGTAGCGCTTGTCGAGGACGTACTTGGCGATCACCCCCGTCAGGGTGCCCGCGAGGACGGCGACGATGGTCGCCCACTCGCCCGTCATCACGAGCTCGACGAGCATCTGGGTGCCCAGATTCACGGCGGTGGCCAGCGCGGCGAAGGCGATGTAGAGCACGGTGGTCCGCATGCGCCCTCTCCTGGTGCTGATCGTCGTTCGTCCGAGTGCCCGCGCCCGAGGAGGTCGCGACCAGTGGAGATTGTAGATTGAGCACCGCTCCCCGCGAGAATCCCATCGGCGCGCACTCAGCGTCCGCCCCCCCGACACCAGTAGAGGAAGACGCCGTGAGTACCGCTCGTGCCCTCGTCGCCGCCATGCGCCCCCGGCAGTGGCTCAAGAACGTCCTGGTCCTCGCTGCGCCGATCGCGTCCGCCCGGATCCTCGAGCCGGAGGTCCTGGTCGCCGCGATCGTGGCGGCGGTCGCCTTCAGCCTCGCCTCCTCCGGCGGCTACATGCTCAACGACCTGCTCGACATCGAGTCGGACCGGGCGCACCCCAAGAAGCGCTTCCGCGCGATCGCATCCGGCGCGCTGCCCGTGCGCGTCGCGTGGGTGGCCGCGTTCGTGCTGATGATCGTGCCTCCGCTGGTCACGTTCCTGGCCGGATTCACGTGGTTCGCCGCGACACTCGCCGCCTACCTGATCATGCAGATCTCGTACTGCATCTGGCTCAAGCACGAGCCGGTGATCGACATCCTGATCGTGGCGGGCGGATTCGTGCTGCGCGCGATCTCGGGCGCCGCGGTGGCCGACATCCCGCTCACGCAGTGGTTCCTGCTCGCGGTGTCGTCGGGCTCACTCTTCATGGTGGCGGGCAAGCGCTACTCCGAGAAGCTGCAGAGCGAGGGCAAGGAGGAGAGCCACACGCGCACGACGCTCAAGGTCTACACGGCGGGCTACCTGCGCTTCATCTGGTCGGTCGCGGCGTCGCTGACGATGATCTCCTACGCGCTCTGGGCGGTGTTCCTCAACGGCGACGACTCGCTGTGGTCGATGGCCTCGGTGGTGCCGTTCGGCGCGGCGCTGTTCCTGTACGCGCTCGACATCGAGCGGGGACGCGCGTCGGCGCCCGAGGAGATCGTGCTCGGCGACAGGAGGCTGCTGATCTGCGGCGCGCTCTGGGCGGCGCTGTTCGTGATCGCGATCCTCACGCGGCAGCCGATCGTCTGACGCCCGCGGGGCGGTGGTCGGCGCGCTCGGTGATGCCGTTGGCGCGAATCGACGGCAGGTGCTCGTGGCGTCTGTCAACCGCTGATCCGACAGGGCGCGCACTCGGTAGCGTCGTGGGACCTGGAACGCCGTAGGAGGCCCGAAACCTCCTCCCACCGCTGCGCGCTCTCGCGCCGCGGACCCCGACGAACGAGTCGAGCCGTCATGCCGCCCCTCAGCGAGGATCCGTCGCGCCCTGTCCTCCGAGCGCTGATCGCCGCCTTCACCGACCCGGGCGCCGTCGACCCCGGTCTCGCCGCGCAGGTGCTGGCCGACGCCCGCGAGCTGCTGCCGGAGGACGTCGAGTCGCCGCGGATGCCGACGCTGATGGTCCCGCGCTCGGCCGTGCTCGAGGTCCCGGACGGCTCGCCCGTTCCGCCGGCCGCGCTCTGATCCGACGCTCGACACAGAAGTCGACGCCCCCTGCGAGCACGGCACAGGGCGCCTGCAGTGGGCGCCATCGGGGCGGAGTCGTTCGGGTCGACTCCGCCCCGACCCTCACGTCGTGGTGCCGCGCCGCAGCCGCAGCCGCGTCTCCTCGAGATCGAGCATCGACTGCGCCTGGGCGAGGATGCGCTGCGGGTACGCGCGACGCGAGCGCGCGTCGAGCAGCGCCTCCCGCTCGGCGGTGACGACCGCGAGCCGCAGCGCGCGGTAGAGGCGGTGCGGAGTGTCGGCGGCGTCGCGCCGAGCGCCGCGGGACCGCTCCCACGCGGCCTCGGAGCGCAGGAACGACGTCTGCCGCACGCGCTCGAGGACGTCGGGGTCGACCTCGTCGACGCCCTCGACCACCTCGCCGGGAGTCTCGAGGATCGCGAGCCCCTTCTCGGTGATCTCGTCGAGCAGCCCCGCGAGCGCGCGCTGGTCCTCCGGCACGTCGACCCCGCGGATCCCCGTCGCCCTGATCAGCAGCGGCAGAGTGCTGCCCTGCACCAGCAGGGTCGCGACCGCCACGGTGAACGCGATCAGCACGAGCTGAGGGCGGTAGGGGATGTCCTCGGGGAGCGACTGGGCGGCGGCGAGCGTCACCACTCCGCGCATCCCCGACCAGCCGAGCACGAGCCCGCCGCGCCAGCCGATGTCGTTGCGGCTGAAGTGCTTGTAGTCGTTCTTCCTCAGCTCGAAGCGCTCGCGGGCCTTGCGCCGCTTCTCGCGGGGGAGCCGCACGCCTCCGGTCGACTCGAGCAGCTCCTTCTGCTGCCGCGCGCGGCGCTCGGCGCGCTGCGTCTGCCAGTGCTCGCCGAGCAGCACGGGCCCGACCCAGGCGAAGCGCACGACGATCAGCCCGAGGGTGGCGATCAGCCCGATGCCGACGGCGGCCGGGACGGTGAGCGCGGCGCTGTCGGCGTCCTGGATGAGGCTGCGGATCTCGAGCCCGATCAGCAGGAACACGCCGTTCTCGAGGAGGAACTGCACCGTGCGCCAGTTGATGCGGTCGTTCACCCTCGACTGCGCCGTGAAGGCGCGGGAGGAGGCGTGGCCGGTGTGCAGGCCCGCGACGACGACCGCGAGCACCCCCGAGGCGCCGAGGCCCTCGGCCGGGATGAACGCGACGAACGGCACGATGAACGAGATGACGGTGTTGAGCACCGGATCCTCGAGCCGCGAGCGCACGAAGACGGTCACGATGCTCGCCACGAGGCCGACGACGACCGCCATCACCACGGCGTAGAGGAAGTCGCCGACGGCCGCCCACGGAGTGGCCAGCGTGCCGGCGGCCGCGGCGAGGGCCGAGCGGAGGAGGACCAGCGCCGTCGCGTCGTTGATCAGCCCCTCGCCCTCGAGCAGCGTGAGCAGGCGCGGCGGGAGGCCGAGCCGACGGCCGACCGAGGTGGCGGCCACCGCATCCGGGGGGCTGATGATCGCGCCGACGGCGATCGCGAGGGGGAGGCCGAGCTCGGGGAGGAGGGCGAAGAGGAGGACGCCGACTCCGGCCGCCGAGATCACGACGAGGATCACCGAGAGCCCGGTGATGGTGGCGAGATTGCGGCGGAAGTCGATGAACGGGACGCTGATCGCCGCCGCGTAGAGCAGCGGGGGCAGCACGCCGTCGAGCACCCACTCGTGCGGGACGACCACCTCGGGCACTCCCGGGAGGAACGAGAGCCCGACGCCCGCGAGGACGAGGACGATGGGCGCCGCGACCCCGAGGCGCTTGGCGAAGACGGCGACGGCGACGAGGACCGAGACGGCGATGATCGCCGCGATGCCGAGCTCCATCAGTGCTGCGGGACGTGCGGACGGGGAATGCGGGGCATGGGCTCGTCTCCGGGGTCGGGCCCCGGGCGCGCGTGAGGGACGGCGTGCTCAGGGGACTCCGACGAGTCTGCGCGCCCCCGCCCCGGCCGGGCAGGGGGTTGTGCCGTGCGCGACATCGGCCGAGACGGGGGGCGTCGCGGTCGTCCCGGCTGATGTCGCGCGGCGACTACCGGCGGTCGAGGACCCGCACGAGGCCGACGAGCAGCGCGATGCCGCCGAGGACGGCGATCGTCAGTGCGGTCGCGCCGCCCTGGCCGAGGGCGACGGCCCTCTCGACGACGTCGGCGCGGAGCGAGGGGTCGGAGGCGACGAGCAGCAGGAGGAAGGAGAGGGCGGCGACGACGAGTCCCCAGACGATCGCGCCGGCGCGGATGCGGGGGCGGCGGGGGGTGGTGGTCTCGGCGGTCATCGTGCGGCCCCTGTCGGCTCGGTGGTGGTCGTGTCGGTGGTGGTGCCCGTGCCCGGATCTCCCTCGTCCGCCGGACTCGCGCCCGTCTCGTCGAAGACGCTGATCGATCCGCCGCCCTGCTCGATCCGCACGACGAACGGGACGGCGTCGGGATCGCCGAAGGTCTGCGTCCAGCGCCAGCGTCCGTCGTCGAAGCGCAGGTCCTGCGGTTCCTCCGACAGGTACTCCTCGCCCGAGACCCGGGTGATCCAGATGCTCGGGTCGGCCGACGACGACTCGACGCGGACCGCCGTCCCCTCCATCGCCGCGACCTGGATCGATCCCGCGCCCTGCCAGACGTCGAGGACCCCGCCGGCGACGTCGAAGTCGGGCGAGACCGAGACCTGCAGGTCGCCGGCCAGGACCGCGTAGTCGCCGGGGGCCGCGTTCGAGAGGCTGAAAGAGCCGACCGTGCCCAGCACCGCGCGGTCGGGAGGCAGCAGCGCCGCGGTCGCCGCGGTCAGCACCGTGACCAGCGACACCGCCACCAGCAGCACGGCGCGCCGGCGGAGGAGCCCGGCCAGCACGATCGCGAGCGCCAGCACCAGCGTGGCGGAGGCGAACCCCGCCACTGTCGCGGTCGACCCGGTCGCCGTCAGCGACACGAGCGATCCGACGAGCGCCGCCGCCCCGAGCGCGAGCAGTGTGGCGCTGAAGCGCAGACGCGGGTTCTCCGCCCGGCGCAGCCGCTGGCGCTCGAGGCGCGCGGCGGTGACCGCGGCGGCCCGGAGGCGCGCCTCCTCGGCCCGCTGCCGCGCGGTCTCGCGGGCGGTCGCCGCCTCCTGTGCCCGGAACGCCTCGCGCTCGGCCTTCCACTGCTCCTGGCGCTCGCGCCAGGCCGCGAGCTCCTCGGGTGCCTGGGGGCGAGCGTCCGTCGGGCGCTCGGGGTACGGGACGCTCTCGGGGCGTCTGTCGGTCGTCGCGGGGACCACCTCCGGAGGCTCGGTCGGCGCCGTGGAGCGGCCGGAGCGGCGCACGATCCAGAGGACGAGGCCGATGACCGCCGCGACGACGACCGCGGTCCAGAGCGCGCGGCCCGCGGAGGCGCCCCACGCCGTCGCTCCGGTGTACGCACCGCCGAGCGACCAGAAGCCCTGAGCGACCGGGAGCATCGACGCCAGCACCAGCACGCCGATGCCGGCGTGCACGCGGTCGACGTCGCCGCGGACGAGGCGCTCGACCGGCAGCGAGTCGTCCTCGTCGGGCAGGAGCAGCCAGGCCGCTGCGTAGAAGAGGAACGCGGGCCCGCCCAGGACGGCGACGACGACGAAGACACCGCGGACGATCAGCGGGTCGATGCCGAGGCGCTCGGCGATGCCGGAGCAGACGCCGCCGATCCAGCCGGGCCGGCGCGGGAGGTCGAGAGCGCGCAACCAGAGGAAGAAGCGGTTCTCCTTCGGCGGGGGCGCGCTCTCGGCGGAGGGGCCGGGGGCGGAGGGGCCGGGGGCCGAGGGGCCGGGGGCCGAGGGGCCGGGGGCCGAGGGGCCGGCCGACGAGGGGTCGGTGGTCGCCGTGCCGGGGCCCGCCTCGCCCGGATCGTCCCGTCCGCCGGTCGGCGGGGTCGTGCTCGCTGCTGTCATGGCTCGAGTGTCCCGCGGGCCGCGGACGCCGGGCCATCGGGGGAACCCCTGACCGGACCCTGACGCGACCCCCGCCCGCCGCGTGCGTCTGTTTGGATGCAGGGGTGAGCATCCCCCTCGTCCCGAGCGCCGCGGTCCGTCCGCCGCTGCGCCGACCGCGCCGCGCGGCGCTCGGGGGCGTGAGCGCGGGGCTGGCCGAGCACCTCGGCAGGAGCACGCGGTCGGTGCGGTTCCTGTTCGTGCTCGCGACCCTGCTCGGCGGGGGCGGCGCGCTCTTCTACCTGTGGCTGTGGGCGCTCGTGCCGCTCGCCGACTCCCCGGACGCGGGAGTGCGCCGGAGGGTCCCCGTCGCAGCGCTCCTCGCCGTCGGCGCAGGGGTCGCGGCGATCGCCGTCGTCGCAGCGCTCGGCGCGGGCGACGACGCCGAGGTGACCCGGGCGCTCGCCGCGGTCGCCGCTCTGGCCGGCGGCGCCGTGGGCTGGAGCCTCGGGCCCGACCGGGCCGACCCGTCGCGATCGGCACGCGCCTCCTCCGCCGTGCGACTCGCCTCCTGTGCGGTGCTCGTCGTCGCCGGAGCCGCTGTGCTCGCCGCGCGGCCGAGCGCCGTCAACGCCGTGCTCGCCGTCGGCGTGCTGCTGGTGGCCGCCGGAGTGCTCGCCGCGCCGCGCATCGTGACCCTCTGGACCGAGCTGATGGGCGAGCGCGCGGCGCGCGTGCGCGAGGAGCAGCGCGCCGAGATCGCCGCCCACCTGCACGACTCGGTGCTGCAGACGCTCGCGCTGATCCAGAACCGCGCGGGCGCCTCGACCGAGGTGGCCCGCATCGCCCGGGCGCAGGAGCGGGAGCTGCGCGACTGGCTGTTCGAGCGCGACGTGCCGGTCGCCAACGATCTCGCCGCCGAGATCCGCGCCATCGCCGCGGCCATCGAGCTCGACTACCCGGTGCAGCTCGAGGTCGTCGCGGTCGGGGCCTCCGTGCCGGGCGCCGCGTCGGTGCTCGCGGCGACCCGGGAGGCGATGCTCAACGCCGCGCGCCACGCGGGCGGCGAGGTGTCGGTGTACCTCGAGTGCACCGCCTCGGGGGTCGACGTCTTCGTCCGCGACCGCGGACCCGGAGTCGACCTCGGCGCGCTGCCCGGCGACCGCCTGGGCATCCGCGAGTCGATCATCGGGCGGATGGCGCGCGCCGGCGGGAGCGCGACCGTGCGCCCCGGAGCGGGCGGCACGGGCACCGAGGTGCACCTGCGGCTGCCGGCGGAGGCCGGGCGATGACGCGCGTGGTGCTGGTCGACGACCACTCGATCTTCCGCTCCGGTCTGCGCGCCGATCTGGCGCCCGAGCTCGAGGTGCTGGGCGAGGCGGCCGACGTCGACGCGGCGGTGGCACTCGTGGCGGCCGCGCGCCCCGACGTGGTGCTGCTCGATGTGCACCTGCCGGGCGGCGCGGGCGGAGGCGGCGCCGAGGTCCTGCGCAGGAGCGCCGGGCTCCTCGAGTCGGTGCGGTTCCTCGCGCTCAGCGTCTCGGACGCGGCGGAGGACGTCGTGGGCGTGATCCGCGCGGGGGCGCGCGGCTACATCACGAAGGCGAGCTCGGGGGCCGAGGTGAGCCGGGCAGTTCTCGCGGTCGCGGGAGGCGACGCGGTGTTCTCCCCGCGGCTGGCCGGCTTCGTGCTCGACGCGTTCGGCGCCCTCGCCGGCGAGCAGGCGGAGTCGGTGGACGAGCTCGACCGGCTGTCGGCGCGCGAGCGCGAGGTGATGCGGCTGATCGCGCGCGGCTACGCGTACAAGGAGGCGGCGGCCGAGCTGTACATCTCGGTCAAGACGGTGGAGTCGCACGTGTCGGCGGTGCTGAGGAAGCTGCAGCTGTCGTCGCGGTACGAGCTGACGGCCTGGGCGTCGGCGCGGCGCCTGCTCTGAGGTGCTCGTGCGGTGTGCGCACCCTCGCCTGCGGACGGTGCGCGGATCGCACGCGCCGGCTCAGGCCAGGGCGGCGGTGAGGGTCGCGACCGCCGAGTCGACGGAGCGCGCGGTCGCGGCGCGATCCTCCGACTCGGAGTCGTGCACGAAGGCCGTCACGCCGTGCCGGGCACCGCAGTAGCCGATCACCCCGCGCTCGATCTGGGTGCGGAACGACTCCGTGTACCCGTGCCGCGCGAACGACCGCTCGGAGGTGCCCGAGACCGGGAGCAGGTGGACCGTGAGGCGGTCCAGCCGCGGGACGACTCCGCCCGCCTCGTCGATGTCGAACGCCCAGCCGGCGACGAACACCCGGTCGATCCAGCCCTTCAGCAGCGCCGGCATCGACCACCAGTAGACGGGGAACACCAGGACGAGATGCTCGTGCGCGTCGATCCGCCGCTGCTCGGCGGCGATGTCGTCGGCGGGCGCACCCGCGCCCAGGTAGAGGCGCCGGTCCTCCAGCGTGAAGCGCGGATCGAAGCCCTCCTGAGCGAGGTGGGCGAGCGTGGCACCGGTCTGCTCACCGAGGCGACGGGCGGCGTGGTGCGTGAGCGACTCCGCGTCGGGGTGGGCGGTGACGACGAGGGTGCTCATGCGATCCAGTCTGCCGAGAGCCGCCTGCGAGGGTCCGGAGCCGCAGGGGGCCGACTCGGAACGCCGGGCGCCTCGAGTGCCGGGAGTCTCGGAGCGCCGGCTCCGCCTAGAACGACAGCAGCGGGAGGAACGGCAGCACGGCCAGCGCCGACAGCGTGCCGAGCACAGCGCCGGCGAGCAGGTCGGTCGGGAAGTGCATGCCGAGCGCCATCCGCGACAGCAGCATCGCGACGACGACCAGCACGGCGAGCGGCCAGACGGCCGGCACCATCACGGCGAACACGATCGCGGCCGCGGTGGTCGACGAGGCGTGCGAACTCGGGAAGCTGAGCTTGCTCGGCGCGGAGCCGCGCACCTCCACGCCCTCGCCCAGCGGACGCGGGCGGCGGACGATCCGCTTCAGCACGATCGACAGCCCGTGCGCGAGCACGATCGCGACGTCGCAGAGGGCCCAGGCCCAGAACCGCGACGGATCGAGGAAGGCGGCGATCACGCCGATGATCAGCCAGCCCGCGGCGTGCTCGCCGATGAGGCTGAGCCCGCGGGCGACGGGGAGGAGGGGGCGCGTCAGCGGCGCACGCTGCACGGCGACGATGGCCGCGGATTCGCGGCTTCGGAGGGTCGACATCGCGCTCAACCTAGCGCACTCGGGGGCGGCGGGAGATCGCCCCCGCCGCCCCCGGGATCACGCCTCCGGCCCGCCGTCCGCGTCGGCGGTGCGGCGGCGCGCGCCGATCCCGACCGCCGCGGCCCCTGCGGCGAGCAGCGCGGTCGCGCCGGCGATGAGGCCGGCGCTCTCGACGCCGGTCGAGGCGAGCCCGCCGCTGGTGCCGCCCGTGGGCAGTGGCACAGCCGTGCCCGTCGGAGTCGCGGTAGGGGCGACCGTGGGAGCCGTCGTGGGTGTCGCGGTCGGAGTCGCGGTCGGCGTCGGCGCGACGGTCGGTCCCGCGGTCGGGGTCGCGGTGGGCGTCGGCGCCGTGGTCGGTCCGGCCGTCGGCGCCGGGGTGGGCCCGACCACCTGCGACGCGGGCAGGATCTGCACGATCGTCGGACGCGGCGCCCTGACGGCTCCGGCGCTCAGCGCACCCACGGCGGCGAAGTCCGGGAAGTACGAGGTCGGCTCCTCGAAGGTGCCCTCCTCGCCCGGGTGCTGCACCGCGACGAACACGTGCTGGTCGAGGTCGTGCACGATGGGCCCGCAGGTCTCGGCGTCGCGCGGGACCGAGAGGAACTGCTCGACGTTGCCGCGGGTCGCGCCCTCGAGGGTCACCTTGAAGAGACCGTCGTTGTAGCCGATGCCGCTGGGGGCGCCGTCGGTCGAGATCCAGAGGTTCCCGACGGAGTCGAAGGCCAGGTTGTCGGGGCACGAGATCGGCGAGACCTTCTCGGCCGGGAAGCCCGAGAAGTAGACCGCGTCGCCCTGGGCGGCATCGCCGCACAGCATCAGCAGGTTCCAGGTGAAGGTGCGGCCGGTCTGGTCGCCGCCGTCCTCGATGATCTCGACGATGTGGCCGTCGCGGTTCTCGGTGCGCGGGTTGACCTCGGTGGGTCCCTCCCTGCCCTCGGTGCCGCGGTTGGAGTTGTTGGTGCAGGCCACGTAGATCCGGCCGCTGACCAGGCTCGGCTGCACGTCCTCGCAGCGGTCCATCTTGGTGGCTCCCGCGAGGTCGGCCGCGAGGCGGGTGTGCACGAGCACCTCCGCGACGCTCATGCCCGCGATCGCGGAGGCGCCGCCGACGACCAGCGGCAGCCACTCGCCGATGCCGTCGAAGCCGCCGTCCGAGGGGACCGCGCCGGTCCCGGTGATCTCGGCCACGGGCGAGTCGCCGGTGAAGCGCGCGACGAACAGGTCGCCCTCCTCGAGCAGCGTCTTGTTGTGGGCCCGGTCGCCCTCGATGTAGCGCTTGGCCGAGACGAACTTGTAGAGGTAGTCGAAGCGCTCGTCGTCGCCCTGGTAGGCGACCACGCGGCCGTCGGGAGCGACGATGACGTTCGCGCCCTCGTGCTTCAGGCGGCCGAGCGCCGTGTGCTTCTTCGGCGTCGACTCCGGCTCGAAGGGGTCGAACTCGACGATCCAGCCGAAGCGGTTCGGCTCGTTCTCGTAGCCCGCGGTGCGGGCGTCGAAGCGGGGGTCGTCCAGCTCCCAGAGACGGGCGGTCTCGGCGTCGGCCAGGCCGTAGCGCTTCTCGGCGTCACTGGTCGCGGTGGCGCGGAAGTAGCCGTTGAAGTTCTCCTCGCCCGAGAGGATCGTGCCCCACGGCGTCGTGCCGCCGGAGCAGTTGCCGAGCGTGCCGAGCACGCTGCGTCCGGAGGGGTCGGCGACGGTCTTCAGCAGGTCGGAGCCGGCGGCGGCGCCGGTCACCTCGTAGGGCGTGTTGATGAGGTAGCGGCGGTTGTGCTCGCCTCCGCGCACGTACGACCAGGGGCGGTCGACGGCGGTGCGCACCAGCTCGACGACGCTGAGGCCGTGGGCGGCGCGGCCGACGGCGCGCACGCGCTCGGGCTCCGACTCGAGCTGCGCGGCCGGGAACATGATGCTCTCGTTCGTGTACTCGTGGTTGACGACGAGCAGCGCGCGCAGGCGCTTCGTGCCGGGGATCTCGACGATGTCGGTGTAGTCGTTGTTGTAGCCGAACTGCGCGGCCTGCGCCGCCTCCGTCTGGTCCTCGATGTCGAAGGCGGGGCTGTCGGCGAAGAGAGGGTCGCCCCAGCGGATGATCGGCTGCCAGGCGAAGCCCTCGGGGACCGTGAACTCGTCGACCGTGTAGGGCACCGGGGCGATCGGAGTGAAGGCGAGCGGGGATGCGGTGCCGGCGACGGCCGCCTCCGCCGTGGGGGCGCCGCCCGCCGAGGCGACGGCCACGGTGACCGCGCCGGCGAGGCCCAGGCCCAGTGCGCTCCGGCGCGAGATCTGCGACGAGACGATGTCGCGGAAGTAGCTGTTGTGCGAGGTGTTGCAGGTCGCGCTCGAGCACGCGTTGGCGCACTTGAGGGCGCAGGTGACGGGGCTGCGCTTACCGCGCACGTGCCCCGCCATCGGGAGGAGGAGCGGTCGACGGGCGGTGTCTGACATGGGGGTCCTTCGGTCGCAGGCAGGAGGTGCGATCGAGTCGATCAGGGCGAGGGGACATCGGTACCGCCGAACGGAGGCCCCGTCCTGAACGGATCATGAACGTTCTCACAAGAAGGTGAGGCCCGCCTCACCTCGAACGCCGCGCCTCCAGGACCGGCCCGATGTTGCCCGCGATCCACTCGACGACGGGCAGCAGCCGTTCGGCGAGCTCGGCGCCGAGCGGCGTGAGGCGGTAGTCGACCCGCGGCGGGATGGTCGCGTGCGCCTCGCGGTGCACGAAGCCGTCGTCCTCGAGCGTGCGGAGCGTCTGCGCCAGCATCTTCTCGCTGATGCCGCCGATCCGCCGCCGCAGCTCGCCCCAGCGCAGGCTCCGCTCGGCCAGGGCGGCGAGCACCAGCACGCCCCACTTGCTCGTGACGTGCCCGAAGATCTCGCGGCTCGGGCAGTCGGCGGAGTAGACGTCGCCCTGCATCAGGGCGTTCTCGACGATGGTCATAAAGCTACTAACGAAATAGTGGGTACTGCATTCCGGGAAGTTCTCCGCGCGCACCCCGGTTCACCCCCAGTGCGGCCCCGACGCCGCCCAGAACGGAAGGACCACCCCCATGACCCTCGTCGTCACCGGAGCCACCGGACACCTCGGCCGCCTCGCGGTCGAGCACCTGCTCGCCCGCGGCACCGCCGCCTCCGACATCCTCGCCACCGGCCGCGACGCCGCCAGGCTCGAGGCGCTCGCCGCCGACCTGGGCGTGCGCACCGCCGTGGCCGACTTCGAGGACCCGGCGTCGCTCGACGCGGCCTTCTCGGGTGCCGAGGCCGTGCTGCTCGTCTCGGGCTCCGAGGTCGGCAAGCGCGTCTCGCAGCACACCGCCGCGATCGAGGCCGCCGCCCGCGCCGGCGCGCGCCTCGTCTACACGAGCGCCCCGAGGGCGACGACGAGCCCGCTGATCCTCGCGCCCGAGCACAAGGCCACGGAGGAGGCGATCGCGGCCGCGGGGATCCCCGCCGTGATCCTCCGCAACGGCTGGTACAACGAGAACTACGCGCAGACCGTGGCCGAGCTCGCCTCGACCGGCACGACCCTCTCGAGCGCCGGCGAGGGCCGCGTCTCGAGCGCCGCCCGCACCGACTACGCGGAGGCGGCGGCCGTCGCCCTCGCCGACCCCTCGCTCGTCGGCACCGTGCACGAGCTCTCGGGCGACACGGCCTGGACCTTCGACGAGCTCGCGGCCCTGGTCGCCGAGGTCGCCGGGCGCGAGGCGTCCATCACGCACGTCGACTCCGCCGAGCACGCGCGGATCCTCACCGGGGCGGGCGTCCCCGAGGGCGGAGTCGGCTTCGTCGTCGGCCTCGACGCGAACATCGCCGACGGCCTGCTCGGCGAGACCGACGGCTCGCTCGCCCGCCTGATCGGCCACCCGACGACCCCGATCCGCGCCTTCGTCGAGCAGGAGCTCGCGGCGCGCTGACGCGTCCGCAGGCCGGACGCACCTCCGGCTCGCAGAAACCCGTTCGGCTCGCGGAATCCCCCCGTTCCTGCGAGCCGATCGCGGTTCTGCGAGCCGGAGGTGCATGGTCGGCACGCGCGCACCGCCCGGCTGTCGGACCCCCGACGTAGGCTGTCCGCCATGACCTCGACGACGCCCCGCTCCGGTATCGAACTCTCCGAACTCGACCCGGCGACGCGCCCGCAGGACGACCTCTACCGGCACGTCAACGGCCTGTGGATCGACCGCACCGAGATCCCGAGCGACAAGGCGCGCTACGGCTCGTTCCACCTCCTGCAGGAGGAGGCCGAGAAGGCCGTCCGCGACATCGTCGTCGAGGCGCAGACCGCGCACCACGGCACCGAGGAGCGCATGTTCGGCGACCTCTACGCCTCCTTCATGGACGAGGCCCGCGCCGAGGAGCTCGGCGCGACTCCGATCGCCGACGACCTCGCGGCCGTGCAGCGCATCGACTCGATCGCGGGCCTGCTCGCCACGGTCGGCGGCCTCGAGCGCTCGGGAGTCCCCGGGCTCTTCGGCCTCTTCGTCGACAACGACCCGGGCAGCCCCGAGCGCTACCTCGTCTTCGTCAACCAGGGCGGCCTCGGCCTGCCGGACGAGAGCTACTACCGCGAGTCCGAGTTCGCCTCGGTGCGCGAGGCCTACCTGCCCTTCGTCGGGCGCATGCTCGAGCTCGCCGGCATCGACGCCGCGGAGGGCCGCGCGAAGCGGATCGTCGAGCTCGAGACCGACATCGCCGCCGTGCACTGGGACAAGGTGCGCAGCCGCGACAGCCAGGCCACCTACAACCTCCGCAGCTGGGCCGAGGTCGAGGAGCTGGCCGCCGGCGTCGACCTCGGGGTCTGGCTGACCGCGATGGGCGCTCCGGAGGGGGCGCTCGCCGAGGTCGTCGTCCGCCAGCCGAGCTTCCTCCAGGGTCTCGCCGGCCTGCTGACCGACGACCGCCTCCCCGCGTGGCGCGACTGGCTCAGCTGGCAGGTGATCCGCGGCGCGGCCGCCTACCTCTCGAGCGACTTCGTCGACGCCAACTTCGACTTCTACGGCCGCACCCTCACCGGCACCCCGCAGAAGCGCGAGCGCTGGAAGCGCGGCGTCTCGCTCGTCGAGGGCTCGCTCGGCGAGGCGGTCGGCCGCATCTACGTCGCACGCCACTTCCCCGAGAGCGCCAAGACGGCCATGGACGGCCTGGTCGCGAACCTCATCGAGGCCTACCGCCGCTCGATCGTCGACCTCGACTGGATGGGCGCCGAGACCCGGGAGCGCGCGCTCGAGAAGCTCGCGAAGTTCACGCCGAAGATCGGCTACCCGGTCCGCTGGCGCGACTACTCCGCCCTCTCGATCGACCCGGCCGACCTCGTCGGCAACGCCCGCCGCGTGGCCGCGTTCGAGTTCGACCGCGAGCTCGGCAAGATCGGCCGCCCGCTCGACCGCGACGAGTGGTTCATGACGCCGCAGACGATCAACGCGTACTACAACCCGGGCTTCAACGAGATCGTGTTCCCCGCCGCGATCCTGCAGTTCCCGTTCTTCGACGAGGGCCGCGACTCCGCCGCCAACTACGGGGCGATCGGAGCCGTCATCGGCCACGAGATCGGCCACGGCTTCGACGACCAGGGCTCGCGCTTCGACGGCGACGGCCGGCTGACCGACTGGTGGACGGCCGACGACCGCGCCGCCTTCGAGGAGCGCACCGGCGCGCTGATCGCGCAGTACGACGCGCTCGCGCCCGCCACGACCCCCGGGCACCACGTCAACGGCGCCCTGACGATCGGCGAGAACATCGGCGACCTGGGCGGTCTGAGCATCGCGTGGAAGGCCTACCTGCTCTCGCTCGAGGGCAAGGAGCCCCCCGTGATCGACGGCCTGACCGGCGCTCAGCGCTTCTTCCTGTCGTGGGCGCAGGCCTGGCAGCAGAAGTCCCGCGACGAGGAGACGATCCGCCTCCTCGCCATCGATCCGCACGCTCCGGCCGAGTTCCGCTGCAACCAGATCGTCCGCAACATCGACGACTTCTACGCTACTTTTGACGTCACCGAAGGCGACTCCCTCTGGCTCTCCCCGAGCGAGCGCGTCGTCATCTGGTAGTCACCGGCGACTGCCGTCCCGCACCGCGGACGAGGAACCCCGGGCATCGAGAGCCGACCGATGCCGAGGGGCTCGTCCGTTCATCGCGCGCCGCCCCTGACGCGTCGACGGACCACGGTCCACCCCTCCGCACGACCCGCATCATCGACCCGTAGAGGGGCCGTACCCGTGGTGATCCCCACCCACGACACCCGCCGCGAGAACCGTCGCGCCCGCCGGGGGCGCCACAAGGGCACGCACGAGCACGACAACTTCCAGAGCGGGTTCGACGCGCTCGGCCGCCTCGCGATCGACGGAGTCGTGGTCTCGGCCCGCGCGGTCGACCTCGCGACCGGCCGCACCCTGTTCGCCGTCGACGACTCCGTCTCGATGCCCACGGCGGGCGTCGGAACGGTGCTGCTGCTGATCGAGGTCGCGGCGCGGCTCGCGAACGATCCGCAGGAGAACCTGCGCCTCGTCGACCGCACCGCGATCGACGCGGTGGCCGACGCGGGCCTCTGGCAGCACCTCCAGATCCCGTCCATGCCGGTCGCCGATCTGGCGGCGTTCGTGGGGGCGACGAACGACAACCTCGCGACCAACGTCCTCCTCCGCCGGGTCGGCCTCGACGCCGTGCGCGAGCGCGCCGAGTCGCTCGGCCTCTCGCGGACGGCGCTGCTCGACGTGGTGCGCGACGAGCGCGGCCCCGACGACGCCCCGCAGCTCTCGATCGGCTCGGCGCGCGAGCTGACGTGGCTGCTGGCGACGCTCGCCAACGGCGAGGTGGTCGACGCGGCCGTCAGCTCGCGGGTGATCGGCTGGCTCTCGCTGAACAGCGACCTGTCGATGGTCGCCTCGGCGTTCGGACTCGACCCGCAGTCGCACCGGAAGCCCGACCACGGGGTGCTGCTCGTCAACACCACCGGCACCGACGCCGGTGTCCGCGCCGAGGTCGGCGTGCTGCGCGGCCCGCGGGCCGGTGTGTCGTACGCGGTCGTGACGCAGTTCGACGACACGAACCTGCACTACCGCCTCGCCGTGCTCGAGGGCATGCGGACTCTGGGCACGGACCTGCTGGAGTACGTGCACTGAGGCCGCCGGGCGCGACCTCCGGCTCGCGGGATCCGGTTCGGCTCGTGGGATCCGACGGTTCTGGCGAGCCGGAGGTGTTTCTGCGAGCTGGACGCGGCGCGGTGCGATGTTCGGCTCGCGGGATCCGGTTCGGCTCGTGGGATCCGGCGGTTCTGGCGAGCCGGAGGTGTTTCTGCGAGCCAAGCCGGCGCGGTGCGATGTTCGGCTCGCGGGATCCGGTTCGGCTCGTGGGATCCGGCGGTTCTGGCGAGCCGAACGTGTTTCTGCGAGCCGAACGTGTTTCTGCGAGCCGGACGTGTGGGCTCGGTTCGGTCCTGCGAGCCGAACGGGGGCTCGCGAGCCGGGCGTCGGATCCGCCGGCGGCGGGCGGCGCCGCGTCAAGGGCGTGACCCCGGCCGGAGGCTCGACCTAGGCTGCCGACAGCGGCGCCGCCTCCCCGGTGGGCCGCGGAGAGGCGACCATGAGCAGCTTCGGATTCGACGCCCCCGAGGACGTCACCGACACGACCCGGCCCGACGGCGACTCCCTGCCCGTCCCGCCGGAGGACCCGGCGCAGATCGACGACGGCGAGTCGGCCGGCGAGGGCGCGGACGCGCGTCTCGCGGGTGAGGGCGATGACGACCCCGAGGAGATGCCCGCCGTTCCCTCGCCGAGCTGACCGGCGGCCGCGTCCGCCGACAGGGCGCGGCGGCGCGGAGCCCGGCCGTTCCTCAGGCCGGCGGCGGCTCTCTCAGGTCTTTCCCAGCCCTGGCATACTGACGGCATGACCATGCCGCCGCCCCCTGCCCCGCCCGCTCCCGAGCCGAACGACGCGCCGCTGCCGGCGTACGGGACGCCTCCGGCTCCGGCGCGGAGCGGGCTCGCGATCACGGCGCTGATCCTGGGCATCACCTCCGTCGTGATCGCCGTCCTGCCGTTCGTGTTCGGGCTGGCGTTCCCGATCGCGATCGCCGGAGTCGTCGTCGGCATCATCGCGCTGGTGCGCCGGAAGCCCCCGCGCGCCTTCTCGATCACGGGGCTCGTGCTCAGCGCGGTCGGCTTCGTGATCGCGGTCGTCGTCGTGATCGTCGCCGTCGTGCAGCTCGCGAGCGCCCTCGACGAGCTCGACGGCACCGGCTTCTCGGAGTCGTCG
Source organism: Rathayibacter sp. VKM Ac-2759 (assembly GCF_009834225.1). Taxonomy (NCBI): domain Bacteria; kingdom Bacillati; phylum Actinomycetota; class Actinomycetes; order Micrococcales; family Microbacteriaceae; genus Rathayibacter; species Rathayibacter sp. VKM Ac-2759. Next base: position 106,958 of record NZ_CP047176.1, read on the forward strand.
GAGACCGCGGCGCCGCTGCCGCTCGACGAGGAGACGACCGAGGAGGAGCCTCCCGCGGCGGACGATCTGACGCTCGGCTTCGGCGAGACCCTCACCTACACCGACGGCGTGAGCCTCTCGGTGACCGCGCCGACGGAGTTCGCGCCCACCGAGTACGCGTCCGGCGCCGACCAGGCGGTGAACGTGGTCTTCACCTTCACGATCGAGAACGGCTCCGACCAGAACCTCGACCCGTACACCTACGCCGCGGTCAGCTCGGGCGGGGTGGAGGCGTCGCGCATCTTCGACATCGACAACGCCGTGGGCGACATCAGCACCGGGCCCTCGACGGTGATCCTGCCCGGCGGGTCGGTGACGTGGCAGGAGGCGTACTCGCTCACGGACCCGGCGAGCATCGTGCTGCAGCTGAGCCCGAGCTTCGACTACCAGGAAGCGATCTTCACGAACACGCAGTAGTCCGCGATCGCGCGGGAGGGGCGGTGGCCGGTCGCGACCACCGCCCCTCCTGCGTTCCGGGGCTCAGGCGCGGAAGGCGCCGCGGTAGCGCGCCGCCGGGTGCCGCGGGTTCACCCGCGCCGATCCGGTCAGGCGCTCGCGCAGGCCGCCCGGCTCGTAGTGCGAGCGCGCCAGTCCGCGCGAGCGCAGCACCGGCATCACGTGGTCGACGAAGTCCGTGTAGGTGTCGGGCAGCGTCCAGTGCGCGAGGTTGATCCCGTCGACTCCGGCATCGCGCAGCTCGGACAGCTCGTCGGCGATCTGCTCGGGCGTGCCGACGACCCGCGGGTGCCTGCGGACGGCGAGGCGGCCGAGATCGGCGACGGTCGCGTCGCGATCGGGCAGCAGCCGGATCATCGACTCGAGCGTGCTGCGATTGCCGTTCGTGGTGATGTCGCGGAGCTTCGTCTCGGGCGGGAAGGGGCGCCCGTCGGCCTGGTCGACGCTCATCCCGGCGTGCAGCAGGTGGGCGTCGATGCTCGTGTGCGCGTCGATCTCGGCCTCGCGCTCGCGGGCCTCGCGCTCGGTGCTGCCCACGATCACCGAGAGCGGGGCGAAGAACAGCACGTCGTCGGCGTCGCGGCCCGCGGCCACCGTCAGCGCGCGGGTCGAGGCGATCAGCTCGCGGGTCTGCTCGGTCGTGGATCCGCCGACGAACTGCGCCTCGGCGTGACGTGCGGCGAAGGCGCGGCCCGCGGGGGACGAGCCGGCCTGGAAGAGGTACGGCGTCCGCTGCGGCGACGGAGCAGAGAGGTGCGGGCCCTCGACGCGGTAGTGCTCGCCGACGTGGTCGATCCGGTGGACGGAGCCCGGGTCCGAGAAGGCGCCGGACTTGTCGCGCGTGGAGGCGTCGTCGTCCCAGGAGCCCTCCCAGAGCTTGTAGACGACGTCGAGGTACTCCTCGGCCTGCTCGTAGCGCGCGTCGTGCTCGGTCAGGCGGCCGAGACCGAAGTTGCGGGCGGCGTTCTCCTGGTAGCTGGTGACGATGTTCCAGGCGACGCGGCCCTTCGACAGGTGGTCGAGCGTCGACATCCGCCGGGCGAACTCGAACGGGTGCGCCTGGAGGATCGAGCTGGTCATCGCGAGCCCGAGGTGCTCGGTCGAGCCGATCAGGGCGGCGAGCAGCACCGACGGGTCGTTGTTGGGGAGCTGGAGCCCCTCGCGCGCATTGACCTCGAGCGAGGAGCCGACCGCGCCGTAGGTGCCGACGACGTCGGCGAAGAAGAGGGCGTCGAACACGCCGCGCTCGAGGGTCTGCGCGACCTCGACCCAGAACGAGAGGTCCTCGAACGACTCGTGCCGCGCTCGGGCCTGCCGCCACTGACCGTGGTGGATGTGCGAGGGCGTGTTCATCACGAACGCGTTGAAGCGGAGCGGTCGGGTCATGCGGGGGCCTCCTGCATCGAGTCTGCGGGCGCCGCGAGCGTCTGCCGGAAGTCGGTCTCTGGCTCGGTGCCGTTCAGCAGGTACGCGCCGATCGCCGCCTGGCGGAAGACGGCGGGGTTGTGGGAGGCGATGGTGCGGGCATTGCGCCAGTGCCGGTCGAGGCCCGACTCGGTCAGCACCGCGGAGGCGCCGCCCACCTCGAACAGGCGCGAGGTCACCGCCACGATGTCGGCCACCGCGATCTGCTGCGCCTCGAACTGGCGGATCTGCACGCGCACGTAGTCGGCCGTCCGCTCGGCCTCGTCCGCGTGCCGGCGCTCGCGCACCGCGGCGTAGTCGCGCGCGACGTCGTGCACGAGGGCCTCGACCGCGGCGACCCGGCTCGCGAGCTCGCCGACGACGGACTGCACCCGCGGATCCTCGCGCGGCAGGCTCTCGCCCGGGACGCCGAAGGAGCGGGAGCGCCCGCGCACGAAGCGCAGCGTGTCCTCGAGCGCGGCCCGGCCGATGCCCGCCATCGTCGCCTGCAGCAGCAGGTGCAGCAGGAGCCGGAAGTCGAGCGTGTACCAGTCGGGCTCGGCCGTGACGCGGTAGACGTTCTCGTCGCCGAGCGGCACGTCGTCGAAGATCGTGGTGCCGCTGGCGGTGAGGCGCTGGCCGAAGCCGGTCCAGTCGTCGAGCACCTGCACGCCGGGAGCCGCGGTCGGCACGACGGCCCCGTAGCGCTCTCCGGAGGCGTCGAGCGCGCCGGTCCACGTGTAGTCGGCGTACAGCGTGCCGGTCGTGTAGAACTTGCGGCCCGTGAGCCGCCACTCGCCGTCGACGCGGGCGAGCCGCGCCTCCGTCGTGGTGGAGCCGCCCTTCTCCGCCTGCGAGTTCGCGAACAGCGCGCCCGCGCCCGCCCGGCGCAGCCACTCCTCGTCGCGCTCGGTGCCGCCGACGAGGAAGCGCTCGACGAGCCCGAAGTGGCCGCGCAGCGCCTGCGGGAGGTTCGGATCGGCCGCGCCGAGCTCGACCAGGAGCATGAACAGCTCGGGGAGCGTCGCTCCCGCTCCACCGAGCGCGACCGGCACGCGCAGTGCGGTGAAGCCGGAGGCGACGAGCGCCGCGATCTCGGGGTGCAGCAGCCGCCGCTCCTGCTCGCGCTCGCGCGACTCGACGCCGACCTCGGCGATCACGGCGCGGAAGCGGGCGAGATCGGACGCGGAGAGGCTCATCGTGCCGCCTCCGCCGCCGAGAACGCCCCGCGGTAGCGGCGGGCGGGGTGCTCCTCGGGCAGCTGGTCGCGGCCGAAGAGCTTCTGCCGCAGGGTGCCGGGCGTGTACTCGCGCTGGGCGAGCCCGCGCTCCTGCAGCACCGGGATCACGTGGTCGACGAACTCCTCGAAGCTGCCCGGGAGGATCCAGTTCATGACGTTGATGCCGTCGATGCCCGCCTCCTGCCACTCGGCGAGGCGGTCGGCGATCTGCTCGGGCGTGCCGACGATCCGCCCGCGCAGCTTGGCCGCGAGGGTCGCCAGATCGCGGACCCGCGGATCGGGATCGGGCGAGAGCTCGCGCATCCACTGCAGGTGGCTGACGTTGGTGCCGGTCGAGAGCTCGGAGAGCGGAGTGTCGGGGTCGAGCGCCTCGCCGGTCCTCGGGTCGAAGGCGAGGTTGCTGTGCAGCAGGAAGCCGTCGCTCGAGAGGTACTCGTCGAGCTCGGCGGCCTTCCTCTGCGCCGCCTCCTCGGTGTCTCCCGTGACGAAGGCGAGGCCGAGGAAGAAGGCGAGATCGCCCGGATCGCGACCGGTCGCCGAGACCTTCGCGCGGGTCTGCTCGATCAGGGTGCGGGTCCTGTCGAGACCGGAGGTGAGGACGAACTGCCCCTCGGCGTGGCGGGCCGCGAAGGCGCTGCCGGCGGGGGAGGAGCCGGCCTGGAAGATCACGGGGGTGCGCTGGGGTGACGGCGGGCTCTGGTGCGGGCCGGCCACGCGGTAGCGCGGGCCCTCGTGGTCGATGCGGTGGATCCCGGTCGCGTCGGCGAAGACCGCGTCCTGCGGGTGGCCGATCGCCTTGTCGCGCACCAGCGCGTCGTCGTCCCACGAGCCCTCCCAGAGCTTGTAGACGACCTCGAGGTACTCCTCGGCCCAGCGGTAGCGCTCGTCGTGCTCCTCGAGGCCGTCGGCGCCGAAGTTGCGGGCGGCGCTCTCCTGCGCGCTGGTCACCACGTTCCAGCCGACGCGGCCGCCCGAGAGGTGGTCGAGCGTCGACACGCGGCGGGCGAACTCGAACGGGTGCGCCTGCAGCACCGAGGAGGTGAAGACGAGGCCGAGGTGCTCGGTCACGGCGGCCAGGGCGCCGAGGAGCACGGAGGGGTCGTTGCTCGGGAACTGCAGGCCCTCGCGGGCGTTGACGGTGTAGTCGCCGCGGGCCGGGCCGTAGAGACCGAGGACGTCGGCGAAGAAGATCGCGTCGAAGCGGCCGCGCTCGAGGGTGCGGGCGAGATCGGTCCAGAGGGCGAGCGACGTGAACTCGTGCTGGCGCGCCTCGGGATGACGCCACAGCCCGTGCTGGATGTGCGAGGCGGTGTTCATCACGAAGGCCGAGAAGCGCAGCGGCTTCCTCGGTGCGTCGGCGGTCATCGCGGCTCCTCTGGATGGTCGGACTGGATCGTGCTCGGGATGGTGGGACCGACCTCCGACAGCAGGCGCCGCCCCGGCACGGCTGCGAGCAGCTCGCGCACGTAGTCGGTGCGCGGCGCCGCGAGGACGTCGCGGGAGGCGCCCTGCTCCACGACGCGGCCGGCGCGCAGCACGACCACCTCGTGGGCGAGCCGGCGGACCGTCGACAGGTCGTGCGAGATGAAGAGGTACGAGACTCCGTAGTCGCGCTGGATCGTCTCGATCAGCTGCAGCACGCGCTCCTGCGTGATGACGTCGAGGGCGCTGAGCGCCTCGTCGAGCACCACGAGCGAGCTGCGCGGAGCGAGCGCGCGGGCGATCGCGACGCGCTGCCGCTGGCCGCCCGAGAGCTCGCCGGGCCTCTTGTCGATCGCGCCGTCGGGCAGCGACACCGCCGCGAGCAGCTCCTCCACGCGCGCGCGGCGCTCGCGGGCGGGTGTCGTCGCCGGCAGCGGCTCGGCGATGATCCGGCCGACGCTCCAGCGCGGATCGAGCGCCGAGTCGGGGTTCTGGTAGACGAGCTGCACCGTGCGCCAGAGGTCGAGCCGATCGCGCCCCGAGACCGCGGTGACGTCGCGGCCGCCGACGCTGATCGATCCTGCAGTGGGGTCGAGGAGCCGGAGGATCATCCGCGCCGTCGTCGACTTGCCCGACCCCGACTCGCCGACCAGCGCCAGCGTCCGCCCCTCGCCGAGCGAGAACGACACGTCGTCGACCGCCGCGATGGGCTCCGATCCGCGCCGGGCGGCGAACGTCTTCGAGAGCCCCGCCACCTCGAGCACCGGCGCGGTCGGCGCGGAGGTGGCGGGCGGCGGCGCCGACTGGGTCGCCCGGGCGTGCGCGATCAGCTCGCGGGTGTAGTCGACGGCGGGGGAGTCCACGATCCGCTCGACCGGCGCGTCCTCGAGGAGCCGCCCGCGCTGCAGCACGAGGGCGCGCGAGGCGTGGTCGGTGGCGAGGGCCAGATCGTGGGTGACGAAGAGCACGCTGGTGCCGTGGTCGGCGGCGAGGCGGTCGAGCACGCGGAGGATCTGCTTCTGCACCGTGACGTCGAGCGCCGAGGTCGGCTCGTCGGCCACCAGGAGCGACGGGTTCAGGCCGAACGCGATCGCGATCAGGATGCGCTGCTTCAGCCCGCCCGAGAGCTCGTGCGGGAACTGCGACAGGCGGTCGGCGGCGCGCGACACCTCCGCGATCTCGAGCAGCTCGATCGAGCGCGCGCGACGCTCCGCCCGGCCGAGGCGCTCGCCGCGGATCGCGAAGATCTCGGCCACCTGGGCGCCGATCGTGAGCACCGGCGTGAGGCTGGCGCCCGGGTCCTGCGGGATCAGGCCGACCTTGCGACCGCGGATCCGGCTCCAGCGCCGCTCCGACAGCCGCGTGACCTCGGTGCCGTCGACCACGATGCGGCCGGAGGCGACGCTCGCGTCGGTCGGCAGCAGACCGGTCGCGGCGTTGGCGATCGTCGACTTGCCCGACCCGGACTCGCCGACCAGCGCGACGATCTCGCCGCGGGCGACCGAGAACGAGACGTCGTCGAGCGCGCGCACCGAGCGCCGGCCGAGCCGGTAGTCGAGCGAGAGGCCCTCGAGCGCGAGGGCGGGAGTGTCAGGCACGGGCGGCCTTTCCGAGCGAGCGGCTGAGCACGCCGAGCGCCACGACGACGACGAGGACGAAGGTGCCCGGCAGCGCCGTCATCCACCACGCGTTGGCGAGGTAGTTGCGGCCCTCGGCGATGATGAGCCCCCACTCGGGAGTGGGCGGCGGGGTGCCGAAGCCGAGGAAGCCGAGCGCCGAGACGGCGAGCACGGCGGCCCCGAAGTCGACGACGGCCAGGGCCAGCAGCGCACCGGCGATCGCGGGCAGCACGTGGCCGACCAGCTGGCGCAGGTAGCCCGCTCCGGCCAGCAGGCTCGCCTCGAGGTAGTCGAGCGACCGCACCCGCAGCACCTCGGCACGGGTCACGCGGGCGAAGAGCACGACCGAGCCGATGCCGACTCCGATGCCCAGCGAGATCGGGCCGGCGCCGTAGGCCGAGACCACGAACAGCGCGATCATGAACGCCGGCAGCGCGATCAGGGCGTCGATCACGCGCATGCTGATCGACTCCGCCCACGGACCCAGCGTCGAGGAGACGATGCCGACGAGGGTGCCGAGCACGAGGCCGACGACGACGGCGAGGCCGGCGGTGAGCGCCGTCTGCGATGTGCCGTAGATCATCCGGGCGAGCACGTCGCGGCCGAGGTGATCGGTGCCGAAGAGGTGCGCGGGGCTCGGCGGGAGGAACACCTGCGCGGAGTCGCCGGTCAGCGGGTCGGAGGAGGTGAACAGCCCCGGCGCGATCAGCCAGAGCAGGACGACGAGGATCAGGACGGCGGAGAGGGCCGTCGCGACACCCGGCACGGGCAGGGTGCGGCGGGGCGTCCGCGTGAGCTCAAGCGCCAAGGCGCACCAGGCCTTTCTGTCCGCGCGTGCGCAGGATGCGCGGGTCGAGGATCGGCGCGATCAGATCGAGGACGAGGGTGGTCGCGACCACGACGAGGGTCGTCAGCAGCACCAGCCCCTGCACGAGCGGCACGTCCTGCGCGATCACGGCCTTCAGCAGCACGGAGCCGAGGCCCGGACGGGCGAAGACGGTCTCCGTGATCACGGAGCCGGCCAGCAGGATCCCGAGGGTCGTCCCGATCACCGCCGTGGTCGCACCGAGCGACGACCGCAGCACGTGGCGCCAGAAGACGCGCAGCGGGCGGGCGCCCTTGGCCCGCGCGGTCTTGACGAACGCGAGCTCCGACGCCTGCTCGACTCCGCTCAGCAGCACCTGGGCGATCGGGGCCGACACCGGGATCGCGAGGACCAGCGCTGGGATGAGGAGCGAGAGCAGCGACCCGTCGGGGAACAGCGACAGGATGCGCAGCTGGAACGAGAAGACCTGCAGCACCACTATCCCGAGCCAGAACACGGGGACCGAGCTGAACAGCGACGGGACGGCGACGACGAGCGCCTTCAGGCGCGGGGCGTCGATCAGGAACGCGGCGGCACTCACGCCGACCGCGATCACGACGCTGAGCAGCAGCCCCGTCGACGCCAGCGCGATCGTGCTGCCGACGACGTCGCCGATGCGGGTGAGCACCGGCTGGCCCGACGAGAGGGAGAAGCCGAACTCGCCGCGCAGCAGGTTGAGCAGCTGCAGCGCGTACTGCTCGTACCAGGGCCTGTCGTAGCCGTAGAGCGCGCTGACCTGGTCGATCAGGGCGGGGTCGGCTCCGGAGTCGCTGGCGAGGAAGATCGTCACGGGGTCGGACGGGAGCAGCTGCACGACGACGAAGACGATCGTGTAGGTGAGCCAGAGGACGAGGAGCGCCTGCCCCGCCCGCCCCGCGAGATACCGGAGCATTACTCCTGGATCCACGCTTCCTGGAGGAGGGGCGCGGTGCCGCCGTCGAACGTCACGTGGACGCCCTGGCCGACCGCGTGCACCTGCACCTCGTCCCACAGCGGGACGAGCAGGTTGGTGCCGAGCACGAGGCGCTCCTGGATGTCGGCGAGCACCGCGTCGCGCGCCGCGGGGTCGGTGGCCGCCCGCTCGGTGGCGAAGAGGGTGTTCAGCTCGTCGTCCGACACGTAGGTGTTGGTGTTGCCGGCGGCGCTGAACAGCGGGCCGAGGCCGCCGAGGTAGAACTGGCGCGAGCCGATGGCCGGGTAGGTCGGGTCGCCGAGCGCGGTCGCGAGGATCGCGCTGTCGCCGGCGTTGTTGACGAGCTCGACGCCGATCTTGCGCCACTCCGACTCGATGAACTCGAACGCCGGCTTGATGACGACGCTGCGGGGGCTCGCCGCGACCGAGAGGGTGAGGCGCTGGCCGTCCTTCTCGCGGATCCCGTCGGAGCCGACGGTCCAGCCGGCGTCCTCGAGCAGCTTCTCGGCCTCGTCGGGGTCGTAGGCGAGCTGGTCGCTGAGGTCCACGAAGCCCGGAGCGGAGCGGTTGAGGACCGAGCCGGACAGCGGGTAGCTGTCGCTGAGCACGGTCGACTTGAGGGCGTCGCGGTCGAAGCCGATCTGCAGCGCGCGGCGCACGTCCTGGTCCGAGACGACGGGTGCCTCGCCGCGGAAGGCGGCCCAGTTCGCGGTCAGCTCGGGCGCCTGCGCGACCGCGAGCTCGATGCCGGAGGCGGTCGCCGCGGCCTCGTCGCTCGGCTGGATGCCGCGGGCGACGTCGGCCTGACCCGACGAGACGGCGCCGACGCGCAGCCCGACCTCGGGGATCGCGCGGAACACGACCTCGTCGAGGTGCGCGGCTCCGGTGTTCGTCGAGATCGACGAGGGCCAGGCGTAGTCGTCGCGCTTCGTGAAGCGGATCTCCTGGTCGGGCACCTGCGACTCGAAGACGAACGGGCCGGAGGCGACGATCTTCGAGATGTCGGCCTGTCCCGCGTAGTCGAGCGCGAGCGTCGAGGTCGAGACGAGGCTCGCGGTGGAGGCGGCGGTCGCCTTGAGGAAGTCGGCGTTCGGCTCCGAGAGGCGCACCACGACGGTGTCGTCGCCGGTGACCTCGGAGGAGGCGTAGCCGATGAAGTCGCGGTTCTTGACGATCTTCTTCGCCTCGTCGCCGAGACCCAGCTGGTCGAGGTTGGCCTTGACCGCCGCGGCGTCGAGCGGCGTGCCGTCCGAGAAGGTGACGCCCGGGCGGATGGTGAAGGTGAACTCGGTGTTGTCGCTGTTGATCGTCCACTCGGAGGCGATCCACGGCACCACCTCGCCGGACTCGGGGTCGAACGCGGTCAGGCGGTCGGCGATGTTCCGGAAGACGTTGGACTGCGTGTAGTTGAAGCCCTTCTGCACCTGGAAGTCGGTCTGCAGCTCGATGTCGGCGAACACGAGCGAGCCGCCCTCGACGGGGGTGCCGGAGGTGGACGCCGGCTGGTTCGCCGCCTGCGCGGTGCAGCCCGCGAGCAGGCCGGCCATCAGGAGTGCGCCGGCGGTCACGGCGAAGCGGGATCGGGACGAGAACATGCGGACTCCTTGAACGACAGACGGCGGGCGGCCTCGGCCAACCTACGAGCCCGCTCAGGCCGCTGCCATCCGGCGCGTAACACGGCGCCACGCGGCGTCACGCACGGTAGTGACGGAACCCCGGACCGTCGAGGCCGCCCGTGGGGGCGGGCTCTCTCGACGGTCGGGGGTTCCCTCGAGGGCTCGCCTCACGCCTTCGGATCGCACACGCGCCCGCCTCCGCTGCTGGGGGATCGGGGCCGCACCCACCGGCTGCGTGCGGCAGGCTGGAGCGATGCAGTTCAGAGTGTTCACCGAACCCCAGCAGGGCGCGAGCTACGACGACCTCCTCGCCATCGCGCAGGCGACCGAGTCGCTCGGCTACGACGGCTTCTTCCGCTCCGACCACTACCTCCGGATGGGCGACGGCGACGCGGGCTACGGCCCGACCGACGCCTGGACGAGCCTCGCGGGCCTCGCGCGCGAGACCGAGCGGATCGCGCTCGGCACCCTCGTCTCCTCCGTCACCTACCGCCCGCCGGGGATCCTCGCGATCCAGGTCGCGCAGGTCGACGCGATGTCGGGCGGGCGCGTCGAGCTCGGCCTCGGCACCGGATGGTTCGAGGAGGAGCACGCCGCCTACGGCATCCCCTTCCCGTCTCGCCGGTTCGACCTGCTCGAGGAGCAGCTCGAGATCGTCACGGGACTCTGGTCGACCCCGGTCGGCGAGCGCTACTCGTTCGCGGGCGAGCACTACACGCTCACCAACTCGCCGGCGCTGCCGAAGCCCGCGCGACTCCCGCTGCCGGTGATCGTCGGCGGAGGCGGCCCCAAGCGCACCCCGGCGCTCGCCGCCCGCTTCGCCAGCGAGTTCAACCTGCCGTTCCCCGAGTTCGACGCGATCCCCGGCGCGTTCGAGCGCGTCGACGCCGCGTGCCGCGCGATCGGGCGCGAGCCCTCCTCGCTCGTGCACTCGGTGGCGCTCATCGCGGTCGGTGGAGGCACGGAGGCCGAGTTCGCGCGCCGCGCGGCCGCCATCGGCCGCGAGGGAGCCGAGCTGCGCGAGCACGGCATCGCGGGCGGCGTGGACGAGGCGGTCGACCGCCTCGAGTCGCTCCGCGAGGCCGGCGCGGAGCGGGTGTACCTGCAGTTCATGGACCTGCGCGACCTCGACCACGTCGACTTCTTCGCCCGCGAGGTGCTGCCGCGCCTGTCGGCCTGACGCGGCTGCTCTCGGAGCGGCTCCCGCGAGTGTCCAAGAGTTGTCGCACTCGACGCCCAGTGCGACAACTCTTGGACACTCACCGACGCCGACCGGGCCGCGCCCGCGGCGAGACTCCAGGAGTTGTCGTACTCGACTGCCCAGTACGACAACTCTTGGACACTCGCGGCCGCCGCTCGGGCCGCGCCCGCGTCGAGACTCTTGGATTCTCGGGACGGCCGCGAGCCTCGCGCCGGGCAGACCTAGGCTGGACGGATGCCTGACACGATCGAGCGCCCCGACGAGCGGCTGACGACCCGCTCCGCCGCCGACGTGCCGTGGATCCTGCTGGTCTGGGACGACCCGGTCAACCTGATGTCGTACGTGTCGTACGTCTTCCGCAGCTACTTCGGCTTCGGCCGTGCCGAGGCCGAGCGCCTCATGCTGCAGGTGCACACGGAGGGTCGCGCCGTCGTCGCGACCGGCAACCGCGAAGAGATGGAGCGGCACGTGGAGGCGATGCACGGCTACGGCCTGTGGGCGACGCTCCAGAAGGCCGACGCGTGAGCGGGGCGGGCTGATGCGCGCGTTCCGCCGCGACTCCTCCGGTGCGGCCGTCGCCCGCTTCGACCGCGAGGAGGCGGGGATCCTCCGCCATCTCGCCGGCGAGATGCTCGAGCTGCTCGACCGCGGCGCCACGTCGGAGGAGGCGCGCTCCGACCCCGCGCTCGCCCGCCTCCTGCCCGACGCCTACCGCGACGACGCCGAGGCGGCGGCGGAGTTCCGCCGCTTCACCGGCGCCGATCTGGCCGGCCGCAAGATGGACGACGCCCGCGCGATCACCGCGGCGCTCGACGCCGGCGACGGCTCCGGTCACGGGCGGGTCTTCGCCGGCCTCGGCGAGGTCTCGGTGCGGCTCGAGCCTCCGCAGGCCCTGTCCTGGCTCCGCGCGCTGACCGACATGCGGCTCGCCCTGGCGGTGCGACTGGGCATCGTCGACACCGACGACGTCGAGCCGGAGGGCGAGAACGGCGCGGCGATCCGGAGCGTCTACGACTGGCTCGGCAGTGTGCAGGACGGGCTGGTCCGCGCGGTCGACGTGTGAGGAGTCCACAGCACTCCACAGGTGTGGATAACCCTGTGGAGAGGTGTGGACAACCCATCGGGAGCCGACGGGCAGCGGACCGCGCACCCGCTTGACCGGGCCGATGGGCCGGTGCAAGGGGGCTGTGCGCGCATGTGGAAACGACTACCGTCCAGGCTGTGAATACTCAGGCGGGAACCCAGGCCAAGCGCACGGCGAACGAGGCGCAGGATTCGACGGCGGTGCGCACGCTGGCGCGCTTCGGCTTCGCTGCGAACGGACTCGTGCACCTCCTCATCGGGGGCATCGCCCTCGGTGTCGCGGGCGGCGGCGGAGGCGAGGCCGACCAGACCGGCGCCCTCGGCGCCCTCGCGGCTCAGCCGGGCGGCGTGTTCGTGCTGTGGGTCTGCGCGGTCGGCCTCCTCGGCCTGGCGCTGTGGGGCGTTCTCGAGGTGTTCCTCGTCACTCCGGGCGACAGCACCGCCGAGACCTGGGGCAAGCGGGCGAAGGAGGCGGCGAAGGCGGTCGTCTACGCCGCGCTCGGCGTGACCACCCTCCGCTTCGCGCTCGGCGGCAGCTCCAGCTCGTCGCAGTCGTCCGAGAGTGCGAGCGCGCAGGTCCTGCAGGCACCGGGCGGGGTGGTGCTCCTCGTGATCGCGGGCCTCGCCGTCCTCGCCGTGGGCGGCGTGTTCGTGTACCGCGGAGTGAGCAAGAAGTTCCAGAAGAACATCGCGACGCCCGGCGGCACGGCCGGCACTGTCGTCACCTGGCTCGGCATCGTCGGCTACGCGGCCAAGGGAGTCGTCCTCGCCGTCCTCGGCGTGCTGATCATCGTCGCCGCGGTGACGCACGACCCCTCGCAGGCGGGCGGGCTCGACGAGGCGCTGAAGACCCTGGTCGAGCTGCCGTTCGGTGTCGCTCTGCTGGGCGTGGTGGCGGCCGGCCTCATCGCGTACGGCGCCTTCTGCTTCGCGCGGGCCCGCTGGCCGCGCCTCTGACGGCGCCCACCGTCCGAGGAGGAGACGGGTCTGAACCAGCCGCGACCGTGACCCCTGATCAGGGGCAATACTCCTGATGACGCCCTGGGGCAAGTGGTGCCGCTGTCCTTTCTCCGGTGACACGCTGATCCCCATGAGCGAAGACGACGCGGGGCGGAGCCGGCCGGCGCTGGCCGAGGCCGCGTCTCGCCTCCTGCACCGTGTCGCCTCCGGTGACCGGGCCGCGTTCGCCGAGCTCTTCGACCACTTCAGCGCGCTCTTCACCGCCTCCGTCTCGACCGTGCACGCCGAGCACGCCCTGCGGGACCGGATCTGCACCGAGGCCTTCACCGAGGTCTGGCGCCGGGCCGGCGAGGGCGCCCGAGCGACCGAGCCCGTGCTCTGGCTGCTCGAGGTGCTCTGCGAGACGCTCCACTCGAGTGCCGGGTCGGCCCGCCGCCCGCTCGGCGACGGACTGCTCGCGCTGAGCTGCCCCGACCGCGAGCTCCTCCTCCTGGCCTCCGCGGGCCGCTACTCCCAGCCCGAGATCGCCGCACTGACGGGCGTCGGCGAGCCTCGACTCCGCACGATCCTCCGCGATGCGCTCCGCACCCTCCGCGGCGGGGAGCTCCTCACGGCCTGATCTTCCGGGAAACAGCCCGGAATGCTCTTGGCAGAGCTAAAGTTGAGTCAGTCGAACTCAACTTTCGAGCTCACGGGAGGAGACCACGATGCAGGCCGGTCAGCAGGACGAGCAGTCCGCACTGGAGCAGTACGGCGTCGACCTCACCGCGATCGCGGCGAGCGGCAAGCTCGACCCGGTCATCGGTCGGGACGCCGAGATCAGGCGCGTCAGCCAGGTGCTCACGCGCCGGACCAAGAACAACCCCGTCCTCATCGGTGAGCCCGGTGTGGGCAAGACCGCCGTGGTCGAGGGGCTCGCCCAGCGGATCGTCGCGGGCGACGTCGCCGACAGCCTGAAGGACAAGCGGCTCGTCAGCCTCGACCTCTCGGCGCTGATCGCCGGAGCGAAGTACCGCGGCGAGTTCGAGGAGCGGCTGAAGGCGGTCCTGAAGGAGATCAACGACTCCGACGGGCGCATCATCACCTTCATCGACGAGCTGCACACCCTGATGGGCGCGGGCGGTGGCGACGGCTCCGTCGCGGCGGCGAACATGCTCAAGCCGATGCTGGCCCGCGGCGAGCTCCGGATGATCGGGGCGACCACGCTCGACGAGTACCGCCAGTACATCGAGAAGGACGCGGCCCTCGAGCGCCGGTTCCAGCAGGTGTTCGTCGGCGAGCCGACCGTCGAGGACACGGTCGCGATCCTCCGCGGGCTCAAGGAGCGCTACGAGGCGCACCACAAGGTCGCGATCGCCGACGCCGCCCTCGTCGCCGCCGCGTCGCTCTCCAACCGCTACATCACCGCCCGCCAGCTGCCCGACAAGGCCATCGACCTCATCGACGAGGCCGCGTCGCGCCTGCGGATGGAGATCGACTCCGCGCCCGTCGAGATCGACGAGCTGCGCCGCTCCGTCGACCGGCTGAAGCTCGAGGAGCTCGCGCTGAAGAAGGAGAAGGACGAGGCCTCGAAGGCGCGGCTCGAGAAGCTGCGCGAGGATCTCGCCCGCCGCGGCGCCCAGCTCGCCGAGCTGCAGCAGCGCTGGGAGCGCGAGCGCGCCTCCCTCAACCGCGTCGGCGACCTCAAGAACAAGCTCGACGCCCTGCGGGTCGAAGCCGAGCGCGCCCAGCGCGAGGGCAGGCTCGAGCGCGCCTCCCGCCTCCTCTACGGCGACATCCCGGTGATCGAGCGCGAGCTCGCGGCCGCGGAGAAGGAGGAGGAGCCCGCCGAGGGGCGCATGGTCAACGAGCAGGTGACGGCCGACGACATCGCCGCCGTCATCGCCGCGTGGACGGGGATCCCCGTCGGCCGGCTCCTGCAGGGCGAGACCGAGAAGCTGCTGCATCTCGAGACCGAGCTGCACCGCCGCCTCATCGGGCAGGACGAGGCCGTGTCCGCGGTGTCGGACGCGGTCCGCCGCACCCGCGCGGGCATCTCCGACCCCGACCGGCCCACCGGCTCCTTCCTCTTCCTCGGGCCGACCGGCGTCGGCAAGACCGAGCTGGCGAAGGCGCTCGCCGACCACCTGTTCGACGACGAGAAGGCGATGGTGCGCATCGACATGTCGGAGTACGGCGAGAAGTTCGCCGTCTCGCGGCTCGTCGGCGCCCCTCCCGGCTACATCGGCTACGAGCAGGGCGGTCAGCTGACGGAGGCCGTGCGCCGCCGCCCGTACTCGGTGGTGCTGCTCGACGAGGTCGAGAAGGCGCACCCCGAGGTGTTCGACATCCTGCTGCAGGTGCTCGACGACGGCCGGCTGACGGACGGGCAGGGGCGGACGGTCGACTTCCGCAACACGATCCTGATCCTCACCTCGAACCTCGGCTCGCAGTTCCTGATCGACCCGACGCTCTCGCGGTCGCAGAAGGAGGAGGCGGTGCAGCAGATGGTGCGCCAGGCCTTCAAGCCCGAGTTCGTGAACCGCCTCGACGACATCGTGATCTTCCAGGCGCTCGATCGCACCGAGCTCGGCGAGATCGTGTCGCTCTACGTCGACCGGCTCTCGCGGCGGCTGGGGGAGCGGCGGCTCGAGCTCGCGGTGACGCCCGCGGCGCGGGGCTGGCTGGCCGATCGCGGCTACGACCCGCAGTACGGCGCGCGGCCGCTGCGACGCCTGATGCAGCACGAGATCGACGACCGGCTGGCGACGGCGCTGCTCGACGGCTCGATCCGCGACGGCGACGTGGTGCTGGTCGAGGTCGCCGACGACGGCGACTCGCTGACGGTGTCGGCCGGGCTGCCCGCGGCGGTCTAGCCCCGGACGTCCGGCGAGACGCCAGGAGTTGTCGTACTCGAGTGCCGAGTACGACAACTCCTGCGGTGTCGACGAGCGCGACTTCTGCCGAGTGGCCGCACCCCGCGCGAGCGCATGGCGAGACGCGAGGAGTTGTCGTACTCGAGTGCCGAGTACGACAACTCCTGCGGTCTCGAGGAGGCGGGGCTCCTCCACAGGATGGGGGAGGGGCCGATCCGTCCACAGGTGCGGAGATCGGAGGGCCGGGGCCGGGCGCGGGCCGATAGCGTCGCGCCCATGCTTCCCCTCCCCGAGCCGCCCGCGGGCCTCCGCATGGCCGATCTCGCGCCCGAGCAGCGCCCGCGCGAGCGGCTGCGCGCCCTCGGCGCCGAGTCGCTGACCGACGCCGAGACCCTCGCGATCCTCATCGGCGCCGGCGTCCGGGGCGCCAACGCGACCGTCGTCGCCCAGCAGCTGCTCGCGCGCTTCGGAGGCATCGACGCCCTCTCGCGGGCGGGAGTCGCCGACCTCGTCCGCCACCGCGGCATCGGCGAGGTCGCCGCCTGCCGCATCGTCGCCTCCTTCGAGCTGCGGCGGAGGATGAACCGCGCCTCGCGCACCGCCCGCGTCCTCGACGCCGCGGCCCTCGCCGCCCTCGTGACGCCCCTGCTCGCCGCGCGTCCCGCCGAGACGGTCCTCGCCGTCGCGCTCACCGACGCGGGCGCGGTGCGCGACGTGCTCACCCTCGCCGACGGGCCCCCCGCGCACGCCGATCTGCCCGTCTCCGGCGTCCTCGCCGAGGTCCTCGCCCGTGGTGCGGCCACCGTCGCCCTCGCGCACTCGCACTCCGGAGAGGCGCGGGTGCTCCCGTCCGACCGCGCGGCGACCCGCGCCCTGATCGAGGGAGCGGAGGCGTGCGGCCTGCGGTTCCTCGCGCACGTCGTGGTCGGGAGCGACGGCTGGGAGGAGGCGCCCCCGTGAGCGCCCGCCCGTCGAGCCCGCCCGGCGGTCCCGTCCCGCCGGGAGGTCCCTCCGCAAGTCCCTGTCAGACCCTCTCACCCCCTCGGCCCCCGGCGTAGCGTGGGAGCCACCCCACCCGTTCCTCCCGACCAGGAGCCCTCATGCGAGCAACACTCATCCACGGCGAGCGCGACATCCGACTCGAGGAGGTGCCCGACCCGGTGCTCTCGACCGGGCGCGACGCGATCGTCCGTGTCACCGCGGCGTGCGTCTGCGGCTCCGATCTGTGGCCCTACCGCGGCGTGACCCCGACGAAGGAGGCGCACCGCATCGGCCACGAGTTCGTCGGAGTCGTCGAGTCGGTCGGCGACGACGTGCGCGATGTCGCCCCGGGCGACTTCGTCATCGCCCCGTTCTACGTCTGCGACGGCACCTGCGCCAACTGCGCCAACGGCGTCTCGACCTCGTGCCTGACCGGCGGCTGGTGGGGCGCCGAGGTCGGCGAGGAGGGCTTCGCCGACGGCGCCCAGGGCGAGAAGGTGCGCGTCCCGCTCGCCGACGGCACGCTCTTCCGCGTCGACCCCGACCCCGACCCGGCCCTCATCCCGAGCCTGCTCACGCTCGCCGACGTGATGGGCACCGGCCACCACGCCGCCGTCTCGGCCGGAGTCACCGCCGGCTCGACCGTCGCGGTCGTCGGCGACGGAGCGGTCGGCCTCTGCGCCGTGCTCGCGGCCCAGCGCCTCGGAGCGACCACGATCATCGCGATGTCGCGGCACGCCTCCCGCCAGGCCCTGGCGACGCGCTTCGGCGCGACGCACATCGTCGACACCCGCGGCGACGAGGGTGTGGCCGCCGTCCGCGAGCTCACCGGCGGCATCGGTGCCGACTGCGTGCTCGAGTGCGTCGGCACCAAGGAGTCGATGCAGCAGGCCCTCGACTCCGCCCGTCCCGGCGGCATGGTCGGCTACGTCGGCGTCCCCAACGGCGGGCCCGAGCTGCCCGTGCGCCAGATGTTCGGCTCGAACGTCGGCGTCAACGGCGGCGTCGCGCCCGTCCGCGGCTACATGGCCGAGCTCCTCCCCGACGTGCTGAGCGGCGCGATCGAGCCGGGCCTCGTCTTCGACCTCGAGCTGCCGCTCGACGAGATCGCGGAGGCGTACGCCGCGATGGACGAGCGCCGCGCGATCAAGACCCTGGTGCGCCCCTGACCTGACGCCGAGGGAACCCCGGATCGTCGACGGAGCCCGCCCTCGCGGGCGGCCTCGACGGTCCGGGGTTCCCTCGCGGGACATCCGCCAGGGGCGCGTCATCAGAACGTGCGCCCGAGGAAACGCGGCGGAAACAGGCGCTCACTACCGTCGGACACGACCCGGCTGCGGCCGGGTTCTTCTCGAGGCACTTCCGCTACAACATCGCATAACTCCGCCGACCGCGTGGACCGCGTGCGACCCCTCCACCATCTTCCGCTACGGAGTAGCACAACACCTGGAGCCCCCATGAAGCGCACCGCACCGCCCGCCCGCTCCCGCCTCCTCCTCACCGGCGGAGTCCTCGCCGTCACGGCCCTCGCCCTCGCCGGCTGCGGCCGGGGCACCGACACCGGCGCCGCCGCCTCCGCCGACCTCACCGTCGACGACTCCGCAGCCACCGGCACCGTCACCCTCTGGGCCCCCGACGGCGACGCCCAGCAGCTCGACACCGTCCTCGCCGACTACGAGGCCGAGAACCCCGACCTCGACCTCGAGGTCACGCTCGTCCCCTCCGACGAGTACAACACCAAGCTGCAGACCGCGGTCGCGGCCGGCACCGCTCCCGACATCGCCTTCCTCTACACCGAGGCGCAGACCCAGTTCCTCGCGTCCGACGCCTTCGCGCCCGTCCCCGACGACCTGGTCGACTCCGACAGCTTCTTCGAGGGCTCCTGGGACGCCGGCCAGTACGACGGCACCACCTACTCCGTGCCCTGGTACGCCTACACGCGCGTGCTGATCTACCGCTCCGACTTCGCCGAGGCGGGCGGCGTCACCGCCCCGGCCACCTGGGACGAGACGATCCCGTTCTTCGAGGGCCTCGAGGCAGGCGGCGCCGAGTCGGGCTACGGCGCCGACGTCGGCTGGGACACCTACAACGGCCAGACGCTCGCGACCTTCGCGCACCAGGCCGGTGCCGACCTCCTCAGCGACGACGGCTCCGCGTGGCAGCTCGACAGCCCCGAGATGGTCCAGGCGGCCGAGTTCAACGCCTCCTTCTTCTCCTCCGGAGTCTCCTCGCCCGACACCCCGCAGTTCCTCGACGCGCAGCCGTACCTCGTCTCGGGGCAGACCGGCTCGATGATCAGCGGTCCGTGGGTCGTCGCGACGCTCGACCAGACCGCCGGCGAGGAGGGCTGGACCGCCTCCCACATCGCCACCGCCGTGCTGCCCGCCGGCCCCGACAACGGGTCGGGCCAGCTCGCGGGCGGCAGCTGGGGTGTGACCGCCGCCTCCGACAACGCGAGTTCGGCCTGGAAGGTCGTGCGCGAGATGGCGCAGGAGGACACCCAGGTCGCGCAGTACGCCGCCGCCGGCAGCATGCCCGCCGTCGTCGACGCGTGGAGCGACCCCTCGATCGCCGACCAGCCCCTCCTCTCGGCCTTCTTCACCCAGCTCCAGGACGTCGAGCCCCTGCCCGCCGTGACCACCTGGACCCAGGTCTCCACGATCCTCGGCCAGGAGATGGAGAAGGTCGCCCGCGGCAAGGAGACGGCCGCCGACGCGATGGCCGCCGCCCAGCAGCAGGCAGCCTCGATCGGCACGGAGTGACCGCGTGGCTGTGATCGCCCTCGCCGGCCGGCCCGCCGCGCGGCAGCGGCGCGGGAGGCACACCGGCATCGCCTGGCTCTTCCTCGCGCCGTTCGCGGTGATCTTCGGAGTGTTCACGGCGATCCCGGTGGTCGCCTCCCTGGCGATGAGCCTCACCGACATCCGCGGCGCCGATCTGCAGCAGCCCTTCGGGGTCGACTTCACGGGCCTCGAGAACTACGCGGTCCTGCTGGGCGACGCCGCGTTCCTCCGCTCGGTGGCGAACACGCTCTACTTCGTCGTCATCGGGGTTCCGCTCACGATGGCCGTCGGCTTCGTGCTGGCCCTGGCGCTCAACACGGGTATCCGGAGGCTCCGCGGCGTCTTCCGGGCCCTGTTCTACGCTCCCGTGGTCACCAACATCGTCTCGGTGGCGCTGATCTGGCAGTACGCGTTCAACCAGAACGGAACGATCAACGAGTTCCTCGGGGCCATCGGGTTCGCCGGCCCCAACTGGCTCGGCGACGAGAACCTCGCGATGCCGGTCGTCATCCTGCTCGGGATCTGGCGCAACTTCGGCACGGCGATGCTGCTCTTCCTCGCCGGCCTGCAGTCGGTGCCCGAGGACGTGCACGAGGCGGCCTCGCTCGACGGAGCGGGGCCGTGGCGCCGGCTGGTCTCGATCACCGTGCCGCTGCTGATGCCCACGACGCTGCTCGTCTCGGTGCTGCTGTCGGTGTTCTTCCTCCAGGTGTTCGACGAGCCCTACCTGCTCACCGGCGGCGGGCCGCTCGGCTCCACGGAGTCGATGGCGCTGTACACCTACCACCAGTTCGGCTTCGGCAACATCGGCGTCTCGTCGGCCGCGTCGTTCCTCCTCCTGCTCATCGTCGCGCTCGTCAGCGTGCTGCAGTTCCGTCTGCTGAGGTCCCGCTCATGACCGTCACCGCCCCTCCGATCGTCCCCGTCCCGCCGGCCCCGACCCGGCAGGAGCCGGAGCGCCCGCCGCGCACCCGCGCCTCGTCGGAGCGCCTGCGCCGGGCCGTGCTCTACCCGGCGCTGACGGTGCTCGCCGTGATCACCCTCCTGCCCTTCGTCTGGGTCTTCTCGGGGTCGCTGCGCACCACGGCCGACATCAGCGCGAACCCGGGAGCCTGGCTCCCGGCCGAGGCGACGCTCGAGAACTTCGGGCGCCTCTTCTCGCAGGCCGGCTTCAGCGGGTATCTCGGCAACAGCCTCGTCGTCGCGGGGGTCGTGGTGGCGGGCAACGTGCTCGCCGCGGCGGCCGCGGGCTACGCGCTCGCCAAGCTCGACTTCGCGGGCAGGCGCGCCGCGACGATCGCGGTGCTGATCGCGCTGATGATGCCGTTCTCGGCCGTCTTCGTGCCGCAGTTCGTGGTCACGGTGCGGCTGGGGCTGGTCAACACGCTGGCGGGCATCGCCCTGCCCTCGCTCGTGCTGCCGATCTCGATCTTCATCGTGCGGCAGTTCGCCGAGAGCATCCCGGAGGAGCTGCTCGAGGCCGCCCGGATCGACGGGGCGAGCGAGCTGCGGATCTTCGCGCAGGTGTTCCTGCCGCTGGCCGGCCCCGCGCTCGCGACGGTCACGATCATGTCGTTCCTCGCGGCCTGGAACAACTTCATCTGGCCGCTCCTCGTGGCGCAGAACGCGTCGACCTACACGCTCCCGGTGGGGCTCGCGGCGACGAGCCAGGCCTCGCAGAACGTCACCGACTACGGGCTCGTGCTCGCCGGTGCGGTGGTGGTGATGCTGCCGGTGCTGGTGCTCTTCCTGCTCCTGCAGCGCTACTTCGTGCAGGGTATCGTCGCGACGGGCCTCAAGTGATCGGCACTGGACCGAGGGGCTCGGGAGCGAGCGGGGCAGAGACCATGGACATCTCGGTGGAGGCGCCCTGCGGCGCGGTGGTCGGTCGCGTCGACGGAGGGGTCGCCCGGTTCCTCGGGGTGCCGTTCGCCGAGGCGCCGACCGGTGAGCGGCGGTTCCGCGCCCCCGAGCCGCGCGCCCGCTTCGCCGAGCCGTTCGACGCCTCCGCGAACGGCGCCACACCGCAGCGCGGGCGCCCGTTCGAGTTCACGACGATCCCCGAGCACTCGATCCCGGGCGACCACACGCTGAACCTCAACGTCTTCGCGCCCGCCGACGCCGATGCGCTGCCCGTCCTCGTCTACGTGCACGGCGGCGGCTACGTCACCGGAGCCGCGTCGAGCGACTGGCACGAGGGCTCGGCCTTCGCGCGCGACGGCGTGGTCGTCGTCACGGTCGCCTACCGGCTCGGCGTCGACGGCTTCGCGGTGCTCGAGGGCGACGCGAACCGGGGCGTCCGCGACTGGCTCGCCGCTCTGCGCTGGGTGCAGGCGAACATCGCGGCGTTCGGAGGCGATCCCACGCAGGTGTGCGTCGCCGGCCAGTCCGCGGGCGGCGGCGCCGTGCTCACGCTGCTCGGCTGCGTCGAGGCGCAGCCGCTGTTCGCCCGCGCGGTGGCGATCTCGCCCACCGACCGGAGCGTCCCCCTCGTGGAGGCGAGGGCGCAGGTCGCGGCCTTCGCCGACGGCCTCGGCGTCCGTCCCGACCGCGCGGGCTTCGCCTCCCTCGACCCCGACGAGCTCTCCGAGACGGCCGCGCGCACGATGATGCCCGGCGCGTCGATCGTGTTCGCGCCGGTGTCGGGCGACGACCTACTGCCCGAGCCCGTCGCCACGGCCACCGCTCGGGTCGGGCGCGACAAGCCCCTCCTGATCGGCGCCACCGCCGACGAGTTCGACACCCCGCGCTTCGAGCGCGCCGCCGACGCGCCGCCCCGCGCGACCGACCTGCTGTTCCGCCGCACGGTCCTCCAGGTCGCCCGCAACCGCGCCGACGGCCCCGCGCCGACCTGGCTCTACGCGTTCGACTGGGCCTCGCCCGCGATCGGCGGCGCCGGGCACTGCCTCGACCTCCCCTTCTTCTTCGACCACCTCGATGCCGAGGCCACCGCCCGCGTCCTCGGCGAGGAGCCTCCCGCGGCGCTCGCCGCCACCATGCACGCCGAGCTGGTCGCCTTCGTGCGCGGCGAGGATCCGGCCTGGCCGGCCGCGCGGGGCGAGGCCGGCGACTCCGCCCGCGTCTACGACGACGAGCCGTCGGTGCTCACCGGCCGCTACGACGACGTGCTGCCCCTGCTCGCCGAGGCGCGCCGATGAGGGCCGGAGTCGCGCCCAGCACGCTGCGCCGGCTCAACTCGAGCGTGGTGCTGCGGGCGCTGGCCGAGCACGACGAGCCGGTGACGATGGCGGTGCTGGTGCGCGAGGTCGCCCTCTCGCGGCGCACGGTCGAGCTGATCCTGGCGCGCCTCTGCGACGAGGGCTGGGTCGACGAGACCGCCCCCGACCCGGCGAAGGCCGATGTCGGGCGCCCGCCGCGCACCTTCCGCTTCCGGGCCGACCGCGCGCTCGTCGCCGCGGTGCGGATCGACACCGACTTCGCCGCCGCGGTGGTGTGCGACATCCGCGGCCGGATCCTCGGGCGCGCGCTGCGCCCGCTCCGCGACTACCTCTCGCCCGAGACCGCCGTCGACGACGCGGTCCTCGCGGTGGAGGAGGCGGTCGCGCAGTCGGGGCTTCCCCGCGAGCGGATCCACGCCGGCGCGGTCGCCGCCGGTGGCGCGATCGACGAGGACGGCGTCGTCCAGCGCCTCGTCAACTCGCCGCGCTGGAACGGCTTCGCGCTCGCCGACTCCCTGTCGGAGCGCCTGGGCGTCCCCGTCTTCGCCGACAACGACGCGAACCTCGCGGCCCTCGCCGAGCGCTGGCGCGGGGTCGCGGCCGACTCCGCCACCTTCGCGTGGTGCATCCTCGGGAACCGCACCGGTGTCGGCCTGGTGATCGGCGGCGCCGTGCACCGCGGCTTCCGCGGCGCCGCGGGCGAGCTCGTCGAGGCGGGCGCTCTGGCGACCGGGCGGATGGAGAACACGCCCTTCGGCCTGCTGACCTCGCCGCTGCGCTCCGAGCGCGAGAGCGCGATGCGCTCGGTCGAGGCCGCTCGCGCCGGCGACGCCGACGCGCTGCGCGAGCTCGACGCCTTCGTCGCCCACCTCGCCGAGCTCCTGTCGACCCTGGCCTGGACGGTCGCGCCCGACCTCTTCGTCCTCGGCGGCGGTCTCGAGGAGGCGGACGACCTCCTCCTCCCGCGGGTGACCGCCTCGATGCGCGGCCTCGGCACCCTCGACGTCGCCGTGCGCTCGACCGTGCTGGGCACCGACGCCCCGCTGATCGGAGCGGTGAAGTTCGTGCTCGACCGCATGGACGTCGCCTTCTTCGGCCCCACTCTCGCCGTGACGCCCACCCGGCCGCGCGTCGCCCTCTGACCCCCGCCCCTCTCGAGGAGAACCATGCCCGAATCCACCGACGTCCTCATCATCGGCAGCGGCATCATGGGCGCCGCCGTCGCCCGGGGCCTCCGCGACGCCGACCCGACCGTCTCGATCCTGATGATCGACGGCGGGCCGGCGGCCGGCTCCGTCCCCGGGCTGCACCTGCACGACAGCGAGGAGCCGGAGATCTGGAGCCGCTACAACCAGCGGGTGGCGACCGGGGTGCAGGGCCTGTACACCGGCGCCGACGTCACCCCCGACATCACCGACGAGCTCCGCAGCGTCGTGCCCGGCATGTACAACCTGTCGGCCATGGGAGGCGACGCCCGAGCGATGCCCGCGAGCGCGGTCGCGTGGAACGTCGGCGGCATGGGCGTGCACTGGACGGCGGCCACTCCCCGGCCCGTCGGCGACGAGGTCTTCGACGGCGGGGACCCGGCGCAGTGGGCCGCCGATCTCGCGCGCGCCGAGCAGCTGCTCGACGTGCACGACTCGCCGCTCGGGCCGACGGGCCCCGGGCGGGTGGTCCTCGAGGTGCTCGAGGACGTCTTCGGGCCGGTGAGCGCCGACGGCCGTCATCCCCAGCCGATGCCGATGGCCGTCGCCGGCAACCCGACCGGCCCGCTCCTCCGCACCGGCCCGAACCGCGTGTTCCCGCCGATCTCGAGCGGAGGCGACGACGCGTTCGAGCTGCGCGCCGGCACGCTCGCGGTGGCCGTCCGCCACGACGACGGGCGGGCCGTCGGCGCGCGGGTGCGCGAGATCGCGACCGGTCGCGAGTACGACATCGAGGCGCGCGCGACGATCGTCTGCGCCGACGTCGTCCGCACCCCGCAGCTGCTCTTCGCATCGGGCATCCGGCCGGAGGCGCTCGGCCGCTTCCTCAACGAGCACGCGTTCGTGACGGCGCGCGTGATCATGGACCTCGAGCGCTTCGGTCTCGACGCGGCCGGGCTGCCGATGCTGCGCGAGGGCGAGTTCGCGACCGACTCCCTCTGGCTGCCGCAGAACGGCGAGGCGCAGCCGTTCCACGGTCAGATCATGAACACGGTGTTCCTCGACGAGGACCGCGCGCCGTTCGCCTACTCCGTCGGCCTCTCGTTCTACACACCGGTGGAGTCGCGGCCCGAGAACCGGCTGGTGTTCTCGGAGCACGAGACCGACGTCACGGGCCTGCCGCGCCTCCGCGTGGAGTTCGACTACACCGAGCGCGACCTCGCCCTGATCGAGGAGGCCCGCGAGCGGATCCGCACCGTCGCCGAGCGCTTCGGCGCGTTCGACCCGGCGACCGAGTGCGTCGTGCTCGCGCCGGGCTCGTCCCTGCACCTGACGGGCACCGTCCGCTCGGGCGCGGTCGACGACGGCACCAGCGTCTGCGACCCGTCGGGCCGGGTGTGGGGGGTCGAGGGGCTCTACCTCGCGGGCACCGGCGTCATCCCGACTCCTGTGGTCTGCAACGCCACCCTGACCGGCACGATCACCGCCGTGCGGGCGACCCGCGCGGTGCTGGCCGCGCTCGAGGGCGCGCGCGTATGACCGGCGCACGTGCGCTCTGCAGGCGACGGTGCGCTCTGCCGGCTCTCGTACGATCTGCAGGAGCCGGTGCGCTCTGCAGGTGATCCGCCCCTTCCCGCGCATCCGACGCGGTAGAACCGCCCTTCCGCCCGCGATCTCCTGCAGATCGCACCCGAACCCCACCCGCCCAGGAGGCCACCCGTGAACATCGACCAGCTCGCCACCCGCTACGAGATCGCCCTGCCCGCCTGGATCGAGGACGCCGTCCGCGACGTCCCCGAGTTCCTCCCCGAGCGCGAGGACCGGATGGCCCTCGTGCACGCGCTCGCCGACCGCAACTTCCGGGAGGGCAACGGCGGCCCGTTCGCCGCGATCGTCGTCGAGCGCGACTCCGGCCGCCTGGTGTCGGTGGGCGTGAACGTGGTCCTCGCGAGCGGAGTCTCGTCGGGGCACGCGGAGGTGACCGCGCTCGGTCTCGCGCAGACCGCGCTCGGCGGCTGGGACCTCGGCGGCGAGGGCATCCCCGCGCACGAGCTCGTCGTCAACTGGCGTCCGTGCGTCCAGTGCTACGGAGCCACGCTGTGGTCGGGGGTCCGCCGCCTCGTCGTCGCCGGCTCCGGCCCCGAGCTCGAGGAGATCACGACCTTCGACGAGGGCCCCATGCGCGACGACTGGGCCGCCGCCTTCGAGGCCCGCGGCATCGAGGTCGTCGACGGCGTGCTGCGCGACGAGGCGCTCGCCGTGTTCCACGCCTACCGCGCGCACGTCGACGCCGGCTCGGTCCTCGTCTACAACGCCCGCGCCGCCTCCGCCTGACCTCCGCCCCTCCCTCGAGAAAGCAGCCCCGCATGCTCCGTCGCTCGCAGTTCGCCCTCAACGCCATCCAGTGGATCAACGTGAAGGCCGATCCGGCCGACCCGACCAGCGAGTCGCTCTGGCGCTTCGCCGACCCCGCCTTCCGCGCGGAGTACCCGGAGGTGCTGCGCGAGATCCGCGACGCCGGCTTCGGCGCCACGATGCTCGAGGTCCTCGCGACGCAGACCCTCCAGGACTACGCCCGCATGATCGAGGAGTCGGGTCTCGCGCTCGCGCCGGGCTACGCCTCCGTCGCGCTGCCCGAGGACAAGGGCCGCGCCGTCGAGCGCGGCAGCGCCGAGTGGGTGCACTGGTTCGACGGCGTCCGCCGCAAGGCCGAGGAGACCAACTACGTCGGACTCGACACCGTCTTCCTCGCCCCCGAGGTGAGCTTCGAGCCGGGCGTGGTCCGCACCCGCGAGGCGGTCGCGGTGGGCGCGGCGTTCGACGAGGGCCGGCTCGACCGCGTGATCGAGATCCTCGCCGAGGCCGCCGAGGTGCTCCGGGCCGAGGGGGTCCAGGCCGGCCTGCACAACCACGTCGGCACCTGGGTCGAGACCGAGCACGAGATCGACCGCGTGCTCGGCGCGATCGACCCGGCGCTGCTCGGCGCCTCCTTCGACATCGGACACCTGGTCTGGGCGGGAATCGACCCGGTCGCGATGGTCGAGCGCTACTCCGACCGCCTGCTCGATCTGCACGTGAAGGATCTGCACCTGGGCATCGCGGAGGCGAGCCGTGCGGTGCCGACGCCGTACGACCGGGCGACCGACAGCGGACTGTTCCTCGAGCCGGGCCTCGGCGGCATCGACCTCGACGGCGTGCTCGCGGCGCTGCCCGACGACTTCGGCGGCTGGATCATCGTCGAGGTCGACCGCGCGAGCATGCCGCCCGCCGACAGCGCCCGCGTCAGCGGCGCGTGGCTCGACCGGGTCGCGACCGCCTGACGCACGCCCGTCGAGCGGAGTGCGCGCACGACGTCAGCTGAGACGGCTCGCCGGGCACCATCAGCCGCGAGGCCTGCCCGTTGTACGCGCGAGCGGTCAGCGCCACCAGCCGTCGAACATCGACAGCGGCACCTGCCGCTTGTGCTCGGTCGCGGCGTAGCGCGCCTCGATCGCCTCGGCGACCTCGGGGTCGACGTCGCCGCCCTCGAGGTAGGTGTCGAGGTCGGCGTAGACCAGGCCGAGGTTCGACTCGTCGGTCTGGCCGGGGTTGTCGTCGAGCAGGTCGGCGGTCGGCGCCTTCTCGTAGAGGCGGGCCGGTGCGTCGAGGTGCTCGAGCAGCGAGCGGCCCTGGCGCTTGGTGAGCCCGGTCAGCGGGAGCACGTCGGCGCCGCCGTCGCCGAACTTCGTGAAGAAGCCGGTGACCGCCTCGGCCGCGTGGTCGGTGCCGACGACGAGCATCCCCTCCTGCCCGGCGATCGCGTACTGCGCGACCATGCGGGCCCGGGCCTTGGTGTTGCCCTTGACGAAGTCCGAGATCGGCTCGCCGACCGCGTCCTGGAACGCCGCGGCGATGCCGTCGACGCCCTGCTGGATGTCGAAGGCGACCTGGCGGTCGGGGCGGATGAACGTCAGCGCGAGCTGCGCGTCGGCCTCGTCGGCCTGGACGCGGTAGGGCAGGCGGACCGCGATGAAGGAGGCGTCGCCTCCGCTCGCGCGCACCTGCTCGACCGCGAGCTGGCAGAGCCGGCCCGCGAGGCTCGAGTCCTGCCCGCCGCTGATGCCGAGGACGAGGCCCTTGGCCCCGGTGTGACGGAGGTAGTCGGCGAGGAAGCCGCTGCGTCGCTCGACCTCGGCGGCCGGATCGACGGTGGGGGAGACGTGGAGCTCGGAGATGATTCGCTGCTGGACGTCGCGCATCCTTCCACGGTACTCCGGATGCCCCTGCACCGGAGCGCTGTCGGGCGTACCCGCAGGCACCGTCGAGCCCGTCAGCGGCGTCCCGCGACGATCCGCGCGATCCGCTCGGGCACGGTGTCGTCCTGGAGGCTCGTCACGTCTCCGAGCGCCCGTCCGTCGCGGATGTCGCCGAGCAGGCGCCGCATGATCTTGCCCGAGCGGGTCTTGGGGAGGTCGGGCACGAGCACCACGTCGCGGGGCTTGGCGATCGGGCCGATCGCCGTCGCGACGTGCTCGCGGAGCGACGCCGACAGCGAGTCGGAGAGCTCGTTCCAGTAGGCGGGGTCGTCCCGGGCGCGGTCGACCGCCTCGTCGGAGGGGATCACGAAGGCCGCGACGGCCTGTCCCGTCACGGGGTCGGTCACTCCGACCACTCCCGCCTCGCCGACCGACGGGTGCGCGACGAGCGCCGACTCGATCTCGATCGTCGACAGGCGGTGCCCGGAGACGTTGATCACGTCGTCCACGCGCCCGAGCACCCAGATGTCGCCGTCGGCGTCGTACTTGGCGCCGTCGCCCGAGAAGAAATACCCCTGCTCGGCGAAGCGCGCCCAGTAGGAGTCGCGGTACCGCTCGGCGTCGCCCCAGACGGTGCGCGCGAGGGCCGGGCCCGTCCCGTCGACGACCAGGTAGCCTCCCGAGCCGTTCGGCACCCGCCGGCCCTCGTCGTCGACGACGAGAGTGCTGAGCCCCGGCAGGGCCCCGAGGGACGAGCCGGGCTTGAGCGTCGAGACGCCCGGCAGCGGGCACATGACCGCCGCGCCCGTCTCGGACTGCCACCAGGTGTCGACGATCGGGCAGCGCCCGGCGCCGATGCTCTCGTGGAACCACACCCACGCCTCGGGGTTGATCGACTCGCCGACCGTGCCGAGCAGGCGCAGGCTCGAGAGGTCGTGCTCGGCGGGGACCCCGTCGGGGAACCACGTCATCAGCGTGCGGATCAGGGTCGGCGCCGTGTAGTAGACCGTGACCCCGTAGCGCTCGATGATCTCGAAGTGCCGCGCGGTGTGCGGGGTGTTCGGCGTGCCCTCGTAGATCACCTGCGTGAGCCCGTTCGAGAGCGGCCCGTAGATCTCGTAGGTGTGCGCGGTGACCCAGGCGAGGTCGGCGGTGCACCAGTGGACGTCGTCGGGCTTCGCGTCGAAGACGGCCCAGTGGGTCCAGGAGGCCTGCGTCAGGTACCCGCCGCTGGTGTGGACGAGGCCCTTGGGCTTCCCGGTGGTCCCCGAGGTGTAGATGATGAACAGCGGCGTCTCGGCATCGAACGCCTCGGCCTCGTGCACGTCGCTCTGGGCGTCGACGACGTCGTGCCACCACACGTCGCGGCCCGGGGTCCAGGGGATGTCGGGGGTCTCGTCGCCGGTCCGGCGGACGACGAGGACGTGCTCGATCGAGTTCTCGCCCGAGACGGCGTGGTCGGCGTTCTCCTTCACCGGCACGGCCCTGCCGCGGCGGAACTGCCCGTCGGTGGTGACCAGCAGCTTCGCTCCGGTGTCCTCGACGCGGAAGCGCACCGCCTCCGCGGAGAAGCCGCCGAAGACCAGGGAGTGGATCGCTCCGATGCGCGCGATCGCCAGCGTGATGACGACGGTCTCGGGGATCACCGGCAGGTAGACCACGACGCGGTCGCCCTTCCCGATGCCGAGCGCCGTCAGCGCGTGGGCCGCCCGGGCGACGTCGCGCTGCAGCTCGGCGTACGTGATCGAGCGCCGGTCGCCGCGCTCGCCCTCGAAGTGCAGGGCGACCTTGCCGCCCCGGCCCGCGTCGACGTGACGGTCGACGCAGTTGACGGCGACGTTGAGGCGGCCGCCCTCGAACCAGGTCGCGCGGGGGACCGAGAGGGTGCCGTCCTCCTGGGGCACCGCGGGCTCCCAGCGGTGCGCGGTGTGCCAGGGCTCCGCCCAGTCGAGCCGCCGGGCCGCCTCCTCCCAGAACGCGACGGGGTCGGCGGCCGCCCGGGCGTACGCCTCTGCTCCGACGTTGGCTCCCGCGGCGAACGCGGGCGGCGCGGGGAAGCGGCGCGTCTCGTCGAGCAGGTTCGCGATCGTCTCGGTCATCGTGCGGGTCCTTCGAGGAGTCGAGTGGAGGTCATGCTCACGCCCACTTCTTCACGGCGTAGCGCTGGAAGACGCCGACCACCGCGTCGGTGAGCTTGCCGAGCACGGCGAGCAGGATGATCGCGAGGAACACCCGGTCGATGCGCCCGTTGTTCTGGCTGTCGATGAGTCGGAAGCCGAGGCCCATCGACGAGGCGATCAGCTCGGAGGCGACGAGGAACAGCCACGACTGCGCGAGCGCCAGCCGCAGTCCGGCGATCACCGACGGCACCACGGCCGGGAGCTGCACCGTGGTGAACAGCCGCACCCCCGAGAGCCCGAATGCGCGGCCGGCCTCGACGAGCTGGCGGTCGACGTGACCGAGCGCGGTCGCGACGGTGGTGAAGACGGGGAAGAAGGCGCCGATCGTGATCAGCGTGATCTTCGACTCCTCGCCGATGCCCAGCCAGAGCAGCAGCAGCGGCACCCACGCCAGCGACGGCACCGCGCGGATCGCGCCGAGGGTCGGTCCGAGGACGACCTCCCACACCCGCGAGAGCCCGAAGAGGGCGCCGACGACGAGGCCCAGGGCCGAGCCGATGCCGAAGCCGATCAGCACGCGCTGGGTCGAGATCGCGACGTCCTGGCCGAGGTCGCCGCGCTGCGCGAGGTCGATCCCGGCGGCCCAGACCATGGCGGGGGAGGGGAAGACGGACACGGACACGAGCCCCGCGGTCGTCGCGTACTGCCAGGCCGCGAGCAGCACGATCGGGAGGATCGCTCCGCCGACGAGCACGAACCAGCGTCGCGACGAGAGGGGCCGGGCCCGGGTGCCCTCGTCGTCGCGGAGCCGCTTCTGCGACGCGCGGACGCTGGGGCCCACGATCGCCGCGCCGGTCGCGCCCGGTGCCTGCATCAGTCCGCCGCCTCCGCGCACGAGGTCGGCGTCGGTCACGGTCTCGTCGTCTCGGAGCGCCATGGTCGTGTCCTCGGGATCGTGATCGGGGGTCGGAGTCGGGGTGGGGGCGTCGGACCCGGGAGCCGGGCCGCGGGGCTCAGGCGCCGATGGCGTCGGGGTCGGCCGCCTTCGCGTACGTGTCGTCGAGCAGCGTGTCGAGCGCGTCGTCGACCTGGCTCTGCGCCGCGACGTCGCCGTTCTCGACGAAGATCGGCCCGATCACCGCGAGTACATCGGTCTGCGCCGAGCCGGGCACGTTGTCGACATCGAGGTTGCTGCGCTGGGTGATCACGGTCGACGCGACGGCCGGATCGATGCCCGCGACGGCCGCGAGGATCGACGCGGTCTCCTCCTGGTTCTCGAGCGCCCAGGCGCGGGCGTGCTCGTAGGCGTTCACGACGGTCTGCGCGAGGTCCGGCTTCTCGGCCAGGAAGCTCTCGGTCGCGTTCAGCAGCCCGTAGGAGTTGAAGTCGACGTTGCGGTAGAGCAGGGTCGCGCCGGCCGCCTCGGCGCCGGCCATGATCGGGTCGAGCCCGGCCCAGGCGTCGACCGAGCCGTTCTGCAGTGCCGCCCAGCCGTCGGCGTGCTGGAGGTTCTGCACGGTGACGTCGCCGATCCCGAGCCCGGCCGCCTCGAGCGCCTGCACGAGGAAGAAGTACGGGTCGGTGCCCTTGGTCGCGGCGATCTGCTTGCCGGCGAGCTGCTCGACGCTGGTGATGCTGGAGCCGGCGGGGACGACGAGGGCCGCCCACTCCGGCTGCGAGAAGATGTCGATCGTCTTGATCGGCGAGCCGTTCGAGCGGGCCAGGAGCGCCGCGGAACCTGCGGTCGAGCCGACGTCGATCGCCCCGGCGCGGAGGGCCTCGTTCGCCTTGTTGGAGCCGGCGGACTGCACCCAGGTGACCGTGACGTCCTGTTCGGCCAGCGCCGCCTCGAGCCAGCCCTTCTCCTTGATGACGAGGCTCAGCGGGTTGTAGGTCGCGAAGTCGAGGGTCAGCGTGCCGCCCTCGGTGAGCGCGCCGGAGGAGGCGGGAGCGGCGGCGGCCCCTCCGGAGCCCTCGCCCTGCACGCAGCCGGCGAGGAGCGGCACGGCCGCCGCGGTGAGCAGGCCGGCGAGCGCGGTGCGGCGCGTGAGCGGAGTGGCGGTGAACGACATGAGGGCCTCGACTTCGGTACGGGTGCTGATGGGGACGAGTGTGGGGGAGCAGGAGGGGGCGCGGGCGGGGACCGGGCCGGATCGGTGGACGAGCGGGGGGATCGCCGCCTGGGGAGGAGTCAGTGCCGCTCGATGCCGAGGCCGGCCAGCAGGTCGGCGCGCCGCTCGGCGAGCTCGGCCGATCCGCGGTCGCGGGGCCGCGCGCCGGGGACCGTCATGATCCGCGCGACCCGGGACACGCCTCCGGACTCGTCGCGGCCGAGCAGCACGATGCGATCGGCCAGCTGCAGGGCCTCGTCGACGTCGTGCGTCACCAGCAGGATCGTGGCGGGAGCGGCCGCGTGCACGTCGAGCAGCAGGTCCTGCATGCGGAGGCGCGTCAGCGCATCGAGCGCGCCGAACGGCTCGTCGAGCAGCAGCACACCGGGATTGCGAGCCAGGGCGCGGGCGAGCGAGGCGCGCTGGGCCATGCCTCCCGAGACCTCGCGGGGCCGCGAGCGGGCGTGCGCCGTCAGGCCGACCAGCGCGAGGAGCTCGTCGACCGCGGCGCGCGCGGCCTCGCGGGGCGTGCCGCGGGGGAGCCCGAGCGCCACGTTCGCCTCGATCGTGCGCCAGGGCAGCAGTCGCGGCTCCTGGAACGCCACGGCGCAGCGCGGGTCGATGCCCGACACCGGCCGGTCGTCGATGAGCACGGTGCCGGCGGACGCCGTGTCCAGGCCCGCGGCGATCCGGAGCAGCGTCGACTTGCCGCATCCGCTCGGCCCGAGGATCGCGATGACCTCGCCCGCGGCCACGTCGAGATCGACGTCGGCCAGCACGGGAGCGCCGGGGGTGAAGGTGCGGCCGACGCCGGCGAAGCGCACCGGGAACGCCGACTGACCGAGCTCGGCGTCGAAGGCCAGGCTCGTGCGGGCGGGCGTGTCGGGCATGGGGCTCCGGGGCGGCGTGCGGGCGGGCGGACCGTCCCGATCGTACGGACGCGCCCCGACTCCTCCGATTCCGGGTGACACGCGGAGTAACAGAACGGCCCGGCCCGCGACGATGCGCGGACCGCGCCGGTCGGGGGAGGCGGGCGATCAGGCCTGGACGAGCACGATCTCGTCGAGGGCGAGGCGCGTGCGGGGAGCGATCTCGCGCTCGCGCAGGACGTCGTTCGAGAGCGCCTCCGGGCCGGCGAGCACGCCGACGGCCGCGACGGTCACCGGGTCGAAGCGCTCGTCGACGCCGAACGCGGCGCGGAGGCCGTCCTTGTCGAAGCCGGCCATCTGGTGCACGTGCAGGCCCTCGTGGTGCGCCTGGACGCTGAGGTGCGCGACCGCCTGACCGAGGTCGTAGACGGCCCACGGGCGCGCCGTGCCCTCGGCGTCGACGGTCTCGGCGAGTGCCACGATCAGAGCCGCCGCGGAGCCGGCCCAGGCGGCGTTGAAGCCCACCAGGGTCTCGACGATCCGGTCGAACTCGGGAGTGCCCCGGCGGGCGACGATGAAGCGCCACGGCTGGGTGTTGCTGGCCGAGGGCGACCAGCGGGCGGCCTCGAGCAGCGAGGTCAGCGTCTCGGTCGGGATCTCGGCGGAGGAGTCGTACGAGCGGGGGCTCCAGCGCTCGGCGAGGACGTCGAGGATGGGGGCGCTGGTCTGCGCGGTGCGCGGGGCGGTGAGGGTCATCAGGAGCTTCTTCCCAGAGAGTCGGATCGAGGAGTGCGAGGGCTCCGTTGCCCGTTCCCCTCCAACCACGGTGACCGCCGCGGCATTCCCGGGCGCCGCGTTCGCCGTCGGAGGACCCGGGGGTCACGGAGCCCCGAAACGGTACGGTGGTAGACGGCGTGGTTCCCCGCGCTCCCACGATCACGAATCTGATGGAGGATCATCCATGGCCCAGCACTTCGACGTCGTCGTCCTGGGGGCGGGCCCCGGCGGCTACGTGGCCGCGATCCGCGCCGCGCAGCTCGGCAAGACGGTCGCCGTCATCGAGAAGCAGTACTGGGGCGGAGTCTGCCTCAACGTCGGCTGCATCCCGTCGAAGGCGCTGCTGCGCAACGCCGAGCTCGCCCACATCTTCCACTCGCAGGCCAAGCAGTTCGGCATCTCGGGTGACGTCTCGTTCGACTTCGGAGCGGCGTTCGACCGCAGCCGCAGCGTCGCCGAGGGCCGCGTCAAGGGCGTCCACTTCCTGATGAAGAAGAACAAGATCACCGAGTTCGACGGCACCGGCTCCTTCACCGGCCCGAAGGGCATCGACGTGGAGCTCAGCAAGGGCGGCACGGAGTCGATCACCTTCGACGACGCGATCATCGCGACCGGTGCGAGCGTCCGCCTCCTGCCGGGTGTCGAGCTGAGCGAGAACGTCGTCACCTACGAGACGCAGATCATGACGCGCGAGCTGCCCGACACGATGGCGATCGTCGGAGCCGGCGCGATCGGCATGGAGTTCGCCTACGTCCTCAAGAACTACGGAGTCGACGTCACGATCATCGAGTTCATGGACCGCGCCCTCCCCAACGAGGACCCGGACGTGTCCAAGGAGATCCAGAAGCAGTACAAGAAGCTCGGAGTCGAGATCCTCACCTCGACGAAGGTCGAGTCGGTCGTCGACAAGGACGGCTACGTCACCGTCACCTACACCGCCAAGGACGGCACGCAGTCGACCCTCGAGGTCGACAAGGTCCTCATGTCGATCGGCTGGGTCCCGCGCGTCGAGGGCTTCGGTCTCGAGAAGACGGGCGTCGAGCTCACCGAGCGCGGCGCGATCGCGATCGACGACCACATGCGCACCAACGTCCCCGGCATCTACGCCATCGGCGACGTCACCGCGAAGCTCCAGCTCGCGCACGTCGCGGAGGCGCAGGGCGTCGTCGCCGCCGAGACCCTCGCCGGTGCCGAGACCCAGACGCTGGGCGACTACCGGATGATGCCGCGCGCGACCTTCTGCCAGCCGCAGATCGCCTCCTTCGGCCTCACCGAGAAGCAGGCGACCGACGAGGGCCACGAGATCACCGTCTCCACGTTCCCGTTCATGGCGAACGGCAAGGCGCACGGCCTCGGCGAGCCCACCGGCTTCGTGAAGCTCATCGCGAGCAAGCAGTACGGCGAGCTCCTCGGCGGCCACATGATCGGACCGGACGTCTCCGAGCTGCTGCCCGAGCTCACGCTCGCGCAGAAGTGGGACCTCACGGCCACCGAGCTGGCGCGCAACGTGCACACCCACCCGACGCTGTCGGAGGCGCTCCAGGAGGGCTTCCACGGCCTCAAGGGGCACATGATCAACCTGTAGGCCCCGCCTGCGGCCGCGTTCGGCTCGCGGGATCCGGTTCGGCTCGTCCGATCCGCCGGATCCCGCGAGCCGAACGTGTTTCCGCGAGCCGAACGTCGTCGGGTGGCATGTTCGGCTCGCGGGATCCGGTCCGGCTCGTCGAATCTGCTGGTTCCTGCGAGCCGGACGTGTTTCTACGAGCCGGACGTCGTCGGGTGCCCCCTTCGGCTCGCGGGATCCGGTCTGGCTCGTCGAATCTGCTGGTTCCTGCGAGCCGGACGTGTTTCTGCGAGCCGAACGTCGTCGGGTGGCATGTTCGGCTCGCGGGATCCGGTCCGGCTCGTCCGATCCCTGCGAGCCGGACGTGTTTCTGCGAGCCAGACGTGCCCGTCTAGCGTGGTCGGATGGATCCGCGCCTGCTCGACCACCTCGCCGCCGCCGCCTGGCCGCCGCTCGAGCGCCGCGACCTCGGCGGCTGGCAGCTGCGCGCCGCCTCCGGAGTCACCAAGCGCGCCAACTCGGTGCTCACCTCGGGCCCCGTGGCCGATGCCGCGCGGGCGATCGGCACCGCGGAGGTGTTCGCCGCCGAGCGCGGCATCCCTCCGCTCTTCCAGCTCGGTCCCGCCAGCGAGCCGGCCGGCCTGCCAGGTCTGCTCGCCGCCCGCGGCTACGAGCCGCACGACCGCACGCTGATCCTCACCGGCGCGGTGGACCGGGCGCTCGCCGCGCTCCCCGGGTCGTCGGCCCGCACGACCGCGGCCCCCGACGAGGAGTGGCTGTCGCTCTGGTGGTCGGTCGACGGCCGCGGAGGCGACCCCGAGCGCGACGTCGCCCGCCGGATCCTCGAGGGCTGCGACTCTTCCTACGCCCTGCTGCGCGACGAGCGCGGCGCCGCCGCCTGCGGCAGGCTCGCCCATGTCGTGGCCCCCGACGGCGAGCGGTGGAGCGGGCTCTTCGCCCTCGCGACGCGACCGGATGCGCGGCGCCGCGGGCACGCCTCCGCCGTCGTGCGCACCCTGCTCGAGCAGGCGCGGGGCGAGCGCTTCTGGCTGCAGGTGCTCGAGGGCAACGCCGGCGCCCGCCGCCTCTACGCGTCGCTCGGCTGCCGCGAGGCGTCCTGGTACGAGTACTGGCGCCCCGTGGCCTGACCGGCGGCTCAGCCGGCGATCAGCGCCCGCGCGACCGCATCGGCGCGCGCGGCGTCGCCCGTGACCTGCACGCGCCACCAGACGGAGCCGGCGAGCACGTCGACCTCGCACGAGCCGCCGCCGCAGCCCGAGAGCGCTCGGTCGCCGAGCCCGTCGAGCGGCACCAGCGGGATCGCGAGGCCCGAGGTCAGCGACAGGTTCCGCCAGCCCTCCTCGCCGTTCGGCAGCACGTCGACGCTGAGCCCCGAGTAGGTGCTGGTGCTCGGGTCCGTCCACGTGCACGAGGCGTAGCCCGCCCGGGCGGCCGCCGCCGCCTGCGCCGTGGCGGGCGCCGCGCTCTCGGTGCCCGCGCCGGGCACCGCCTGGGCGAGCCCCGCGACGGACGTCAGCTCCTCGGCGCTCAGCAGGTCGGCGCAGATCGGCGCCTCGGCGGTGACGGGCTCGTCCAGGGTCCCGGTGGCGGCGTCGGCCGTCTCGGAGACGAGCGTCGCGAGATCGGCGCCGGCCGGCGCGTCCGCCAGCTCGATCGTGACCCAGGTCGCCCCGGAGAGCAGGTCGATGTCGCACAGGGCGTCGGCGCACGAGCTGTACGCCTCCGCCTCCGTCGCGAGCCGGGTGCCCGAGCGGCCCGCGGCAGCGAACGCGTCGGCCGCGTCCTCGGCGGCCGACGCGGTGATCGACGCCGTCCCGTCCTCCTGGTACCACGAGCACGACAGCAGGCCGCCGTTCTCCTGCGCCGACTCGCGGATCAGCTCGGACGAGCCCCGCACGGCGACGTCGCGGGTCCCCTCCAGGTCGCGCGTGGGCACTCCGAGGGCGGCCGAGGCGCGGCCGACGGGCAGCAGGGCGTCGCAGTCGAGCTCCGCGGGCGACGCGGTCGGAGACGGGGTGGGGGTCGCCGTCGCGGTCGCCGACGTCTCGGCGGGCTGGGCCGCCGTGCAGCCCGCGAGCGCGATCAGCACGCCGAGCGCCGCGGCGGCCACCCGCGTCCTCATGCGGCCAGCTCGCGCTCGATCGCCGCCGTGAACGCGTCGATGTCGTCAGCGGTGGTGTCGAAGGAGCAGACCCAGCGCACCTCGCCCGTCGCGGGATTCCAATCGTAGAAGCGGTACCCCTCGCGGAGCCGGTCGGCCACGCCCGCGGGCAGGGTCGCGAACACCGCGTTGGCCTGGGTCGGCTGCGTGAAGGCCAGGCCGCGGATGCGCCCCGCCGACACCGCGTCGTCGAGCTGCGAGCGCAGGCGCGCGGCCATCGCGTTCGCGTGCCGCGCCGAGCGCAGCCAGAGCGGCTCGCCGGAGCCGTCGCCCAGCATCGCGAGGAACTGCGCCGAGATGAAGCGCATCTTCGACGACAGCTGCATGTTGGTCTTGCGGAGGAACGTCAGCCCGCTCGACGCCTCGGGGTCGAGCACCACGATCGCCTCGCCGAGCAGCATGCCGTTCTTCGTGCCGCCGAACGAGAGCACATCGACTCCGGCGTCGGTCGTGAACGAGCGGAGGGAGCCGCCGAGGGCCGCGGCCCCGTTCGCGATCCGCGCGCCGTCCATGTGCAGCCGCATCCCGCGGGAGTGGGCGTGGTCGGCGAGCGCCCGCACCTCCTCGGGCGTGTAGACGGTGCCGAGCTCGGTCGACTGCGTGATCGAGACGACCAGCGGCTGCGCGCGGTGCTCGTCGCCGAAGCCCCAGGCCTGCTCGTCGACGAGGGCCGGGGTGAGCTTGCCGTCGGGGGTGTCGACGGTGAGGATCTTGATGCCGCCGACCTTCTCGGGCGCGCCGCCCTCGTCGGAGTTGATGTGCGCCGTCCCCGCCGACACCACGGCGCCCCAGCGGGGCAGCATCGACTGCAGACCGGTGACGTTGGCTCCCGTGCCGTTGAAGACGGGGAACGCCTGCGCCTGCTCGCCGAACTCGCGGCGGAACGCGTCCTGGAGCCGCTCCGTGTACACGTCCTCGCCGTACGCGATCTGGTGCGCTCCGTTCGCGGCCGCGATCGCCGCGAGGACCTCGTCGTGCACCCCGGAGTAGTTGTCGGAGGCGAAGCCGCGGAGGTCCGGATCGTGCAGAATGCTCATCCCCCCATCTTCGCAGCCCCCCGCCGAGCACTCCGCTGGCACGTCCCGCAGGGTCGTCGTCGTGTTTCCACTGTGTGAACGGCACACGACCCGAGAGCCGATTGCCGTCAAGAAGTTGGTATCGGCTGGGCGGCAGGCCACTCTTGTCCTATGCGCATGGACACTTCGGGGGCCGTTCGCGACATGCCCGCCCCTCCCGGGGTGGACGAGATCGCGGCTCGCTTCGGCGACCCGGTCGTCGCGTTCGCTCCCCAGCCGCGTCTCGAGGAGTTCGCGGCGGCTCAGACCATGGCGCTCGGGCGGTTCGTCGAGATCTCCCTCTCGTACTCGTTCTTCCGGAATCCGCGCAATCGCGCCGATCCCGTCAACCAGGTACCGCTGACCCCCGAGCAGAAGCGCGCGATCGAGCGCGCCGAGAACGACCACCTCCCGCCGTGGATGGTGGACCAGGTCACCCGCATGCGGTACCCGGTGCTCTGGGAGGCGGTGCGCACCTCCGTGCCCATCCCCGCCGAGCGCAGCCGCCCCCTCGAGTCGCGGCTCGCCGCGCACATGGGCGACGTGCTCCGCAACACCTTCCCGGGCCGGGTGCGCACCCGTCGCGGTGGCATGCCCGTGGTGGCCGCCGCCCTGCGCGACGAGGACGTCGTGCGCGGCGTCCCGGTCGTCGTCGACGGGGAGGCGCTGCGCGGCTACCGGGTCGACACCGACCCCGACGTGGTCGCCATCGGCGCCCGGGTCGACGGCCGCTACATGACGGTCGTCCTCGACCGGAAGATCGTCCCCGAGATCCGCATGGAGTTCGTCCGCCGCGTCCCGCAGCGCGCGCCGGCGCCCCGCCGCTAGGACGTCCCCGCCGCTACGGCCGCCCCGGCACCGCGATCCCGTGCTCGTAGGCGAAGACGACGGCCTGGATGCGGTCGCGGACCCGCAGCTTCATCAGGATCTTCGAGACGTGCGTCTTCACCGTCGCCTCGCCGACGAACAGCTCGGCGGCGATCTCGGCGTTCGACGAGCCGCGCGCCAGGTGCACCAGGACCTCGCGCTCGCGGTCGGTCAGCTCGGCGATGCCCGGATGATCGGGGGTCTGCCGCGCGGGATCCGCGGCGAAGCGCTCGAGCACCCGGCGCGTCACGTCAGGCGCCAGCATCGCGTCGCCCCGTGCCACGACCTGGACGGCCTCGACCAGATCCTCCGGTGACGCGTTCTTGAGGAGGAACCCGCTCGCTCCCGCCGAGAGCGCGTCGAAGAGGTAGTCGTCGCGGTCGAAGGTCGTGAGGATCAGCACGCTCGAGCACAGGCGCGGATCCTCGACGATCACGCGGGTCGCGGCGAGCCCGTCCATGCCCGGCATCTGGACGTCCATGCAGATGACGTCGGGGCAGAGCTCGGCGGCCCGCTCGATCGCCTCGTGGCCGGTGCGCGCCTCTCCGACGATGACGATGCCCGGCTCCGACTCGAGGATGATGCGGAAGCCTGCGCGGACGAGCTCCTGGTCGTCCACCAGCAGGACACGGATGTCGTCGGTCATGCGCGGCCCCCGCTCGCTCGATCAGGGCGCCCCCAGGACGCCCCGGACGACGCTACCGGCTCGGCCGCGTCCTCAGGACCGCCGTCGCGGACCGGGGCCAGCGGCACGTGCGCGCGCACGAGGTAGCCGCCGTCGCGGGGGCCGGTCTCGACCCAGCCGCCGACGGCCGCGGCGCGCTCGCGCATGCCGGTCTGCCCGAGTCCGCACGAGGCGGGGGCGGTCGGATGAGGTCCCGTGCCGCCGTCGTCGGCCACCTCGAGCACGACCGCGTCGGGGAGGTAGCGCAGGCGCACCTCGGCGTGCGCGCCGGGGCCGGCGTGCTTGCGGACGTTCGTCAGCGACTCCTGCGCGATCCGGTACAGGCTCAGACCCGCCGTCGCCGGGATCTCGCGCGCCTCGCCCGACTCCTGGAACACCGTGGGCAGCCCGGAGCCGGTGGAGGCGGCGACGAGGTCCTCGAGCTGCGCGACGCCCCGGGTCGAGGCGGAGTCGGTCAGCGGGTGCGCGGTGACCTCCTCGGCGCGCAGGGCCACGAGGATGCGGTGCAGCTCGTCGATCGCCGAGCGCGCGTCGTTCTCGATCGCGCTGAGCGAGCGCGCGGCCTTCTCGGGGTCGCGCGCCAGTACGCGGCGGGCGGCGCCGGCCTGCACGCCCATCACGCTGACGTGGTGGGCGACGACGTCGTGCAGCTCGCGCGCGATGCGCAGCCGCTCCGAGGTCACGGCCTGCCGCGAGGAGCGCTCCCGCTCGTCGTCGAGCTCGGCCGTGCGCGACTCGAGGGCTTCGAGCCGCCGCGCCGACTGCCAGGACGCCTCGCCGAAGACGTAGGCGCTGCCGAAGTAGAGCAGGTTCACCAGCAGCGCCAGCGCCGACTCCGCCATGTACGGCGAGAGCAGGCCGGCGGAGTCGGTCGAGGGGAGGGCGCGCCCCATCCAGTCGCCGGTCACGAGCGAGGTGACCAGCCAGCCGAGCATCGCCACCGCGATGAGCACCCGCACCAGCAGGGCGACGCGACGGTCGCGCCCCCAGGCGCCCACGGTGTAGATCGCGAGGAACAGGCAGATCTGGTTGAACAGCGACTCCGGCACCTGCAGCACGAGCCCCAGGGTGTAGACGACGGCGAGCAGGAGCGCGACGGTCGCCGGGAACCGCCTCCGCAGCGCCAGCGGCAGCGTCATCGCGACGCTCCACAGGCCACTGACCAGGGGGTGCGCGGCGTCCGGGAAGCCGGCCGAGGTGTACAGGGCGACGGAGGCGAGGGTCGCCACGAGCAGGACGCCCGCGCCGATCGCATCGCGCACGTGGTTCGTCCGCGACGGCGGACGCCGCGCCCAGCCCGCGGCGAACGGGTCGACGACGGCTTGACGGGACATGGTGTCCACGCTATCCGACGTCCGTCGGCGTGCCCTCGGCGGTCGTCGTGGGGCGTAACCCGGCCGCAGGCCGCTCCTTCGACCGGCTGCCCGGACCTCAGTCGCGCCCGGTGATCCCCGCCGTCGACGCGATGGCGTCGGTCATCTTCCTGCCGAGCGCCTCGTAGAACATCGACAGCGGGAACTCGTCGTCGAGCACCGCGTCCGTCAGCCCGCGCGGCGGTCCGAGCAGCACCTCGTCGGGCAGTCCGCGCGCCCAGGCCGACGCCGGGTGCGGGGTCAGCACGGAGGCGATCAGGGCGTGCGCCGCCAGCCAGTGCGCCGTCTTCGGCCGGTCGATCGACCGCCAGTACAGCTCGTCGATCGCGTCCGAGAGGGCGACGACCACATCGGCCACTCCGTCCCACTCGAAGGCGAGGCGGGTGTCGGTCCAGTGCAGCACGCGG
Organism: Rathayibacter sp. VKM Ac-2759; assembly: GCF_009834225.1. Classification (NCBI taxonomy): domain Bacteria; kingdom Bacillati; phylum Actinomycetota; class Actinomycetes; order Micrococcales; family Microbacteriaceae; genus Rathayibacter; species Rathayibacter sp. VKM Ac-2759. The sequence goes on from NZ_CP047176.1 coordinate 148,964, forward strand.
TGCTGGTGCAGCCAGGCGAAGAGCAGCTGACCGCCGAGGCCGTCGTAGTTGCGCACGCGCGACCCCGTGAGCGGGAACCGGAAGAGGCGGTCGAAGAGGATCGCGTACTGCACGAAGCGCGAGCGCTCGGCGAGCGCCTCCTCCTCCGCACTGGGCCCCTCGATCCGCGCGAGTCTCCGCTCGATCGCGACCGCCTCGCGGAACGCCGTCAGGTCGCAGCGCAGCTCCTCGAGCGAGTAGAGGAAGAACGGCATCCGCTGCTTGATCATGAACGGGTCGAACGGCAGATCGCCGCGCATGTGGGTGCGGTCGTGGATGAGGTCCCACATCACGAACGACTCCTCGGCGAGGCGCTGGTCGGCGAGGAGGCGCTGGGCGTCCTCGGGCAGCTCGAGACGGGTGATGCCCGCGGCAGCGGTGACGACGCGGCGGAACCGCGCGGCCTCGCGGTCGGCGAAGATCGCGCCCCACGTGAAGGTGGGGACGGCGCGCATCGCGACCGTCTCGGGGAAGAGCACCGCGCTGTCGGTGTCGTAGCCGGCGGTGAAGTCGACGAAGCGCACCGGCACGAACAGGGCGTTCGAGTAGTCGCCGGCCTCGAGCTCGGCCACGAACCGGGGCCAGACGACCTCGACGAGGACCGCCTCGACGTGCCGGTCGCGGCTGCCGTTCTGCGTGTACATCGGGAAGACGACGAGGTGGCGCCGGCCGTCGACACGGTCGAGCTGGGGCTGGAACGCCTGCAGCGAGTCGAGGAAGTCGGGGATCCCGACGCCGTCGCGGCTCCAGCGCTCGAGGTCGACGACGAGGGCGGCGAGGTAGGCGGAGTCGTGCGGGAACGCGGGAGCGAGGGTCTCGACGGCTCGGACGATCCGCTCGATCCCGGCGCGCGCCTCCGGCAGGCGCTCGGGGTCGGCCAGCGAGCCGTCCTGCGCCTGCAGCTCCTGCAGCGCGGTGGCCGCGGCCTTGAGGTCCTGCCAGGCGGAGGAGGTCTCGATGCGGTCCTCGACGACCTCGGGTTCTCCGACGACGGTGCTCTGCACGAATTGCGACATGGTGATCCTCCTCACGGTCCCATTGCCCAGTGGAACGGGTCGGATACGACCCGACTCCGAGCGTAGGGCGGCCTGCACGCGCTTTTCTTGCGTCCGACCGGAGCGATGCGGCGCGCTCGGCCTCGAACACGCAGTACATCGCGCAGCCAGGGCTTTCGCAGCTACGTACCCCCCTTCCGGGGCTACATTCGTCAAAGCCCTCGGCGGCCCGCGGTGACGGGACGAGGATGGGGCGACATCGAGGCCGCATCCCGAGTGCGGCCGACCGATCGACCGGCCCCTCCGGATCACCTGGCGGAGCGGACCGGGCGACGAGCCATCCTGAGAGAGAGGATCGGAGCGCGTGACGGGACCCGAACCCGGAAGCGACCACAGAACAGTCAGCATCGATCAGCAGTCCGAGACCCTCCACCTCCTGCCCTGGCCGCAGGTGGACAGCACTGCACTGCGCGGCATGGCCGCGGGACTCGAGACGGACGGCGACCTCCTCCTCCAGCACGACCGCTACCTGCGCGGTTGGGCGGAGGGGACGGAGTTCTTCTACGCGATCATGCTCGGCGGACGGTGCGTCGGCTCCCTCGGCTATTGGTACGGCCACTCTCGCGGCGTACTCGCCTACGAGACCGCCTGGACGCTCGCCCCCGCGGCGAGAGAGCGCGGAGTCGCGGCGCGAGCGCTGCGACTGCTGCTCGCCGAGGCGGCGGCGTTCCCCGTGCCCCGCTTCGTGCACGCCTACGTCCGCACCGAGGACGCTCTCGACAGCGCGCTCTGCGTCGAGGTGGGCTTCGACCGCGTCGATGTGATCGAGCAGGGCGAGCCTCCTCACCTCTACGCCGACTGGGCGTTCGATCTGGCGGCGGTGGCCTAGGAGCCGCCCTCCCCTCCGGATGCCGCGGTGCGAGCGGATGCCTCGCGCCACGGCCGATCCGGCTGCCGGTCCGCTCCTACCATCTGTGTATGGGTTCCGGACGGTGGGAGCCCGCAGGGCGGGGTGCGGCACCGACCAGTGCGGGGAGGCTGCGCGCATCGACGACCGCTGCGGGGAGGCCCCGCCGTCGCGTCGGGGACGCGCGCCGGGCCCGGGTCCGTCGCGGTCCGGGCCAGGTGGCCTGCGCCGTGATCGGTCTCGCCCTGGCGGTCCTCCTGGGCCGCTGCGGCGGGGTGGGCCCGCTCCCGTCGACGGTCGAGGGGAGCGTCCACGGCCCGTGGTCGTCGGAGGTGCTCACCGCCTGCGTCGCCGAGGGCACGGCACCGCCCGATCGCCGCACGGCCGGCCGGCCGGAGCCGAGCGGCGAGCGGCTCCTCCGCCGGTCCGGGACCTGCTGAGTCCGGGATCAGAGCCCGTGCTCGGCCAGCCACGGCCGCAGCACGGCGAGGAACTCCGCGGGCAGCTCGACGCTCGGGAGGTGCGCCGCCGTGCGGAAGATCGTGCTGTCGGCTCCCGGGATCGCCGTCGCGAGGTACTCGTGGACGGGGAACGACTCCGAGACGTCGTACGCCCCCACCACGACGAGCGTCGGCACCGCGATGTCGACGACGCGGTCGTACGCGGGCGGGTCGAGGTCGATCGTCGTCGGCTTCTCGTGCTCGTGACCGCGGCTGCCCGTCGCGAGCTCGCGCACGGTCTCGACGAAGGCCGGATCGAGCGACTCGGCCGACCGCTCCGGCCCGAAGGCCCACAGCTCCGCCTCCATCCGCGCCACGCGCTCGTGATCGCCGGTCCTCAGGACCCGGTCGATCTCGTCGAAGCGGCGGTCCTCCTCCTCCGTCGGATCGGGGTAGGGGAAGCCGTCGACGCCGGGCGCGATCGCGACGAGGCCCGAGACCCGATCGGGGTGCGCGATCGTCAGGTCGAGCGCCAGGGAGCCGCCGCGCGAGCAGCCGATGACGGTCGCGCGCTCGACACCGAGGTGATCGAGGACCGCGAGGGCGTCGGCCCGCGCGTCGAACTCCACGCTCTCGCTCGTGGTGCCGCCGAAGCCGCGGGAGTCGTAGCGGATGACCTGGTGGTCCTCGGCGAGGGAGGGGACGAGCGGATCCCACATCCGCAGATCGGCGATGCCCGCGTGCACGAGCAGCAGGGCGGGCGCGGAGGCGTGGCCGTCCGCCTCCCAGTGGAGGCTCGCGCCGGGGACCTCGAGATGCGGCATGGGGTCACGGTAGGCCCGGTCTCCGGTGGGTGCAACGGCGGACCCTAGGCTGGTCACCGCCGGATCGACCGAGGAGGACGCCCTGGAAGGAGTGCTCACCGGTTTCTCGATCATCGGGGTGGTCATCGCGGTCGGCTACCTGATCGCCCGGTTCGGCCTCGTGCCTCCGGAGGGGCGCGCCGTGCTGTCGCGCATCGCCTTCTTCGTCACCACCCCGGCCCTGCTCTTCACGGTGCTCGCGAAGGCCGACGTGTCGGTGCTGTTCTCCTCCTTCCTCCTGGTCTCGCTCTGCTCGGTCGCGCTCGTCGCCGCGCTCTACGTGCTCGCCTCGCGGCTGTTCTTCCGTCGGCCGGTGCCGGAGACCGTGATCGGCACCGCCTCCTCGGCCTACGTCAACGCCAACAACATCGGCCTGCCCGTCGCGATCTACGTCCTCGGCGATCCGCAGTGGGTCGCGCCGACCCTGCTCCTGCAGCTGCTCGTGCTGGCGCCGACGGTCCTCACGGTGCTCGACATCTCGACGAGCGGGCGGACCTCGGTGGGCTCGATCCTGACCCAGCCACTCCGGAACCCGATGATCATCGCCTCCGCGCTGGGGCTGCTGGTCGCGGTGACCGGGGTGCAGCTGCCCGCGCCGGTGCTCGAGCCGTTCTCGATCATCGGCAACGCGTCGATCCCCCTGGTGCTGATGGCGTTCGGGATGTCGCTGCGCGGCCAGCGCCCGCTGGAGGCGGGACCGGCGAGGATCGAGGTCGTCGTCGCCTCGACGCTCAAGGCGCTGGTCATGCCGGCGGCCGCGTTCCTGCTGGGGCGGTTCGCCTTCCAGCTCGACGCCGAGCACCTCTTCGCGGTCACCGTGACGGCCGCTCTGCCGACGGCGCAGAACATCTTCAACTTCGCCTCCCGCTACGACCGGGGCATCGCCGTCGCCCGCGACACAGCCCTGGTGACCACGATCGCGGCCGTGCCGGTGCTGATCGCGGTGTCGCTCCTCCTGGGGTGACGGCCGCGGCGCCGGGACCGCGCCACCGCGGGGCTGGTCGCTTAGGCTCTCTCGAATGAGCACCACGACGACCTCCTCTCGCCGCGCCTCCGGATCGCCCCGCCGACGCCGCCGGGGCCTCTGGATCACGCTGACGATCCTGCTGGTCCTCGTGATCGGCGCGATCGTCGCGGTGTTCCTCGCCGTCCAGACCTACGACAAGGCGATGACGGTGCGCGCGAAGCTCACCTCGGCGATCCCGCTCGTCTCGCAGGTCGCCGATCAGCTCACGGGCTTCGACACGGCCGGAGCCGAGTCGACGGCCGGTCAGATCGCGCGCCTCACCGGCGAGGCGCGCGACCAGACCGACGACCCGGTGTGGCGCGTCATGGAGATCGTGCCGGTGCTCGGCCCGAACCTCTCGGCCGTCCGCGCCGCGACCGAGATCGCCGACGACGTCTCGGGCAAGATCGTCACCCCGCTCTCCTCCACCTCGCTCGACGTGCTGAAGCCCGTCGACGGGAGGGTCGATCTCGCGGCGATCACCGACCTCTCCGAGAAGATCACGGTCGCCAAGGGAGTGGTCGACGAGGCCGAGGCGCGGATCGACGGCATCGATCGGGGCGCGCTCGTGCCGCAGGTCGCCGACGCGCTCGACGCCTTCACCCCGCAGCTCGCGACGGCCACGAAGGCGATGGACCAGGTCGAGCCGCTCACGGCGATCCTCCCCGACGCCCTGGGTGCCAGCGGCCCGCGCAGCTACCTCGTGCTCTTCCAGAACCTCGCCGAGTCGCAGGCCCTCGGCGGTGGCGCCTCCTCGGTCATGCAGCTGAACGTCGACGGCGGTGCGATCTCGATCGGCGAGCAGCTCTCGAGCCAGGACTTCCGCGGCCTGCAGGCCGTCACGGTCGACCAGAGCGCGCTCGACACCTTCGGCGGCAACCTCGCGACGACCTTCAACGTCTCGACCAGCCGGCCCGACTTCCCCACCGCCTCCTCGATCGCCACGCAGTTCTGGGCGCAGAAGTACCCCGACCAGAAGATCGACGGAGTGATGGCGATCGACCCGGTCGCCCTGTCGTACCTCCTCGGCGCGACCGGCCCGGTCACGCTGACCGACGGCACCGAGCTGACGAGCGAGAACTCGGTGTCGATCCTGCTCAACAAGATCTACTTCCGCTATCCGGCGTCCACCGTCGCCGACGCGACGGACGCCTTCTTCTCGGAGGCGAGCGCGACCATCCTCGGCAGGATCCTCGGCGGCGACATGGAGCCCACGAAGATGCTCCCCGCCGTCGTGAAGGCCGTCGGCGAGAGCCGGATCCTCGCCTACAGCACCGACGCCGACGAGCAGGCCCTGCTCGCGCCGACCCCGATCGCGGGCATCCTCCCCACCGACAACGCCGACACCACGACGACCGGAGTGTTCTTCCAGGACGCGTCCATCGGCTCGAAGATGGACTACTACCTCGACACCGCGGTGACGCAGTCGAGCGCGAACCGCTGCGCCGCCTCCGGAGCGACCTTCTCGACGCAGGTCACGCTGACGAACACGATCAGCGAGAAGGTGGCGGCGACCCTGCCGCCCTACGTCGCGGCGAACGGCGGACGCGGCAGCATCCCGCTCGGCGACTTCGTCACGAACGTGTACGTCTACGGGCCTCCCGGGACGACGGTCTCCGGCAGCTCCTGGGCGGGCGGCATCGGCGTCCCGGTCGCGAACACGGACGACCTCGGGCGCCCCGTCGCCAAGGTCGCGGTGCAGCTCGCTCCCGGCCAGTCCGACACCGTCACCGTGACCTTCACGGCAGGCTCGACCACCGGTTTCGGCGAGCAGGCCCTGCGCGTCACTCCGATGATCAACAAGACCGATGTGACGCTCGCGGACGACCCGAGCTGCGCCGGCTGACCCCGCGGGGCCGGGCGCGACGCGTCAGACCAGCGCGGAGCCCGGGATCGAGCTCGTGACGAGCCACGACGCGAGGAACGCCGTGCCGATGCACAGCGCGAACGCGACGATCGGGATCCAGAAGACGCGCCGCCCCACGAGGTAGCGCACGATCGTCACGCCGACGGCGATCAGCGTCAGGAGCGGCGGGCCGATCAGCGCGATCGAGACGCCCCAGTCGATCCGGTCGAAGTCGCAGGCGATGTTCCGACCCTCGCACTGCGCGGGGAACACGGCGAGGATCGCCGCGAGGTAGCCGAGCACGACGCAGAGCAGCCCGAGAGCGAGGCAGCCGAGGATCGAGAGCACGAGATCCCAGCGGCGGCGGAGCGGGCGCCCGGCCTCGAAGGTCTCGCGGACCGAGCGGTACGCCTCCGTGCGGAGCTCGTCGTGCTCGCGAGACACGACCGGCCGGCCCGCCGGACGCGCGGCGGCGTTCGCCCGCTTCTTCTTCGACGACGCCATGGTCAGAAGATCATCGGGCGGTCGTCGTCGAGCGTCGTCTCGAGGTCGAGATCGACCACGACGGGCACGTGGTCGCTCGGTGCGTCGCCCTTGCGCTCGTCGCGGTGGATGGAGGCGCCCGTCACGAGCTCGCCGAACGCGTGCGAGCCGAGCACGAAGTCGATCCGCAGGCCCTCGTTGCGCGGGAAGCGCAGCTGCTTGTAGTCCCAGTAGGTGTAGCCGTCGGGGACCAGCGGGCGCACCACGTCGTGCAGGCCGGCGCCCTCGAACGCGGCGAACGCGGCGCGCTCCTCGGGCGAGACGTGCGTGGAGCCCGGGCCGAGCGTCGGGTCGCCGACATCGCTGTCGAGCGGAGCGACGTTCCAGTCGCCCACGAGCGCGAGCGGCAGGTCGGGCTCGGCCGCGAGCCACTCGCGCGTGCTCGCCTCGAGCGCCGCGAACCACTCGAGCTTGTAGAACCAGTGCGGATCACCGACCGCTCGGCCGTTGGGAACGTAGAGGCTCCAGATCCGGACGCCGTCGACGGTCGCGCCGATCGCCCGGGCCTCGAGCGGGAAGGAGCCGTCGGCCGCGGCCTCCTTCGCGAATCCGGGCATGCCCGGGAAGCCGACGGCGACGTCCTCCATCGGGAGGCGGGAGGCGATGCCGACGCCGTTCCACTGGCTGAGGCCGACCATCTCGACGTGGTAGCCGGCGGCGGCGAACGCCTCGTGCGGGAACTGCTCGGGCTTGCACTTGAGCTCCTGCATCGCCAGGACGTCGATGTCCTCCCGCACCAGCCAGTCGACGACGCGCCCCGTGCGGGCGCGGATGGAGTTCACGTTCCAGGTGGCGATGCGCATCCTGCGAGTGTAGGAGCCGCCGCCGACACGTTCGCCGAGGCCACGATCAGCCGGGCGGCGGATTGCGCTTCCCGTGTCGGTGGTCGATGGTTGTCTTGGGCCGTCCTCGAACGGCCCGTCCTCCCGCGCCGCTCGACCCGCACCGCCGGTCCCGGTCGTCCCGTGCGAGCCGCTCCCGGCTGCCCCCTCCCCGCTCCGCTCCTGACCGGAGGACTCCATGATCCTGCTCCGTCTCGCGGCGTCGTACGCGAAGCCCTACACCCGCTGGGTGGTCGCGGTCGTCGTGCTGCAGCTCGTCTCGACGCTGGCCGCGCTCTACCTCCCGAGCCTCAACGCCGAGATCATCGACCAGGGCATCGGCCGGGGCGACACCGACTTCATCTGGGCGACGGGCGCGACCATGCTCGGCGTCTGCCTGGTCCAGGTCGTCGCCGCGATCGGAGGCGTCTACTTCGGCGCCCGCACCGCGATGGCGGTCGGCCGCGATCTGCGCCGCGACGTCTACCGCCGGGTCGACTCGCTCAGCGGGCTCGAGGTGGGCGGCTTCGGCACGGCCACGCTCATCACCCGCGGCACGAACGACGTGCAGCAGGTGCAGATGCTCGTGCTGATGACCCTCAACTTCATGGTGTCCGCCCCGATCATGTGCGTCGGAGGCATCGTCTTCGCCCTGCGGGAGGACGCGGGGCTCTCGTGGCTGGTCTGGGTCTCGGTCCCGCTCCTCTTCGTCGTCGTCGGGGTCCTCGTCTTCCTGCTCCTGCCGCTCTTCCGCCTCATGCAGGACCGCATCGACGGCATCAACAGCGTGCTGCGCGAGCAGATCACGGGCATCCGCGTCGTGCGGGCGTTCGTCCGCGAGCCCTTCGAGTCGGAGCGGTACCGCCGCGCCAACGCGGCGATCACCGAGGTGTCGATCAAGGTCGGCAACATCTTCGTGCTGATGTTCCCGGCGATCATGATGATCCTGCACCTCGCGACCGCGGCGGTCCTCTGGTTCGGCGGGCAGCGCGTCGAGGCCGGTCAGATGCAGGTCGGCTCGCTCACGGCCTTCCTGCAGTACCTCCTGCAGATCCTCACCGCGGTGATGATGGGCGTCTTCATGGTGATGATGATCCCGCGCGCCGTCGTCTGCGCCGAGCGGATCCAGGAGGTGCTCGACGCCCGCACCAGCCTCACGACCCCGGCCGGTGGAGCGGTGACGCCGACGGTCGGCCGCGTCGAGTTCTCGGGGGTCACCTTCGGCTACCCGGGCGCCGAGCGGCCCGTCCTCTCGGGGGTCGACCTGGTGGCCGAGCCCGGCCGCACGACCGCCATCGTCGGGTCGACCGGTGCCGGCAAGACCACCCTCCTCGGTCTCGTCCCGCGCCTGTTCGACCCGCAGGAGGGCTCCGTCGCCATCGACGGCGTCCCCGTGTCCTCCCTCGACCGCGCGCAGCTCGCCTCCGTGATCGGGCTCGTCCCGCAGCGGCCCTACCTCTTCTCGGGCACCATCGCCTCCAACCTCCGCTTCGGCCGGCCCGATGCGACAGACGCCGAGCTGTGGGAGGCGCTGCGCATCGCGCAGGGCGAGGACTTCGTGCGGGCCAAGGAGCGGGGGCTCGACGAGCCGGTGTCGCAGGGCGGCACGAACGTCTCGGGCGGTCAGCGGCAGCGGCTCTGCATCGCGCGGGCGCTCGTCGCCCGGCCCCGGGTCTTCCTCTTCGACGATTCGTTCTCGGCGCTCGACGTCGCGACCGATGCGCGGCTGCGCGAGTCCCTCGCCGACGCCACCACCGACGCGACCGTCATCATCGTCGCCCAGCGGGTGTCGACCATCCGGCACGCCGACAGCATCGTCGTGCTCGACGCCGGCCGGATCGTCGGGCGCGGCACGCACGACGAACTCCTCGAGACGAACGCGACCTACCGCGAGATCGTCGAATCCCAGCTGAGCGTGGAAGGGGTGGCCTGAGATGGCACGCGTACGCGACACCGTCGCCGAGAAGCCCGCCGAGCCGGAGCCGCTCGAGCCCGGGTTCGAGCCCGGCGAGGCCGACGGCGGCATGTTCGGCGACGGCCCGCCCGCCCGCAAGGCGCAGCACTTCTGGCCGTCCGCGAAGCGGCTCTTCGCCCTCCTCGGCCCCGAGCGGGCCCGGATGATCGTCGTGGTCGCCCTGGTCTCCGCCTCGGTGGTGCTCACCGTCATCGCCCCGAAGATCCTCGGGCAGGCGATGGACACCATCTTCAACGGCGTCATCGGCGCGCAGCTCCCGGCCGGGGTCCCGCTCGAGCAGATCATCGAGCAGCAGCGGGCGTCGGGCAACGGCACCTTCGCCGACATGCTCTCGAAGACCGACATCGTCCCCGGTCAGGGCATCGACTTCGTCGTGCTCGGGCGCCTCATCATCATCGTGCTCCTGATGTACGTCGTCGCCTCCGTCCTGATGTGGGCGCAGGGGTTCATCCTCAACGGGCTCGTGATGCGCGTCGTCTACGGGCTCCGCCAGGACATCGAGGGCAAGCTCAACCGTCTCCCGCTGCGCTACTTCGACACCCGCCAGCGCGGCGACGTGATGTCGCGCGTCACGAACGACGTCGACAACATCCAGACGGCGCTCCAGCAGGCGTTCTCGCAGCTCGTGCAGTCGGTCCTGACGATCATCGGCATCGCGGCGATGATGTTCATCGTCTCGTGGCAGCTCGCGCTCATCGCGCTGATCTCGATCCCGCTCTCGGGAGTGATCGCCGGAGTCATCGGCGCCCGCTCGCAGAAGCTCTTCGCCGCGCAGTGGAAGAACACCGGAGCGCTCAACGGCCACATCGAGGAGACGTTCTCGGGGCTCGAGATCGTCCGCGCCTTCGGCCGCGACCGCGAGATGCTCGAGGAGTTCGACCGCCGCAACGACAGCCTCTACAGCGCCTCCTTGGGCGCGCAGTTCGTCTCGGGCATGATCATGCCCGCGATGACCTTCGTCTCCTACCTGTCCTACGTGCTCATCGCGGTCGTGGGCGGGCTGCGGGTCGCCTCCGGTCAGCTGACCCTCGGCGACGCGACGGCCTTCATCCAGTACTCGCGCGAGTTCACCCAGCCCGTCACGCAGCTCGCCAGCATGGCCAACATGCTGCAGTCGGGCGTGGCCTCGGCCGAGCGCACGTTCGAGCTGCTCGACGCCGACGAGCAGGACCCCGAGACCGCCACGGAGTCGCTCCCCGAGCGCACCGACGGCCACGTCGAGTTCCAGGACGTCTCGTTCTCGTACGACCCCGAGCAGCCGCTCATCGAGGGCCTCTCGTTCTCGGCGCAGCCCGGCCAGACCGTCGCGATCGTCGGCCCGACCGGTGCCGGCAAGACGACGCTGGTCAATCTGGTGATGCGCTTCTACGAGCTCACCGGCGGCCGCATCCTCCTCGACGGGGTCGACATCACCCGCCTCGCCCGCGGCGATCTGCGCTCGCGCGTGGGGATGGTGCTGCAGGACGCGTGGCTATTCCAGGGGACGATCCGCGAGAACATCCGCTACGGCCGTCTCGACGCCACCGACGACGAGATCATCGAGGCCGCCCGCGCCACGATGGTCGACCGCTTCGTGCAGCAGCTCCCCGAGGGCTACGACACGGTGCTCGACGCCGACGGCGGCAGCGTCTCGGCCGGTGAGCGCCAGCTGATCACGATCGCCCGCGCGTTCCTCGCCAACCCGTCGCTGCTGATCCTCGACGAGGCGACGTCGTCGGTCGACACCCGCACCGAGCTCCTCGTGCAGCACGCGATGAACGCGCTGCGCACCGACCGGACCTCGTTCGTCATCGCGCACCGCCTCTCGACGATCCGCGACGCCGACACGATCCTCGTCATGGAGTCGGGCCGCATCGTCGAGCAGGGCGCCCACGAGGCGCTCCTCGAGCGCCGCGGCGCCTACTACGACCTCTACATGACGCAGTTCCGCGGCGGAGGCGACGAGGCGGGCGGCGCGGCCGCATCAGCGGGCCTTCCCGGCGCGGTGGAGACCGCACCCTAGAGTAGGGGCGTGAACGACGCACGCCAGCAGCTCATCGAGTACATCGGCTCCGACGCCGTCTTCCACGGGGACTTCACCCTGACGAGCGGCAAGAAGGCGAGCTACTACGTCGACCTGCGACGCGTGAGCCTCGACCACCGGGTCGCTCCGCTGATCGGCCAGGTCATGCTCGACCTCATCGCGCCGATCGAGAACGTCGACGCGGTCGGGGGCCTGACCATGGGAGCCGATCCGATCGCCTCCGCGATCCTGCACCAGGGCGTCGCGCGCGGCCTCGCGTACGACGCGTTCGTCGTGCGCAAGGAGCCGAAGGACCACGGCCGCGGCCGCCAGGTCGAGGGCCCGGATCTCGCGGGTAAGCGCGTCGTCGTCGTCGAGGACACCTCCACCACCGGCGGCTCCCCCCTCGCGGCCATCGAGGCGCTCCTCAAGGTCGGTGCCGAGATCGCCGGAGTCGCGGTCGTCGTCGATCGCGCCACCGGAGCGCGGGAGATCATCGAGGGTGCCGGGTACCCCTACTTCGCCGCGATCGGGCTGGCCGACCTCGGCCTGAGCTGATGGTCGACGAGCGCGGTCGCGAGGGCGGCGAGGGCGGGGGAGCGGAGCGCCCCCAGGAACCCGGGCGATCGGCCGGCGGGAGCGACTGGCTCCTGCAGCAGCTCAGCGACGGCCGCCTGAAGAGCATCTTCGACGCGCCGCGGAAGCGGCCGGGGCAACCGCTCACGCCCGCCGCCGAGGAGGCGGGTGAGGTCGGCCCGGAGGCGGAGACCGCGCCTGTCGACCCCGAGGCTCCCGCACGCGGGGACGAGACGCCGGAGGTCCCGGACGGCGCCGACTCCGACACCGGCAGCGATAGCGACGTCGACTCCGACAGCGTCGCCGACTCCGAGGCCGAGCAGCCCGCGGCGCCGGGGACCCGGCCCGTCGCCTCCGCGACGTGGCCGGCCGAGCCGCTCCGCGTCGACCCCGCACCGTCCGTCGACGCGGCGTCGAGGGAGTCGATCGCGACCCCCGAGCCCTCGGCCGAGTCGCCGAGCGCCGGTGCCCCGGCTCCGGAGGACACCGCTGATCGGCCCGAGCAGCCTCCAGCGGATCGCGCGCCGGCCCGCCCCGCGGACCTCGAGGGGTCGACACCTCCCGAGTCCGCGCCGCCCGCTCCCGAGTCCGCGCCGCCCGGTTCCGAGGACACGTCGCCGCGACCGGAGGACCCCTCGCCGTCGACTCCCGTCGCCGGTGACGCCGAGGCGCCGGCGGAGTCACCGCGCGCCGAGCGGCCCGCCGCGGCGTCCGCGCCCGCGGCTGTCGAGCCACGGCCCTCCGAGCCGGCACCCGTCGTCCCCGCCCCCGTGAACCCTGCTCCCGCCCAGTCCGCGCCCGTGGTCGCCCCTGCCGCTGCACCGCGTCCCCCGCTGCCGGCCGCGGAGCCCCCGCGGGATCTGCCGACGGCGCCCCCGCGTCTGCGCGCCGAGGCGCGACTCCGTGACGACCGTCCGGAGGGCGCGACGCCGCCCGCCCCGCGCGACCCGGCCGAGGCCGACGCCGCCTCCTCCGATGCCGTCTACCACTGGCCGGATCCGCGCGGCGGCTGGGACGCCGCTCCCGTCTGGGAGGACGTCGTGGCTCCGCGCGAGGAGCCGGACGACGACGGCGGCGATGAGGAGCTGTGGCGCGAGACCGCCGGCGTCTACGCCTGGAACCTCGAGCCGACCCTCGACGACGACGAGCCGGAGACCGTCGGGCACGAGTCCGACCCGGCGGGCGAGGCGCCCGCGACCGGATCCGACGCCCCGTTCCACACGGCGGCCGCCTCCGCCCACGTGAACGCCGCCGGCGCCAAGGAGCCGCGCCGGGGATCCCGCACCGAGAAGACGCGCACGCCGCGGGAGCCGGTCGCGCCGGCGGAGCCGCGTGCCCCCAAGGAGCCCCGCGCCGCGAAGGAGCCGCGCGCCGCGAAGGAGCCGCGCGCCGCGAAGGAGCCGCGCGCCGCGAAAGAGCCGCGTGCCGCCAAGGAGCCTCGCGCTCCGAAAGAGCCTCGTGCTCCCCGGGAGCCGCGCGTCTTCCGAGGCCCGCGCACCGCGACCACGTCGAGCGCCTCCCGCCCGTCTGCCGAGCGCACGGCCGGCCGTCGCCGCCTGCTGATCGGCCTGATCGCCGCGGGCGCCGTCATCGTGCTCGCCGCGCTCGTCGCCCTGGGCATCGCGGTCGGCTCGGCGGGTGGTGACTCCGACGGCGCCGCGGCACCCGTGCCCGCCACGACCGACTCCGCCACCGCATCGCCCGAGCCGTCCGCGACCCCGACCGCCGAGATCCCGACCGTGGGCCCGCTCCCGGCCGGCACCTGGGCGTGGAGCACCCTCCTCGGCGGCGAGTGCCTGCAGCCCTTCGACTCGGTGTGGGCCGAGGAGTTCACCGTCGTCGACTGCGCCACGGCGCACACCGCCGAGATGGTCGACACCGGTCAGCTGACCGACGCGGCCTTCCCCGGTCAGGAGGCGCTCGCCGTCTCGGTCGCCTCGATCTGCCAGGCCGAGGGAGTGGTCGACGTGACCGGAGCCGAGGCCTACGGCGACGTCCAGGTGTCGGGCGCGTTCCCGGTCACCCAGGAGCAGTGGGACGCGGGCGAGCGCAGCTACTACTGCTTCGTCGACCGAGCCGGCGGGGGCGAGCTGATCGGCTCGCTCGACGGGACGCCCTCCGCCTAGGGGTGCCGTCCGTGACCGAGGACAACGCGCCGACCGAGGAAGCCGGGCCCTCCGCCTCCGTCGAGGCCACGACGAACGGCGTCGGACCGTGGCAGGGCGAGTGGCCGACCGACGCGCGGCTCGACCCCGAGCTGCTCGCGCACGGCGACTCCCGCAACGTCGTCGACCGCTTCCGCTACTGGCGGATGGACGCGATCGTCGCCGAGCTCGACAGCACGCGGCACCCGTTCCACGTCGCCATCGAGAACTGGCAGCACGACATGAACATCGGCTCGATCGTCCGCAGCGCCAACGCGTTCGGGGCCGAGGCCGTGCACATCGTCGGGCGCCGCCGCTGGAACAAGCGCGGCGCGATGGTGACCGACCGCTACCAGCACGTGCAGCACCACGAGACGGTCGCCGACCTCGTGCAGTGGGCGGCGGAGGCGGAGGTGCCGCTGATCGCGATCGACAACGTCCCGGGCTGCGTGCCCCTCGAGACCTACGCCCTGCCGGAGCGGTGCGTGCTGCTGTTCGGGCAGGAGGGTCCGGGGCTGTCCGCGGAGGCGCTCGCCGCCTCCGACGCGATCCTCGAGATCTCGCAGTTCGGCTCGACCCGCTCGATCAACGCCTCGGCCGCGGCCGCCGTGACGATGCACGCCTGGGTCCTGCAGCACGTCCGCTTCTGAGAACGCGGCCTCACCGGCTTCCTCGCCGATCGAACAGCGGACCCGCATACCTGCCGGTCGAGCAGCCCCGCAGGGGCGTGTCGGGACCCGTCGGCATCCGCAGATCGGCCTCTGATCCGGCCTTCTGACGCTGGTGTATCTCGATACGCCTGCTGCGCGGGCTGCTCGATCAGCAGGAAGCGCTCCGCCTGCGCCGGATGTCGGAGAGGTACCCGCACGCGCTCGTGGGAGGAGGTCGATCCGTCATGAATGGCTGGCTCGAGTCGCCCCGGGGAGCCGTTCGCGACCGATCGACCCTCGACCGGGAGACCCGGGCGCAGACGGCGTCCCCCGGACCGCCGTTCGCGCTGCGCGTGCGGGCGACGGAGTCCGGGTCGGCTCAGACGACGGCGTCGGGCGGGAACTCCGACTCGATCGGCTCGGACGAGAGCAGCTCGTGCACGCCGCTCAGCACCTCGTCGGGACGGAACGGGTAGCGCTCCATCTCGGCGCGGTCGCTGATGCCCGTGAGCACCAGGACCGTGTGCAGGCCGGCCTCGATGCCCGCGATGATGTCGGTGTCCATGCGGTCGCCGATCATGCCGGTGTTCTCGCTGTGCGCGCCGATCTTGTTCATCGCCGACCGGAACATCATCGGGTTCGGCTTGCCGACCACGTACGGGTCCTTGCCGGTCGCCTTCGTGATCAGCGCCGCGATCGCTCCGGTCGCCGGCATCACGCCCTCGGCACTGGGCCCGGTCGCGTCCGGATTGGTCACGATGAACCGGGCGCCGTTGACGATCAGGCGGATCGCCTTCGTGATCGCCTCGAAGCTGTAGTTGCGGGTCTCGCCGACGACCACGTAGTCGGGCGCCGTCTCGGTCATGATGAAGCCGGCCTCGTGGAGCGCCGTCGTGATGCCGGCCTCGCCGATCACGAACGCACTGCCCCCTGGCATCTGCGACGCGCAGAAATCGGCCGTCGCGAGGGCGCTCGTCCAGATCCGCTCCTCGGGCACGTGCAGCCCCGACGCCCGCAGCCGCGCCGCCAGATCCCGCGGAGTGAAGATCGAGTTGTTGGTGAGCACCAGGAACGGGACACCGGCGTCCGTCCACTCCTGGATCAGCTCGGGCGCCCCGGGGAGCGCCTTGTTCTCGTGCACCAGCACGCCGTCCATGTCGGTCAGCCAGCACTCGACATCATTGCGGTTAGTCGCCATCCCCCGATGCTATCCGCGGATCGCCGCCCGGTCGCGGCGCTCGCGGCGTTGTCGTCGGTCGCCGTAGCTCCGCTACGACTTCCTCCTCCGCCTTGCGATCACCACGACCGGACGACGATCCGCGGGTGGGCGGGGGGGGCGACGTTGTCGCGCGTCGCGGTGGTTCCGGTGCGACTCCTTGCTCCGCCTTGCGATCACCACGATCGGGCGACGATCCCGGGGTGGGCGGGGGCCGCGGCGTTGTCGCGCGATGCCGTGGTTCCGGGACGACTCCTGACGCGCCTTGCGGGCGCCGCGATCGGACGAGGGGCCGGCCAGGGAGCTCGGCGATGGTGGAGCCGGGCGACCTCGCGGGAGATCGGACGGGGCTCCCCGGACCGGCACAGGAGGAGCGGGATAGCCTGGGGGCATGAGTGGCGAGAACCTGCTGGGCCCCGAACCGACCCTCCTCCCCGACGAGCCCGCGGTGACCGCGGCACTCGCCAAGCACACGAACCCCGGAGCCGTCGAGTTCGCCGCGCTCGCCGCAGCGCACCCGCGCTCCCCGCTCGCCTGGGCCCTGCTGGCCGACAGTGTCTGGGGGATCGACGCCGCGCTGCCCTCCTACGCCTACGCCCGCGTCGGCTACCACCGCGGCCTCGACCTCCTCCGCACCGCCGGCTGGCGCGGCCAAGGCCCCATCCCCTGGCGCCACGGACCCAACCGCGGCTTCCTCCTCGCCCTCTACGCCCTCCGCCGCGCCGCCGAATCGATCGGCGAGACCGACGAGGTCGACCGCCTCACCGGCTTCCTCCAGCAGGCCGACCCCATCGCGATCCCCGAGATCGAGCGGTACCACGAGGATGCATTACCCCCCACCGCCGCCATCGTCATCCTCGGGGCGGATTAGCGCTCAGTCACGCCGCTCGCGGCGTTGTCGTCGGGCGCCGTAGCTCCGCTACGACTTCCTCCTCCGCCTTGCGATCACCGCAACTGAGCGCTAATCCGCACACGGTTGCAGGCGGGGCCGTGCCTGCGGCACGAGCCTTGAGGGGCCGCGCTTTCAGCGCGAGCGGTAGCCAGGGGGCCGCGCCTTCGGCGCGAGCGGTAGCCGGAGGGGCCGCGCTTTCAGCGCGAGCAGTACCCAGGGGGCCGCGCTTTCAGCGCGAGCAGTAGCCAGGGGGCCGCGCTTTCAGCGCGAGCGGTAGCCGGGGGGCCGCGCTTTCAGCGCGAGCGGTAGCCGGGGGGCCGCGCCTTCGGCGCGAGCAGTAGCCGGAGGGGCCGCGCTTTCAGCGCGAGCAGTGTCCAGGGAGGGGCGGGCCTTCGGCGTGAGCGGGTGCTGGGTGGGCGCGTCTTCGGGCGACGGTGGCGGGGGTCTGGGCGTGCAGCTGAGGCTGTGCGGGGCTTTCTGCACGAGGGTCGGGGGAGCGATCCGTTGAGCCTCGGTTGCGCGGGCCGAGAGGGTGCGCCGGGGGTCGGGCGCGCAGAAAGGGGCAGCGAGAGCGGGAAGGGGTCAGCGGTCGGGGGCGGCCGGGCGGGAGCGGAGGAAGGCGGCGGTCGCGAGGGACAGGAGGGCGCCGAGGGCGGCGGCGGAGGCGGTGACGGTGAAGCCGGACTGGGCGCCGGCGGACTCGACGGCGAGGCCGCTCAGGGCGGAACCGGCGGTGACGCCCAGGGCGAGGCCCGTGGGCGGCCAGGCGAGGGCCTCGGTGAGGCGGCTGCGGGGCGAGATCGTCTCGACGAGGCTCGAGCCGGTGATCAGGAGCGGCGAGGTCGCCAGGCCCGCGACGAAGGCCAGCACCGCGAGCACGGGCAGCGAACCGGCCAGCAGGAGCACGGGCACCACGACGCCGAAGACGAGGCCCGCGACGACGAAGCGCGAGCGCGGCGAGCCGGGCAGACGAGCGGCGCCCACGACGACTCCGGTGAGCACGCTGCCGATGCTGTACGCCGACAGGAGGAGCCCCGACGCGGCCTCCGCGCCCGCCGCCTCCGCCGTGGCGATCGCGGCGACGTTGAACGAGCCGAAGACTCCGCCGATCGCGGCGAAGACCGCGACGACGCCGACGAGCCCGAGGGGGAGGCGGATGCGCACCCTGGTCCGGTCGGCGACGGGCGCGAGCGGCGGCTGCGTACCCACCTGCGCGAGCAGGGCGACGCCTCCGACGAGCCCGATGCCCAGGCCCACGACGACGCCGGCGGCCGGGTGCACCAGCGTGGCGAGCAGCGTCACGACCGGCGGAGCGACGACGAAGGCGGCCTCGTCGGCCACCGACTCGACCGAGTACGCGGTGTGCCGGAGGGCCGGATCGGAGGTGGTGGCGCTCCAGCGCGAGCGGACGGCCGAGCCGATGTCGATCACCGAGACGCCGGCGACGACGGCGAGCGCGAACCAGGTCCAGACCGGCGCGCCGAGCAGCACGGCGGCGACGAGGCCGAGGGAGGCGGCGACGAGCAGCGGGAGCGACAGGGCGAGCGCGCGGCGCTGGCCCCAGCGGTCCATGACCCGCGACCAGAGCGGGCCGGCCGCGGCGAGCGAGAGGGTCAGCGTCCCCGAGACGGCGCCGCCGAGCGCGTAGCTGCCCGAGACGTCCGTCACCATCACCAGGACGCCGATCGCGAGGCTGCCCTTGGGGAACCGCCCGATCCAGCCGGAGGAGGAGAAGGCGAGCGAGCCGGGGATCGCGAACGCCTGCGCGTACCGCCCGGTCGCGCGGCCGAGGGCTGATCGGCGCGGAGGCGCCTGGGGGTCTGGCATCGTCGGGTCCGAATCCTGGACGCCCGAAAGCGGAGGACGCTCCACTGGCTGCTCGGACGACCGGACGAGTCTACCGACCGCGACGGAGACGGCCGCGGCGAGCAGAATGGGGCGATGGACCCCCTCGCGACCCTCCTGAACGAGCTGCCGGGTGCGGAGGCGAGCCACCCCTTCGGACCCGGCACCCTGGTCTGGAAGGTCGGCGGCAAGGTGTTCGCGCTCGAGTCGGAGCGGTTCGGCCGCCCGGTCGTGAGCGTGAAGGCGCTGCCCGAGAACGTGGTGCACCTGGTCGCCGGCGTCGACGGCGTCGAGCCCGGGTACCACCTGAACAAGCGGCACTGGGTGACCGTCGACGCCGGCGGGCGGGTCGACGAGGGGCTGCTGCTCGAGCTGGTGACCGAATCGCACGCGATCGTCGTCGCGAAGCTGCCGAAGCGCCTCCGCCTGACCCTCGACGGCACGGCGAGCGGCTCGCTGAACGACGACCGCTGAGGCGTGTTGCGGCGTGTGACGGGAGCGGGTGCGCCCGCGCGGGCGCGCGCCTAGCGTGGCGACGACGAATCACCCGCCCCGACGAGAGGCCCCGCGATGTCCCCCCGCACCCGCCTGCAGATCACGGTCGAGACCGCCTGCGAGCGCGGCGGGATGTGCGTGCACGACCGCGCCGGTCACGGACTCGGCGCGCTGCAGCTGCGGTTGGCCCGCGCGACCCCGAGCGGCTGGACGGACGCGCTGGTCGCCTCCGTCGACGAGGACGGCTGGATCGGCCTGGTGGCCTGGGAGTCGGGCGCGACCGTGCGGGTCTGGCACCACGCGCCGACGGCGCTCGCCGCGGGCGCACCCGTCTCGCTGCACGAGCGCTACGGAGTGCTCGCGGCAGGAGACGGGCTGATCAGCGTCGCGCGCTGACGATCACGCGGTCGCCATCGAGGCGAGCATCGCCTCGCAGGCCTTCATGCAGTCCTCGCAGGCCATCGCGCAGAGACGGCAGGTCTCGCTCATCCCGGCGTGGCTCGAGCACTCCTCAATGCAGGCGCGGCACATCGCGATGCACGCCTCGAGCATCGGGCGCATCGTCATCGCGTCCATGCTCATCGGCCGCATCATCATGCGCATCAGGGTGGTGCACATGTCGGCGCAGCTCGCGCACATCGAGGCGCAGCGGCCCATGCCCTCCATGCCCGCCATCGCGTCGGAGCACATGGTGCACGCCTGCATGCAGACGGAGCACGCGTCGATGCAGGCCTGCATCGCGGTCGTGTCCATCGTGGCGCCGCCCGACATCGGCATCGCCCTCATCATGTCGTCCATCGTGCCCATGTCGCGTCTCCGTCGTGCTCGAGGTGGAGCGGACGTCGCGTGGGCATCCGCGGGGGATGCCTCCGATGGTAGGCCGGTGCCCGCCCGGCGTCACCTGCGGGGCGGCCCGATCCCGCGGAGCGGTGGGGACGGCCCACCGAGAGGGCCGTCCCCACCGCTCGAGGGTCAGATGCCGTAGGAGCGGAGGTAGGCGGCGGTGTCGTGCCAGCCCTCGACCGCGAAGCACTCGACGCCCATGGCCTTCACCGGGTAGTCGTTGCCGTCGGGGTCGAGGCGGTCGCCGACGAAGATCATGTCGTCGAGGGGGATGCCGGTCAGCTCGGTGAGCTTGTTCATCCCGTAGGCCTTGTCGATGCCCTTGCGGGTGATGTCGACCGAGGTCGAGCCGCCGGAGCGCACCTCGAGGTCGGGCAGCACGGCCTGGACGGCCTCGCGGAGGGTGTTCTTCTTCTCGCCCGTCGGGTCCCACGCCTGCTTGATCGCGACGGGCGCCGCCTGGCCGAGGGCCGAGAACGTGATCTGGGAGTCGCGGTCCTCGAGGATCGGACCCCAGGTCTCGGACTCCCAGTAGCCGAGCTCCTTCGCCTTCTCCTCGACGGCCGCGAGGGCGCGCGACTTCTCGTCGTCGGTGAGGTTCTCGGCGTAGATCTGCTTCCACTCGCTGTCGTCGAACCGGTAGTACTGCGTGCCGCAGGTGGGCATGAGGTGGAGCTTGGCGAGCACCGCGGGGTCGGCGCCCTCGAGGCGGTCGAGCACCTGCATCCGGAACTGCGCGATCTGCCCGCCGGAGATGATGCAGACCTCGGTGGCCTGGAGCAGCCGCACGAAGAGATCGGCCATCTCGGGATCGATCGGGGACTTCGAGGCGGCGAGGGTGTCGTCGAGGTCGAAGGCCATCAGGCGGGGCAGGGTGCTCATGGATCTCGTTTCACGGTCTGCGGACGTACGGCGGTATCGAGGATACGGGGCGGGGTCACCAGGGCGCGCGCGGCCCGGCGGTGGCGTGCTCCGAGCGCAGACTGGAGGCATGACCGCACCCATGCCTCCCGCCGGCGGGCGACGCTCCGTCCCGCGGACGATCGCCCGGATCCTCCTGGGCCTCGTGCTCGTCACGGCGGGGATCGGGCACCTGAGCTTCGCCCGGCAGTCCTTCCAGGCGCAGGTGCCGCCCTGGCTCCCGTTCGATCCCGACGTCGTGGTCGTCGCGTCGGGCGTCGTCGAGATCGTGCTCGGGCTCTCGCTCGTGCTGCTCGCGCGGTGGCGCGTGGTCGTGGGAGTCGTGGTCGCCGCGTTCTTCGTGGCGGTGTTCCCGGGCAACGTCTCGCAGCTCGTGACGCGCACCCCGGCCTTCGGCCTCGAGACGGACGCCGCGCGCGCGACCCGGCTCGTCTTCCAGCCGCTGCTCGTCGTCTGGGCGCTCTGGTCGACGGGCGCGTTCTCGGCCTGGCGGGCGCGCCGGCGCGCATCCCGGAGCTGACGGCGGCTCAGCCCGCCGTCGCCCTCCGCGCCAGGTAGGCGGCCTCGGTGCGGGTGGACGCGCCGAGCTTGCGCAGGATGTTCGAGACGTGCACGCTCGCCGTCTTGACGCTGATGAAGAGCTCCTCGGCGATGGCGCGGTTGCCGAGGCCCTGCGCGACGAGCTCGAGGACCTGGCGCTCGCGGTCGGTCAGCGGCTCGGTGCCGAGCGGAGCGGCGCCCGGCGTCGCCTCACCGCGCCCGAGGCGGCGCTCGAAGCGGTCGACGGCGTCGACGAGCAGCCCGAGCCCTGCGCGCTCGGCGACGGCGCAGGCGGCGCGCGCCTCCCGCTCCGCCTCCTCGCGCCGTCCCGCGGCGGCCAGCGCCTCGGCGAGGCGGAGCCGGGAGTAGGGGAGCAGGTGCACGAGCGCGGTGGGCGCCTCGTTGGCCGCGGCGGCGGCGGCCCAGAGAGCGGGGTCGTCGCCCGTGCCGGAGGCGCCGCCGAGCTCGGCCTCGATCACGGCGACGAACGCGGGCGCGGTCGGCCAGCCGGCGGCGGTGGCGAGGATCGCCCGCAGGCGCGCCTCCGCATCGACGGATCGGCCCTCGCGGTCGACGAGGAGGACGCCCTCGCGGCGGGCGGTCGCGACGATGCGCGCGACGACGACGAGCAGGAGGAGGTCGGCGGAGGGGAGGGGGCGGTGCTCCGGACCGATCGCGTCGCGGACCTCGGCCCAGGCTCCCGTGACGTCGCCGTTCTCGAGCGCGATCGCGCCGGCGACCTTCGCGAGACCGACGAGCGAGTGCCGCTCCGTGCGCAGCTGCCGGCTCATCGGCTGCCGCCACCGCGCGAGCAGGGCGGCCGCCTCCCGGGGGTCGCCGCGCCACAGCACCGTCCAGAGCTTCCGGCGCTGCAGGTGCGCGGCGAAGCCCAGCGGGGCGTCGAGCTCGAGCGCCCGGTCGAGCAGCTCCTCGGCGCGGCGCCACTCGCCGACGGAGGCGAGGGCGTCGGCGGTGTTGGCCATCAGCATCGCGCCGAGCGTGCGCGCGACCCCGTGCCGTCGGGCGTGCTCGGCACCCTCCTCGGCCGCGGTCACCGCCTCGCGGAACCGGCCGACGAGCGAGAGCGCATCGGAGAGGTTGAGCCAGTAGCGCAGGCGGGCGGAGTCGTCGTCACCCGCGAGCGCGCCGGCCAGCTCGAGCTGAGCGAGGCCCTCGTCGACCCGCCCGAGCTCGACGAGCGCCATGCCGCGGATGTTCGTCGCGACGCTCCTGCGCCCCTGCGACCCGACCGCCTCCGCCTCCACCGCCGCCGCGTCGGCGACGGCGACGGCCTCGTCGAGGTCGGCCTCGAGCATCAGCCGGGCGGCGAGCTCGCCGAGGATCCGGGCGCGCAGCACGCTCGGCTCTGCGCCCTCGAGGAGGGCGAGCGCCTCCCGCAGCAGGACGACGGAGCCGACCTGCCCGAGGTTCGCGAGGTAGGACGCCTTGTCGCGCAGGAGCGTCGCC
The DNA here is from genome assembly GCF_009834225.1 of Rathayibacter sp. VKM Ac-2759. NCBI lineage: Bacteria > Bacillati > Actinomycetota > Actinomycetes > Micrococcales > Microbacteriaceae > Rathayibacter > Rathayibacter sp. VKM Ac-2759. Next base: position 171,990 of record NZ_CP047176.1, read on the forward strand.
CGGCGGGGCGCAGCGAGGCCGTCGATCGCGAGCGCCTCGTCGACGAGCGCGATCGCCCGCTCGCTCTCGCCCGCATCGCGGAAGTGGTGGGCGGTCGAGCCCAGGAGCTCGGCCCGGTCGCGGCCGCGCGCCTCGGCCGGCACCTGCTCCCACAGCTCGAGCGCCCGCTCGCCCATGCGCGCGGCGAGGGCGTGGGCGAAGGACGCCCGCGCGTGCGCCATGGCGGTCAGCGAGGCGGCGAACGCCCGCTCGGAGTCGTGCGCGGCCATCCAGTGGTACGAGATCTCGGAGGCGGCGGCCGGGCCCCGCGCCTCGAGCGCGTCGGCGTAGCAGGTGTGGGCGCGGACCCGCTCGCCCGGCAGCAGCTCGTCGTGGATGGCGTCGCGGACGAGGGCGTGCCGGAAGCTGTAGCTGCTGCCGTCGACGACGAGCACGCCGCCCGCGATCGCCTCGCGCGCGGCGGTCTCGACGGCGTCGGCGTCGCCGTGGACCACGGCGATCAGGTCGTGCTCGACGCAGGTGCCGCCCGCCGAGAGGGTGCGCAGGATCTTCTGCGTGGGCTCGCTCAGTCCGTCGTAGCGGGCGAGGAGGACGTCGCGCAGCGACTCCGGGTAGCACTCGGGGACGCTCGCCGCCTCGGCGCGCGCGAACTCCTCGACGAAGAACGGCACCCCCTCGGTGCGCTCGACCACGAGGGCGAGGTCGCGCGGGGCGACCTGCGTGCCGCGGAGCGACGCGACCATCGCCTCGACTCCGCGCCGGTCGAGCCGCGCGAGCTCGCGCCGCTGCACCCGGTCGCTCCGCTCGAGCTCGGGGAGCCAGCTGCGCAGCGGGTCGCCCCGGCGCAGCTGATCGCTCCGGAAGGTGAGGACCACGAGGATCCGCCCGGCGGACGCGACGCGCACCAGGAAGCGCAGGACCCCGATCGTCGCCGGGTCGACCCAGTGCAGATCCTCGACGACGAGCACGATCGGGCGGAGCGCGGACGCCGCCTCGAGCGCGACGGTCACCGCCTCGAGCACGGGAGGAGCGGCCGCGGCGGGCTCCCCGCTCGCGGGCAGCTCGGGGAGCAGGATGCGCAGCCCTTCGGCCGACGGGCCGGCCATCGCGGCGAGCTCGTCCGAGCCGACGACGCGCGCCAGCTCGCGCAGCGGCGCGGTGATCGGCGCGTAGGGCGGGGCGTCGCGGTCGAGATCGACGCACTGGCCGCGCAGCACGAGCGCCTCGGGCGGCAGCCGCTGCACGAACTCGGCCACGAGCCGGCTCTTGCCGATGCCCGCCTCGCCGCCGACGACGACCGTGCGCGTGCCGTCGACGAGAACGCGCTCGTAGGCCCGCCGCAGCGCCGCGAGGTCGTCGTCGCGCCCCACGAGGGCGGTCGGGGCGAGCGGGAGGGGCATGGGCATCATGGTGCCACCGACCTCCGTCGCCGGAGGGGGTGCGGCGGGCGTCGTGTCGGTTTCCCGCGGGTCGCCGACCGGAACGGCCCGCACCCCGTCAGGGGCGGGCGTGGAGCGGGCGGTGGAGGAGGCGGAGCAGCCCGCTCCGCCGGGGAGCAGGGCGGCGCGGCTCGCGCTCGCGGCGCAGGCGCTCGACCTCTGCGGCCCGGTCGAGGCGCCGCTCCCGGTCCTCCAGAAGGGTGGGGAAGGAGTACTCGCTGAGCATCATGCCGGTCCTCTCGTCGTGGTGATGAGGAGAGGCTCGCGCGGGAGTGCTGCCCGGGGCATCGGGCGGTCGCCCTATCCCGGGAGCGGAGGCGGCTCGCGCGCCTGAGTCGCCGGGCGCCCCGATCGCGGTGCCGGCTCGCGCGTCCGAGCTGGCGGGCGCCTCCGATCGGGGAAGGCGGCCCGCGAGGGGTGTCGACGGAGGAATCGGGCCCACGATCCGCGGAACGGCGCGGATCGGGACGGATAGGGCGATCGCCCGATGCGGCCCGGGGGGCCTTACGCGGATCGTCGTCCTCGGTGCAGACAGCGCCCGGGTCTCAAGGAGTTCGCCATGGTCTTCCTCATCGTCGTCGCCGCCCTGATCGTCTGGGCGGTCGTCGCCGCCGTCGTTGCCGTCGTGCGCGACGGCTACGGTCCGCTCCCCACGCGGACGGGTGCTGAGCGTGTCGCGACTGCCGACGCACCTCGGGCTCGTTGAATCGAGTCCGGCTCGCGGGAATCGTCGGATCCGGCGAGCCGAACCGGATTCTGCGAGCCGGAGGTCGTCGGGCGCGACTCGTGGCGCGCCTCCGGCTCGTGGAACGCCGTTCGGCTCGCAGAATCCCGAGGATCCTGCGAGCCGAACGTGTTCTGACGAGCCGGAGGTGCTCCGGCGGTGCCTCCGCTACGCGGTGCGGCGGCGGCGCACGATCAGCAGCGCGGCGCCCGAGAGGAGCAGCAGCAGCGCTCCGAGGAACGCGCCCGACTCGACTCCGGTGTTCGCGAGCGGGCCGGAGTGGGAGCCTCCGGCCACGGGGACCGCGGTGGTCGTCGGGGCCGGAGCCGCGGTGGGCTGCTCGGTCGGCGTCCCGGGCTCGACGGGCGTGCCCGGCTCGGCCGGCACCTCCGCCGCGACCGACGTCAGCGACCAGTTGGCATCGAAGAAGTCGGCCTGGTCGATCACGCCGCGAGCGCTGGCCCAGTCGATGAGCAGCTGGCGGATCTCCTGCAGCTCGTCGTAGACGACCGGTGCCTCGGCGACCGCGGGGTAGGCGCCTCCGCCGCTCTGGCGGTAGTTGTTGACCGCCATCACGAAGACGTCGTCATCGGCGACCGGGGTGCCGTCGGGGTGCGCGAGGTCGCGGATCCGCGAACCGGCGGGCTGTGAGATGTCGATCACGTAGTCGATGCCCGAGAGCGCGTCGTAGTTGTAGTCGGGGATGCCGGTCGGGCGGTCGGGCGTGACCGCGTTCGTGCCCGTCGCCGGGTCGAACGGAGCACCCGGGGCGACCTGGGTGAAGTAGCGCGCCGAGAACTCGAGGTACTCGCGCACCTCCGCGCCCGTCAGCTCGACTCCGCGCAGGGTGTTCTCATAGATGTAGAGACCGGCGATGTCGCGGATCGTGACCTGCCCCTCCGGGAAGACCGCCGTGCGCGAGAACGGGGACGCCTGCGAGATGACCGGGACGTCGGCCCACTCCGTTCCCTCGAGCGCCGCGTCGACCGTCTCGGCCTGGACGTTGTTGATGAAGTCGATGATCGGGGTGTCCTCGTAGCGCGAGGTCTCGGCCGAGAGCTCCTCCACCGACTCCGCGACGGGAGTGTTGACGTAGTCGATCGTCGTGGCGTGCTGCTCGGCGAGCGCGTCGAGCACGGCGGTCGACTCCTCGGGGATGTCGCGCGCGTAGACGGGCGTCGCGACCGGAGCCGCGCCCTCCGACCAGTCGACCTGCAGGTCGCCCGCGGTGTCGGGCACCAGGTTCAGCGTCACCTCGGTGAGGCCCTGCGCCCAGTAGTAGGGCTGCGTCACGAGGACCTGCTCGCCGGCGACGTTCGTGTAGAGCGTCTGCGGCACGTCCTGGTGGCTGTGGCCCGCGACGACGACGTCGATGCCGGGCACCTGCGTCGCGATGTTGTTGACCACGTCCTCGTTGAGGTCCGCGGGGTCGTAGTCGGCGTCGGCGACCGTGCCCTGGCCAGTGTGCGCGAGGACGACGACCACGTCGGCCTGCTCCTCGACGATCGGGACCCACTTCTTCGCGGTCTCGACCATGTCGTCGAAGCGGAGCACGCCGTCGACGTACTGCTTGTCCCAGACGCGGACGCCGGGGGTGACCAGGCCGAGGACGCCGACCGTGACGGTCTCGCCGTCGATCTCGCGCTCGATCAGCGTGTAGGGGTCGTGGTACGGCTCGCCGGTCGCGACGTCGACGACGTTCGCACCGAGCAGCGGGGCGTTCAGATCGCCCTCGTAGGCGCTGAGCATGTCGAGCCCGTAGTTGTACTCGTGGTTGCCGACGACCTGGGCGTCGTAGCCGATGGTGTTGAAGGCGGTGGCCATCGGATGCGTCGTCTCGTCCGCGAGGACGCCCGCGGCTCCGTCGCCGAGACCGTAGTAGTAGGTGAGCGGCGTGCCCTGGATCGCGTCGCCGTTGTCGAAGACGAGGACGGAGTCGTCGCCCTTCTCGGCGCGGAGGCGGTCGACCTCGGTCGCGACGCGGGTGAGCCCGAGGGTGTCCTCGCCCTCGTACGGCGCGTTCGCGAAGTAGTCCCAGTTGTAGACGTGGCCGTGGGTGTCGGTCGTCGACACCAGGGTGAGCTCGACGCCGTCGTCGAGGGTGGCCGCGGTCGCGGTGGGGGCGGCGGTGGCGGCCCCCACGGCGAGAACGGCGAGGAGGCTTGCGGCGCGGAGTGAGCGCATCGGTTTCCTGTTCGCGTGATGGGTGGAGTGTGAACGCTCTCGAACCTATGCGCTCCGTGTGAACGAGTCGTTTCGGGTTCGAGAGCATTGCTCGACGATGGATCGGAGCCGGCCACCTCCGCTCCGGCCGCCCGAGCTCCGGCCGCGCGGCCGCCCGCTCCGCCCTCAGGGCCTCTCCGCTAGAATCGATCGGCTGGCCGCGCGGATGCGGCATCCGATGCCCGGCCGGCCCGCCGAGGCTCGGCGAACCCCGACTCCGCCCACTCGCGAAGGACACGCCATGCCAGCAATCGTCATCACCGGCGCCCAGTGGGGCGACGAGGGCAAGGGACGCGCCACCGACCTCCTCGGCAGCCGGGTCGACTACGTCGTCAAGTTCAACGGCGGCAACAACGCCGGGCACACCGTCGTGGTGGGCGACGAGAAGTACGCCCTGCACCTGCTGCCCTCGGGCATCCTGACCCCGGGGGTCGTGCCCGTCATCGCGAACGGCGTCGTCGTCGACATCGAGGTGCTCTTCCACGAGCTCGAGGCGCTCAGCGCCCGCGGCGTCGACGTCTCGAAGCTGCTCGTCAGCGCGAACGCCCACGTCATCACCAGCTACCACCGCACCCTCGACAAGGTGACGGAGCGCTTCCTCGGCAAGCGCCAGATCGGCACCACCGGCCGCGGCATCGGCCCGGCGTACGCCGACAAGATCAACCGCGTCGGGATCCGCATCCAGGACCTCTTCGACGAGAACATCCTGCGCCAGAAGGTCGAGGGCGCCCTCGACCAGAAGAACCACCTGCTCGTGAAGGTCTACAACCGCCGCGCGATCCTCGTCGAGCAGGTCCTCGAGGACCTGCTGCAGTACACCGAGCGCCTGCGCCCGATGGTGGCCGACACCTCGCTCGTGCTCGCCCAGGCGCTCGACGCCGGCAAGACGGTGCTCTTCGAGGCCGGGCAGGCCACCATGCTCGACGTCGACCACGGCACCTACCCGTTCGTCACCTCCTCCAACGCGACGTCCGGAGGCGCGGCCACCGGCTCCGGAGTCGCCCCCAACCGCATCGAGCGCGTCATCGCGGTCATCAAGGCGTACACGACCCGCGTCGGCGCCGGCCCGTTCCCGACCGAGCTCTTCGACGAGTGGGGCGAGTACCTCCGCAAGCAGGGCTTCGAGTTCGGCACCACCACGGGGCGCCCGCGCCGCTGCGGCTGGTACGACGCCCCGATCGCCCGCTACTCGGCGCGCATCAACGGCGTCACCGACTTCGTCCTCACCAAGCTCGACGTGCTCTCGGGCCTCGAGACGATCCCGGTCTGCGTCGCCTACGACGTCGACGGCGTCCGCCACGACGAGGTGCCCGTCTCGCAGAGCGACTTCCACCACGCGAAGCCGATCTACGAGGAGTTCCCCGGCTGGCAGGAGGACATCTCGGGCTGCCGCGAGTTCTCGGACCTGCCGCAGACGGCGCAGGACTACGTCCGCGCGCTCGAGGCGATGAGCGGCGCCCGCTTCTCGGCGATCGGCGTCGGCCCGGAGCGCGAGCAGGTCGTCGTGCTGCACGACCTGCTCTGACCTCAGAGCCGGTGCAGGCCGCGCTCGATCGCGGCGAGGACCGCCGCCTCCACCTCGGGCCACGCGGTCAGCACCTGCGTCGCTGAGAAGCGGAGGGTGACGTAGCCGTCCTTCGCGGCGAACAGGTCCCGGCGACGGTCGTTCTCGAAGTCGTGCGTGGAGCGGCCGTCGAGCTCGATGATCAGGCTCGAGCCGATCAGGAGATCGACGCGGCCGACCCCGGCGATCCAGACCTGAGTCCTGGCATCGACGCCGATGAGGTGCAGGCGCCAGCGCGCGAGCGTCTCGAGCCCGCTGCCCGCGTCATCACGGACGAAGCCGAGTGCGGCGTGCAGTCTCGCGGGACAGGCGGCGCGGATCCGATCCACGTCGTCGCGGTCGAGGAGCCGCTTCTCGAGCGCGGACTCGAGTGCGACGAGCATGTCCTCCGCACCGGCAGTGCGGCCGAGCTGCAGGAGTGCGTGCCCGATCGAGACCCGCAGCGGCTCGTCGTCCGGCCACGCCGGATCCCAGTGAAGGCGGACTGCGCGCGGCGCTCGCAGGCGCGCAGCGTTCGGTGGGACCCACACGTGCAGCTGACGCGATCTGAGCACCCAGAGCCGCGTCCGTCGCAGCGAAGCGCCCGCCCAGGCGGAAGACGACGAGCGAGGCCTCGGGGAGCAGGCCCGAGGCGTACATGCCGCGGCGGCCGCGAACGAGGGTGCCGGTGGTGACGGCCGAGGCCAGCCGGCGGTCGGTCGCCCCCGCCGCCACCAGCGCACTTCTGCTCGCGATGCCGCCGCGCCGGTGCAGTTCCGCCTCGAGGTCCATCAGCCGAGGATCGCGAGAAGCAGGTCGGTGTGGTCGCCCGATCCGGTGTTCCGGGGCAGGAGGACGAGCGCGCGGGGGTGTGGAGGAGCCGTCTGCGCACTCGTCCGGCGACGTGACGTCAAGAATTCAGGATGGACTCCGTTGGACGTCCGCTTCATGCGGATCCGAGGTCTCTCCGACGAATCCATCCTTCGTTGTCGACGGAGCAGCACCGGAGTGCCCGGATAATCGGCGCATGCAGATCTACGCCGACCTCCCCGCCGTGCGCGCGCGGCAGATCGTGGCCGATGCTCTCGCGATCGCCGTCGCGGTGATCGCCGTGGCCGCCGGCATCGCGGTCGGCACGCTCATCGCCGGGCTCGCCGAGATCGGCCGCCGGCTCGAGAGCGCGGGGAGCGGATTCGGCACGACGATGAGCGACGCGGGGTCGACCCTCGGCGGGATCCCGCTGCTCGGCGACGCCGTCCGGGCGCCCTTCGACGAGGCGAGCGGAGCCGGAGCCGTCCTCGCCGCCGCCGGCCGCGACCAGCAGCAGCTCGCGACGACGCTCGCGGTGGTCGCCGGGCTCGCTGTCGGCGGGCTGCCGCTCCTGCTGCTGGCCGTGCTGTGGCTGCGGCCCCGGCTGCGCTTCGCCCGGCGGACCGCCGAGCTGCGGGCGCTCGGCGCGACGCCGACCGGCTCCGAGCTGCTGGCGCTGCGCGCGCTCACGGAGGCGTCGCCGCGCGACATCCTCGCCGCGCACCCCGATGCGGTCCCCGCCTGGCGCCGGGGCGACTCGGCCGCCACCTCCGCGCTGGCCGCTCTCGCCCTCCGCCGCGCAGGACTCCGGCCCCGCTGACCCGCCCCCGCTGACCCGTCCCCCGGAGGGATGACGCGCCGGAGCCCACGCGGATGACGGGGCGGGCCCGGCGGGCGACGACCGCGACACGGGCGCCTCCGTAGCGTCGGAGGCATGCAGAATCAGACCTCCACCGTCGTGGCGCGCGTCGAGAACGTGCGCAAGCTCTACGGCTCCACGCCTCCCGTCGTCGCCCTCGACGGCGTCACCCTCGCGATCGAGCGCGGCGAGTTCACGGCCGTCATGGGCCCGAGCGGCTCGGGCAAGTCGACCCTCATGCACGTGCTCGCCGGCCTCGACTCCGCCTCGGAGGGCCGCGTGTTCCTCGGCGACGTCGAGATCACCGCGATGGGCGACGCCGAGCTCACCCTGCTCCGCCGGCGCAGCGTCGGGTTCGTCTTCCAGGCGTTCAACCTCGTCCCGACGCTCGACGTGCGCGGCAACATCCGCCTGCCGTTCGAGCTCGACGGCCGGGCGGTCACCGCCGAGGAGGAGGAGTGGATCGGGAGCCTCGTCGTCTCGCTCGGGCTCCGCGAGCGCCTCGCGCACCGGCCCTACGAGCTGTCGGGCGGTCAGCAGCAGCGCGTCGCCATCGCCCGGGCGCTCGCCACCCGCCCGCAGCTGATCTTCGCCGACGAGCCCACCGGCAACCTCGACTCCCGCACCGGGCGGGAGGTGCTGACCCTCCTGCGCACCTCGACCCGCGAGTACGGGCAGTCGATCGCGATGGTGACCCACGACCCGATCGCCGCGGCGTACGCCGACCGCATCGTCTTCCTCCGCGACGGGGTCGTCGTCGACGACCGCCGGGGGATGAGCGCCGAGGAGATCTCGAGCGCCATGCTCGCGATGGAGCGTGCGGCGTGAGCGGCGTCCGCACCGGTTCGCGGCAGGGCGGAGGCGCGATCGTCACCGTCGCGGCCCTCTCGGGGGCGTTCGGCGGCATCCTCGTGCAGCTCATCACCGACCTCACCGCCGCCTTCGCGGCCGCGGGCCTCGACGACGTCGGCCCGATCGGCCTCATGCTCGCCGTCGTCGGTGCCGTCTTCTTCGGCATCGCGGTGTTCGTCGGCGGCGTCGTCACGGCCAACGCGGTCTCGACCGTCATCGCGGGCCGGACCCGCGAGATCGCGCTCCTGCGCCTGCTCGGCGCCTCCGGCCGCTCCCTCCGCGGCGAGATCGTGCGCGGCGGGTTCCGGCAGGGTGTCCTCGGAGCCGGGATCGGCGTGGTCGTCGCGGTCGTGCTGGTCGCCGGCGGCGCCGAGATCGCGTTCCGGACCGGCGCTCTCGACCGCTTCGGGGTGCCGCTCGCCTCGCCGGGACTGGTGCTCCCGTTCCTCGCCGTGGTGGCCTCGACCGTCATCGCCTCGTGGGCGGGGTCGCGCCGCGTGCTCGAGGTCGCTCCGGCCGAGGCGGCGGGTTCCTCCGCCGAGCCGCGCTACGACGAGCTGCGCGGTCGACGCGGGCGCAACGCCGTCGCGATCGTGCTCGTCGTCGTCGGGTTCGCGCTGCTCGCGGGCGGCGTCGTGGTGGGTCTCGTCTCGCCGGCCGGCGTCCTGATCGGCCTGGTGGGCGGGATGGTCTCCTTCACGGGAGTGATCCTCGGCGCGCCGGTGCTGCTGCCTCCGCTGACCTCGCTCGTGGGGAGGGCGTTCGGCCGCGGGCCCGTCGCGCGGCTCGCGTCGGCCAACGCGATCCGGCATCCCGCACGCAGCGCTCGCGCCGTCATCGGGCTCGTGATCGGAGTGACGCTGGTCACGATGTTCGCCGTCGCCGCCGAGACCTTCGGCACGGTCGTGCGGGCCTCCGGCGAGAGGAACCCCGAGGTGATCGCGGCACTCGAGCAGTTCATCTCGGCCAGCACCGCGGTGATGAGCGTGCTGCTCGGCTTCTCGGTCGTGCTCGCGGCGGTCGGCATGGTGAACACCCTGTCGCTGAGCGTGCTGCAGCGCCGCCGCGAGCTGGGGCTGCTCCGCGCGCTCGGACTCACGGCGTCGCAGGTGCGCTCGATGGTCGTCCTCGAAGCGGCGCAGATGATCGTGGCGGCGACCATGCTCGGTCTCCTCCTGGGCATCGCGTACGGCTGGAGCGGCGCGATCGCGGTGTTCGGCTCGCTGCAGGGCGTCGGCCTGATGGCGCCGGGCATCCCCGTGCCCGTGCTCGTCGCCGTGGTCGTCGTCGCCACCGTGATCACCGTGGTCTCGGCGGTCGTGCCCGCGCGCCGCGCGACCCGCGTGACTCCGGTCGCGGCGCTCGCCGTGGCCTGAGCCTCAGACCACCGAGAAGCCCTCGGCGAGCCGCTCGCGCCCGCTGAGGGCCATCAGGAGTTCCTCCGCCCGGCCGGCGCGCGCGGCCAGGGCGCCCGCGAGAGCGCAGCACGCCTCCACGGCCTCGGCGGGGAGAGCGTGCGGGATCCCCGTGGCCCGCGACAGGTCGATCGTGTGCACGACCAGCTCGAGCACGCGGGTGCGGAGGTACTCGTCGAGCTCGATGCCGTGCCCGCCGATCGAGACGAGCCGGCCGCGGGGCTGCTCGGCGACGAGGGCCGTCGCGCGCTCGAGGGCCTCGGCGACGGCCGCGCCCGGTGCGTCGCCGAGCCACACGCCCGCCTCGACTCCGCGCCGGGCGACCTCGCCGGGGTCGGCGACGGTACCCGCGAGCGCGCGGTAGTAGGCGGGGGCGTCGTCGATCGTCCTCCGACCAGGGTCGTCGGCGCGCAGGTACGTCTCGACGGTGAGGACCGCGCGTGCGGTGTGACCGGCCAGCCCGCGGACGTCCCAGTCGCCCAGGCCCGGGTCGGTCCACTGGTCGTCCCCGATCCGCTCCAGCAGACGGAGGAAGGCGGTGGCGGAGGTCTCGAACATCGCGGCGCTGTCCATGGACCACATGCTGGCACGCCGTCTGGACTCCTCGGCTCGCGGCGCTGACCCCAGAATGTCCGGGTGAGCATCCGCCGCCCCGCCCCCACCGCCCTCACGGGGCGCGTCGTCGTCCTCGAGCCGCTGACCGACGAGCACGTCGAGCCCCTGCACCGCGCGATCGCCCGTCCCGAGGTCTTCGCGAACGGCTACGGAGGCGGCCCCGCCGGACTCCCGGAGTCGCTCGAGGACTTCCGCGCGTTCGTCCGCCGCTACTACCCGTGGACCACGGGCAACTCCTACGCGGTGCTGCTCGACGGCCGCGTGGTCGGCACCACCTCCCTCGCCGACTTCGACGAGGCCAAGGAGGCGGCGCACCTCGGCTGGACCGCCTACGCCCCCGAGGTCTGGGCCACGGCGGTGAACCCGGACGCGAAGCGGCTGCTGCTCGGGCTCGCGTTCGACAGCGGCTACTCGCGGGTGAAGCTGCAGGCCGACGCCGCCAACGCGCGGTCGCGTGCCGCGATCCTCCGTCTCGGGGCGGTCTTCGAGGGCGTGCTCCGCCACGACCAGCGCCGGACCGACGGCTCGTGGCGCGACACGGCGGTGCACTCGATCCTGGTCGAGGAGTGGCCCGCGGTCCGGGATGCTCTCGACCGGCGCATCACCTCGGCTCGCTAGCGCGTCGGAGGATCCCCGCGCAACCGGGTGCACCTTCCGGCCGGGCGAGGGGTAGGAAGGGGGGATGGAACGGATCCACTACGCCGGAAGCTCTGTGCTCACCGGAACCGCGATCGCCCGGTCGCTGCTGCGGTACGCCGAGGCTCTGGCCATGACGAAGGGCTCGATGACGGTCGAGATCCCGGTCCGCCGTCCCTCGGGCGACGTCGGTCGCGCTGCGCTGCTCATCGGGCCGGCGAGCCAGCTGTTCTCGGAGACCGAGGACAGTGACGCCGACGAGATCCTCGACGACGAGCTCGTCGAGCGGTTCACCCGCGAGTCCGAGCGGCTCGGGGTCTCGCGGCCCGTCGCCGAGGAGGGCGCGGAGGGCGCCTCGCACCACGACGCCGAGATGACGCGATTCGACGACCAGGACGAGAACTGGTGACCCGCGAGGCGCTGGGTAGGATCGTGAGCAACCGTGTGCCGCCCTTCTGCGGGGTGCACGTCAGCCTGAACGGAGAGACCTCATGGGTCGCCTGATCTACGACTCGACGCTCGAAGCCGACTTCGACGACCGCCTGCTGGCGCACCTGCAGATCGTCATCGGCTCGAAGCTGGCACGCAACGAGTCCTTCTACTTCTCGTGGAAGGACTCGCAGGCCGTCGGCGACGGACGCACCTCCATCTGGCTGCACCCGGCGATCCCCCTGCGCTTCAAGTACCACGGCGGCCGTGCGCCCGCCATCAACCCGGAGTGGATCCGCCAGCTGATCTCGGACTCGCACACCGCCCACGGGCTGCGGATCAGCGAGGAGCCGCGCGGCGGGAGCCGGCAGACCGAGGAGAGCGTGCTGTGAAGCGGGTCGACATCACCTACGGCGGGCAGCCGTACAGCCTGCACGACACCACCGCCGCCGAGGTGCGCGAGAGCGTCGAGCGCGCGCTCGACGGGTCGGCGTCGCGCTGGCTCTCGGTCAACCAGGGCGAGGGAGAGCCGCGGAAGACGTCGATCCTGATCACTCCGGGAGTCTCGTTCGCGGTCGCCGACGTCGCACGCTGACCGCCGCACGCTGACCGGCCTCTCCGCCGCGCGGTGGTGCCGCGCTCAGGCGAGCAGTGCGGGGAACTCGCCGGGGATCTCGCGGGCGAGGTAGCCGGCCGGACCGACTCGAGCGGCGAGACGCGTGTCGGCCTGCGTGTGCAGGTGCGCGCCCCAGGCCGCGGCGGAGACGGCGCCGGCTCCGCGCGCACGCAGGCCGGCCGTCGCTCCGGCCAGGACGTCGCCGCTGCCGGCGGTCGCGAGCCCGGGGTGCTCCCCGATGACGCGCAGGACGGTCCCCTCCGGATCGGCGATCACGTTCGAGAGGCTGACGACCGCGCCGTAGCGCCGGGCGACGGCGACGGCCGCCTGCTCGAGGTCGTCGACGTCGGCGCCCAGCAGGCGGGAGCCCTCCTCGCTGTTGGGCGTGAGCAGGAGGCGTCCCGCGAGCGCCCGGGCCACCCGCGGCTGCCCGGGGAGGACGCCGAGGGGGAAGGCGTCGAGGTGCACGGCGGGGACCTCGCGCAGGAGCGGCACCAGCGCCCGGAGGGTCGCCGCCGTGGCCTTGGGATCGTCGAGACCGGGGCCGACGAGGGCGACGTCGGCCGAGCTCAGCTCGCCCTCGAGCGCGGCGAGCCCCCGGCCAGAGATCGAGCCGCTCCGCGACTCCTCCAGCGGGATCACTCCGCACTCCGGCAGTGCCACCGCGGTGGCGGAGGCGACCGACTCCGCCACGCAGAGGGTGATGCGGCCCGCGCCGACGCGCAGCGCGGCGATGCCCGCCAGGATCGCCGCTCCCGGCGTCTTGCGGGCGCCGCCCACGATCACGACGTCGCCGCGCGCGTGCTTCGAGCCCTCGAGGGCGGGCAGTGGCCAGTCGCGCTCGAGGAGCGCACGGTCGATGATCTCACTCATGGGGGTCGCCCTCCCCGGCCTCGCGGTCGTCGTGCTCCGTGACCGGTGCGCCCGCGCGGTCGAGGTGCGCGGTGTGGTTGAAGCGCTCGAGCGTCCACTCCTGCCCGTCGCGCACGAGCCGGGTGACCGAGGCGTTCGCCACCGGAGTCGATGCTCCGATGTCGAGCAGCTCGCGCTCGGTGAGCCCCTCGCAGACCGAGCGGATGATCAGGACCACGGCGTCGTGGCAGAACAGGGCGACGGGCCCCGCGGGCGCGGCGACGTCGAGGTGGTCGAGGAACGAGCGGACCCGGAGGGCGAGATCGGTCCACGACTCGCCGCCCGGCGGCCGGTAGTAGTACTTGCCGAGCCACTCCCGCCTCGCCGCCTCCTCGGGGAACCGCGCGCGGACGCCGGCCGTGGTCAAGCGGTCGGTGATGCCCAGGTCGCGGTCGCGCAGCCGCTCGTCGGCGCGCAGCGTCAGATCGAGCCCTGCCTCGGCGAGGGCGAGCCGGGCGGTCGAGGACGCCCGCAGATACGGCGAGGTCCACGCGGAGACGGGTGCGGCCTCCGCCGCGAGCCATCGGCCGAGCGCACGGGCCTGCTCCTCGCCCGCGGGGGAGAGCAGCACGTCGGCGTCACGGCGGTCGACCTCGATGTCGAGCGCGCCCGCCCTCTCGGCGGCGCTCGCCGCGATGTTCGCCGTGCTCTCGCCGTGGCGCACCAGGAGGAGCTCGGTCGGTCCGGTCGTGCGGGGGGAAGCCATCCCTCCACGCTCCGCCGAGCCGTCCGCCGGGCAAAGGGGTTTGCGCAGGACGAGGAAGGCTTGCTACGAGCGGGCGCGGCCCGGCGGGGCCACGCTAGGGTCGGGGGCGTGAAGCAGACGCGAGCGGCCGCTGTCCTCCTGACGGTGCTGGCGCTCGCCGGCTGCACGGCTCCGGCCGCCGAGGAGGCCGCCGACACGACGGCGGCGGCCCGCGAGGAGTCGCGCGACCGGGTGACCGCGCTCGTCGAGTCGCTCACCGGCCCCCAGGCCGACACCTTCGGCTTCGCGCGCGAGGCGACGGCGACCGCCGCGGAGGGGGTCGATCTGATCGGCATCGCCTCCTACGACGCCGAGACGCCCGAGGGCGCGTTCGGCACGCTGTCGTTCCAGACGCCGGTCGATGCGACGGAGTTCCCCGACGCCGGCGCCGACGCGTTCTGCTTCGAGGTGTCGTTCGCGGCCGCCGGACCGGTCGCGAACGACGACTCCGGCGACGGCGTCGTCAGGGCGATCGACTGCCCGCCCGACGCGACCGCGATCACTCCGCCGCCCGCGGAGGGCGAGAGCTCGACGCCCTAGGCCGAGACCGCCTTCACGACGGCCTTGAGCGTCCCCTGGTCGCCCAGGATGCGGAAGTGCCCGCCCGTCTCGATCCGCACGTTCGTCGCGCCCTCGAGCCTGCTGCCCTCGGGGATGTGCGGATCGAAGAGCCCGTAGACCGAGGTGATGCGCGCGTTCGCCTCGAGCCGGCCCGAGAGCAGCAGGGTCGTCGCGTCGCGCGGCGAGAACGACCGGAGGCTCTTCAGCGGCAGGTAGGCGGCGTACCGGGAGCCGCCGAACGGCGTCGACACCGCGACCATCCGGTCGACGCGGCCCTCGGGGTCGAGCTCGGTCATCACGTACTTGCCGATCAGCCCGCCCTTGCTGTGCGCGACCACGACGACATCGCGCAGGTCGTGCTCGGCGAGGTAGGCGGCGACGTCCTCGGCCGTCCGCACCACCGGGCGGCCGTTGCGCCCGAGGCTCGTGAGCACGTGCAGCGGGTGGCCGTGCTCGTGCAGGGGATCGATGATCGGGCGGAGGAAGGACCACGTCTCCCAGATCCCCGGCAGCACCAGGATCGGCCGCAGGTCTCCCGAGAGGTAGTCGTCGGGCGCGCGGCGCGAGAGGAACCCGCGCACCTGCCAGGCGATCGCGTAGGCGTAGTCCTCGGCCCACCAGACGGCGTCGCGGAGCAGGTCCTTCACGCGCGTCATCGGACGACCGCCCCCTCGAGGTCGTCGGCGAAGCGGCCGAGCGCGCGGGCGAGCGGCTCGGCCTCCGTCCGCGGCACGACGTGGCGGGAGGAGCGCATCTCGAGCAGGCGGCCGTCGGCGGCGTGCGCGACGAGGCGCTCGCACCAGTCGCGGGTGCCGACCGGGTCGTCGTGACCGCGGACGACGAGCACGGGCCGGGTGACGGCGGCGAGGCGCCGCTGGATCGGGTAGTGCAGCATCTCGGGCAGCTGCCTCAGGTACCAGCGGACGCCTCCGCGCACGTAGTCGGCGAAGACGAGCAGATCGACGGGCAGCGGCTCGCCGAGCGTGTCGCGGGCGAGCGCCAGCCCCTGCTGCAGCGCTGTGGGACGCTCCGGGTCGACGACCGGGCCGATGAGGACCACTCCGTCGACGAGCTCGGGCGAGCGGACCGCGAGCTCGACGGCGACCTGGCTGCCCATCGAGTGCCCGACGACGATCGCGCTCGGGACGCCGCGGTCTTCCAGCACCCGCGCGAGGAGGCGGGCGTGATCGGCGATGCCGACCCGCTGCCGAGGCATCCGGTTGGAGCCGAATCCGGCGAGGTCGACCGCGATCACGCGGCCGTGCTCGCGGAGGTGCACGGCGAGCTGCGAGAACGTGTGGTGCGACATCCCGATCCCGTGGATCAGCAGGAAGGTGCGACGGGCGTCGGAGCGGCCGGTGGCGTAGGAGCGCAGCTCGACCCCGTCGATCACATGGCGCACGGAGGGATCGCGTCGGGGGAGGGGCATGGCCCCAGGCTAGGGACCGGCGCTCGCGACCGCGCGGGGATGCGCCGCGGTGCGCGGGTGGGCTAGGCGGCGGGTGTCAAGCGCCTCCGCAGTGCGAGGAGCGCTGCCTAGCCTCGGAGGACGGCGGCACTCGCGCCGCTCGCGGAGGGACCATCACATGCGCATCGCGATCGTCGGGGCGACCGGCAATCTGGGCACGGCACTGCTGCGGCGGCTCCAGGGCGAGCCGTCGGTGGAGGAGATCGTCGGGGTCGCGCGCCGCGCCGCACGGCCGGAGTCGCCGGAGTACCGCGATGTCCACTGGGCCGAGGTGGACGTGGCGTCGAGCGAGGCGCCGCGGCGGCTCCGCGAGGCGTTCGCGGGGATGGATGCGGTCGTGCACCTCGCGTGGGCGCTGCAGCCGAGCCACGACGAGCCGTTCCAGCGGCTGGTCGACGTCGGAGGCACCGCCGCGGTGCTCGAGGCCGCTGCGGCGGCGGGAGTGGGCCAGGTGGCCGTCGCGTCCTCGGTCGGCGCCTACAGCGCGGCGCCGAAGACGATCCGCGTCGACGAGAGCTGGCCGACCGGAGGGCTGCACACCTCGACCTACAGCCGGCACAAGGCCGCCAACGAGCGCGCGCTCGACGCGTTCGAGGCGGCGCATCCGGAGGTGGTCGTCACCCGGCTGCGCCCGGGCCTGGTCTTCCAGCGCGGGGCGGCGACCGAGATCGCGGGGCTGTTCGCCGGGCCGCGGTACCCGACGCGCTGGCTGAGGGCGCTGAAGCCTCCGGTGCTGCCGCTGCCGAAGAGCCTGATCTTCCAGGGCGTGCACGCCGACGACGTGGCCGACGCCTTCTGGCGGGTTCTCGACCAGCGCGCCGGCGGGGCGTTCAACGTCGCCGCGGAGCCGGTGCTCACTCCGCAGCGCCTCGCCGACGCGTTCGGCGCACGCCTGGTGACGGTGCCCTTCGGTCTTCTGCGGTCGATCGTGACCGCGACCTGGCACCTCCGCCTCCAGCGCACCGACGCGGGCTGGCTGGACATCGCGGGCAACGTCCCGGTGATGTCGACGGAGCGGGCGCGGACCGTCCTCGGCTGGGAGCCGACCGTCACCGCGGAGGAGGCGCTCGCCGAGCTGGTCGCCGGGCTGGGCGACCGCGCCACCGTCGCGGGCTCGCCGCCGCTGCGCGGCTGAGGGACCCGAAGCCGAGGGAACCCCGAACCGTCGAGGGAGCCGGCCTTCTCAGGCGGCGTCGACGGTCCGGGGTTCCCTCGCGGGCGGTCAGGCCTCGTCGGAGACGCGGATGAGGACCTTGCCGGTCACGCCCGCCTCGACGGCGTCGTGGGCGGCCGCGGTCTCCTCGAGGGGGAACCAGGTGAGCGGCAGGCCGGCGGACTCGCCGACGGGCAGAGCGCCGTCCTCGAGGGCGGCGGTGATGTCCTCCGCGGCGGCCTGCAGGGCCTCGTCGCCGACCGTGTAGAGCAGCAGCCCCTGCCAGCGAGCGTTCTTCGCGAAGCTCGCGACGATCGGGACCGAGAAGTCGTCTCCGTTGTTGTTCGCGTAGTAGCCGATGCTGCCGTGGTTCGCGAGCACCTCCACGTCGAGCGCCGCGTTCTGCGCGGGCGCGACCTCGACGATCTGCTCGACGCCCTCGGGCGCGATCTCGAGGATCCGCGCGGCGAGCGCCTCGTCGGGGTACTGCAGGACGTGGTGCGCGCCGGCCGCCGTGGCGAGCGCGGCCTTGCCGTCGCTGCTGACGGTGGCGATCACGGTCGCCCCGGCCCAGGCCGCGAGCTGGATGGCCGCGTGCCCGACGGCTCCCGCACCGCCCTGCACGAGGACGGTGCGGCCCGCGAGCGCGCCGGGCGACAGGCGCGCGGGCCCGTGCTCGTGCACGGTCAGCGCCCGGTGGGCGGTCATCGCGGGGACTCCGAGGCTCGCGCCCAGGTCGAAGCCCACGCCGTCCGGCAGGCGGACGACGCGGTTCGCGGGCAGCACGGTCCACTGCTGCGCGGTGCCCGTGGGCCGGCGGTGAGCGGCGAGGTGCACCCAGACGCGGTCGCCCACGGCCAGGCCGTCGACGCCGTCGCCGAGCGCGTCGACGACTCCTGCGCCGTCCTGGTTCGGCACGACCTCGTCGAAGGCCAGGTCGCCTCCCGCGCGCGCCTTCCAGTCGGTGGGGTTCACACCGGAGGCGACCACGCGCACGCGCACCTCACCGGCCCCGGGGTCGGCCGGTTCGCGGTCGACGAGCGAGAGGACGGAGGAGGCG
Source organism: Rathayibacter sp. VKM Ac-2759 (assembly GCF_009834225.1). Taxonomy (NCBI): domain Bacteria; kingdom Bacillati; phylum Actinomycetota; class Actinomycetes; order Micrococcales; family Microbacteriaceae; genus Rathayibacter; species Rathayibacter sp. VKM Ac-2759. Next base: position 190,050 of record NZ_CP047176.1, read on the forward strand.
CCGGTGGAGGAGTAGACGATCGATCTCATACGGGTGGCAAGAGCGTCCGGGCCGGAGGTATTCCCGGGAGACGACGACGGGCGGCGGACCCGGAGGTCCACCGCCCGTCGATCGAGCGCAGGCTAGGCCTGCCCGTTCTCCTGCACCGCGTGCTTGGCCTCGCGGGCCGAGTCCTTGACGTCGTCGGTGGCGGACGCTCCCGCCTCCTTGACGTTCTGCGCGGCGTCGGTCGCGGTCTCCTTGACCGAGGCGAAGGCCTGCTGGGCGGGCTCGCGGAGCTCGCCTGCGGCCTCCTTCGCGGCGTCCGTGACCTTGTCGACGACGGGCTGAGCCGTCTCCTTGACCTTCGACGCGGCCTGCTTCTCGGCGCTCGAGGCCGGGATCAGCGACGCGATGAGCATGCCCGCACCGAGCGCGATCAGGCCGACCGCGAGCGGGTTGCCCTCGGCCTTGCCCTTGACCGATCCGGCCGCGCCCTTGACGGAGTCGGCGCCTCCCGAGACGGAGTCGCCCGCGTCGTGCGCGGCGCCCATCACGCGGTCGCGGACGGAGCCGACGGCCGACTTCACCTTGTCGGTCTGGCGCTGCGCGATGGCGCTGGGGCTGACCTTCTCGGCGAGGGCGTCGACGTCTCCGCCGAGCTCGAGGCGGGTCCGCTCGATCTCGGCCCGGATCTCCTCCGGTGTCTTGTTCGAGTAGTCAGTGCTTGCTGCGTCGTACGTCATCGTCCTGCCCCGTTCGGCTTGAGGGTTTCGGGAATCTTCTTGAGGGAGTCGACCGTCTCCGGGGCCCCGTCGATGGTCTTCAGGCTCTTGCGCCCGACGGAGTACAGGATCGCGGCGACGATGCCCCAGATGACGGCGACGACGACCCCGGACCAGCCGTTGCCGATCAGGGTGCCGAGCGCCCACCAGAGGGCGATCGAGAGGAACAGCACGGCCATGATCGCCGCGTAGCCCGCTCCACCGAGCAGGCCCGCGCCCTTGCCCGCCTTGCCGGCGGACTCCTTGAGCTCGGCCTTGGCGAGGGCCATCTCCTGGCGGATCAGGGTCGACAGGTCGCGCGAGACCTCGCCGAGCAGATCGCCGAGCGAGGTGCTGCCGGCGCGCTGGTCGGGGGTGGGCTCGCCGAACCCGGCGCGATGCGCTCCGGAGGAGTCGGTCACGGTCGCGTTCCCGTCGGGAAGGAGTCGTAGCCGGCCGAGGTCGGCGGCACGCTCAGCGGGTCGGCGATCGGCTCGGTGGGGAGGTGGTCGGCACGGGTCGTGCCGTAGGTCGACGCGGCGGGGGCGGCGAACTCGGGGCCGGAGGTGTCGCTCGCGGCCTCCTTCTCGTCCTTCGCCTCGGCCGTGAGGGCGCGCACCAGGCGGCCGGCGACGAGGCCGGTCGCGGCGGCGATCAGGATGAACGCACCCGGGCGGCGGCGGGCGAACGACTTCACGTCCTCCAGCAGCTCGGCGGGCTCGCGGTCCTCGAGCCAGGTGGCGACGCCCTGAGCGCGGCCGGCGAGGTTCGAGACGAGGTTCGCGGCCATGTTGTCCTGGCCGCCCTCTCCGTTCGCGAGCGCGGTGAGGTCGTCGCTGAAGGCGCGGGCGCCCTTGGCGGCGTTGTCCTTCTGGGCGTGGGCCTGCTCGGTGAGCTGGCCGCGGCTCTGGTCGAGGAGGTCCTTGACCTGGGTCTTGGCCTCCTGAGCGACGTTCGCCGCCTCCTCCTTGCCCGTGGCGACGACGTCGCCCGCGGCCTGCTTGGCGTCGCCGGCGACGGAGGTGGCCTGCTCCTTGGCAGCGCCCGCCTGCTCCTTCGCGGCGTCGACGGTGCTCGACGAGCCGGAGCCCGACGAGCCGGAGCCCGGCGTGGAGTGAGCAGTGGTGGTGGTGTCGGAGGTCGTGTCGGTCGCGGCGAAGTTCGCAGCGCCGTCTCCGAAGGGGGGTGAAGCGGGATCGATGGTAGACATCGTCGTTCCCTTCCAGGATCGAGTCGGGGGGTGGATGCGTGCCGGCGTGGCCAGTCTGCGAGGCCCCCGAAACCGTGCAAAGGCCGTAGCGCTCGCCCCTCGTCCGGGGCTACCATCACGCGCCCAGGCCACGCGGGTGGCCCGCGAGCGGGGGGAGGGGAAGTCAAGCCCCTGCCGGGGAGGGCAGGACCCGCCTAGCGTCGCCGGCATGACTTCCCTCCGTCTCCACACGCCCGCCCGCACCGCCGGCCGTGTTCTGGGAGCGCTCGGCGCCTCCGCTCTGCTGGCCGGCCTCCTCGCCGGCTGCACGGGGGACGCGCAGACGCCGGTGCAGTCGGGCGTCGTCGAGCCGACGAGCGCCGACGACGGGTCGACCCGCACGCCGACGAACGAGCCGACGCCGTCGGAGCCGTCCGAGACGGCCACCCCCGCGACCTGAGACCGGGCGCGAATGGTGGCACTGCGCTGACCCGCGAGCAACCCCCTCCCCGCATTCAGGGGACGAGCAGGCTGCCCTCCTACGGTCCTCGGTAAGTACCACCGATCACGAAGGAGGCACCACTATGGGGCTCGATGACAAGATCAAGAACGCCGCTCAGGACATCGCCGGCAAGGCGAAGGAAGCCCTGGGCGACCACAAGAACGACGACAGCCTGAAGGCCGAGGGCCAGAAGGACCAGGCCGCGGCGTCGACCAAGAAGGTCGGCGAGGACGTCAAGGACGTCTTCAAGTAGGTCTCACCACGAAGGCGGCGTCCCCACGGGGGCGCCGCCTTCGTCGTTCCCGGGGCGTGCTGTACGCCGCCCTTCCCCGAGGTCGCCCCCGGTGCTGCCGGCCCTTCCTGCTACTCGACCAGCAGGATCGGGGAAGGCTTCGCGATGCGGCGCCTCCCCCGACCGTCCTCGGAGACCGCTACGGCTGCAGGACGACCTTGATGCAGCCGTCCTCCTTCTTCTGGAAGGTCTCGTAGAGGCCCGGTGCGTCCTCGAGCGGGGCGCGGTGGGTCACGAGGTCCATGACGCCCAGCGGGTCGCTCGAGTCCTCGACGAGCGGCAGCAGCTCGTCGATCCAGCGCTTCACGTTGCACTGCCCCATCTTCACCGTGACCTGCTTGTCGAACATCGACTTGAGCGGCAGCGGGTCGGCCTCGCCGCCGTAGACGCCGCTCAGCGAGACGGTGCCGCCGCGGCGCACCAGGTCGAGCGACGCGGTGACCGCGGCGAGCCTGTCGACTCCGACCGTGTCCATCGCCTTCCGCGCGATCGGGTCGGGCAGCAGGCCCGCCATCGTCTGCGCGAAGGAGCCCATCGGCGAGCCGTGCGCCTCCATGCCCACGGCGTCGACGACGGAGTCGGGGCCGCGTCCGTCGGTCAGGTCGCGCAGCTGGTCGGCGATGTCGTCCGAGAGGTCGAAGACCTCGACTCCGTGGCGCGCCGCCATCGCGCGGCGCTCGGCGACCGGGTCGACCGCGAGCACGCGGTAGCCCTTGTGCACGCCGATGCGGGACGCGAACTGGCCGACCGGGCCGAGCCCGAAGACGACGAGCGAGCCTCCGTCGGGCACCTGCGCGTAGTCGACGCCCTGCCACGCGGTGGGCACGATGTCGCTGAGGAACAGGTAGCGCTCGTCGGGAAGGTCGGTGCCGACGACGACAGTGTTGTAGTCGGCGAGGGGCACGCGGAGGAGCTCCGCCTGGCCGCCGGGGACCTGGCCGTACATCTTGGTGTAGCCGAAGAGCGAGGCACCCGAGCCGTACTCGGTGACCTGCGTGGTCTCGCACTGCGACTGCAGTCCCCGGCGGCACATGAAGCACTCGCCGCAGGAGATGTTGAACGGCACCACCACACGGTCGCCGACCTTGAGCTTCGTGATCGCGCTGCCGACCTCCTCGACGATGCCCATCGGCTCGTGGCCGAGCACGTCGCCCTTGTCGAGGTAGGGGCCGAGGAGGCGGTACAGGTGCAGATCCGAGCCGCAGATCGCCGTCGAGGTGATGCGGACGATCGCGTCCGTGGGCTGCTGGATGCGGGGGTCGGGAACCGTCTCGACCGAGACCTTCTCGATGCCCTGCCAGGTGAGTGCGCGCATTGCCTGCTCCGTTCTGCCCGGCTGATCACCGGGCGTCGTGTTCCACGCCACACCCCGCGCGCTCCCGGTGGGAGGGGCTTGACGGCACCGCGGTGCTCTTTCCGAGCGGATGCTCGGCTCCGAGGCGGCGTGCATCCGGCGTTCACCTCGCACTCGGGTGGGAGGTGGTGGGATAGGGGCATGGATGCTCTCTACACCGCTATCGCCCACGCCTCCGGTGGAGGACGCGACGGCCACGTCCGCACCGAGGACGACCGCCTCGACCTCGACACGCGCCCGCCGAAGGAGCTCGGCGGCTCCGGAGACGGCACGAACCCCGAGCAGCTCTTCGCCGCCGGGTACTCGGCCTGCTTCCTCGGGGCCCTGCACGGCGCCGGCCGCGAGCTGAAGATCGACACGACCGATGCGGCCGTGTCGGCGAGCGTCTCGATCGGCAAGAACGACTCCGGCGGGTTCGGCCTCGCGGTCGAGCTCGACATCTACGTCCCGAAGGCCAGCGCCGAGGAGGCGCACGCCGTCGCCGAGAAGGCGCACACGCTGTGCCCCTACTCGAACGCGACGCGCGGCAACATCCCGGTCGAGCTCAACATCGTCGACTGACGCGACTTGCGCGAAGGCCCCCTCCCGCTGCCGGGAGGGGGCCTTCGTCGTCGGTTAGGGTCGGAGGCATGACCGACGACGTGGCGCGCGACGAGGCCGAAGCACGGGCCGAGCTGGAGCAGATCCGACAGAGCATCGACAACATCGATGCGGCCCTGATCCACCTGCTCGCCGAGCGCTTCAAGTTCACGCAGAAGGTGGGGCGGCTGAAGGCGGCGCACGGCCTGCCGGCCGCCGACCTCGAGCGGGAGGGGCGTCAGATCGCCCGCCTGCGCGCGCTCGCGGAGGAGTCGCACCTCGACCCCGCGTTCGCCGAGAAGTTCCTCGGCTTCATCGTCGCGGAGGTCATCCACCACCACGAGCAGATCGCGAGCGGCGCGGCCGACTGACCTGCTCGTCGGCGTCCGACCCGCGCAAGTGAGGCTGGATGCCCGGATCTCGCGATTTCTCGCGGATCCGCGGCATCCAGCCTTACTTGTGGCGGCTACGCCTCCGCGGGGCGGCGCAGGGCGCGGACCGTGGTGACGCGGCGGCGGGCGATGGCGGCCACGGTCAGCAGCAGGCCGAAGAGCAGCCAGAGCACCAGGCCGACGACCGAGCCGCCGACGCCTCCCGAGCCCTCGACCACGCCCGACAGCGCGGTCTGCGCCGCCGACAGCGGCAGGAACCCGAGGGCGTCGTCGAACACGCCGGGCACCGTCGAGATGATGCCTGCGCCGAGCCCGATGACCGCCGCGAGCATCGCGATGAAGCGGCCGGTCCCTCCGAGCAGGGCGACGAGGCCCTGGTTCACGGCGGCGAACGAGGCGCCGACGAGCATCGACAGCAGCGCGAACCCGACGAAGGTCCACGGCTCGAGGTCGGCGACGAACTGCATCACGATCGCCACCGCGAGCCCCTGCACGACGCCGATCACGAGGGCCGGTACGTAGGAGGAGAGGGCGAGTGCCGCGGAGGAGCGCGTCGACGAGAGCGCGCGGTGCGAGAACGCGGCGAGCACGAGGAAGCTCGCGAGCGCCCCGAGCCACAGCGCGATCGTCGTGAAGAACGGCACGCTCGACGCTCCGAAGAGAGTCGTCGAGGTGCTCGCGTTCTCGACCGGGTCGGCGACGACGTCGGCGAGGTTCGTCGACTCCTCGTCGGTGTAGGTCGGCAGCTGCGCGACGGCCGCGTCGAGGCCGGTGGCGAGCGAGCGGGCGCCGTCGGCGAGCTGCACGGCGCCGTCCGAGACGCCGCTCGCGCCGTCGGCCAGCTGGTCGGCGCCGTCGGCGGCGGAGGAGGCTCCGGTCGCGAGCTGCGCGGCTCCGTCGGCCGCGGAGGACGCACCGGTCGCGAGCTGGCGGGCGCCGTCGGCCGCGGAGGTGGCTCCGGTGGCGAGCTGCGCGGCTCCGTCGGCGGCCGAGGTGGCGCCGGTGGCGAGCTGGGTCAGACCGCCGGCCAGAGCTCCCGCGCCGTCGGCGATCCCGCGTGCTCCGGCGGCCGACTGCGCGGTCCCGGCCGCCAGCGAGGGCTGGCCGTTCGCGCCGTCGTTGATCCCGGAGGAGATGCCCGCGGCGTACTGCGCGGTCGCGCCCGCCTGGTAGAGCGCGCCCGCCTGGTTCGTCGTGTCGAGCTGCGCGCCGGCCTCGGCGAGGATCTGCGCGCAGACCGGGTCGGTCGCGGCGCACGACTGCGCGAGGGCGGCGATGGTACCGAGGGAGGTGCCGGTGGTCGTCGCCGACTGCGACGCCACTCCGGCGGCCGTCTGCGCGGTGCCGCCGAGGGCGGAGACTCCGCTCGCGAGGCCGTCGAGACCGTCCGCGAGCGAGGACGCGCCCGTCGCGAGGTCGGTCGCCCCGGTCGCGGACTGCTGGGCGCCGGTCGCGAGCTGCGACACTCCGCCCGAGAGGTCGGAGGCGCCCGTGCCGAGGGCGGCGACTCCATCGGCGAGCGAGGAGGTGCCGGTGCCGACCTGCGCGACTCCGCTCGAGAGGGAGGACGCGCCGGTGGCGAGCTCGTCGATGCCGTCGGCGAGCGAGGAGGTGCCGTCGGCCAGCGACGACGCACCGGTGCCGAGCTGGTCGGCGCCGTCGGCGAGGGTGCCGGCGCCGTCGGCCGCCTGCCCGATCTGGTCGTTCAGCGTGTTGAAGCCGACGTAGACGTTCTCGAGGTACGCGGTCGTCAGCTGCGTGTTCAGGAGCGACGTGGCCGTGCTGGTGACGGTCGCCGAGATGGCGTCGTCGACGAGCTTCGCCTTGTCGCTCGTCGCGATGTCGATCGTCGCCTTCGTCGCCTCTGCGGCGTCTCCGGAGTAGGAGGTGGCGGCGGCCGAGAACTCGGAGGGGATCGTCACGACGGTCGCGTAGGTGCCGTCGGCGAGGCCCTGCGCCGCGTCGTCCTTGTCGGTGAGGACCCAGGTGAAGTTGCCGCTCGAGTCCGAGCCCGAGACGTTGGGCACCGGCGTCGGCGACGACGTGGCCGTGGTCTCGGTGCCGCCGGTGACGAGCCCCGCCGCGAGCTGGCGGCCGAGGGGCACGGTCTGGCCGTTGATCTCGACCGGGGTGTCCTCGTTCACGACGGCGGCCGTGATCTGGTCGAGGCGGTCGGTCGGGTTCCACAGCGCCCAGACCAGCAGACCGCCGATCGCGAGGGGCACCAGGACGATGCCGAGAAGGGTCAGCCAGGACACCTTCTTGACGCCGCGGGGGCGTTCGAGGGAGAGCAGAGCCATGTCAGAGGACCTTTGCGATGTCGCGGCGCTCGGCCGCGGAGGAGGACGCGAGCACGTCGCGGCTGTCGGGGAGGAGATCGTCGAGCGCGTCGGCGTCGACGGAGGAGGCGATCACCGTGAAGGTGCGGCCCTCCTGCAGAGCGTGGTCGCGCATCGAGTCGAGCTCGTGCCGGATGCCGGCCCGCAGCTGCGGATCGGTGACGGTGTCGAGATCGTCGAGGACCAGGATCGGCGGCGCGCTGCGCAGTGCCGAGCGGACCTCGCCCAGCGGGTCGGCCTCGCCGGCGAGTCTCACGAGCCCGACGCGACCCCGCACGGCGGACGCGCGGATCGGCACGACGAGCCCGTCGACCTTCAGGCGGCCGGAGTCGGGCGCGAGCCGGCCCGCGAGGGTGAGCAGCAGGGCGGTGCGGCCCGAGCGGTGCGGGCCGTGCACGACGAGCGCTCCGCCGGCGGGGAGCCGCACGGCGACGTCGCTGTAGAGCGGGCCGTCCGGTCCGTTCAGCGTGAGGCCCTCGGCGGCGACCGCGTCGGTCGCGCCGGGCTCGGGCCAGTCGCGCAGCGCGAGCTCCTTGGTGAGGCCCTCGCCCTCGACGTCGAAGGACGGCAGGATGCGGTCGAGCCAGCGGGGCATGTGCCAGGCGCGGTCGCCGAGCAGGTGCAGCACGGCGGGCACGAGCGTCATCCGCACGATGAACGCGTCGACGAAGACGCCCACCGCGAGACCGAGCGCGATCGGCTTGATGCTCGTGTCCCCCTCCGGAACGAAGGCGGCGAAGACCGAGAACATGATGACCGCGGCCGCCGTCACGACCTTCGCCGAGCCGACGAAGCCCGACTCGACCGCCGCGCGCGCCGAGCGCCCGTGGACGTAGTCCTCGCGCATCCGCGAGACCAGGAACACCTCGTAGTCCATGGCGAGCCCGAACAGCACGCCCATCAGGATGATCGGCATGAAGCTGATGATCGGGCCGGTCTTGTCGACGTGCAGGGCGTCGGCGAACCATCCCCACTCGAACACCGCCGCGACGGCGCCGAAGGAGGCTCCGACCGAGAGCAGGTAGCCGAGCGTCGCCTTCAGCGGCACCCAGAGCGAGCGGAAGACCATCGTCAGCAGCACCAGCGAGAGGCCGACGACGAGCAGGCCGAAGGGGACCAGCGCCTGGGCGAGACGGTCGGAGATGTCGATGCCGACCGCCGCCTGGCCCGTCACGGCGAGGTCGACGCCGTACTCCTCCTGGAAGTAGTCGTGCTTGTCGCGGATCTCGGCGACGAGCACCTTCGTCGCCTCGGAGTCCGGGCCGCCCTCGGGGACCACCTGGATGATGCCGGTGTCGGCGTTCTCGTTCGGCGTCGACAGGGGAACGGAGGCCACTCCGTCGAGACTCTCGATCTCGGACTGGAGGTCGGCCATCAGCCCGAGCGGGTCGGTCGAGCCGATGATCGTGCCGGTGACGATGAGCGGGCCGTTGTAGCCGGGGCCGAAGTTCTCGGCGAGGAGGTCGTAGGTCGTCCGCGCGGGCGTGCCCTCGGCCTGCGAGCCGGCGTCGGGGAGGGCGAGGCGGAGGCTCATCGCCGGGATCGTCGCGACGCCGAGCACGCCGACGACGGCGAGGATCGTGATGATCGGGAACCGGGTGACGGCGCGGACCCAGCCGCGGAAGAAGCCGGCGGGGACCGCAGCGGGGGCGTGCGGGTCGGCGTCGACGGCCGCCTCCGGGTCGGCGTGCGCACCGGCGGCCGCTGCGGCTGCGTTCTTCTTCTTCTTCTTCGGCTTCGGCCGGAGGCGCTCGCCCGCGAACCCGAGCAGCGCGGGAGTGAGCGTGAGGGCGATGACCACCGCGATCGCGACTCCGACCGCTGCCGCGATGCCCATCGTGGTGAGGAACGGGATGCCCGCGACCGACAGGCCGACCAGGGCGATGATCACCGTCAGGCCGGCGAACACGACGGCGGAGCCGGCGGTCGCGGTCGCGCGGGCGGTCGACTCCTCGGGGTCCATGCCCTCCCGCAGCTGGTCCTGGTGGCGGCTGATGATGAAGAGGGCGTAGTCGATGCCGACGGCGAGTCCGAGCATCAGCGCGAGCAGCGGAGTCGTCGACGAGATCGAGGCGAAGCGCGTGGCGATGAAGATGGCCGACATCGACAGGGCGACGCCGAGCAGAGCGGTGACCAGCGGCATGCCGGCGGCGAGGAACGAGCCGAAGGTGAGCACGAGCACGACCAGCGCGACGACCAGGCCGATTGCCTCGGTGATCGTGACCCCGGGGATGCTCTGCGAGAAGAGGTCGCCGCCCAGGGAGACGGTGGTCCCGGCGGGCAGCGACTCCTCGAGGGTCGTGGCCTCGGCCTCCAGCGCATCGACCGACGCGGCGGAGGTGGTCGTGGACGCTCCCTCCATCTGGACGGTGATGACCAGGGCGTCGCCCTTCTCGGAGATCGTGCCGGAGACCGTGTCCGAGTACGGGTCGGTGACGGCGGCGACCTCGTCGATGCCCTCGAGCGCGGTGACCGCGTCGCCGACGGGCCCGCTGATGTCCGCGTCCTCGACGCTGCTGCCGTCGGCGGTGACCACGACGTAGCGGGCGGAGGTGCCGCTGACCTGCGGGAAGGTGCGCTCGAGCTGGTCGAGGGCGGTCTGCGACTCGGTGCCCGGGATCGCGAAGGAGTTGTCGGTGCCCTGGTTGAGCAGCAGCGCGCCTCCGCCCGCGAGGACGACGACAGCGAGCCAGAGGACGGCGACGAGACGGTGGGCGCGGTGCACCCAGCGTCCGAGTCGGTACAGCAGCGACGACACGCAGGTCTCCTGACGGTGAGGGGGGACGGAGGCGATACGTCTCTGTATCCGATACGTGAATGTATCCGATACAGTGATGTATCTCAATGCCGCTCCGATGCTCCGGGAGGAGACACAGGATGACCTCCGACGTCCCCGAGACCGCACGCCGCAGTCGCACCCGGGAGCGCCTGCTCGACGCGGCCTACGACGTCTTCGCCGACGTCGGCGTGCACACCGCCTCGGTCGAGCAGATCAGCGAGGCCGCCGGGTTCACGCGCGGCGCCTTCTACTCGAACTTCTCGAGCAAGGAGGAGCTGTTCTTCGCGCTGATGGAGCGCGAGAACACCGCCCGGATCGCGACGCTCGTCGAGCAGATGGGGCACAGCCTCCCGAAGGTGGGCGACGGGCCGCTGACCGCCGAGACCCTCGCCGTGGTCATCCTCGACTTCCTCCAGGGGCCGTTCACCGACAACCGGCGCTGGTGCGTCGTGCAGTCCGAGTTCGAGCTGCTGGCCCTGCGCGACCCGGCCATCGCCCCGCAGTACCGCGACTTCTGCGCGGGCTTCGACGCGTCGCTGGTGCAGATCGTCGACGGGGCGCTGCGCCAGGTCCAGCGCGAGTTCGCGCTCGAGCCGACGACGGCGGTCCGCCTCCTCGTCGCGAGCTACGACGACGCGGTGAAGCAGTCGATCCTCGAGCGCGACTCCGACTCGGGGGCGCTCGAGCGTCTCCGCAGCACCCTCACCGCCGTCGTCCTCGCGATCTCCCGCCCCAGCTGAGGCCGCGTCCCCGACGGCGGCTCCGCACGACGAGGATGGATCCATGGAACTGCGTCAGCTCGAACACTTCCTCGCCGTGGCGAAGGAGCAGCACTTCACCCGCGCGGCGAGCGCCCTGCAGATCTCGCAGTCGGGGCTGTCGGCGTCCATCCGCGCCCTCGAGAGCGAGCTGGGCAGCCCGCTCTTCACGCGCAGCACCCGCCGGGTCGAGCTGACCCCGGCCGGGCGCGCGATGCTCGAGGAGTCGGAGCGCTCGGTGGCCAGCGCGGTCGCCGCCCGCGACGCCGTGCTCGCGGTGCAGGGAGTGCTGCGCGGGAGCCTCGCGGTCGGCACCGAGGAGTGCCTCGGTGGCGTGCACCTGCCGCGCGAGCTCGCGACCTTCCGCCGCCAGCACCCGGGGATCGCCCTGCGGCTGACGCACGACGGCTCGGGGACGCTGCTCGACTCGGTCGCCGCGGGCCGCCTCGACCTCGCGCTCGTCGCCGACATCGGCGCGACGCCGACCGGGGTGCGGACCCGGCCGCTGGCCAGCGAGGGCTTCGCGGTGCTCACGCACCCGGATCATCCGCTCGCCGACCGCGATGTCTGCCGCATCCCGGACCTCCAGGGCGAGACCGTCGTGGGCCTGCAGGAGCACTGGGGTGCGCGGCACCTGGCGGCGCAGGCGTTCGCCGAGCACGGGGTGCCGTTCGAGGTCGAGCTCGAGGTCAACGACGTGCACACGCTGCTCGACCTGGTCGAGTACGGGATGGGCGTCGCGGTGGTGCCGGCGCACTTCGGCGAGAAGCGGCCGGCGGGGCTGCGCGCGGTGCCGCTCGACGAGCCGCAGCTGGTCTGGCGGACGATGGTGGCGGTGCCGGACCGGCCGAGCGCCGCGGCCCGGGCGTTCGTCGCGTCGCTGCCGGGCATCGCACGAGCGTGACGGGCGCTCCGCGTCGGCCGAGCAGCCCCGAAGGAGCGCACCCCCTCCTCTCGCTGGTCGAGTAGCCCCGGAGGGGCGTATCGAGACCCACAGGCGTCCGCACGAGCGGTCTTCAGCCGGTACTTCCGACGCAGGTGGATCTCGATACGCCCTCTCCGAGGGCTACTCGATCAGCGAAGCCGCTCACCCGAGCGAGGCCAGCTCCTCCGGGGTGAGCGTCAGGTCGGCCGCCGTGGCGGAGTCGCGGATGCTCTCGGGCCGCGAGGCGCCGGGGATGGGCAGCACGACCGGCGCCTTCGCCAGCTCCCACGCCAGGCAGATCACCTGGGGCGAGACTCCGTGGGCCTCGGCGACCGTGCCGAACGCCGCATTGCGCGAGCCGAGCTCGGCGGCGGAGGTGATGCCTCCGAGCGGGCTCCACGGCAGGAACGCGATGCCCAGCTCGGCGCACAGCTCGAGCTCCGGCTCGCTCGAGCGGAACGACGGCGAGAACTGGTTCTGCACCGAGACGAGGTGCGAGCCGAGGATCCCGTGCGCCTCGCGGATCTGGTCGGGGTCGGCGTTCGAGATGCCGGCGCGCACGATCACTCCCTCGTCGAGCAGCTCGACGAGCGCGCCGATCGAGTCGGCGTACGGCACCCGCGAGTCGGGCCGGTGGTACTGGTAGAGGCCGATCGCGTCGACGCCGAGGCGCTGGGCGGACGCGCGCGCCGCCTCCTTCAGGTGCTCGGGGCGGCCGTCCTGCGTCCAGTTCTCGCCCGGGGGGCGGAGGTGCCCGCCCTTGGTCGCCACGAGGACGCCGGAGGTGTCGCCGCCGTAGCCGCGGAGCGCCTCGGCGATGAGGAGCTCGTTGTGGCCGAGGTCGCCCTCGACGGGCAGGTGGTAGGCGTCGGCCGTGTCGATCAGGGTGACGCCGGCGTCGAGGGCGGCGTGGATGGTGGCGATCGCCCGCTCGCGGTCGGGGCGGCCCTCGATCGACATCGGCATGCCGCCGAGTCCGATGGCGCCGACCTGGAGGTCGCCGATGGTGCGCTGCTTCATGGGTGTGGTCCTTCGTGTGTGCGTGAGTGGGGAGTGGAACGTCAGCTCGCTGGTCGAGCCCGCAGCCCCGCAGGGGCGTCTCGAGACCCCGCCACCACCAGCAGGATCGGTCTGCAGACTCGGCTGCCGGAGTCGGTGGATCTCGATACGCCCGCTGCGCGGGCTACTCGATCAGCAAGGGGTGCGGTGCGGTCAGGCGACGGTCGTCACCAGGCGTAGTCCTCCGGTGCCGTGCGGTGGCCGGGGAAGATCTCGTCGAGGCGGGCCAGGTCGTCGGAGTCGAGGGTGATGTCGACGGCGGCGACCGCGCTCTCGAGCTGCTCCATCGTGCGGGGCCCGGTGATCGGGCCGGTCACTCCCGGCTGGTGCAGGAGCCACGCGAGCGCCAGCTCTCCCGGCGCGATGCCGCGCTCGCGGGCGAACGCCTCGTACTGCTCGAGCGCGGGGCGGTGCTTCTCGATCGCCTCGAGACCGCGGGCCGAGGTGCGGCGGCTCCCCGACTCCGTCTTCTCGAGCACGCCGCCCAGGAGCCCGCCCTGCAGCGGCGACCAGGGGATGACGCCGAGGCCGTAGTGGCGCGCCGCGGGCAGCACCTCGCGCTCGATGTCGCGCACGGTGAGGTTGTAGATCGACTGCTCCGAGGCGAGACCGGTGAAGTGCCGCGCCTTCGCCGCCTCCTGAGCCTGCGCGATGTGCCAGCCGGCGAAGTTGCTCGAGCCCACGTAGAGGACCTTGCCCTGCTGCACGGCGACCTCCATCGCCTGCCAGATCTCGTCCCACGGCGTCGTGCGGTCGACGTGGTGGAACTGGTACAGGTCGATGTGATCGGTCTGCAGGCGGCGCAGGCTGTCGTCGAGCGCGCGGCGCAGGGTGAGCGCCGAGAGGCGGCCGCCGTTGGGCCAGGAGTCGCGGCCGCGCTCGGAGCCGGGGGCCGCGTACTGCTCCATGTCGCCGAAGAACTTGGTCGCCAGCACCGTGCGCTCGCGGCGCTCGCCGCCCTGCGCGAACCAGCGGCCGACGATCTCCTCGGTCGCGCCGCGGGCGCCCTCGCCGCCGTAGACGTTGGCGGTGTCGAAGAAGTTGACGCCGAGCGCGTGCGCGCGGTCCATGATCGCGAACGAGTCGGGCTCGGTGGTCTCGGGCCCGAAGTTCATGGTGCCGAGGATCGCGCGGGAGACGGACAGGCCGGTGCGGCCGAGATGCGTGTACTGCATGCCCCCAGCCAACGCCTCCCCTGCGCAGGTGTCCAACAGGGAGGCGCGATGGGATTCAGCGACGGTGGAGGTGAATGGCGGCGGCGGGGTGCCGGATCGGCGCCGCCGGCCCCGGCTAGAGTCGCGGGATGGCCACCTGGACACTTCCGCAGCGCTCCGTCATCGCCCTCGCGTCGGTGCTGCTGCTGGCCGGGTGCACGTCGGCGCCCGAGATCGCGGTGACGTCGGGGGCGGTGGCTCCGTCGTCGTCGGAGTCGCCCGCCGAGGCCGCTCCCGCCGAGACGGACGCGGAGCGGCGACCGGTCCCGAGCGTCACGGTCGCCCCGGAGCCGGTCGTGACCACGCCCGAGCCCGTCCCCGCGACCGGGGTGTGCGAGATCAGGTACCTCGACGCGGCCGAGTCCGGCACGATCGGCGGCCTCGACATCGAGGTCGTGCGCGACCGCGGCTCGCGCACCGGCGCGACCGGCGAGGTGACGACCGGGTCCGACGGGAGTCCCGCCTCCTACCTTGTGGCCGCCGGCGACGTGAGCGAGAACATCGCCGATCGCTTCTGCGTCAGCTCGGAGTTCCTCGACGTGCTCAACTCGGTGCGCCGCGACGGCGTCACGATCGACAGCCTGTTCGCGGGCGACACCCTCAACCTGAGCCCGTCGACCGTGACGAGCGTCGGCACGCAGAACGGGCGCGTCCTCGAGAACGCCGAGCCCGAGCCGCTCCCGACCCAGGACTGAGCCTGGCCCTCCACCCCTCAGGAGTCGTCGTACTCGGGTACCGACGACGACTCGTGAGGAGTGGAACGGTCCACCCCGGGTGGAGGTGTGCTCAGAGCCCGATGACGCCGACGAACGCGGCCGACAGGGCGAGGGTGCCGGCGAAGCCGAGCGCACGGCCGCGGCGGCGGGCGGCGTCCTCGAGCCAGGGCAGCGAGCCCCAGCGCAGCACCGCGCCGGCCGTCCCCGCTGCCACGACCCCCACCAGCACGAGCCACGGGACGACGGTCAGCAGCGTCCAGTCGGCGAACGCGCGCACCAGCAGCAGCACGGCGATCGCCTCGACGCCGCGGGCGAGCACGCGGAGGCGGTCGCGGTCGAGGAGGGCCGCCCGGAGCGGGAGTGTCCCGAGCGCGAAGCGGACGGCCGTGTAGGCGGCGACGACCAGCGTGATGACGGTGGCGAGGATCACGAGTCCTCCTCCAGCACCTGGGCGAGCAGGCGCATCCCGAGGCCGTCGACCGAGCTCGCGGTGTTCCCGTTGACGAACACGGCGACGCCGCGCTCCCTGTCCATCGCGAGCATCGTCGCGTAGCCGGCGGTGCCTCCGTTGTGCCACGTCGCCGAGCCGCCGCCCTCCGTGCCGGAGGTGAACCAGGCCAGCCCGATGCGGGCGCCGTCGCCCGCGTCGAACCGCGGATCGAGCACCTCGGCGGCCGGGACGCCGAGTGCCGGGTCGTCGGTCAGCAGCGCCTCGGCGTACCGGGCCATGTCGGCGGCGGTCGAGCGCACGCCTCCCGCCGGCGCGTAGCCCTCGAGGGTCCAGGCGTCGACGGCGCGGCCCGTCTCGGAGTAGCCGGTCGGCGCGCCGGGCGCGAGGGCGTCGGCGGTGGTCGGGACCGAGCTCGCGTGCATCCCGAGCGGCGAGAAGACGCGGTCGCGGAGCAGGTCGGCGTACTCGACGCCCTCGGCGCGGGCGACGGCCTGCCCGAGGACGGCGGCGCCGAGGTTGGAGTACGCGACCTCGCCGTCACCCAGCGGAGCCGCGGCCGCGTGGCGGAGGGCGTCCTCCGCCGAGAACGTGGCGTACGGATCCGCGCCCCGCAGCTGGGCGAGCACCGTCACGGCGGTGTCGCGGAGGTCGGAGGAGAGGCGGGGCAGCCCGGAGCGGTGGCTCGCGAGCTCCTCGAGGGTGCCGGGGAAGCTGCCGAGCTCGGCGTGCTCGGCCGCGGGGTCGTCGAGGGCGACGGTCCCGTCCGCTGCGCTCTGGGCGAGGAGGAGCGCCGTCATGGTCTTGGTCACCGAGCCGATCTCGACCTCGGTGCTCTCGTCGGCGCCGAGTCCGGCGAAGCGGACGCCCTCGGGGGTGACGACGGCGGCGACGAGCTGGTCGCGCGCGCCTGCGTCGGCGTTCGCGTGCAGCCAGTCGGCGATCCCGGCGTCGCCGGTGCGCTCGGCCGAGAGGGTCGGAGCGGCGGGGCGCAGCAGCAGGCCGCCGGCCAGGACAGCGAGGGCCGCGGCTCCGGCGGCGATCGTCAGGCGTTTCATCGAGGACCTCCCGAGGCGAGCAGGATCACGAGCAGCGGCACGAGGCGCTCGGGCGGGATGCTGTAGCGGCCCCGGCCGCGCGCCTGGAGCCAGCCGGCCGCGACGAGCTGGTTGACGTGGTGGTAGATCTGACCGGTCGTGCCGGCTCCCTCGCTCTCGGCGAGCTGGGCGACGGTCTCGACTCCGCCGGCGATCGACTGCAGGAACCGCAGGCGCACCGGGCTCCCGAGCGCCGCCAGCGCGGCCGGCCCCGGGGTCGAGCCCCAGTCGCGCTCGAAGAAGGCGTCGGTGCTGAGCCCGTACTGCCACTCGACGGGGCCGGCCGGGGTGCCGACCGCACCGGCGAAGACGACGCCGCCGGGTGCGGGCAGGCGCTCCTTGAGCGCGGTGAGGGCCCAGAAGGGGTCGGTGCTGGACGGGTCGGTGCCGGCTCTCCCCGCGGAGGCGCCGGCGGCCGCCGCGACGGCCCCCGCGTTCTCGAGGCGGTCGAGCCGCTCCCGGAGCTCGTCGAGCTCGGCGGCGAGGTCGCGCGGGGCTGCTGTCATGCCTCGACTATTGCAAACCTTCCGTAATTACGGAAGTCGCGCCGGAATCCACACTCCAGAAGTTGTCGCACTCGACGCCGAGTGCGACAACTTCTGGACAGTCGCGCACGCCGCCGTCCGCTCAGGCCGATCGAGACTCCAGAAGTTGTCGCACTGGCGCTCGAGTGCGACAACTCCTGGACAGTGGGCGTGAGACCCGGATCCCGGCGTCCACTCCTCAGGAGTTGTCGTACTGGGCACCCGAGTACGACGACTCCTGGAGGGTGGAACGGTTCAGCCGCGCACTCAGCCGAAGTGAGCGGGCAGCACGGCGCCGTTCACGGCGCGCAGCTCGTCGAGCGGGAGCGTGAACAGACCCTGCACCTCGACCACGGGGCTCTCCGCGTCCGTCACGCCGATGCGCAGCACCGGGTAGCCCCGGCCCTCGCACAGCCCGCGGAACTTCACGTCGTCCTCGCGCGGCACCGACACGAGCACGCGGCCCGTCGACTCCGAGAAGAGGGCGGCCGTCGCGTCGACGCCGTCGCGCTCCATCAGCTCGTCCAGCCAGATCCGCACGCCCACGCCGAAGCGCAGTGCCGACTCGGCGAGAGCGACGACGAGTCCGCCGTCGGCGAGGTCGTGCGCGGAGGCGAGCAGCGACTCCGTGGAGCCCGCCGCGATCAGCTCGGCGAGGGCCTTCTCGGCCGCGAGGTCGAGCTGCGGAGGCCGTCCGCCCAGGTGGTCGTGCACGGTCCCGGCCCACGCGGAGCCGTCGAGCTCGTCGCGGGTGACGCCGAGGAGGTACACGTTGTCGCCCTCGTCCTGCCAGCCCGAGGGGATCCTCCGCGCGACGTCGTCGATCACGCCGAGCACGCCGACGACGGGGGTCGGGAAGATCGGCACGTCGCCGGTCTGGTTGTAGAACGAGACGTTGCCGCCGGTGACGGGGATCTCGAGCTCGAGGCACGCGTCGGCGAGGGCGCCGACGGCCTCGCGGAACTGCCACATCACCTCGGGGTTCTCGGGGCTGCCGAAGTTGAGGCAGTCCGAGACGGCGACGGGCGTCGCACCGGTCACGGCGACGTTGCGGAACGCCTCCGCCAGCGCGAGACGAGCGCCCTGCGCCGGGTCGAGCTGGCACCAGCGGCCGTTGGCGTCGGTGGCGACCGCGAAGCCGAGCCCCGACTCCTCGTCGACGCGGATCATGCCTCCGTCGTCGGGGTAGCTGAGCGCCGTGTTGCCGAGCACGTAGCGGTCGTACTGCGAGGTGATCCAGCCCTTGTCGGCGAGGTTCGCCGAGCCGAGCAGCGCGAGGGTCTCGGCGCGCAGCGCATCGCCGTCGCTCGAGCGGGGGAGGCGCGAGGACGAGTCGGCCTGGAGGGCGTCCAGCCACGCCGGGTACTCGATCGGCCGCTCGTAGACCGGGCCGTCGACGGCCACGGTGCGCGGGTCGACGTTGACGATCTCCTCGCCGTGCCAGTGGATGATCAGGCGTCCGGAGTCGGTGACCTCTCCCAGCACGCTGGTCTCGACGTCCCACTTGCCGACGACCTCGAGGAACGCGTCGAGCTTGTCGGGCGTGACGACCGCCATCATCCGCTCCTGCGACTCCGACATGAGGATCTCCTCGGCCGTGAGCGAGGGGTCGCGCAGCAGCACCGAGTCGAGCTCGATGAACATGCCGCCGTCGCCGTTCGAGGCGAGCTCGGAGGTGGCGCAGGAGATGCCCGCGGCGCCGAGATCCTGGATGCCCTCGACCAGGTCCTTGCGGAACAGCTCGAGGCAGCACTCGATGAGCACCTTCTCGGCGAACGGGTCGCCGACCTGCACCGCGGGGCGCTTGGTCGGGCCGCCGTCGGCGAAGGTGTCGGAGGCGAGGATCGACGCGCCGCCGATGCCGTCGCCGCCGGTGCGCGCCCCGAAGAGCACGACCTTGTTGCCGACGCCGCGGGCGTTCGCGAGGTGCAGATCCTCGTGGCGGAGCACGCCGACCGCGAGGGCGTTCACGAGCGGGTTTCCCTGGTAGACGGAGTCGAAGTAGGTCTCGCCGCCGATGTTGGGGAGGCCCAGGCAGTTGCCGTAGAACGAGATGCCGGCGACCACGCCGTGCACGACGCGCGCCGTGTCGGGGTCGTCGATCGCCCCGAAGCGCAGCGCGTCCATGATCGCGACCGGCCGAGCGCCCATCGAGATGATGTCGCGGACGATGCCGCCCACTCCGGTCGCCGCGCCCTGGAACGGCTCGATGTAGCTGGGGTGGTTGTGGCTCTCGATCTTGAAGGTGACGGCCCAGCCCTCGCCGACGTCCACGACTCCGGCGTTCTCGCCCATGCCGACCATGAGGTTCTTCTTCATGGCGGGCGACACCTTCTGCCCGAACTGGCGGAGGTACATCTTCGACGACTTGTACGAGCAGTGCTCGCTCCACATCACCGAGTACATGGCCAGCTCGCCGCTCGTGGGGCGGCGGCCGAGGATCTCGCGGATGCTCGCGTACTCGTCCGGCTTGAGGCCCAGGGCGGCGTAGGGCTGCTCGCGCTCGGGCGTCGCCTCGGCGTTCGCGGTGGTGTCGGGGACGCTGTGTGCCATGGCTCGAGGGCTCCAGGAGAGGGGGGCGGGATGCGCGACGATCCTACCGGCCGCCGGATGCGGGCCAGGGGGAGTCGCCCGCCTAGGCTCGGGCGGGTGAGAGGGACAGCAGTGAGAGGGGCGGCGCTGGTCGCCACCCTGCTCTGGGGGCTCTACCAGTGCTTCGGCAACCTCGGGGCGGCGAACATCTCCTCGGACGAGCCCGTCTACCTCACCGCAGGCTGGGACTACCTGCACGGTGACGTGAGCGCGAACCTCGAGCATCCGCCGACGGCGAAGTACCTGATCGGCGTCGCGCAGGTCGTCCTCGGCGAGGGAGTCGTCGCGGGGCGGGTCGCCGCGGGTGCCGCCGCGTTCCTGACCGGCGTCATCCTGTGGTTCTGGCTCAAGCGCGAGCTGGGCTCCGTCCTGGCGCTCGTGCCGGCCGGCCTGTTCCTCCTGTTCCCGCGGACCACGCCCGACGGCAGCACCCGCATCGACCGGCTCGGCCTGCTCGACCCCTTCATGGTGCTGTTCGCCGTCGGGGCGATGGCGGCGGCGTGGGCCTGGGCGCGACGAGGCCGGTCCGAGGAGCCGGATCGAGGCTGGCTGATCGCGCTCGCCGGCGTCCTCTTCGCGCTCTCCGTCACGTCGAAGCTGCCGACCGCGATGCTGGCGCCCGTGTTCCTCGTGCCGCTGATCATGGTCGGGAGCCGCCGGCGCGCCCTCCGCGGGTTCGTCGCGTTCTCGGCGGCGTTCGCGGTCTCGGCGGTGCTGCTCTACCTGCCCGTGCATCCCGTCGAGGCGATCCGGTACCTCCTCGACTTCCAGTCGGAGCACAATGCCGGCGGCCACCTGATCGACGTCGCAGGGCGGGCCTACCAGTACCCGCCGTGGTGGGCGAACCTCTGGTTCACGGCGGCGGGCACGGGGCCCCTCGCGTTCACGATCCTCGTGGCCGGCTGCGTCCTCGCCCTGTTCGCGCCGCGCCAGCGCGCCCTCGTGCTGTACCTCGGGAGTGCCACCGCCCTCCTCCTGGTGTTCCACCTGCTGATCAGCTCGGTCGCCCTGCCGCACTACTACGAGGCGTGGGCGTGGCTGCTCTGCGCGATCGCCGGGATCGGCATCGCCGAGGCGCTGCGCGGCAGGCTCGCGGTGCCGTTCGCGCGACCCCTGGGCGCGCTGCTGCTCGCCGCCTCCGTCGTGGTCGCGGTGGCGACGTCGGCCGGGATCGCCCAGGAGCGGCCGACCGGGATCGCCCGCGTCTCCGAGGCGCTGCGCGAGCGCGGGCTCGACGAGGGGCTGATCCTCGTGCAGGGGATGTCGTCGGGCCGGTACGCGCCCTACATCGGCGACCGCGTCACGACCGACCCGGACTCCGAGGGGATCGTGGCGATCGCGATCCAGCGGTCGGCGCGCTTCCCCGTCGTCCCGGAGGTCGAGGCCTACCTGGCGACGGACCCGCCGGTGGTGCAGCTCGACGGGCTGACGCTGGTGCTCGGCGCGCCGTGACGCGCGCTCAGGACGAGGTGCACGCCCCCGGGTCGACCGTCGCCGAGAGGCCCGGCGCGTCGGCGGCCACCGGAGCGAGCACCGACAGCGGGATCGCGTAGCCGACGTTGTCGACCGACGCCGCCTTGCCGAAGACGACTCCCGACACCGTGCCGTCGAGCGAGAGCAGCGGGCCGCCCGAGTTGCCCTGGTTCACCACGGCGGCGAGCGTCAGCACCTCCCGCAGCGTGGGCGCGCCGTCGACCATCAGCGAGACGGTCGCATCGGAGGAGACCTCGGCCGAGCCGAGCGTGAGCGGCCCGCCGAACGGGTAGCCGGCCACGACCGCGTCGTCGCCCGCCGCGACCGCGTCGTCGAGGGCGAGCGCAGTCGCGTCCAGGCCGTCGACCGCGATCACCGCGAGGTCGGCGACGGAGTCGACGTAGACGACCCGGCCGGTGCGCGGCGGCTCGCCGGGCGCCTCGACGACGGGCTCCGTCACTCCGGCGACCACGTGGGCATTCGTGACGACGCGGTCGTCGGACACGACGAACCCGCTGCCCGTCACTCCGACATTGCACGCCCACGCGGTGCCGGAGACGCGCACGACCGAGTCGGCCGCCGTCGCGACCTCGGCGTCGTCGGTGGCCACGGCGGGGATGGTCGGCGCCTCCGTCGGCGCGTCGAGCGCCTCGACGACCCACGAGGTGCCCTGGTCGACGACGGTGGACTGCAGCTGGGCGAGGAACGCGCGCACCGGATCCGGCGTCAGATCGTCGATGGTGCGGATGACCGTGGAGCCGGCGACCGACGTGGTCACCAGCGGGACGCCGAGCAGCGAGACGGCCGAGGTGATGGCGATCCAGACGAGTCCGGTGATCGCGACGCCGGCGACGCCCCCTGCGAGGCGGTCGAGCAGCCCGAGCTTGACCTTGTCGGCGCCGCGCCCGATCACCGCGCCGATCGTCGCTCCGAGCGCGTAGCCGATGCCGAGGCAGAGGATCGCCGTGCCGACGACCGCGAGGAGGCGCCATTCGCTGCCCGCGGCCCAGGACGAGACGGCCGGCACGGCGAAGGAGGCGGCGATCGCGCCGGCGACGATGCCCGCGAGCCCGCCGACGGTGCGCAGCAGTCCGCGGCGCAGTCCGTCGACGAGCGCGCCGACGAGGCTGAGCACGACGATGACGTCGACGATCACGGATGCACCCATGCGGGCTCCTCACGGTCGCGGCGGGCGGGGGTCCTCCAGCATGACCGACGGCGGATGCGCGGACGCCCGGAGGAGCCTGCGAGTCGCGGACCGGCGCACCGCGCCTCCGCGCGGCCGGCCCCGCGCCCGGATCAGAAGAACGAGATGCAGTACGGCTCCGCGATCGGCGCGAAGAAGCGGTCGACGCGCTCGCGGTCCTCCACGGCGATGTCGACGGTCCCCGCGCGCGCCAGCGTCGAGGGGCGGACCGACCCGAGCAGCAGCGACCCCAGATCGGCGACGTCCAGCTCGACCGTCGGGGCGTCGGAGGTGCGCTCGACGCGCCCCTCGCCGCCGGAGACCGTGATCCGGTAGCCGCCGTCGACGAGACCGAGCGCGTCGCGCACCGCGAGCACCAGGGTGCCGTCGGTCGTCCACGGGCGCGCGCCGAACGCCGAGGCGACGTCGAGCACGCGGGTCCAGATCAGGTCGGAGACGCCGGTCACCGAGACCACGCGCGGGTCGCGCAGCGCCCAGGCGAGCGGGTCGTCGCCGGGAGCCATGTCCCAGGTCACGGAGGAGGCGAGGTCGACGGCGCCGAGGAAGCCCCAGAGTCCGAGGTACGCGTCGTCGCTCCCCGCGACGAAGTCCACGATCTCGAGGACGCGGTCGTCCTCGTCCGGCCCGGTGGCGCGGTAGGTGACGTAGCCGTCGAGCGTCCCGTCGGTGTCGAGGTGCACGGCCGAGCGGACGTCGCGGCCCGGGTCGGTCGCGCCCGGCTCGGTGCCGACGGCGTTCGCCGCGTAGCGCGACTGGCGGGTGAGCGATCCGGGCGTCCGCGCGTGGAACCGGGCGAACACCTCCTCGACCCGCGACTGCAGCCAGGTGGTCGCGACGACCTCGACGCGGCCGGACGGCTCGACCTGCAGGCCGAACCGCGGGCCGGTGTCGACGCGGACGGTGCGGGTGAAGGCCGAGCGGCCGAAGCCGAAGCGGCGGTAGATCGAGGCCTCGCTGGCGGTGAGGGCGGCGACGGCGGCTCCGCTCTGCTGGGCGAGGCGCAGATCCTCCGTGATCATCGCGCGGAGGATGCCGCGGCGGCGGTGGGTCGCCCGCACCGTCACCTGCGAGACGAGGTGCGCGGCGATCTCGCGCCCGCGGCCGACCTGCAGCGACCCGGGGAAGCCGGCGTAGGTCGCGACGGGCACGCCCGCGCCGTCGAGGCCCTCGGGGGCGGCGGAGTCGAGGACCGCGGTCAGCACGCGGCCGTCGGCGACCATGTGCTCGGCCCAGTCGCGCCACTGCTCGGGCGTGTACTCCTTCTCGTGGAATCCCGCGTTGATCGCGACGCCCCAGGCGGCCGTGGCGGAGTCGGGTCCGCCGTCGGCGGAGAGGGCGGCGGGGAAGCGTCGGAAGTCGAGACCGGGGAGGGACATCCGTCCAGCCTATTGACCGGCCGCGGCCGTCGCCGTCCCGCGCCCCGATCCGGCGCACGCCCGGTGCACCTCCGGCTCGCTGAACCCGGTTCGGCTCGTCGAATCCGTCGGTTCCTGCGAGCCGGACGTGGTTCTACGAGCCGGAGGTCGCGTCAGACCGCCGACCACCGCCGCTCGAGGGCCGCGTCCACCGCGTCCGCGAGCTCGCCGACCCGCGCCGACGCCTCCGGAGCCCCCGCGAGGACCCGCGCGGCCGCCTCCGCCACCGCCGCGCGCCGCCGGGGCAGCGTCGCCGTGAAGGCGCAGTCGCGCAGCAGCAGCAGCGCCCGCTCCACGGGCAGCGTCTCGAGCGGCACCGCCGCCAGCCGCCGCTCGAACGACGACTCCGGTGTCATCACGCGGAGGAACCCCTCCGGATCCTGGAACGCCGTCGGCGGGTCGGGCACCCGGGCGAGCAGGGCCAGCGCGGAGGCGAGCGCGTCGTGATCCCCGCCGGCGACCAGACCGCGCAGCTGCGAGTCGACGTCGGCCGCAGGGCCCGGGCCCAGCGTGACCGCCGCGAGCGCCTCCGCGTCGATCCGCCGCTCCTCCTCCTCGGTCGGGATCGTCTCGATCGACGACCACCACGAGAGCAGCGGAGTCGCGGCCACGGCGAAGTCGCCGGGTCGCCGCTCGAGCGCGATCACCAGGTCGGCGCGGGCGGCGAGGCCGACCAGCGCGCCGAGGTCGACGGCGAGCACCGTGCCCGACGCGGGCGGCAGCACGAGGTGCCGGCCCGACGGGGGCGCGACCTCCGCCCGGGTCCGCGCCCCCGGCCCGCGCGTGCTCGCGCGCAGGATGTCGTCCTCGAGCCCCGTGCCCCGTCGTCGTCCGCTTCCGCGCGCCATGCCGCCACGCTACCGTCGGGCCCATGACCCGATTCGTCGCGCTCCTGCGAGGGGTGAACGTCAACGGCCGCACCGTCCGCAGCGCGGAGCTCGCCGAGACCGTCGCGGCGCTCGGGGTCGAGCGGGTGCGCACCGTCCTCGCGAGCGGCAATGTCGCCTTCGACTCCGATCGCGGGACCGCCGAACTGAAGCCGGCCCTCGAGGCGGCCCTCGGCGAGCGCTTCGGCTACGACGCGTGGATCGTGCTGGTGACGCAGGAGGCGCTTGCCGCGGCCGCGCGCGCGTACCCGTTCCCGCGGATCGACGACGAGGCGCATCCGTACGTCGTCTTCGGCTCCGACCCCGCGGCGCTCGATGCGCTGGAAGCGGCGATCGGCGAGCCGGATCCCGCGATCGAGCTGCTGGCCCGCGGCGACGGAGTCGTCTACTGGCGCTGCCCCCGCGGCTCGTCGACCGACACCCCGGCCGCCAGGGTGCTGGCCCGCGCGGCGTACCGCTCGAGCACGACGACCCGCAACCTCCGCACCGTCGAGAAGCTCGTCACGGCCTGAACGGTCCGGCGTCGGCCGCCTCCGAGGCAGGGCGCCGCCCCGCTACCGCGGGCGCGCGCCCCTCGGTCGTGACGACGCTCGCGGCTGAGAACCCGCACATTCTTTGGTTAGGCTGTCCTTAGTGCTCGACCCGTGACGGGCTCGGACGCCCCCCATGATCAACCTCCGAAAGGGAACGATGCCCCGCGCCACGAAGCCGCTCGCGCTGCTCGCCACTGCTCTGCTCACCGTCGGCCTCGCCGGCTGCTCCTCCGCCGCGACCGGCGCCGAGGAGGCGTCGAGCGGATTCACGCCGATCACGATCGAGCACGCCCTCGGCACGACGACCATCGAGGCGCAGCCCGAGCGCGTGGCGACCGTCAACTGGGCCAACCACGAGGTCCCCCTCGCCCTGGGCGTCGTCCCGGTCGGCATGGCCGCCGCCAACTTCGGCGACGACGACGGCGACGGGCTCCTGCCCTGGGTGAGTGAGAAGCTCGACGAGCTCGGCGGCGAGACCCCCGTCCTCTTCGACGAGACCGACGGCATCGACTTCGAGGCCGTGGCCGACACCCGGCCCGACGTGATCCTCGCCGCCTACTCCGGCCTGACGCAGGAGGACTACGACACCCTCAGCGAGATCGCTCCCGTCGTGGCGTACCCCGAGACCGCGTGGGGCACCTCCTGGCGCGACACGATCACGCTCAACAGCGAGGCGATGGGCAGGGCCGACGAGGGCGCCGCGCTCATCTCGGACCTCGAGGCCGAGATCGAGGAGAAGGTCGCCGAGCACCCGCAGCTCGCCGACACCTCGGCGATGTTCCTCACCCACGTCGACCCGTCCGACCTCAGCCAGGTCAGCTTCTACACGACGCACGACACCCGCCCCGCGTTCTTCGCCGACCTCGGCCTGACGACTCCCGAGAGCATCGCCACCGCATCGGCCTCGACCGAGAAGTTCTCGCTCACGCAGAGCGCCGAGCAGGCCGACGCGTTCAGCGACGTCGACGTGATCGTGACCTACGGCGAC
Source organism: Rathayibacter sp. VKM Ac-2759 (assembly GCF_009834225.1). NCBI lineage: Bacteria > Bacillati > Actinomycetota > Actinomycetes > Micrococcales > Microbacteriaceae > Rathayibacter > Rathayibacter sp. VKM Ac-2759. Next base: position 216,055 of record NZ_CP047176.1, read on the forward strand.
GACGAGCTCGTCGACACGCTCAAGGCCGACCCGCTGCTCTCGCAGATCCCCGCCGTCGCGAACGACGCCATCGTGCGCCTGCCCTCCACGCCGCTCGGCACCGCCGCGAACCCGACCCCGCTGTCGATCTCGTGGGTCCTCGACGACTACCTCGACCTGCTGGCCGAGGCCGCGGACAAGGCGGAGTAGCGGACGACGCCGAGCAGCAGCGTCCCCGCGTGACCCTCACCACCCCGGCCGTCTCGGGTGCCGCCGCCGTGCGGCGCCCGAGGCGTCGGCGCGCCCTCTGGCTGCTCGTCGCGGTCGTCGTGCTCGCCGCGGTCGCGGTGCTGTCGGTGACCGTCGGGTCGCGCGAGGTGTCGTGGGCCGACGTGGTCGCGGCCCTCGGAGGCTCCACCGACGGCTTCGAGCAGGCCGCGGTCGCCAAGCGCCTGCCGCGCACCCTCCTCGCCGCGATCGCCGGAGCGGCGCTCGGCGTGGCCGGCGTGCTGATGCAGGGAGTCACGCGCAACCCGCTGGCCGATCCCGGCATCCTCGGCGTCAACACCGGGGCCTCGCTGGCGGTCGTCACCGGCATCGTCTTCTTCGGCCTCGACACCGCGACCGGCTACATCTGGGTCGCGATCGCGGGGGCGGCGCTCGCCGCGGTCTTCGTCTACACCGTGGGCTCGCTCGGGCGCGGGGGAGCGACTCCGCTGAAGCTCGCGCTCGCCGGCGCCGCCACCTCGGCGGCCCTCGTGTCGCTGATCAGCGCGATCGTCCTCCCGCGCGCCGACCTCGCGGGCGGGATCCGGTCGTGGCAGATCGGCGGCGTCGGCGGCGGCACGTACGCGAGCATCGGCCAGGTGCTCCCGTTCCTGGTCGTCGGCGCCGTGCTCTGCGTCCTGTCGGCGAAGAGCCTCAACACGCTCGCCCTCGGCGACGAGCTCGCGGCGGGCCTCGGCGAGCGGGTGGCCGTCGCGCGCGGTGCCGCAGCGCTCGGCGCCGTCGTGCTCTGCGGAGCGACCACCGCGGTCACCGGGCCGATCGGCTTCGTGGGCCTCGTCGTGCCGCACGCGTGCCGCCTCCTCGTCGGTGTCGACCACCGGTGGCTGCTGCCGTTCTCGGCGGTCACCGGCGCGGTCCTGCTCACGGGAGCGGACATCGTCGGCCGCCTGGTCGCGCGGCCGAGCGAGATCGACGTCGGCATCATCACGGCGATCATCGGCGCGCCCGTGTTCATCGCGATCGTCCGCCGGCAGAAGGTGCGGGAGCTGTGACGACCCTGAGCCCCACCGCCCTGGCCGTCGCCGCCGGCCGTCGTCGCCGCGGTGGCCGGCGCCGCGTCGTCGTGCTCGTCCTCGCGATCCTCCTCGTGGCCGCGTTCGCCGTCTCGCTGCTCGTCGGCCAGACCGTCTACTCGCCGGGCGAGGTCCTCCGCGTGATCGCCGGCGAGCAGGTGCCCGGAGCGACGTTCACCGTCGGCCGCCTCCGCCTCCCGCGCGCGGTCCTCGCCGTCCTCGTCGGCCTCTGCTTCGGCCTGGGCGGCGTCAGCTTCCAGACCATGCTCCGCAACCCGCTCGCGAGCCCCGACATCATCGGCATCAGCGCCGGCGCGGGCGCGGCCGCGGCCTTCGCCATCGTCACGCTCTCGCTCGGATCCACGCAGGTCTCGGTCCTCGCGATCACCGCGGGCCTCGTGGTCGCCCTGATCGTCTACGCCCTCGCGTACCGGAGCGGCGTCGCGGGCGCGCGTCTGATCCTGATCGGCATCGGCGTCGCGGCGATGCTCGACAGCCTCACGGCGTACGTCCTCACCCAGGCCGCCGCGTGGGATCTGCAGGAGGCCACGCGCTGGCTGACCGGGAGCCTGAACGGCGCGAGCTGGGGCGAGGTCGTCCCCGTGCTGATCGCGGTGGTCGTGCTCGCTCCGGTGCTGCTCTCGCGCTCGCGCGACCTCGTCGCGACGCAGCTGGGCGACGACACCGCCTCCGCCCTCGGCATCCGCGTGAACGCCACGCGCCTGATCGTCATCGTCGCCGCCGTCGGGCTGATCGCCTTCGCGACCGCCGCCGCCGGCCCGATAGCGTTCGTGGCCTTCCTCGCCGGCCCGATCGCCGCGCGCCTCGTCGGCCCCGGCGCCTCCCTGCTCGTCCCGTCGGCCCTGGTCGGCGCGCTGCTCGTCGTCGTCGCCGACTTCGTCGGGCAGTTCGCCCTCGACGTCCGCTATCCCGTCGGAGTCGTCACCGGCGTCCTCGGCGCCCCCTACCTCATCTACTTGATCGTCCGGAGCAACCGGTCGGGAGGATCGCTGTGACCGCTGAGCACACCCTGGTCGTCGAGGATCTGACCCTCGGCTACGGCGACCGCACCGTCGTCACCGGCCTCGATCTCGTCGTGCCGCCCGGCCGCATCACCGCGATCGTCGGCGCGAACGCCTGCGGCAAGTCGACCCTCCTCCGCTCGATGTCGCGCCTGCTCGCCCCGCGCGCGGGCACCGTGCTCCTCGACGGCAAGGCCGTGCACCGGACGCCCGCGAAGCAGCTCGCCCGCACCCTGGGCCTGCTCCCGCAGTCGCCGATCGCCCCGGAGGGGATCACCGTCGCCGATCTCGTCGGCCGCGGCCGCCATCCCCACCAGGGACTGCTCAGCAGGTGGAGCGCCCACGACGACGAGGCCGTCGCCACCGCGCTGGACGCGACCGACACCGCCGCCCTCGCCGACCGCGCGGTGGACGAGCTCTCCGGCGGCCAGCGCCAGCGGGTGTGGATCGCGATGGCACTCGCGCAGGAGACGGACCTGCTGCTGCTCGACGAGCCGACGACGTTCCTCGACGTCAGCCACCAGATCGAGGTGCTCGACCTGCTCGTCGACCTCAACCGCAGCCGCGGCACGACGGTCGTGATGGTGCTGCACGACCTCAACCTCGCGGCGCGCTACGCCGACCAGCTCGTGGCGCTCGCGGGCGGCGCGGTGCACGCCTCCGGGACCCCGGCCGAGGTGCTCACCGAGGAGACGGTGCTCGCCGTCTTCGGCCTCGACAGCCGGATCATCACCGACCCCACCTCGGGGACGCCGCTGATGCTGCCCCTCGGCCGCCACCGGCTCGCCCCGGACCCGCAGACGTAGGGCTGGATCGCCCGAACGCGCGAGGATCCCGCGACTCCTCGGTGTCGGCCTCCGCTGCGCCTCGTGGCGCGTTCGGCGGCGCGCAGGTGTCCGACATGTAAACGGTTCCAGGAGGCGGCTGCGCGGCCGATACGATACCTTCCAGTCCTCGGCGGACGGCCGCCGCCGGCGGATCCCGCCGCACCCGAGACCCGATCCGAGAGCCTCCCGCCGTGACTGCTTCCCCGACGCGCCCCGACGCCTCCGCCCTCCGCGGTCTCCGGGCGCTCCTGTTCGACCTCGACGGCGTGCTCACCCCGACCGCCGACGTGCACATGCACGCCTGGGCGAGGCTGTTCACGCCCTACCTCGAGTCGAAGGGCATCGAGGGCGGCTACACCGACGCCGACTACTTCCGCTACATCGACGGCCGCCCGCGCTACGACGGCGTCCGCGCGCTGCTCGCCTCCCGCGGACTCACCCTGCCCGAGGGCACCCCGGCCGACGACCCCGCGCTCGAGACCGTCTGCGGTCTCGGCAACCGAAAGAACGCCGCCTTCAACGCCACCCTCGACGAGGAGGGCGTCGCCCCGTACCCCGGCTCTCTGGCGTTCCTCGACGCCGCGATCGCCGCGGGCGTCCAGGTCGCCGTCGTCACGTCCTCGCGCAACGGCGTCCCCGTGCTCGAGGCCGCCGGCCTCCGCGACCGCTTCGAGATCGTCGTCGACGGCCTGCTCGCCGCCGACCGCGGCATCGCCGGCAAGCCCGCCCCGGACACCTACCTCTACGCCGCCGAGCTCCTCGGCCGGAGCGCCGCCGAGTGCGTCGTCGTCGAGGACGCCCACTCCGGAGTCGCCGCGGGTCGCGCGGGCGCCTTCGGCCTGGTCGTCGGCGTCGACCGCGGAGTCGGCGCCGAGACCCTGCTCGAGCACGGCGCCGACATCGTCGTCGACGACCTCGCAGAGCTGCTCCCCTTCCTCCCCACCGCCCCCGCCCCCGAGGACGCCGCATGAACCCCATCACCTCCGACCCGCTCGACCGCAACCGCTTCCCGGTCGACGAGTGGGCCCTCGTCGAGACCGAGTTCGCGACCGAGCTCCAGGGCCGCACCGAGACGCTCTTCGCCACCGGCAACGGCTACCTCGGGCTGCGCGGCAACGTCGAGGAGGGCCGCGACGGCTACGCCTACGGCACCTTCATCAACGGCTTCCACGAGACCTGGGCGATCCGGCACGCCGAGGAGGCGTTCGGCTTCGCCCGCGTGGGGCAGACCATCGTCAACGTCCCCGACGCCAAGATCATCCGCCTCTACGTCGACGACGAGCCGTTCGTGCTGAGCGAGGCCGACGTCCTCGCCTACACGCGCCGCCTCGACTTCGCGAACGGCGTGCTCACCCGCGAGATCGAGTGGCGGACGCCGTCGGGCAAGCGAGTCCTGATCCGCGCGCGACGCCTCGTGTCGTTCACCGACCGCCACCTCGCGATCCTCGACTACGAGGTCGAGATGATCGACGACGACGCGTCGGTGCTCATCTCGAGCCAGATCCTCAACCGCCAGGACGGCGTCGACGAGTACCACGCGCCCTCGGGCAGCGAGGGCGCCGGCTTCGACCCGCGCAAGGCCGAGTCCTTCGAGGACCGCGTGCTCCAGCCGCGCCTGAAGCGGGTCAACGGCACCCGCTACCTCCTCGGCTACCGCACCACCAACTCCGGGATGACCATCGCCTGCGGCGCCGAGCACGTGCTCGAGACCGAGAACGAGTGGGACCAGACCTCGCAGATCGACGACGACCTCGCCAAGCACGTCTACCGCGTGAAGGCGAAGGCGGGTGTGCCGGTCCGCCTCGTCAAGACGCTGACCTACCACACCTCCCGCGGGGTGCCCGTGCGCGAGCTCGCCGACCGCTGCGACCGCACGCTCGACCGCGCCCGCGAGACGCCGGTCGAGGAGCAGTTCACCAAGCAGCGCGAGTGGCTCGACGACTTCTGGCAGCGCTCGGACGTGCAGATCGACGGCCAGCCTGCTATCCAGCAGGCCACCCGCTGGAACCTCTTCCAGCTCGCGCAGTCGACGGCCCGCACCGACGGGGGCGGCGTCGCGGCGAAGGGCGTCTCGGGCTCCGGATACGGCGGCCACTACTTCTGGGACACCGAGGTCTACGTCCTCCCGTTCCTCAGCTACACCGCGCCGCTCGTCGCGCGGAACGCGCTGCGCTTCCGGCAGAACATGCTCGAGGCGGCCCGTGCCCGCGCCGCCGAGCTCAACCAGCGCGGTGCCCTGTTCCCCTGGCGCACGATCAACGGCCAGGAGTCGTCGGCGTACTACGCCGCCGGCACCGCGCAGTACCACATCGACGCCGACATCTCCTACGCGCTCATGCAGTACGTGGGCGCGACCGGCGACGACGACTTCCTCGCCCGCGGCGCGATCGACATCCTCGTCGAGACCGCGCGGATGTGGGCCGACCTCGGCTTCTGGCGCAGCAACGGAGACGACCACTTCCACATTCACGGAGTGACGGGTCCCGACGAGTACACGACCGTCGTCAACGACAACCTGTACACGAACGTCATGGCGCGCTCGAACCTCCGGGCCGCGGCGCGCGCCGTCGAGCTGCTGAAGGCGGTCGAGCCCGCGGCGTTCGAGCGGATGGTCGCGCGACTCCACGTCGACGAGGACGAGGTCATCGAGTGGGCCCGCGCGGCCGACAAGATGCACATCCCGTTCGACGAGCGGGCCGGGATCCACCCGCAGGATGCGGCGTTCCTCGAGAAGGAGCTCTGGGACCTCGAGAACACCCCCGCGAGCAAGCGCCCGCTGCTGCTGCACTTCCACCCGCTGGTCATCTACCGGTTCCAGGTGCTGAAGCAGGCCGACGTCGTGCTCGCTCTGCTGCTGCAGGGCAACGAGTTCACCGCCGAGCAGAAGCGCGCCGACTTCGAGTACTACGACGCGCTGACCACGGGCGACTCGACGCTCTCGGCCGTCGTGCAGTCGATCATCGCGGCCGAGGTGGGCTACACCGAGCTGTCGCGGCACTACTTCCTGTCCGCGCTGTTCGTCGACCTCGCCGATCTGCACCGCAACACGGCCGACGGCATCCACGTCGCCTCGACCGGCGGCGTGTGGAGTGCGCTGGTCTACGGCTTCGGCGGGATGCGCGACCACGGCGGCCGCATCACGCTCGACCCGCGCCTCCCGGACGACTGGGAGCGCCTGACCTTCCGCATCACGCTGCACGGCACCCGCGTGCGCGTCGAGGTGGCGCAGGAGTCGGTGCTCCTCACGGTCGAGACCGGCGACGCCGCCTCGATCACCGTCCGCGACGAGCGCGTCCACGTCGAGGCCGGCAACCCGGTCCGCGTCGGGCTCGGCCACCAGGGCCCGCGCCTGATCGGGGCACCCACCACCTCCGACATCGAGGGCACCCGCCGCTCCGACGGCACGGTGATCACGGCGTCCATCCCGACGATCACGATGGCCTCGGAGCCCGAGGTGATGACGGGGCCGTAGGTCCCGACCGCGGTCGGTGAGGGAACCCCGAACCGTCGAGGCCGCCCGCCACGGCGGGCTCCCTCGACGATCCGGGGTTCCCTCGGTGCAGGGCCGGGCGACTACGCGGTCTGCACCAGCGCGCGCACGGCCGACGTGAAGAACGCGAGACCGTCGACTCCCGAGCGCATCGCGGCCGGAGTGTCGGGACCGAAGCCCGGCTCGACCGCGTGCTCGGGGTGCGGCATCAGGCCGACCACGTTGCCGCGCGCGTTGGTCACCCCGGCGATGTCGTTCATCGAGCCGTTCGGGTTCTCGCCGAGGTAGCGGAAGACGACGCGGCCCTCGCCCTCGAGCTCGGCGATCGTGTCGGCCGAGGCGATGTAGCCGCCCTCGCCGTTCTTGAGCGGGATGGTGATCTCCTGGCCCGCCTCGAACTCGCTCGTCCAGACCGTCGACGCGTTCTCGACGCGGAGGCGCTGGTCGCGGCAGACGAACGAGCCCGCGTCGTTGCGGATCAGCCCGCCGGGCAGCAGGTGCGCCTCGGTCAGCATCTGGAAGCCGTTGCAGATGCCGAGCACCGGGGTGCCCGCGTCCGCCGCGGCGATGACCTCGCGCATGATCGGGGAGTGGGAGGCGATGGCTCCGCAGCGCAGGTAGTCGCCGTACGAGAAGCCTCCGGGCAGCACGATCGCGTCGACGCCGCCGAGGTCGTGGTCGCCGTGCCAGAGGGCGACGGGCTCGGCGCCCGCGCGGCGCACGGCGCGCTGCGCGTCGCGGTCGTCGAGCGAGCCCGGGAAGGTGATGACCCCGATGCGCATCAGACGGTCTCGGGGTAGTGGATGCCGACGACGTCCTCGATGACCGAGTTCGACAGCATGTCGGCGGCGATCGCCTCGACGCTCGCGCGCACCTCGTCGGTGACCTCGTCGACGGTGATCTCGAAGCGCTTGCCCACGCGCACGCCGTTCACGGCCGAGTGGCCGAGTCGCGCGAGCGCTCCGGCGACGGCCTTCCCCTGCGGATCGAGCAGCTCGGCCTTGGGCATGACTTCAACGACGATCGTGGGCACCGTGTACTCCGGAGTCTCGGGGGAGTGCGAATTCCGCGCCCCCATCGTACCGGGCGCGCACTCCCCGGGAGCGGGTGCCCTCAGCTCCCCGCGGTCCTCACCCGGATCGCGTTGGACCACGGGTCCTCGAAGGCGAGCGTGCGTCCGTCGTCCCGCGTGGCGACACCGGTGCTGCGCAGTCGCTCGTCGAGCGCCCCGAGATCGTCGGCTCCCGGCACCACGATCTCGACCTGCCCGAGGCCGAGCGCGAGCTGCCGCCGCCCGGCGCCGCGCGAGCTCCAGGTGTTCATCGCCATGTGGTGGTGGTAGCCGCCGGCGGAGACGAAGAGCGCCTGCCCGCCGTAGGTCGTCGTCGTCTCGAAGCCGAGGCGGTCGACGTAGAAGTCCCTGGCGGTGGCGACGTCGCCGACGCTCAGGTGCACGTGTCCCACGGAGGCGCCGCCCAGCCGGGGCTGCTCGATCGCCTCCGGGGTCAGGTGCTCCTGGAGGTAGGCGTTGGGGTCCAGGAAGACCGTCGACATCTCGATCTGCCCGTGGGTCCACGACCACTGCGACCGGTCGCGGTCCCAGTAGAGCTCGACGCCGTTGTGCTCGGGGTCGTCGAAGTAGAACGCTCGGCTCACGAGGTGGTCGGAGCTGCCGGTGAAGGAGCCGGGGTGCCGGGTCGCGACGCTGTAGACCGCTGCGGCGAGCGCCGCCTCCGACTCGAACAGGATCGCGGTGTGGAACAGCCCCGCGCTGCGCGGTGCGGCGTGCCGCAGCTCGGGCGCGTGCTGCAGGATCACGGAGGCGACCCCGCCGCGGCCGAGCACCGCGACCGGCCCGTCGTGCGAGAGCAGATCGAGGGTGACGGCGTCGCGGTAGTAGGCGATCATCCCGTCGAGGTCGGCGACGCGGAGCGTGACCGCGCCCATCGTGGTGTCGGGCGCGAGCAGGTCGGGGGCGGTGGCGTTCATCTCGATCACGCTAGACCCAACTCAGTTGTAGCCACAACTATTTCTTGAGATCGAGCTCCTGCTGGTCGACCGGCCGGACGGACGTGTCGAGCCGCGCCCATCGGCCCGCGCGCCCAGCTTCATAAGCCGTCCATAGGATTCGTCCAGCCGCCGCGATGCGCGCGGTCGTCGAATGGACTCCGGTCGCCGATACGGGGCGGCCCCGGCCACGAGGACGACACCATGAACGAGCAGCACGGACCCCAGGGCGACGAGCCCACCGCCCACTCCGACCGCACCGCCGAGCAGGCCGCTCTCGACGAGCGCCTGGCCCTGCGCGTCGACGACCGCCGCCGTCGGCGCCGCGCCCTCGTCGCCGGCGGCGCCGGTCTCGCCGTGCTGATCGGACTCGCCGCGGGAGGCGTGTCCTCCGCCGGCAGCACCGAGGTCGCCGCGTCCTCCGGCGGCTCGAGCGCGAGCACCGCGGTCTACCCGGGCTCGCGCAGTGCGTTCGGAGGCGGGATCACGGTCTCCCCGTACTCCGGCGGCACCACGCTCTCGCCCTACTCCGGCGGCTCGGGCTACGGCTCCTCCTCCGGGAGCTCCTCGACGAGCACCGCGACCGACGCCGTCGCCGCGAGTGCCGCGCAGACCGCGGGCGTCGTCACGATCACCTCCGACCTCACCTACGAGAGCGCGACCTCGGCCGGGACCGGCGTCGTCCTCACCTCCGACGGCATGATCCTCACCAACAACCACGTCGTCGAGGGGGCGACCAGCATCGAGGTCACCGTCGAGTCGACCGGCGAGGCCTACACCGCTCGCGTCGTCGGCACCGACGCGACCAACGACATCGCCGTCCTCCAGCTCGAGGACGCGTCGGGTCTGACGCCCGCGACGCTCGACACCGACGGGGTCGCCGTCGGCGATGCCGTCACCGCTGTCGGCAACGCAGGGGGGACCGGCGACCTGGTCGCCGCCTCCGGCACCGTGACCGCGCTCGGGCAGAGCATCACGACCCAGTCCGAGGCCGGGATCTCGGGCGAGACCCTGTCCGGGCTGATCCAGGTCGACGCCGACATCGTCTCCGGCGACTCGGGCGGACCGCTCGTCGACTCCGAGGGCGAGGTCGTCGGGATCGACACCGCCGCCTCGAGCGGGTCGGCGGACATCACCGGCTTCGCCGTCCCGATCTCGACGGCTCTCGACATCGTCGCCACGATCGAGGCCGGCGCCGACACCGCCACCGTCGAGATCGGCTACCCGGCGTTCCTGGGGGTCGCGCTCTCGTCGACCGCATCGACCTCGCCCTACCGCTCGGCCGTCTCCGCCGCCGAGGGCGCCGTGGTCTCCGGAGTCGTGACCGACGGCCCCGCGGCGGAGGCGGGCCTCGCCACCGGCGACACCATCACCGCCGTGAACGGCACGGCCATCGCCTCCTCCGACGCACTCTCGGCCGACCTCGCCCAGCGCGAGCCCGGCGAGTCGGTGACCCTCACCTGGACCGACACCGCCGGAGCCTCCCACTCGGCGGAGGTCACCCTGGTCGAGGGCCCCGTCGCCTGATCGCCCGTCGCACCCGAACGAGCCCTCCGCGCCCGCTGCGAAACGCCGAAGTTGTTTTGACTCATTCAACACAACTCCGCTAGTGTCACTGACATGACGACACCGGACGACCGCCTCCGAGCCTCCGGGCTCAAGGCCACCGCCACCCGGCGGGCCGTCCTGCAGGCCCTCGAGGGGCACCCGCACTCCGACGTCGACGCCGTCCTCGCGCGAGTGCGCACCGAGCTCCCCGACGCCTCCGCCCAGGCGGTGTACGGAGTGCTCTCGGCCTTCACCGAGGCCGGCCTCACCCGCCGCATCGAGCCGGAGGGTCACCCCCGCCGGTTCGAGCTGCGGGTCGACGACAACCACCACCACGTCGTCTGCCGCACGTGCGGCGCCGTGGCCGACGTCGACTGCGTCGTCGGTCAGGCGCCCTGCCTGCACCCGTCCACCTCGAGCGGCTTCGCCATCGAGACGGCCGACGTCACCTTCTGGGGCACCTGCCCCGACTGCCTCGCGGCAGCGCAGAGCTGACCGAGACCCCCATCACCGCAGCGGCACGGCCCCGGCCCGCCGCCGACAGGAGGAACATGACCGAGGAACGATTCACGACGACCAATTCCGGAGCGCCGGTCGCGAGCGACGAGCACTCGCTGAGCGTCGGAGCCGACGGCCCCCTCGCGCTCCACGACCACTACCTCCTCGAGAAGCTCGCGCAGTTCAACCGCGAGCGCATCCCCGAGCGGGTCGTCCACGCCAAGGGCGGCGGAGCGTTCGGTCGCTTCGTCACCACCGGAGACGTCAGCGCCTACACCCGCGCCGCGCTCTTCCAGCCCGGCGTCGAGACCGAGATGCTCGCCCGCTTCTCCACCGTCGCCGGCGAGCAGGGCTCGCCCGACACCTGGCGCGACCCGCGCGGCTTCGCGCTGAAGTTCTACACGAGCGAGGGCAACTACGACCTCGTCGGAAACAACACCCCCGTCTTCTTCCTCCGCGACGGCATCAAGTTCCCCGACTTCATCCGCTCGCAGAAGCGCCTCCCCGGCTCGCACCTGCGCGACCACGACATGCAGTGGGACTTCTGGACCCTCTCGCCCGAGTCGGCCCACCAGGTCACCTGGCTGATGGGCGACCGCGGTCTGCCGAGCTCGTGGCGCCACATGGACGGCTTCGGCTCGCACACCTACCAGTGGATCAACGCGGCCGGCGAGCGGTTCTGGGTCAAGTACCACTTCAAGACCGACCAGGGCATCGAGATCCTCAGCCAGGAGCAGGCCGACCAGATCGCAGGAGAGGACGCCGACTTCCACATCCGCGACCTGTCCTCGGCCATCGACCGCGGCGACTTCCCGTCGTGGACGCTCTCGGTGCAGGTCATGCCCTACGAGGACGCGAAGAGCTACCGGTTCAACCCGTTCGACCTCACCAAGGTCTGGCCGCACGCCGACTACCCGCTGATCGAGGTCGGCTCGATGATCCTCGACCGCAACCCCGAGAACTACTTCGCGCAGATCGAGCAGGCGGCCTTCGCCCCCTCGAACTTCGTGCCCGGCATCGCGGCGAGCCCCGACAAGATGCTCCTCGCGCGCATCTTCAGCTACGCCGACGCGCACCGCTACCGCGTGGGCGCGAACCACGCGCAGCTCCCGGTCAACGCGCCGAAGTCGCCGGTGCACTCCTACTCGAAGGACGGGCCGATGCGGTTCGACTTCCAGAAGGCCGAGGTCCCGGTCTACGCGCCCAACACGACCGGAGGCGCCCACGCCGACCCCGCGCGCGCCGCGGAGTCGACGGGTTGGGAGAGCGACGGCGAGCTCACGCGCGCCGCGGCGACCCTCCACCCCGAGGACGACGACTTCGGTCAGGCCGGGACCCTCTACCGCGAGGTGCTCGACGACGACGCGAAGGCCCGCCTGGTCGCGAACATCGCCGGCCACGTCTCGAAGGTGACCCGCCCCGAGCTCCGTCAGCGCGTGCTCCAGTACTGGGCGAACGTCGACACCTCGCTGGCGCAGCGCGTCGCCGAGGCGATCGAGCCCTCGGCTCCGGGCGCCGACGTCTCGCCCGAGGAAGTCGGCATCGGGGCCTAGGCCCGAGCCGAGTGCGCGGTGCCGGGCTGGACCCCGGCACCGCGCGAGTCCGACGAACCCCCTCACCGTGAAAGCAGAGACATGTCCATCGAACGATCCTCAGAGTACGTCCCCTCTCCGATGTGGGGCTCCTACGTCACGACGACGGCAGTGAATCCGACCCGGGTCGGCCGCTACACCGACGTCTCCCCCGCCCCGCGGCGGGAGCGGCGCGAGTACGCGGCGGCGACCGGCGCGGTCGCCCTGCCCTCGACCTGACCTCCGCGTCCGCGGACCACGATCAGCGGACGGTGCGGGCTGTCGCGTGCGGCCCCGCACCGTCCGCTTCCCTGTGCGGTGCGCCTCTGATCGACCGGGGCACCCGGGGCGTCGGCGGCTCCCGCGTCGATCGCGGGCCCCGGGCGTGTCACGCGGTCGCCGCGCGCCGTGCACGCCGCCGCGCGCTCGGCCACCAGAACGCGTCGCCGGTGAGGAACACGAGCGCCGGCACCAGGACCGTGCGCACGACCAGGGTGTCGAGCAGCACTCCGATGCAGACGATCACGCCGATCTGGGTGAGCGCCACGACCGGCAGCACGCCGAGCACGGCGAAGACCGCCGCCAGCAGGATGCCCGCGCTCGTGATCACCCCGCCGGTCGACGCGAGGGCGCGCACCATGCCCTCACGGGTGCCGTGCAGGATCCGCTCCTCGCGGGCACGCGTGACGAGGAAGATGTTGTAGTCGACGCCGAGCGCGACCAGGAACAGGAACGCGAACAGCACCACGTTCGCATCGAACGCGGGGAATCCGAGCAGCCCGCCGAAGAGCAGGTTCGCCGCTCCGAGGCTCGCGAAGAACGTCGCCAGCACGGTCGCGATGAGCAGCACCGGAGCGACGAGCGAGCGCAGGAGCAGCGCGAGGATCAGGAACACGATCGCCAGGATGATCGGGATGATCAGCCCCTGGTCGCGCTCCGACGCCGACTGGGTGTCGAGCGCCGTCGCGTCGCTCCCGCCGACGAGGCTCTCCGAGACCGGTCCGGTGGCGTCGGCGTAGGCCGAGCGCAGGGCGGTGATCGTCGCGAAGCTCTCGGCGCTCTCGGGTTCGGAGGCGAGCACCAGGCTCAGCGAGGTGAGTCCGTTCGCGCTCTCGCCGGCCCGCACGGAGTCGACCCCGTCGGTCCCCTCGGCGAGGGCGGTCGCCTCGGCGACCGCGTCGTCGGGAGCGAGCACCGTGGTCTGCGCGGTGAGGCCGGCCCCGAAGGACTCGTCGATCACGACCTGGGCGCGGACCGACTCCGGATCTCCGAGCAGCTGGTCGGTCTGGGACAGGCCGACCTTCGCGCCGACGAGCCCGAGCGAGAGCAGGGCGAGGCCGACGGTGGCGACGATCGCGACGCGTCCGGGGCGACGCGCGACTCCGCGGCCGAGCCGGGTCCAGAGCCCGTCCTTCCGCGGGGGCGCGCCGGCGGCGTCCGGTCTCGGCACGAACGGCCAGAAGAGGCCGCGACCGCAGAGCACCAGGGCGGACGGCAGCACGACGAGGGCGAACACGATCGCGATCACGACGCCGATCGCGCAGGCGAACCCGAGCGCGCGGTTGCCCGCGAGCTCGGCGAGCAGAAGGGTCAGGAGGCTGAGCGCGACCGTCCCGCCGCTCGCGGCGATCGCCGGCCCGGCGCTGCGGACGGCGGTCGTCATCGCGCGGTGCCGGTCCTCCTCGTGGAGCAGCTCCTCGCGGTAGCGGGCGACGAGCAGCAGCGCGTAGTTCGTGCCCGCGCCGAAGACGAGCACCGAGAGGATGCCGCTCACCGAGGCGTCGATCGAGAGTCCGAGCGCGTCGGCCAGCGCGGCGACGACGATCCGCGCGAGCCCGTCGGCGATGCCGACCACGGCGAGGGGGACGATCCAGAGGATCGGGCTGCGGTAGGTCGCGATGAGCAGCACCGCCACGACGATCACCGTGACGAGCAGGAGCCGGAAGTCGGCTCCGGCGAATGCGTTCGAGATGTCGGCCTGGAAGCCGACGGCACCGGTGAGGTAGCTGTCGAGACCGCTCGGCAGCTCGGCCGATCCCGTCGCGCGGAGCTGGTCCGCGATCGACGCGACATCCGCCTCGACCGCGGAGGCCGAGAGGGGCACGGCCACGAGGGCGGCGCGCCCGTCGTCGCTGAACTGCGGGCGCACGGCCTCGGGGGTCGTCGACAGGGCGGCCAGCGCACCGGCGCGCTCGTCGATCGCCGCGGTGTCCGCCTCGGTCAGGCCGCTGTCCCGGTTCCACAGGACGACTCCCGCCGTCGTGTCGGCCGAGGGGAACTCCTCGAGCAGCGCGGCGACCTTCGCCGACGGTGCCGAGTCGGGGAGACCCGACTGGGGGAAGCCCGACTCGGCACTCGAGGGCAGCAGGGCGAAGAGCGCGCCGACGGCGATGACCGCGGCGAGGACGGTGATCCAGGCGCGTCGTCGGGAGCGGACGAGCAGAGTGAGCGGGGCCATGGTTCTCCTCCGGGGCGCGGGATTAGTCAGCCAACTGACTAATAGTGCCGCGTCACCGCCCTCCAGGGAAGCCGAGACGGTCCAGCCACTCGGCGAGCACCTCCGCGCTCACGTCGAACAGCTCGGTCCCCCGGTGCGGCGCATCGATCTCGGTGCTCGTCACGCGCACTCCCCGGGGCAGCACCTCGACGATCGAGGCGCCGGAGGCGGCCACCGAGCGCTCGTGCGCCGGCCCCGCGAGGACGTCGGTGCGGTTCGCGGCACCGGGCGCGACGACGACCGGCGCGGGAGTCGTCGTGTCGACGAACGCGTGATGCCAGTGCCCCGAGAGCACGGCGAGGACGGGCGCGCCCTCGACCGCCTCCCAGAGATCGTGCGGGTTGGCGAGGCCCATCCGCCGGTGGAGCGGGGTCACGGCCTCGATCGGCGGGTGGTGCAGCACCAGCACGGTGGGAGTGAGCGGATCCCGGTGGAGGCGCTCCCGCAGCCAGGCGAGGGTCGGCTCGGTCAGCAGCCCCCACGACGCACCGCCCGGGACGGACGAGTCGAGGGTCAGGATCCTGACGCCGCGCACGACGGTCTCGGTGTTCCACGGCACCGGCGTTCCGAAGCTCTCCCGGTCGTCGTGATTGCCGAGGGCGAGGACGAGGGCCGCATCCCGGTCGGCGCACCACCCGGCGAGCGCGTCGCGGAGTGCGGAATAGGACTCGGCGGACCCGTCGCCGCTCAGGTCTCCGGAGACGACCACGGCATCGAGGTCCTCGATCGCCGCATGGGCCTCGAGCAGCGCGGCGAGGCCGGCGCGGGTGTCGATCACGCGGTTGTAGCGGTCGCCCGGATCACCGAGGAGGTGGGTGTCCGACAGGTGGAGCAGTCGCAGCGGGCGCTCGGGCCTCGGGTCGAGGATCGCGTCGGCCCGCTCGGAGGCCGCCTCGATCAGCTCGGCGTTCCGCTCGTCCGGCCCGTCGCTCCAGGCGAGCGCCTCGTCGAGCGGCTTGCCGAACCTGAGGTGCCGGGCGACGAGACGGCTGCGGCGGACGGTGGGGTCGATCCGGAGGTGGAGGGTCAGGTCGAGCAGAGGGGCGACCTCACCCCAGCCGCCCTGCTCGAGCAGCAGGTAGTTGCCCTCGATCACGACCACCGTCGCCTGGCCGATCGCCAGGACGATCCCGCCGGCGACCGGCTCCTCGATCGAGCGGTCGAACGAGGCGAAGCGCAGCACGTCTCCGGGCTGCGCGAGGCGGAGGCGCCGGAGCGCCTCGACGAAGCCGGCGGTGTCGAACGTGTCGGGTGCGCCCATCCGCTCGCGTCGACCGAGCTCGCGGAGACGCGTCTGGGGGAGGTGGTACCCGTCGAGTCCGAGGACGACCGAGCCGGGCACCCCCGCCCGCAGCTCCTCGGCGAGCGTCGACTTTCCGGCGCCGGGCGAGCCCGTGACCCCGACGAGCAGCAGCTCGCGCCCGGCGGACGCCTGCGCGACGAGCTCGATCGCGGCCGCCACCGAGTGGAGAACGGGGCGGGAGGTACCGGGGCCGGGGGAGTCGGGGATCATGCGCCCATTCTCCCGAGCGTCCTCCGGGGCTTCGGGCCGCCGGAGGTGAACGGTGGAGAGACGGCGCAGACCGCACCTGGGGAGGAGAGCCGGACCCGCGACACGCCCGGGATGCGCGATTTCGGCCCGCCGTTTGACACGGCGGTGAGCCCTGCGTAAATTACTCCGAGTCGCCACAAAGGCCGCAGGGAAACGGAAAGAACAGGCCTCCTCCGGGAGTGCAGTTCCTACGTCCCGGCCTCAATCGGGACCATCCCACCGAAGACAGCTTCTCGGAGCACGTCGTCGCGACGGATGTAAAGCCTTCGCAGGATCCCTCGGATCCAGCCTCTTCGCCGCCCGGCGCAGGACCACGGTCCTGAAGCGGGCCGTCCTTCACGGGACAACGTCGGAGCGCCTTCGAGCGCAACGACATGGCGGAAAAGCCGGATTTGACACGGCCTGCGGATGTGCTAAGTTATACAAGTTGCCACGGCGGCCGAGAGGATAACTTCTCCAGCTTAGCCGAGTCACTTGTCACTGACAAGCACTCATTGCAACACTCTTCGATCACTCTCGTTGTGAAGCGCTTTCTTTGGGCGTGGAGGCGGGGTGTGTCCGATTCTTGAGAACTCAACAGCGTGCACTATGTTCAATGCCAAATTATATAACCTCGGCCATTGATTCTGTTTCAGCCTTTCGGGGTTGATGCGGTTGATTGGTTGGGTTCCTTTGGAAATTGATGTCAGTAATGACGTCTTATTTGCTAGAGGTCAAACTTGACTTCCTTCTCTTCGGGGTTGGTTGTCGTAATTTTTTTACGGAGAGTTTGATCCTGGCTCAGGACGAACGCTGGCGGCGTGCTTAACACATGCAAGTCGAACGATGAAGCCCAGCTTGCTGGGTGGATTAGTGGCGAACGGGTGAGTAACACGTGAGTAACCTGCCCTTGACTCTGGGATAAGCGCTGGAAACGGCGTCTAATACCGGATACGACCTGCCCCGGCATCGGGTGCGGGTGGAAAGTTTTTCGGTCAAGGATGGACTCGCGGCCTATCAGCTTGTTGGTGAGGTAATGGCTCACCAAGGCGACGACGGGTAGCCGGCCTGAGAGGGTGACCGGCCACACTGGGACTGAGACACGGCCCAGACTCCTACGGGAGGCAGCAGTGGGGAATATTGCACAATGGGCGAAAGCCTGATGCAGCAACGCCGCGTGGGGGATGACGGCCTTCGGGTTGTAAACCTCTTTTAGTAGGGAAGAAGGACTTCGGTTTGACGGTACCTGCAGAAAAAGCACCGGCTAACTACGTGCCAGCAGCCGCGGTAATACGTAGGGTGCAAGCGTTGTCCGGAATTATTGGGCGTAAAGAGCTCGTAGGCGGTTTGTCGCGTCTGCTGTGAAAACCCGAGGCTCAACCTCGGGCCTGCAGTGGGTACGGGCAGACTAGAGTGCGGTAGGGGAGAATGGAATTCCTGGTGTAGCGGTGGAATGCGCAGATATCAGGAGGAACACCGATGGCGAAGGCAGTTCTCTGGGCCGTAACTGACGCTGAGGAGCGAAAGCATGGGGAGCGAACAGGATTAGATACCCTGGTAGTCCATGCCGTAAACGTTGGGCGCTAGATGTGGGGACCTTTCCACGGTTTCCGTGTCGCAGCTAACGCATTAAGCGCCCCGCCTGGGGAGTACGGCCGCAAGGCTAAAACTCAAAGGAATTGACGGGGGCCCGCACAAGCGGCGGAGCATGCGGATTAATTCGATGCAACGCGAAGAACCTTACCAAGGCTTGACATATACCGGAAACTTCCAGAAATGGTTGCCCCGCAAGGTCGGTATACAGGTGGTGCATGGTTGTCGTCAGCTCGTGTCGTGAGATGTTGGGTTAAGTCCCGCAACGAGCGCAACCCTCGTTCTATGTTGCCAGCACGTCATGGTGGGAACTCATAGGAGACTGCCGGGGTCAACTCGGAGGAAGGTGGGGATGACGTCAAATCATCATGCCCCTTATGTCTTGGGCTTCACGCATGCTACAATGGCCGGTACAAAGGGCTGCGATACCGTAAGGTGGAGCGAATCCCAAAAAGCCGGTCTCAGTTCGGATTGAGGTCTGCAACTCGACCTCATGAAGTCGGAGTCGCTAGTAATCGCAGATCAGCAACGCTGCGGTGAATACGTTCCCGGGCCTTGTACACACCGCCCGTCAAGTCATGAAAGTCGGTAACACCCGAAGCCAGTGGCCTAACCGCAAGGAGGGAGCTGTCGAAGGTGGGATCGGTGATTAGGACTAAGTCGTAACAAGGTAGCCGTACCGGAAGGTGCGGCTGGATCACCTCCTTTCTAAGGAGCATCTGGACACGGCGCTCCTCGGAGCGTGTCGGTTCCAGGCGCCAGATCAAAGCGAATGTCTTTGCTGGTAGCTCATGGGTGGAACATTGAACTAGGTGCTCGGTGAGATTCGTCTCGTGTCAGTACAGCCTTCGGGTTGGGAACGCACGGACGGGTGGAGTCGGGTACATGCACGCTGTTGGGTCCTGAGGGACCGGGCCGGCTGCTTCTTCGGGAGCAGCTCGGGTCTGAACCTTCTGGATCCTTTTCTCATGCCTGGGTGCATGGGGGAGGGATACCGCCCGTATTTTGAGAACTACACAGTGGACGCGAGCATCTTAGATTCGGCACCCTTGCAGGTGTCGGATCGACAAGATTCGCATGGCGCGGCTTTCGGGCTGCGGTCATGCAAATCATTGGATCTGCAACTTTTCGAGTTGTAGTTTCTTAACTCATGTGATTAGCAAGTTCATAAGAGCAAACGGTGAATGCCTTGGCATCTGGAGCCGAAGAAGGACGTCGTAATCTGCGATAAGCCTCGGGGAGCTGATAAACGAGCTGTGATCCGAGGATTTCCGAATGGGGAAACCCCGCCAGGCCCCTTGTGGTGACCTGGTGACTCCCGCCTGAATATATAGGGCGGGTAGAGGGAACGTGGGGAAGTGAAACATCTCAGTACCCACAGGAAGAGAAAACAACAGTGATTCCGTTAGTAGTGGCGAGCGAACGCGGAAGAGGCTAAACCGAGCCATGTGTGATACCCGGCAGGGGTTGCATGGTCGGGGTTGTGGGACTTTTCGTCGTGTTCTGCCGAGCACGGAACGTTACAGCGCATCATAGACGAACAGGTTTGAATGCCTGGCCAGAGCGGGTGCGAGCCCCGTAGTCGAAATGGTGTTATGGCGTGAAGAGTATCCCAAGTAGCACGGGGCCCGAGAAATCCCGTGTGAATCCGTCAGGACCACCTGATAAGCCTAAATACTCCCAGATGACCGATAGCGGACAAGTACCGTGAGGGAAAGGTGAAAAGTACCCCGGGAGGGGAGTGAAATAGTACCTGAAACCGTTTGCTTACAAACCGTCGGAGCCTCCTTGTAGGGGTGACGGCGTGCCTTTTGAAGAATGAGCCTGCGAGTTAGTGCTCTGTGGCGAGGTTAACCCGAGTGGGGCAGCCGTAGCGAAAGCGAGTCCGAATAGGGCGATTCAGTCGCAGGGTCTAGACCCGAAGCGAAGTGATCTATCCATGGCCAGGTTGAAGCGACGGTAAGACGTCGTGGAGGACCGAACCCACTTCAGTTGAAAATGGAGGGGATGAGCTGTGGATAGGGGTGAAAGGCCAATCAAACTTCGTGATAGCTGGTTCTCTCCGAAATGCATTTAGGTGCAGCGTTGCGTGTTTCTTGCCGGAGGTAGAGCTACTGGATGGCCGATGGGGCCCAAAAGCTTACTGACGTCAGCCAAACTCCGAATGCCGGTAAGTGAGAGCGCAGCAGTGAGACTGTGGGGGATAAGCTTCATAGTCGAGAGGGAAACAACCCAGACCACCAACTAAGGTCCCTAAGCGCGTGCTAAGTGGGAAAGGATGTGGAGTTGCACAGACAACCAGGAGGTTGGCTTAGAAGCAGCCACCCTTGAAAGAGTGCGTAATAGCTCACTGGTCAAGTGATTCCGCGCCGACAATGTAACGGGGCTCAAGCACGCCACCGAAGTTGTGGCATTGACATTAGTGGTAGGCCTTCGTGGTCCAGCCGTGTTGATGGGTAGGAGAGCGTCGTGTGGCGAGTGAAGCGGCGGTGTGAACCAGCCGTGGACGCCACACGAGTGAGAATGCAGGCATGAGTAGCGAAAGACGGGTGAGAAACCCGTCCTCCGGAAGACCAAGGGTTCCAGGGTCAAGCTAATCTTCCCTGGGTAAGTCGGGACCTAAGGCGAGGCCGACAGGCGTAGTCGATGGACAACGGGTTGATATTCCCGTACCGGCGAAGAACCGCCCAAGACAATCCAGTAGTGCTAAGTATCTGAATCCCTTTGATGGATCCCTTCGGGGTGAAGCGTTGGGCCTAGCGTACGACCCCATGCTGGTGCGTTTAGCGTATTAACAGGTGTGACGCAGGAAGGTAGCCGAGCCGGGCGATGGTTGTCCCGGTCTAAGGATGTAGGGCGAACGATAGGCAAATCCGTCGTTCACACAGCCTGAGATCTGATGGGTAGACGCAAGTCGAAATCGGTGATCCTATGCTGCCAAGAAAAGCATCGACGCGAGGTTCTAGCTGCCCGTACCCCAAACCGACTCAGGTGGTCAGGTAGAGAATACTAAGGAGATCGAGAGAATCGTGGTTAAGGAACTCGGCAAAATGCCCCCGTAACTTCGGGAGAAGGGGGGCCTGAGGCGTGAACGGACTTGCTCCGGGAGCGTTCGATGGCCGCAGAGACCAGTGGGAAGCGACTGTTTACTAAAAACACAGGTCCGTGCTAAGTCGCAAGACGATGTATACGGACTGACGCCTGCCCGGTGCTGGAAGGTTAAGAGGAACGGTTAGCCGCAAGGCGAAGCTGAGAATTTAAGCCCCAGTAAACGGCGGTGGTAACTATAACCATCCTAAGGTAGCGAAATTCCTTGTCGGGTAAGTTCCGACCTGCACGAATGGCGTAACGACTTCCCAGCTGTCTCAACCGCGAACTCGGCGAAATTGCATTACGAGTAAAGATGCTCGTTACGCGCAGCAGGACGGAAAGACCCCGTGACCTTTACTATAGTTTGGTATTGGTGTTCGGTGTGGCTTGTGTAGGATAGGTGGGAGACTGTGAAGCGGGCACGCTAGTGTTCGTGGAGTCATTGTTGAAATACCACTCTGGTCACTCTGGATATCTAACTTCGAACCCTGATCGGGTTCAGGGACAGTGCCTGATGGGTAGTTTAACTGGGGCGGTTGCCTCCTAAAGAGTAACGGAGGCGCCCAAAGGTTCCCTCAACCTGGTTGGCAATCAGGTGGCGAGTGTAAGTGCACAAGGGAGCTTGACTGTGAGACTGACAAGTCGAGCAGGGACGAAAGTCGGGACTAGTGATCCGGCAGTGGCTTGTGGAAGCGCTGTCGCTCAACGGATAAAAGGTACCTCGGGGATAACAGGCTGATCTTGCCCAAGAGTCCATATCGACGGCATGGTTTGGCACCTCGATGTCGGCTCGTCGCATCCTGGGGCTGGAGTAGGTCCCAAGGGTTGGGCTGTTCGCCCATTAAAGCGGTACGCGAGCTGGGTTTAGAACGTCGTGAGACAGTTCGGTCCCTATCCGCTGCGCGCGCAGGAAATTTGAGAAGATCTATCCCTAGTACGAGAGGACCGGGATGGACGAACCTCTGGTGTGTCAGTTGTTCCGCCAGGAGCACCGCTGATTAGCTACGTTCGGAACGGATAACCGCTGAAAGCATCTAAGCGGGAAGCCGGCTTCGAGATGAGATTTCCATCCCTTCGGGGGAGAGGCTCCCAGCCAGACGACTGGGTTGATAGGCCGGATGTGGAAGACAGGACTAAAGACTGTCGGAGCTGACCGGTACTAATAAGCCGATAACTTGATAATCACTACACTCATACCGTTGTAAAGGCTGGTAGGAGTGGTCAGAGATTGCTTGCGTCCACTTTGTGGTTCCCAGAAGACGGGCACCCCACACATCCCTTGCGGGAGTGTGGAACATAATTGAATACACGCACGGCGTGTAACCCCAGATTTGACCATCAGCCTTCGGGCTGGTGTGTCGCCAGGGTTACGGCGGCCATAGCGAGAGGGAAACGCCCGGTCACATTCCGAACCCGGAAGCTAAGACTCTCAGCGCCGATGGTACTGCAGGGGGGACCCTGTGGGAGAGTAGGACACCGCCGGACACCATTCACGATGGCCACCCAGAAATGGGTGGCCATCGCTGTTTAACCAGCGATCCGTTGCACGACGGCATCATCCGCGCGCGTCCCCGTAGAGGCGCGGCTGCGCTCCACGAGGGGGCGCGGGCTAGGGTGGTGGCGTCGCTGCGCGAGCTGCAGCAGCACTCGCCACGAGCGAGACAACTCCACAGAGCACCATCACACGGCACGACGACGGCAGCGCATCATCACGACAGGCGAGGAACGCATGGACGACTCAGCACCCGACCGCAACGACCGCGGAGCGGAGAACCGTGATCAGCGCCCGCCCCGAGCCGGCGGCGAGCGGTCCGCGTCCGGTGGACAGGGGCGACGTGACGACTCCCGTCCGTCCCGCGATGGTGCTTCCCGCCCCCGACGCGAGGGCGACGCCCGACCGCGACGTGAGGGCGACGGTTCGTCCCGTCGCGACGGAGGGTACGCACCGCGCCGGGATGAGAACCCCCGCCGCGACGGCGGCTCCGGTCAGCGTCGCGATGGTGACTCCCGTCCTCGTCGTGACGGCGACTCCGGCCCCCGTCGTGAGGGTGGTTACGCTCCTCGTCGTGATGGCGACTCCGCACCCCGTCGCGATAATGACTCCCGTCCGCGTCGTGATGGTGACTCCGGTCCTCGTCGTGACGGCGGTTACGCTCCCCGTCGTGACGGCGACTCCGCTCCCCGTCGCGACAACGACTCGCGTCCGCGTCGTGATGGCGACTCCGGTCCCCGTCGTGAGGGTGGCTACGCTCCCCGTCGTGACGGCGACTCCGCTCCCCGTCGCGACAACGACTCCCGTCCTCGCCGCGATGGTGACTCCGGTCCTCGTCGTGAGGGCGGGTACGCTCCCCGTCGAGACGGCGACTCCGCACCCCGCCGCGACAACGACTCCCGTCCCCGTCGCGACGGTGACTCCGGTCCCCGTCGTGAGGGCGGGTACGCTCCCCGCCGCGACAACGACTCCCGTCCCCGTCGCGACGGTGACTCCGCCCCTCGTCGTGAGGGCGGCTACGCCCGGCGTGATGGCGACTCGCGCCCCCGCAGCGACTCGCGTCCCGCGCGCGACGGCGACTCCCGCGGCGGGCGCGACTCCGCGCCCCGCTGGGACGACCGGCGCGGCGGCGGCGACCGCCAGGGTGGAGCCGGCCGCGGTGGGTTCGCCGGCCGCGGTGGTCCGCGCGAGGAGCCGGAGATCTCGGAGGAGGAGCGCGAGCGCCGCTCGCTGCAGTCGGTGCGTCCGCGCCACGACGACCCCGAGCTCCCCGACGACGTGCAGGCGAAGGACCTCGACCGCGGGGCCCGCAACGAGCTGCGCACGCTGACCAAGGAGAACGCCGAGTGGGTGGCCATGCACCTGGTGATGGCGGGTCGCCTGCTCGAGGAGGACCCGGAGCTCGCGCACCGGCACGTCCTGTCGGCTGCCCGCCGTGCCGGGCGGATCGCCATCGTCCGGGAGTCGCTTGCGATCTCGGCGTACGCGATCGGCGACTACGCCCTGGCGCTGCGCGAGCTGCGCACCTACCGCCGGATCTCCGGATCCGATGAGCAGGTCCCGCTGATGGTCGACAGCGAGCGCGGAGTCGGGCGGCCCGACAAGGCGCTCGAGCTCGGTCGCTCCATCGACCGGACCGCTCTGAGCGCGGGCGCCCAGGTGTCGCTCGCCATCGCGATGTCGGGCGCTCGACTCGACCTCGGCCAGACCGAGCTCGCTCTGATGGAGCTCGAGATCCCGCAGCTCGAGCCCGACCGCGCCTTCTCGTACAGCCCGCCGCTCTTCGCGGCGTACGCGCTCGTGCTCGAGGAGCTCGGGCGGACCGAGGAGGCGGCGACCTGGCAGCGTCGCGCCGACATCGCCGAGCGCGCGGTCTTCGCCGCGGAGGGCGGCGGCGACGACGAGACGATCGAGGTCGTCGAGGAGGAGAGCGACGAGCCGACCCGGGCTCCCGTGGCGGACCTCGAGGTCGAGGACGAGCCCGAGGCGGAGTCCGACGACACGGGGGACTCCCGCGACGCGGACGACTCCGACGCCGCGGACGACTCCGAGGACGCGGACGACTCCGAGGACGCGGACGACTCCGAGGACGCGGACGACTCCGACGACGCGGACGACTCCGACGACGCGGCCCCCGGCGAGGAGCCCCTCCCCGTCGACGATGCACCGCTCACCGACGACGCCGCACCCGCGGCCCCCACCCCCGACACCGCCGAGGAGGCCGCCGATGTTCCGCAGCGCGAAGACGACTGAGCCCACCCCGCTCGACGGGCGCGACGCGGTCCTCGCGGACCTCGACGGTGTCGTCTACAAGGGAGCCGACGCGATCCCCTACGCGGTCGACAGCCTGAACAGTGCGGGCGAGACGCTCCGCGTCGGATACATCACGAACAACGCCTCCCGCACCGACGTCTCCGTGGCGGGCCACCTCTCCGACCTCGGGCTCGTGGTGCGCCCGGAGGACGTCGTGACCTCGCCCCAGGCGGCCGTCGTGCTGCTCGCCGACCTCGTGCCGGCAGGGTCGACCGTGCTCGTCGTCGGCGGCGAGGGGCTGACCACCGAGGTGGAGCGCGCCGGGTTCGTCGTCACCCGCAGCGCGGAGGAGTCGCCCGCGGCGGTCATCCAGGGCTTCGCCCCCACCGTCGGCTGGGAGCAGCTGGCGGAGGCGTCGTTCGCGCTGCACACCGGGATCCCGTGGGTCGCGACCAACACCGACTGGACGATCCCGGTCGCCCGGGGCATCGCCCCCGGCAACGGGACCCTGGTGTCGGCCGTGCACACCGCGGTGGGGCGCCTGCCCGTCGTGGCGGGCAAGCCGGAGCGCGCGATCTTCGACGCGGCGACCCAGCGGTTCGGCTCGACGAATCCGCTCTTCATCGGAGACCGCCTGGACACCGACATCGCCGGCGCGAACGCGGCCGAGATGGCCAGCGCCCACGTGCTCACCGGTATCGACCGCGCCAAGCAGCTGCTCGCGGCCGAGCCGAAGCTCCGTCCGCAGTACATCCTCGGCGATCTGCGCGAGCTGCACCTGCCCTACCCCGCGACGACCGTCGCCCGGAACGGCACCCACTCGGTGCGCTCGGCGAAGGTGCGCCTCGAGGGCGACTCCGTCGTCGTCGTGAGCGCGGGCGAGGACCCGACCGACCTGCTCCGCGCCGCCTGCTCGGTGATCTGGAGCTCGGGTCGCGCGATCTACGGGCTCGACGTCCCGGAGTCGCTCTACAGCTGAGCGCCGGGCTCCTCCGCAGTGCCGCGGCGGAGGAGCCCGTCCAGCCGGACGGAGAGCAGCACGGCGCCGAGCGCGACGAGGGCTCCGTAGACGAAGATCGCGCCGAACACGGCCGTGCCGCCCCCGATCACCCCGGTGACCGTCGCGGCGAGGAGCCCGGTGAGCGCGAGGGAGACCGATCCTCCCGTCGAGTCGCCGATCTGCAGGGCCGAGCTGTTGAAGCCCTCGCGGCCCGGAGCAGACAGGGCGAGCGTGAGCGTCCCCATCCTCGGGAACATCGCCCCCATCCCGCCGCCCGCGACGAACCAGCCGACCCCCGCGACGATCGGCGAGAGCGCGAGGGCGACGGTGATCACCACGATGAGGATCCCCGCGAGCAGCAGGGCCGTGCCGAGCCGCATCGCGCCGCCGTGCGAGAGCCGGGTGCCGGGGCGGCCCTGGAGGTTCGAGCCGAGCGCCCACGAGAGCGCTCCGGCCGTGAGGGTCGCGCCCGCGAGCCACGGCGGGAGGCCGTACTGCTCGGTGAGCAGCAGCGGCAGGTAGACCTCGGTGCCGAAGAACGCCGCGGCGACCAGCGCCCGCAGCAGCACCGTCGACGGGAGCACGCCGCGGGCCCGGAGGGTGCCGGCGGGCAGGAGCGCGCGCACCGCCACCACGACGACGACGATCGCGGCGGTGGCGAGGAGGGCCGAGAAGGCGGGGACGATCTCGGCACTCGTGCTCAGCACGACGACTCCGGCGGCGACCACGACCGCGCGGGCCACCCGGCCGACGGCGCTGCGGTCGAACGGGCGCAGCTCCTGCGGCTCGAGGGCGCGGAGGGTCGGCGCGATCACCGCGCTCGCGACGGCCACGAGCACCACGACTCCGAGGAACACCCAGTGCCAGCTCGCGAGCTCGGCCACGACCCCGGCGGCCAGCGGGCCGACCAGCGAGGGGATCACCCACGCGGCGGCGAACGCGCCGAAGATCCGCGGATGCAGGTCGGCGGGGAAGACCCGGGCGACCAGCACGTAGAGGGTGACGGTGATGCCTCCGCTGCCCAGTCCCTGCAGCAGGCGCGCGGCGACGAAGACGCCCATCGTCGAGGCGGTGCCCGCGGCGATGAGGCCGATCGTGAAGAGGAGGATCGCGGTGACGAGGGCGGGCGTGGGCCCGCGACGATCGGCGGAGGAGCCTGCGGCGACCATCCCGACGACCGCGGCGGCCAGGGTCGCGGCGAACGCCAGGGGGTACAGCGCGCGCCCGTCGAGATCGGCGCTGACGATCGGCATGATCGTCGTCACGGCCAGCGCCTCGAACGCGCAGAGGAAGACGAGGCCGGTGGTCCCGACGGTGGTCAGGAGGTAGGGAGCCGAGGTGATGCCGCGGCGATCGACGGAACGCACTCGGCCCACACTACGCGGAGCCCTCAGCGGTAGACGGCCCAGTCGTCCTTGGCGAGGACGGTCGGAGTGCCGTCGATCTCGACGAGCCAGCCCGCGTCGTCGCGCTCGAGGTAGCGGCCCTGGATGATCTCGGGCGCCCAGCCGCCGTCGCGCGACGAGACCCAGCGGACGAAGCGGACGACGCCGCCCCGGCGGAAGAGCGTGCCGTTGTTGTCGCTCATGCGGACGCCTCGCGGTCATCGGTCCGGGTGGCCGGCTCGGGAACGAGGTGGAGCCCGCTCCGGCCGTGGGACCCCTCCGACAGCGCCCGCAGCCAGCGCGGATTGAGCTCTGCAGCGACGCGGGAGTCGTACTCGTAGCGGGTGGGGATCGTCGGGTGCAGCCACAGCTCGGTGCGGCGGGCACCGCCGTCGGTGTCGTCCTCGTCGTCGATCGTGAGGAGGAAGCCCTCACCCCGGCGGAAGCGCGCGGTGATCACGCGCTGGAGATGGGCGAGCGCACGATCGCCGAACGGATGCGCGCTGGGCGGTGCGCCGTAGAGGAGCCGTCCCATTCCCTGCCGTCCCTCCACCGCCGTGCGAGCCGGGGATCCGCCCGCTCCGCTCGAGTGTACGGAGTGGTTGAGCGCCTCAACTATCTCGGAGAGTCCGCAGTGCGTTTGCGGGACAGAGCGCCTGGTGCGCGTCGAGTAGTGGTTCGATGGCGGGAGCGAGTACCCGACCGGGGCGCCTGCCTGATGCCCCGGAAGGCACGATGCCATGGACGCTCGACCCGACCTCTACGCGCTGCTCACCCGCCTGCGATCGGCCGAGCGCGACTACGACGGCCGCGTGGAGCGCCGCCTCGGGATCGGCACCACCGACCTCGCCGCGCTCCGGCTGATCGGGAGGGGCGCCGCCCGCGACGAGATCGTCCGCGCCGTCGATCTCGCCGGCGCCCTCACGATCACGACCGCCGCGGTCTCGCTCCTGGTCGACCGCCTCACGCGCGCCGGCTACGTCGACCGCGTGCCCGACCCCTCCGACGGACGCGGCCGCATCCTCTGCCTGACCGACAGCGCGCAGCTCGCGATCCGCGAGACCGACGCCCCGACCTACGGGGCGATCCGCGCGCTGGCCGACGGCATCCCCGACGCCGACGCGCTGCGGTTCGGCGCCCTGCTCGACGGCGTCAGCGTGATCCTCGAGCGTCAGCTGCGGGCCTGATCAGCGGGTCAGGCGCTCGATGAGCTCGCGGTAGCGGGCGGCCGTGCGCTCCACGATCTCGCCGGGGAGGACGGGCGGCGTCCCCTGGCCGTCCCACTGGCTCGAGAGCCAGTCGCGCACGATCTGCTTGTCGAACGACTCGCCGCGACGCCCCGCGTCGTACGCCTCGGCGTCCCAGTAGCGCGACGAGTCGCTGGTGAGCACCTCGTCGCCGAGGGTGACGACTCCCGAGGCGGGCTCGACGCCGAACTCGAACTTGGTGTCGGCGAGGATCACGCCGCGGGCGAGCGCGATCGCCGCCGCCTCGTCGTAGACCCTCAGCGAGAGGGTGCGCAGCGCCTCCGCCGCCTCGTCGCCGACGATCTCGACCGTGCGCTCGAAGGTGATGTTCTCGTCGTGCTCGCCCTGCGGGGCCTTCCACGCGGGCGTGTAGATCGGCTCGGGCAGGCGGTCGCCGTCCTGCAGGCCCTCGGGGAGGGCCACGCCGCAGACCGATCCGGTGGAGCGGTACTCCTTCCAGCCGCTGCCCGAGAGGTAGCCGCGCACGACGCACTCGATCGGGAACATGTCGAGCGTCTTCACGAGCATCGCCCGGCCGCGCACCGCCTCGGGGATGTCGCCCGGCAGGAGGTGGTTCGGCACGTCCGCGAGCTGCGCGAACCACCAGAGCGAGAGCTCGGTCAGCAGCTCGCCCTTCCCGGGGATCCCGGGCTCGAGGATGCTGTCGTAGGCGCTGACGCGGTCGCTCGCGACCACCAGCATGCGGTCGGCCCCGAGGACGGGGTCGGCGTCGTCGGGCGTGTAGAGATCGCGGACCTTGCCGGAGTAGGCGTGCTGCCAGCCGGGGAGCGGAGTCTCGGAGTCGAAGGCGGGGGCGTCGTCGCGGGTCACCCGGCCATTGTCCCTGGTTCGCCGTGCGTGCGTGCGGCGGTTGCCGCGAGCTGTCAAGCACGCGCGCCGTCGCGGCCGCCCGGCCTACCGTCGGAGCATGACTTCCGAGACTCCGAACGACCAGAGCACCACGAAAGACCAGTACACCTTCGAGGACCCGTCGAAGATGTTCGCCGACATCGACACCGAGGCCCAGTACCAGGAGGGCTCCGGCCTGGACTCGAAGATGAACGACCGCGCCGACCGCGGCGAGGACACCTACCGCGGCTCCGGCCGTCTCGCCGGCCGCAAGGCGCTCGTCACCGGAGGAGACTCCGGCATCGGCGCCGCTGTCGCCATCGCCTACGCCCGCGAGGGTGCCGACGTCGCGATCGTCTACCTCCCCGAGGAGGAGTCGGACGCGAAGCAGGTCGTCGCCCTGATCGAGGAGGCCGGCCGCACGGCCGTCGCCATCCCCGGCGACCTCACCGACCACGACTTCACCGTCGGCGCCGTCGCGACGGCGGTCGAGGGCCTCGGCGGCCTCGACATCGTCGTCAACAACGCGGGCAAGCAGCAGTTCGTCGAGGACCTCCTCGAGCTCTCGGACGAGCAGTTCGACGAGACCTTCAAGACCAACGTCTACGCGATGTTCTGGCTGATCAAGGCCGCCCTGCCGCACCTCGCCCCGGGCTCCACGATCATCAGCACCTCGTCGATCCAGGCCTACTCGCCGTCGCCGACGCTCGTCGACTACGCGTCGACCAAGGCGACGATCAACACCTTCTCGAAGGCGCTCTCGCAGCAGCTCGCTCCCAAGGGCATCCGCGTGAACGTCGTCGCCCCGGGCCCGATCTGGACCCCGCTGCAGACCGCGGGCGGCCAGCCGCCCGAGAAGCTCCCCGAGGTCGGCTCCGAGACGCCGCTCGGCCGCTGGGGCCAGCCCTCCGAGCTCGCCTCGGCGTACGTGTTCCTCGCGTCGCCCGAGTCGAGCTACGTGATCGGCGAGACCCTGCACGTCAACGGCGGAATGCCCACGCCGTAACACTCGGCGCGCCGGAGAACCCCGGCAGTGCGCGGAGGGCCCGGAATCCGGTCGCTCTCGCGGACTGCCGGGGTTCTCGCATTTAGTTGTCGTAACAATGGCTCCGGCGATCCCGATCTGCGAAAGGCTCTCCCCATGACCGATTCCCTTCCGATCCTCGACCTGTCCCGCCTCGACCGGGGGGAGGAGGAGGCTGCCGCCTTCCGCCGCGACCTCCGCGAGACCACCCACGACGTGGGCTTCTTCTACCTCGTCGGCCACGGAGTGCCGCAGGACCTGCTCGACGACGTCGTCGCCGTGTCCCGCCGCTTCTTCGATCTGCCGGAGGCCGACAAGCTCGCGATCGAGAACACGCTCAGCCCGCAGTTCCGCGGCTACACCCGCTTCGGCGCCGAGCTGACCAACGGGGACGTCGACTACCGCGAGCAGATCGACATCGGCATCGACCGAGAGGTCGTCGAGCAGGGGCCCGAGGTGCCCGACTACCAGCGCCTCGAGGGCCCGAACCTGTGGCCGGAGGCGCTGCCGGAGTTCCGCACGCTGTTCGAGCGCTGGCACGCCGAGCTCGCCGCGGTCGCGATCCGCCTCCTGCGCACCTGGGCCGTGGCGCTCGACGCACCGGCCGACGTGTTCGACGAGGCGTTCGCCGAGAAGCCGTTCTCGCTGGTGAAGGTCGTCCGCTACCCGGGCACCTCCGACCCCGAGCCCAAGCAGGGCGTCGGCGCGCACCGCGACGGCGGCGTGCTGACCCTCCTGCTGGTCGAGGAGGGCAAGGGCGGCCTGCAGGTCGAGCACGAGGGCCAGTGGATCGAGGCTCCCGCGATGCCCGGCGCGTTCGTCGTCAACATCGGCGAGATGCTCGAGCTCGCGACCGGCGGCTACCTCAAGGCGACGCTGCACCGCGTGATCTCGCCGCTGATCGGGACCGACCGCATCTCGATCCCGTTTTTCTTCAACCCATCGCTCGACTCGACGATGCCCTCGCTGCCGCTGCCCGAGGAGCTGAAGTCCGGGCTGTCGGTCGACCCGACCAACAGCCCGATCCTCGAGACCTACGGCGAGAACGCGCTGCGCTACCGCCTCCGCGCGCACCCCAACGTGGCGGCCGTGCACCACGCCGACCTGCTGTCGCCGACCAGCTGACCTGTCGGCCGGCCCGCTGGAGTCGGTGGATCTCGATACGCCCGCTGCGCGGGCTACTCGATCAGCGGGCAGCCTCCTGCCTGCTGGTGGAGTAGCCCGAGGCCGCGACCGGACCTCACGAGAAGGGCCCCCGCCTCCCGCGATCAGCGGAGGACGGGGGCCCTTGTCGTGTCAGCGGGTCAGCAGGTGGCCGCCGCGTAGGGCAGCGTGGCCGTGAACGCCGGCTGGCCGGTGGCCGATCCGGTCACGGTCACGGAGCCGGCCGGAGTCGACTTCAGGCGCGTGGTGAACGCGGCCGAGGCCGAGGATCCGGGAGCGACCGAGGTGAACGACTTCGAGCCGTAGGCCGACTCGACGGTGACGTTCGCCGCCGCGGTGTCGTTGTTCTTGACGGTCACCGTGAGGACGACCTTGCCGGCGACGCAGCGGGTCGAGACCGCGGGGGCGAGCTCGAGCGTGTCGAAGGACACCGCGGCCGAGGCCGACGTGTTCACGAGCTCGTCCGTGTACCCGTTGTAGGTCGCGGTGACGCTGCCGACACCGGCCGGGACGGTGGCGCTCGCCGAGCCGCCCACGAGGGGGACGGTGCTCGACCAGGTGCCGCCGGCGAAGGTGACGGTTCCGGCGACCTCGCCCTTGTCGGCCGCCGTGACCTTCGCTGTGACGGTGCGGCCGTCGGCGGTGAGGGTCGTGGTGGAGTCGACGGCCGAGATGCCGGTCCAGTTCTTCATCGCGGTGAGGACCGTCTGCGGGACGCTCACGAACGCTCCGTGGCGGGGGCTGGCCGGGAGGCCGCCCTTGGTGGAGACGTTCCAGTCGGCCGACTTCGAGAGGCGGGCGCTCTGCGAGCTCGCCGCGATCGC
Organism: Rathayibacter sp. VKM Ac-2759; assembly: GCF_009834225.1. Taxonomy (NCBI): domain Bacteria; kingdom Bacillati; phylum Actinomycetota; class Actinomycetes; order Micrococcales; family Microbacteriaceae; genus Rathayibacter; species Rathayibacter sp. VKM Ac-2759. The sequence goes on from NZ_CP047176.1 coordinate 248,247, forward strand.
CGCTCCGCTGGTCACGAAGGCCTTGTAGCCGCCGCTGCCGTAGTTGTCGACGAGGAACGCGTAGCCGTCGCCGTTCGCGGTGGTGTCGTTGGGGTCGCCCGCGTTCAGCTTGATGATCTCGGGGCCCTCACCGGCCTGCCCGGTCTCGAGCGAGGTCATGTTGGTGTCGGTCAGCTGCCACGTGGTGTTCGGGTCGGCGTTCCAGTTCGACGAGGTCGTCGGCGCGGTCAGCACCTTCGACTTCTCGAGGAAGATGTCCTTGCCGGCCTCGAGGGTGCCGGCGGCGCCGCCCTCCTCGTTCTTGGTGAACCGGTAGTAGTAGTCGCCGATCTTGGTGATCGTCGAGTCGATCCGCGCGTAGCCCGTGTCCTGCCAGGTGGCCGGCGGGTAGGTGAAGGTGCGGAAGTCGCGGGTGATCACCGAGAAGACGCGGGAGTAGAGCTTGTCGCTGTTGGTCTTCGTCGCGTCGGAGTAGAGGCGCGAGGAGAAGAAGACGACGTACGACTGCAGAGCGTCGTCCCAGTACGCCTCGGGCGCCCAGGTCATGCCGGCGGCCGGCTGGTTGACGGTGATGCCGGTGTCGACGCCGTTGGTGCGCGTCCACGTCACCAGGTCGACCGACTCCCAGACCTCGATCTTGAGGCTGCCCTTCGACTGGGCGTCGCCCCAGCCGGTGCCGCACGAGATGCAGAGGTCGGTGGCGACCATGTAGTACTTGTCGCCGTTGTGCGAGCGGAGGATGAACGGGTCGCGCAGCCCCCTCGTGTCGGTGGTCGAGGTGATCACGGCCTGGCCGTTGTTGACCGGGGAGAAGGTGAAGAAGTCGTTGCCCGACGTCGCCGCCTGGTAGATCTTCTCGTCGCCGTCCGACTTGAAGTACGCCGAGGCGTAGCCCGCGTCGGGTGCCGTGCGGCCGAGCTCGGCGACCGTGAGCGTGAAGGCCCGCGACTCCGAGACTCCGTTGAGCGTGGCGTTGGCGGTGAGGGTGACCGTCTTGTCGCCCGAGCCGTAGGCGGGGCGGGTGACGACTCCGCCGCCCTGGTACGGGTCGGCCGCGCCGACCGCCGGGGCGGTGTAGCCGGTGTTCGTCGGGGTGACGAGAGCCGGGTCGGAGGAGGTCCAGGTGATGGCGGTGCCGTTCTTGGCGCCCTTCACCACGAGGGGCAGGTTCTCGGTGGTGCGGCTCGCGAGAGCGAGTGCGTCGAGGTCGTCGTTGATCTTCGGAGCGAGCACGATCACGTCGAAGGTCAGTGTGGTGCCGAGGCTCGTGGTGGCGGTGAGCGTGACCGGGGTGTCCTGCGCGATGCTGCGCGAGACGACTCCGGTGCCCGAGACGACCGACGAGTTCGACGAGGACCACGTCAGCGTCACTCCGCTGCTGGTCGCGGGGAGCGTCAGGTTCGACGACACCTTGTCGAGCGACGGGTTGCCGGCGAGCAGCACGGGGAGGACGTCGGACCGCAGGAGCGCCGAGGTCGCGGCCGACTTGGCGGCGGCGGTCGGCATGCTCGAGGCGACCTGGTCTGCGGTGAGCGCGGTGTCCCAGAACTTGACGTCGGTGACGTCGGCGGTGAGCAGCGCGTCGCCGTTGTAGAGGGAGCGGCCGAGGTAGCCGAGCGTCGATCCGGTCGGGACGATGCTCGCCATCGACTTGCTCGCCGTGACGGTCGAGATCTGCGTGCCGTCGCGGTAGAGCGTGAGCGTGGTGCTGCTGCCGGTGCCCGAGCCGACGAGCGTGAGCGTCGTGAAGCCGGGGTTGAGGCCGCCGCCGGCGGGCAGGCGGGTCTCGCCGTTGCCGCTGTCCTTCACGCGGATGCCCGACAGCACCTGGTTGCTGTAGGCGCCCTCGGAGCTGCGCGGGTTCACGAAGACGTGGTTGCCGAGCTGGGTGGTGTTCCAGTTGCCGATGCCGTCGCCGATGACCCAGCCGAACTGGTTGGCCGCGGTCTGCGTCTTGACGGTGTACTCGACGGCGAAGGCGTTGTCGGTGCCGGTGACGAGGCCCTTGGGGAGTGCCGCGTAGCCGTTGTTCGCGAAGCGGGCGACCTGGTCTCCGCCCGCGTCGGCGAACGACGCGTCGGTGAGGCCGGTGAGGGTGGCGTTGCGTCCGTTGCCCGAGATGTCGAGCAGGGCCGAGCCGGCGTGCGACATGTCGTAGTGCGCGGTGGGCGCGGGGACGTCGACCGCCTGGGCGCTCGCGGGGACGAGGGCGCCGCCGAGAGCGACGCTCGTGCACGCGAGCGCGGAGAGGAAGAGGGATCGTGCGCGGCGCCTGGGCGCGGCGGCAGGGGGCTCCGGGGAGCGTCGTCTCATCGTCGAGACCTTTCCGGTCGGGGGAGGTGCTGGGTCGTCGGGGAACGTGCTGACGGCTGGTGTTCACGTTAACATGCGCGCAGCGGCGGGGGCTAGCGCGAAAGCCCTCTCGTCACACCCCGATGATCTGCAGCACCGTCGACACGATGCCGCAGGCGACTCCGATGCCCGTCAGGAGCAGGCCGACCAGCTTCAGGACGCGGAACGCCTCGCTGCGGCGGTGCGGCCGGATCCGCGAGGGCTCGTCCTCGCGGTAGTAGACGGTGCGGCGGTCGGAGTCGCCGCGGGGGGCGAGCGGATCGTCGTCGCGGAGGGCCCGCGAGCCGACCTCGCCGGCGTCGCTGATCCAGTGCAGCGCGCGCGGCGGACCGTCCTCGAGGTAGGCGGTCGTGCTGATCCAGCGGCCGTCGGCGGCCAGCGCGATCAGGCTCGCGCCGAGCACGAGCAGGCCGAGGGGGATGCCGACGAGGGAGAGGACCTCGAGGATCGTCGCCAGCATTCAGAGCTCCCGTCGCAGGATTCGAGGGTAGCGGGAGCACCCCCGAACGTGCGTTTCCGCCCCATCGGGGCGCGCAGCTGGCAGTCTGGCCGCCAGGGCAGTGGGGAGCACGGGTGACCGACGACGGAATGGCCGAGTTCGGGTACCGGCAGTCGCTCACGCGCGGCATCGGGCGGTTCGGCAGCTTCGCGGCCGGAGTCAGCTACATCTCGATCCTGACCGGCACGTTCCAGCTCTTCGGCTTCGGGTTCGGCTTCGGCGGCCCCGCGTACTGGTGGTCGTGGCCGATGGTCTTCGTCGGTCAGCTGGCGGTGGCGCTCTGCTTCGCCGAGCTGGCGGCGCGCTACCCGGTGGCCGGCTCGGTCTACAACTGGAGCAAGCGCGTGGCCGGTCCGACGGTGAGCTGGCTGGCGGGCTGGATGATGGCCACCGCCTCCGTCGTCACGCTCGCCGCCGTGGTGCTCGCCTACCAGGTGACGCTGCCGCAGATCTGGAGCGGCTTCCAGCTCGTCGGCGACGGGACGGGCGCGAGCGCCGGCGTCAGCGCGGTGATCTGGGGCGCGATCCTGGTGACGTTCACGACCGTGGTCAACGCCTTCGGGGTCCGGCTCATGGCGCGGATCAACAGCGCGGGAGTGCTGATCGAGCTGGTCGCGGCCGTGCTGCTGGTGATCCTGCTGGCGGTGAACATCGTGAACCCGCCCAGCGTGCTGGTCGAGGTGCCGAGCGGCGAGCCCGGCGGCTACGCGGGCGCCTTCCTCATCGCCGCGATCGCCTCCGCCTACGTGATGTACGGCTTCGACACCGCCGGGTCGCTCGGCGAGGAGACCGTCGACCCGCGGCGCACGGCCCCGACCGCGATCCTGCGCGCGGTGGTCGCCTCGTTCGTGATCGGCGGGCTGATCCTCCTCTTCGGGATCCTGGCCGCACCCGACCTGGCGGATCCTGCGCTGGCGACCGGCGGGCTGCAGCTGATCGTGCTGCAGGTGCTCGGCGGCCCGCTCGGCCGCGTGCTCCTGGTCTGCGTCGTCGTCGCGATCACCGTCTGCGCGCTCGCCGTGCACACGGCGGGCATCCGGATGGTCTTCGCCATGGCCCGGGACACCGCGCTGCCCGGGAGCGCCCGGCTCGCCCGCATCGACCCCCGCCACGGCACGCCGGTGCTGCCCGCGGTGGTCATCGGAGTGCTCGCGGTGCTGATCCTCGCGGTGAACATCGGCACGCCCGAGATCTTCACCGCGGTCACGAGCGTGGCGGTGATCATGATCTACCTCGCGTACCTCCTGGTCACGGTGCCGCTGCTGCTGACGCGACTGCGGGGGCGCTGGGCGCCCTCGCCCGCCGGGTGCTTCTCGCTGGGCCGGCTCGGGCTTCCGGTGAACCTCGTCGCGGTGCTCTGGGGAGCGGCGATGACCGTGAACCTCGCCTGGCCGCGCGTCGAGGTCTACGGCGACGGCCCGCTCCGCTTCATCGCGTTCGCGGTGATCGGCGTCGTGGTGGCGGTGGGGCTGGGCTGGTACCGGCTGCGCGGACGGCATCGCGTGGGAACGCTGCCGGAGCACGCCCGGGCGGAGTGATCACCGACGAGCGGCTGCCCGTCGAAGCGGGGTGCGCGGGTCAGTAGCCGGCGTCGAAGTCCAGGGCGGATCCGGGCTGGTCCTGGTCTCCGGCCTGCGGCCGGGACAGCTGCAGGCGCGCGGTCTTGTCGCGCATCGACGCCACCGCCGCGTCGTCCTCGAGATCGACTCCACGGTCGAGAGCGGGGGCGGCGAAGATCTGGCTCGCGGGGCCGAGGAGCAGCCGGACCTCCCCGCGCAGTCCTTCGTCGGACATCGACGGGACGCTGACGAGGTCCGACTTCCCGACGTCGGCCAGGGCCCTCGCGTACTCGAGCACGGCAGTGCAGATGGCGTCCCCGACCAGGACGAAACCGCTCGCGTAGTAGATCTTCTGCATACTCGATCGTCGGCAGGGCGACTCCGGCTCGACAAGGGGCTTGTCGCGAGAGGTCCGATGGTGGGCGGCGGTGACAGCCGGTGGGCAGGGGCTAGCGTGGTCGGGCGCGGCCGTCGGCGGTCGCGCAGGCCGGTCCGCTCCGAGGCGGCGCCGCGGCGGGGGAGGCTGGAGTGCGAGACCGCCCCGCCCTGTCGACGTCGGCGCTCCTCGTGCACGCGACGCTGATCCAGGCCGTCGCGTTCCTCCTGCGTCCGGCCGCGGTCTACCAGGCGATCCAGCTCGAGGTGCCGGCGTTCGCGCTCGGGGCGCTCGGCGCCTCCTTCGCGGTGGTGCCGCTGCTGATCGCGCTGCCCGTCGGCGGGCTCGTCGACCGGGCCGGTGCGCGGGTGGTGATGGCGTGCGGCTCGGCCGTGACGCTCGCCTCCGCGGCGGTGCTGCTGCTCGCCGGAGGCACGATCGCCGGGCTGCTCGTCGGCATCGCGCTGCTCGGTGCGGGGCATCTGGGCTGCGTCGTCGGCCAGCAGGCGGTGGTCGCGGGAGGCGCGGCGGGCACGCGCCTGGACAGCCGCTTCGGCTACTACACGTTCGCGGCGTCGCTCGGTCAGGCGATCGGACCGGCGTTCATCCCGCTGCTCGCGGGCGGCGCGGTGCGGCCGGATCCGGCGCCGCTGTTCGTGGTCGGCGGGGTGCTGGCCGTGGTGCTGCTCGCGGTGACGGCCGCGATCCGGTCGGCGCCGCGGCGGGTCGTGGACACGCCGTCCGCAGGATCGACGCTGAGCCTGCTGCGGATGCCGGGCCTCGCCCGCGCGCTGACGACCAGTGCGATCGTGGTGGCCGCCGTCGACCTGACCGTCGTCTACCTCCCGGCCCTCGGCGCGGAGCGCGGTCTGCCGGCGGGCGTCGTCGGGGCGCTGCTGACCGTGCGGGCGCTCGCGTCGATGGCGTCGCGCCTCCTGCTCGGAGTGGTCACGGCGCGCCTCGGCCGCACCCGCGTGATGGTCGGGGGCATCGTCGTCTCGGCCGTCTGCCTGGTGCTGGTCGCGCTGCCGGCGCCGACGGCGCTGCTGTTCGTCGCCGTCGCCCTGATGGGCCTGGGCCTCGGCATCGGCCAGCCGATCACGATGTCGTGGCTGATCGAGCGCACACCCGCCGACCGCCACGGGCGCGCGCTGTCGCTGCGGCTCGCGGGCAACCGCCTCGGGCTGATCGCGCTGCCGTCACTGCTCGGCGTCATCGCCGCGGCGGCGGGTGCGGGCGGAGTGCTGATCGGGACGGGCGTCGTGGTGGGGTCGACGCTGGTGCTGCTGCGCGGGGTGCGGCTGGACTGAGGTCCCCGCCCTCGCACGTCGGGAGACCTCGAGGGCTCAGCTCTCCGGGCCGAGCGGATCGCCCTCGGGTGCCGTCGGCGCCGGCTCCTTCAACTCGATGAACAGCGCGTGCGTCGCGGTGTCGCCCGTGTTCTCTCCCCAGTGGTCCTGGGCGGGCAGCCATCGTGCGGCCCCTGCGGGGAGCTCGACGTCGATGCTCTGCTCACCGCGGGTGATGCGCCGGCGGAACCCGCTGAGGGTCACCATCACGCTGTCGGGATGATGGTGCGGTGTCGAGCGGTGACCCGGCTCGTCGGAGTAGTCGAGGACCCGGACCCGGTCGTTCTCGAAGACGACCGTGTAGTTGCCGGGATTGCAGAGAACGGGATCGTCGGACATGCCCGAACCGTACTCTCGAGCCCGACAGCTGTCACGGTACGTCTCGCACGGAGCGACCGCCTACTCCGCCCGCACCTCGCTCGCCGACTTGTCGGCGCGCCAGCCTCGCCAGACGCTGTGGCGGAGGGTGCCGGAGGCGGTGCGCTCGCGGTAGCGGACCTCGCCGACGAGGACGGGGGCGACCCAGTTGACGCCGCGCGACTCCTCCGGGGGCACCGACACGGCGGGCTCGTCGGTCGCGTGCTCGGCGAGGCGGTCGACGAGGCCACGGCGCTCGCGGTCGCTGAAGCCGGTGCCGACGCGCCCCGAGTACTCGAGGCGGCCGTCGGCGTCGGGGATCGCCGTCAGGAGCGATCCGACCGAGCCCTGCAGCCCGCCCTCCCCGAGGCGCCAGCCGACGATCACCACCTCCTGCACGCGGTGGTGGGTCAGCTTGATCCAGTCGCGGGAGCGGCTGCCCGCCTGGTACGGCGAGGAGCGGCGCTTGGCGACGACTCCCTCCAGGCCCAGCGCGAGGCTGGTGGCCATCGCCTCGTCGAGGTCGCCGTCGAAGACCGAGGGGACGTGCACGCGCTCGTTCTCGACCACGACCTCGACGAGGGCGGCGCGGCGATCGTCGTAGGCGACTCCGGTGACCGCGGAGCCGGCGAGCTCGAGCACGTCGAAGACCATCAGGTGCACCGGGGTCGCGCGCACCGCGGCCTCGATCTCGCGCGGCTTCGTCAGCCCGCCCCGGGTCTGCAGCAGCCCGAAGTCGGGTCGGCCGCGGGCGTCGAGCGCGACGATCTCGCCGTCGAGCACCGCGTCTCCGCACGCCTCGGCGATCGGCGCGAGCAGGTCGGGGAAAGCGGCCGTCAGGTCGTTGCCGTTGCGGCTGGTCAGGGTGACGACGCCGCCGCTCACGCGGACCAGGGCGCGATAGCCGTCCCACTTCATCTCGATCGCGGAGTCGGGGGCGATCTCGCCGGCGCGGCCCGCGGTCGCGAGCATGGGCCGGAGCTCCACGGTCTTCGGGGGCTTCGCGGCTCGCGCTGCGGCCTTGTGTGGCGCTGTCGCGACACCGCGCCCCTGAGGCGCGTGCTTGCCGGGGCCACCCGTCATCAGATGCAGCAGCCAGTTCTTCTCGTCGCCCTTGCCGCCCTTCGCCCCCGTGTGCAGCAGTGCGTAGCGCCGCGGCTCGCCGCCGAGCCCGCCGTCGGGTCGCCCGGTCAGCACCGCGATCACCTCCTCGCCCTCGCGCCACTTCTCGAGCGCGTAGGTGCCCTCGTCCCAGATGCGCACCTCGCCGCCGCCGTACTCCTTCGCCGGGATCGTGCCCTCGAAGGTCGCGTACTCGAGCGGGTGATCCTCCGTCTGCACCGCGAGCCGGTTGGGATCGCCCTCGAGCGGCGGGCCCTTGGGCACGGCCCAGCTCACCAGCACGCCGTCGTGCTCGAGCCGGAAGTCGTAGTGCAGCCGCCGCGCGTGGTGCTCCTGGATCACGAACGTGTCGCCGGAGGAGGAGATCCCGGCGCCGGGCTCGGGCACCGGCTCGGGGGTCTTCGACGCGTCGCGCATGCTGCGGTAGGCGGCGAGGCGGTCGGCGGAGGCGTCGGTCGCCGCGAAGCCGGCCAGCCGCTCGGGAGTCGGCTCGAGCCCCGCTCCGCGCGCGGCCAGGACCGGCCGCAGCAGATCCCCGTCCGAGCGCAGCCGGTCGACGACCTCGTCGGGCGCGAGGTGCCGCAGATCCGCTGCCCCGATCTCGTCCCACGTGCGCGGCGCGGCGACCCGCGGCAGCAGGCGCCCCCGGAGCGAGTACGGGGCGATCGTCGTCTTCGCGGCGCTGTTCTGGCTCCAGTCGACGAGGACCTTGCCGTCGCGGAGCGTCTTCTTCATGTCGGACACCACGAGGTCGCGGTGATCGGCCTCGAGCACCTTCGCGAGCTCGTGGGCGACGGAGGAGATCTGATCGCTCGTCGCCGAGGCGTCCAGCGGGCAGTAGAGGTGGATGCCCTTGCTCCCGCTCGTCACGGGGAACGGCTCGAGCCCCATGCCCTCGAGCAGGTCGCGGGCGAGGAACGCGACCTCGGCGCACTCGGCGAGCCCCGCACCCTCGCCGGGGTCGAGGTCGAGCACCAGCCGGTCGGGCGGGCGGCGCTCGCCGTCGGAGCCGACGCGCCACTGCGGGACGTGCAGCTCGAGCGCGACCTGCTGGGCGAGCCAGGTCAGGGCGGCGACGTCGTCGACGAGCGGGTACTCGACGTCGCGCGACGAGTGCGCCAGCCGCGTCCGGCTCAGCCAGTAGGGCGCGGAGGAGGGCAGGTTCTTCTCGAAGAAGACCTCGCCCGGGTGCTCGGCCGTGCCGACCCCGTCGACCCAGCGCTTGCGGGTCACGGGCCGCCGCGCGAGGTGCGGCAGCATCGCGGAGGCGACCGACGCGTAGTACGCGAGGACGTCGGCCTTGGTGAACCCCGCCTCCGGGTACACGAGCTTGTCGAGGTTGGTCAGCCGGAGGCGCCGCCCACCCACCGAGACGAGCTGCTGCGACGAGGGGGCCATGGCTCCATGGTGGTGCCGCGGGGCCGTCGGCGGGAGGGAGTTGTGCCGGAGCGTCGGGATCGGCCACCGGATCCGCCTGGGGAGGACTCGCGGCGCGCTCCCGGCTCGGGTGGATAGCCTGGCGATCCCGCCCTCGAAGGAGATCCCGTGACGATCACCGACATCCCGCTCACCACCATCGACGGCACGCCGTCGACGCTCGCCGACTACGCGCCGGTGAAGCTCATCGTCAACGTCGCCTCCCGCTGCGGCCTCGCTCCGCAGTACGAGAAGCTCGAGGCGCTGCAGAAGACCTACGGCGACCGCGGATTCACGGTTCTCGGCTTCCCGAGCAACCAGTTCCTGCAGGAGCTGAGCGACGAGGACCGCATCAAGGAGTACTGCTCGACCACCTGGGGCGTGACGTTCCCGATGTTCGAGAAGGTCAAGGTCAACGGGCGCTCGGCGCACCCGCTCTACGCGGAGCTGACGAAGACCGAGGACGACAGCGGCAAGGCGGGCCGGGTGAAGTGGAACTTCGAGAAGTTCCTCGTCACGGCCGACGGCACCGTGCACCGCTTCCGCCCGACGGTCGAGCCCGACGACCCGCGGATCGTCGGACTGATCGAGCAGTCGCTGCCCGCCGAGGGCTAGCGCGCACGCAGACCCTCCGACGCGCGCGCGTCGGCCGGCTCGATCCCCTCGGGGCAGACGATGTCGGACACCTCGAACGGCGTCGCACGCGTGAACGGGATCATCTCGATCCCGTCGACGTGGCGCAGCAGCACGGAGGCGCCGGTGCCGTCGCGGAGGCTCCTGCGCACCTGGCGCAGGAAGATCCCGGCCATCTCGAGCTCGACCGTGAAGGTGCGGCCGCTCACGTCGATCCGGCAGCCGATGACCGGCTGACTCGCCGTGGACACGCCGTCGGGCACGTGGCGCGCCTCGGTCGGCTGCTTCGTCACGACGCTCGGGGCGCTCGTGAACGTGGGCGTCTCGGTCGCTCTCGCGGTCTCGGTCATCATCGTCTCCGTCCGTCGTCGCGACCGGCGGAGCACCGGAGGTCGCTGAGCACGACGCTACGACCTGACCCTGAGACGGGGGGTGGGGTTGACGAGCGCGAGGATGAGAGGCAGGCGCGGCGGGTTCAGGAACCCTGCCGCTGCTCCTCCGGCTCGGGGAGGACGGTGAGCTCGCCGTGCATGCTGGCGACGCTCAGCATCTGCTCGATCCAGGCGCGGTTGAGCCTGGGCTGGTGCGCCTCCGCGAAGCGGAAGTGCAGGGGCACGGAGGGGTGCAGCCAGACGGAGCTCCGGCCGTGGCCCGTGGAGGCGTCCTCGGACCAGGAGAGCGAGAAGGCTTCGTTGCGGCGCAGCTTCGAGAGCACCGCGACCTTGAGGTGGGCGAGGACCCGCTCCTCGAACTCGATCTCGAGATTCTGCGGTCCGTAGGTGAGCGTGGCCACGTGCCCCCTTCGGGCGTCCGGGCCGCCCCTGACGGACGGCTCCCGGAGGGACGGTATCCGCTCGCCCCCTCGCTCGGCGAACCGGCCGGGAGACACGCCGCGCACCCATTGACAGTTCGCGGGTGCGGGCTTAGCGGCCTTCGGCTCGATCTCCGGCTCGCGGGCGGTTCGGCTCGCAGAATCCGGTTCGGCTCGCGGAATCCGGTTCGGCTCGCAGGATCCGCCGCTTCTGACGAGCCGGACGTGTTTCTGCGAGCCGGAGGTCGGTCGGCGGGCGGTTCGGCTCGCGGAATCCGGTTCGGCTCGCAGGATCCGCCGCTTCTGACGAGCCGGACGTGTTTCTGCGAGCCGGAGGTTGGTCGGCGGGCGGTTCGGCTCGCGGAATCCGGTTCGGCTCGCAGGATCCGCCGCTTCTGACGAGCCGGACGTGTTTCTGCGAGCCGGAGGTTGGTCGGCGGACGGTTCGGCTCGCGGAATCCGGCGGTGTCGACGAGCCGAATGTGTTCCTGCGAGCCGGAGGCTGTCAGCCGGACCCGGTACCCTCCAGGGGTCCGTGCCGGTCGACGAGAGCGAAGTGCTGTGAAGACGAGGGTCATCTTCTACCTCATCGGAGGCGTCCTGATCCTCGGAGCGGGCATCTCCTCCGCGGCCGACGGCGTGACCGTCCCGGACATCATCACCATCGCGTGCGGCGTCCTGATCCTGGCGCTCGCCGGCTGGCAGTACCGCCGCTCCCACGGCGCCGACTCCGACTCGGCGGACGGCCCCCCGAAGCTCTAGCTCGCCGTCAGCGCTTCACGGAGGCTGACCCTCGAGCCCATCCGCAGCAGCGAGTTCGTGTAGATCCGGCTCGCGACGGCCATCACGGCCGCGGTCGCGACGACCAGGAGCGCGAGCGACACCAGCGGCTCCCACCATTCCGCCTCGCCGAAGAACAGCCGGACGGGCATCGCGACGGGAGCGCTGAAGGGGATGTACGACAGGATCGTCATCACGAGCGCGTTGTCGCCGAAGAACACGACTCCGAAGTACGGCACCATCACCAGCATCATCGCGGGGGTCATCACCGAGCCCGTGTCCTCCTGCCGCGACACCAGGGCGGCGCCGGCGGCGAAGACGCTCGCCACCAGGACGAACCCGAAGACGAAGAAGACGACGAACCAGATCAGCGGAGCCGACAGCAGGTCGAGCAGCTCGGTCTGACCCGTGATCGCGAGCCCGAGCGCCGATGCGGCGGCGATGGCCGCGGCCGTGCCGACTCCGATCACCGAGTTGCCGAGGATCTTGCCGGCCAGCAGCGCCCGAGCGGGCACCGCGGCGAGCAGGATCTCGACGATGCGCGACTGCTTCTCCTGGACGGTGTTCTGCATGATCGTCGCGCCCGAGCCGATGACGGCGAGCATGAAGACCAGCCCGAACGCCAGGCCGATCAGCGTGCGCAGGCCCGAGGGAGTCTGGGCGGGATCGAGGAGCTCGACGGCGGGACTGACCGAGAGGGCCGAGACCAGGCCGTCCGGAGCCTCGTCGAGGGCGACGAGCGCGAACCCGATCGCGGAGTCGTCGGGGACGAGCGCCGCGTCGACCGATCCGGAGCGGACCAGCTCCTCGGCCTCTCCCCGCGTCGCCACCTCGGTGATGTCGAGGGTGTCCGAGCCGGCGACCGCGGCGGGTACCGACCCGACGACCGCCACGGGGGTCGCGTCGACCGCGCGGTTCCCGAGCACGCTCGAGAGGACGATCCCGCCGATCACCAGGGCGAGTGTGATCACCGTCGAGACGATGAACGCCTTCGAGCGGATCTGCGAGAGGATCTCGCGCTCGGCGACCAGGAGGGTCGCGCTCCACGTGCCGAGTCGGGCATCCGCCGTGCTGTGCGTGCTCATCGGGTCACCATCGCCTTCTCCTCGGCGCCCGCGGGCGCGTTCACCACGATGTCGCGGAAGATCTCTCCGAGCGTCGGGCGCACCGGCCGGAACACCGTCACCGTCCCGCGCTCGACGGCCGTGCGGAGGACGACATCGGCCGCCGCGGAGTCCGCACGGAACAGCGCGCTCGTGCCGGCGAGCTCCTCGACCTCGACGCCGGGGACGCCGCGGACCCAGCCCGCGTCCCCGCTCATCTCGAGCGACCACCTGTCTCCCGAGTGCTGCTCGCGCAGAGCCTCCCGCGAGCCCGCCGCCTGCACCCGGCCGCCGGCGATGATCACGAGGTCGTCGCAGAGGCGCTCGACGACGTCGAGCTGGTGGGAGGAGAACAGCACCGGGATGCCCCGCGCGGCGTGCTCGGCGATGACCGCGACGACCTCGTCGACGGCGAGCGGGTCGAGCCCCGAGAAGGGCTCGTCCATGATCAGCACGTCGGGATCGTGCACCAGCGCCGCGGCCACCTGGACCCGCTGCTGGTTGCCGAGGGACAGCGCCTCGAGCTTGTCGCGGCGGCGCTCGAGGAGTCCGAGGCGCTCGAGCAGGTCGTCGGCGCGCTGGACCGCCGTCGCCTTGTCGATGCCGTGCAGCCGCGCGAGGTAGGCCAGCTGCTCCCCGATCTCCATCTTCGGGTAGAGGCCCCGCTCCTCCGGCATGTAGCCGAAGCCGTGCAGCGCGGCCTGGCCGACCGGCGCGCCGTCGAGCGTCACCGTCCCGGAGTCCGGCCGGAGGACGCCGAGGATCATCCGCATCGTCGTGGTCTTGCCCGCGCCGTTGCCTCCGACGAAGCCGGTGAGGCGCCCTCGGCCGACGTCGAAGCTCACGTCGTCGACGGCGCGGTGGCTGCCGAAGCTGCGACTGATGTTCTGCACGCTGAGCATGCGACCTCCTCGGGGTGATGCCTCCACGCTAGGAGCGCACCGCGCCGGCCGCTTCCGGCCCGGGGGTGAGGGCGTCCCTCCCCCTCGGGGCGGAGGCGGGTCCTCAGTCGACCAGGCCGGACCGGTAGGCGTAGGCGACGGCCTGCACCCGATCGCGGAGCGAGAGCTTCAGCAGCACGTTCGACACGTGCGTCTTCACGGTCGCGCGGCCGACCACCAGCCGCTCGGCGATCTCGTCGTTCGACAGCCCCTGCGCCAGCAGACGGAGCACCTCGGTCTCGCGAGGCGTGAGCTGATCGAGCACCGCCGCCCTCGGCGCGGCCGGCATCCTGTCGCGGGCGACTGCGCGCTCGATGACCGCGCGGGTCAGCTCGGGCGCGAGCAGCGCCTCCCCGGCCGCGATCGCCCGCACGCCGAAGACCAGGTGCTCCGGAGGGGAGTTCTTCAGCAGGAACCCGCTCGCGCCGGCGTCGAGGGCCTCGAGCAGGTAGTCCTCGCGCTCGAAGGTCGTCAGCACGAGCACCCGGGCGGTCTCCGCCGGGTCGGCGAGCATCCGCCGCGTCGCCTCGAGTCCGCCGATGCCCGGCATCTCGACGTCCATGCAGACCACATCGGGGTGGGCCCCCGCCACGACCTCGAGCGCCTCCTCGCCGCTGGACGCCTCACCGACGACGTCGATGTCGGCCTGCGCCGACAGGATCGTGCTGATCCCCTGCCGCATCAGGGCGTGATCGTCGACGAGGACGACCCGGATGCCGCTCATGCCCGCACGCCCAGGGGCACGGTGACCCGCACGACCCAGCCGGAGCCCGCTCGCGGCGACGCCTCGAAGACGCCGTCGAGGGTCGCGGCGCGCTCCCGCATGCCGAGCAGGCCGAGGCCGCCGCCCGTCTGGCGCGGGCCGGGGCGGCCGAGGCCGTCGTCCGCCACCTCGAGCTCGACGGATCCGCCGTCGTCGTAGCGCAGGTGCACCCTCGCCCGGGTTCCCGGGCCCGCGTGCTTGAGGACGTTCGTCAGCGACTCCTGGGCGATGCGGTAGAGGTTCAGTCCCACCATCGGAGGCACCTCGAACGGCGTCCCGACCCTCTCGAGCGAGACCCGGAGGCCCGCTGCCGCGGCGTCGTCGATCAGCGCGTCGAGGGCGTCGAGGCCTAGCGACGCGGTGACGGGGCCGAGGGCGGACTCCTCGTCGCGGAGGGTGCCGAGCAGCTGGTAGAGCTCGCCGACCGCCGCCCGCGAGGAGCCCTCGAGCGCCTCGAGCTGCCCGCGCGCCCGCTCCGGGTCGCTGTCGAGCAGCGTCCGCGCGGCCGCGGCCTGGACCCCCATCAGTGAGACGTGGTGGGCGACCGCGTCGTGCAGCTCGCGGGCGATGCGCAGGCGCTCGATGGTGATCGCCTGCCGGGCGACCTTCGACTGCTCCTCCTCGAGCTGCCGGGTGCGGAAGGCGGTCAGGGCCCGCTGGCGCGCCGATGTCCACGCGTGGTCGCCGAACCACCAGGCGCCGGCGAAGTAGAGGACGTTGATCAGGATCTGCTGCAGCATGTACGCCGCGACCGGGGTGAGCGCGCCGATGCCCTCACCGTCGAAGTCGAGGTCCTGGGTGCTCGCGCGGAAGAACGTGATCATCAGCCAGATCCCCATCGCCGTGACGAGCAGGCCGCGCGCCCACGTCGCCCGCGACCGGCTCGGGTCCCACGCGCCGACGCTGTAGAGCGCCGTGAAGAGCGCGATGTTGGTGATGGTCGCCTCCGGCACGCTCAGCTCTCCGGCGAGCACGAACGCCGCGCCCGTGACGGCGAGCACGGGCACGGGATGCACGCGGCGGAAGGCGAGGGGGAGCGTCACGAGCGCGAGGAGGCCGATGCTCGGCAACGGCTCGGCCGGCTCCGGCCACAGGCCGATCGCGCGGCCCAGCACGAGCGAGAGGATGCCGGCGCCGAAGAGGGCGGCGGCGGTCGCGGCGTCGATGCGCCTCTGATCCGCCGTCGCCGGCGGCCTCTGCCAGGCGCGGGAATCGGGATCGACGGTCATCTCCCGCTCAATCTAACGGCGGAGGCACCCGCGCCGACTCCCCGCGGAGGAGGAGAAGCGGCCGCTCTAGCGGACGAGCAGGAGCCGGTACGGAGCCGCCCGCTCGACCCGCCAGCCCTCGGGCGCGACGGCGCGCAGCTCACCGGCGGTGTAGCTGCGGCGCACCGAGAGCGAGCCGTCGTAGTGCAGGAACGAGCCCGCCGCGACCGGACGGGTCGCCATGGCGTAGGCCGTGTAGGCGAGCCGCGAGCGCTCGATGTCGTTGTGCAGGGCGCGGGGAGCGAGGCGCTCGCTGTCCGCGAGGAGCGAGTGGAGCGCCTCCGGATCGAGGTGGTGCAGCAGGTGGTTCGAGACGACCAGGTCGTAGTGCGCGCCCTCGGCGACGAGCTCGGAGCTGCTCGCCCGGCGGAACTCGACCCCGGCCGGTGCGGGGGTGGACGTGGCGAAGGCGTAGGCGCGCTCGTCCGGATCCGCGGCGGTGACGGCCAGGCGCAGTCCGTCCTCGCGGGCCCAGGCCGAGAGGGAGCGGGCGATGTCGCCCCCGCCCGAGCCGATGTCGAGCAGCCGGGTCGGCGCGTCGGCGCTGAGGAGGGGCCTCACGCGAGCGCGGTAGAGCCCGCGCCATCCCGACACGAGCCGGTTGACGACCGGGAAGCGCGCGTAGGTCGCGTCCAGCAGCGCGCGGTCGCACTCGGGGTCGTCCATCAGCTCGCGGGCCTCGGTCTCGCGCCGCCGCAGGTCGGGGCGGAGGGGAGCGCGGACGCTCATTCCCCGCCCCGCTTGGTGAACAGCCCCATCTCGACCGTGAGGCCCGGCCCGAACGCCATCGCGCCGACCCGCTCGCCGTCGCCGGCCTCGCCGTGCAGGAGGCGGCGCAGGATGAAGAGGACCGTCGCGCTCGACATGTTGCCGTTCGTCCGCAGCACCTCCCGCGAGGGCGCCATCTGCTCGTCCGAGAGCTCCAGCGCGCTCTGCACGCGGTCGAGGATGCTGCGGCCCCCGGGGTGCACGGCCCAGCGGGCGATGTCGCCGACACCGAGACCGGTCTCGCCGAGCGGCGCGGCGAGCGCCTCCGTGATGTTCGTGCCGATGATCGCGGGCACGTAGGTGCTGAGCCGCATCGCGAAGCCGTGGTCGCCGATCGTCCACGCCATCTCGTCCTCGCCCTCGGGGGTGAGGGTGGAGGCGAGCGAGTCGATCTCGAGGACGGCGGTGCCGGGCTGCGGCTCCCGCGCGGTGACGACGGCTGCGGCGCCTCCGTCGGCGAAGACCGAGGACGCGACGATCTGCTCGGGGTCGTTCGAGGCGGTGAGGTGGATGCTGCACAGCTCGACCGCGACGACGAGCACGACGGCCTCGGGGTCGGCCTCGCAGAACGCCTGCGCGGCGCGGAGCCCCGGGAACGCGCCGTAGCAGCCCATGAAGCCCAGGTGGAAGCGCTGCGTCGTCGGGGCGAGACCCAGTCGGCGCACCAGCTGGTAGTCGGGTCCGGGCGCGTAGAAGCCCGTGCACGAGACGGTGACCACGTGGGTGACGTCGGCCGGCGCGAACGCGGCCGACTCGAGGGCGTGGCGGGCCGCCTCCGTGAACAGCTCGGGGGCGCGGGCGGTGTAGAGCGCGTTGCGGGCACCGGTGCCGGGATCGAGGAGACGCCCGGACTCGCGGTCGTAGAAGACGCCGCCGCCCTCGTGCTCGCCGCGGTCGAGCTCGTCGACGACCGTGCTGCGCGTGTCGATGCCCGAGGCGTTGAACGCCGCCCCGATCAGCCGCGACGCGAGCCGCGTCACGCCCGGCTGCTCGCTGAAGATGTCGCGGATGCCCGACTGCTGCAGCACCGTCGACGGGACTGCGGTCTCGATGCTCCGGATGTGCACGCTCACGCGCCGGAACCTACCGCACGCCGGTGGGAGCGCATTCCCGCTGCGCAGCTCAGAGGATCGGCTTCCCGCCGGTGACGGCGATCGTCGAGCCGCTCATGTAGCTGGCGTCGTCGGAGGCGAGCAGCACGTAGGCGTGCGCGACCTCGGCGGGCTGGCCGGGGCGACCGAGGGGGACCTGCTCGCCGAACTCGGCGACGGCCTCCTGCGGCATCGTGGAGGGGATCAGCGGCGTCCAGATCGGACCGGGAGCGACGCTGTTCGCGCGGATGCCCTTCGAGCCGAGGGCCTGGGCGAGCGAGGCGGTCATGCTCAGCATCGCGGCCTTCGTGGCGGCGTAGGGGAGCAGCTGGTACGACGGCTGGTCCGACTGCACCGAGCTGGTGGCGATGATGGAGGCGCCGGCCGTCAGGTGCGGCAGTGCGGCCTTCACGAGGTGGAAGTACGCGCTGAGGTTGGTGGCGAGCGTGCGGTCCCACTCCTCGTCCGGGATGTCGGTGACCTCCTCGCGGCTCATCTGGAACGCGGCGTTGCTGACGAGCACCTCGAGGTGGCCGAGCGTCTCGACCGTGGCCGAGACGACCTCGCGGCAGTGCGCGGCGTCGCGCAGGTCGCCGGGGAGCAGGAGTGCCTCGCGGCCCGCCTCGCGCACCCAGCGTGCGGTGTCCTCGGCGTCCTCGTGCTCGTCGAGGTACGAGATCGCGACGTCGGCGCCCTCGCGGGCGAACGCGATGGCGACGGCCTTGCCGATGCCGCTGTCGGCGCCGGTGACCAGCGCGACCTTGCCGGTGAGGCGGCCGGTGCCGCGGTAGCTGGTCTCGCCGTGGTCGGCCTTCGGGGTCAGCTCTGCCTCAGTGCCGGGCGGTGTCTGCTCGGGGGATTCCGGAGTCATGGCGGTCCTCTCGTCTCAGTACCCATGCAACAGGGTCCGGCGGCGCCTCCCCAGGGGCTTGACGGCCCCGTCAAGCCCGCGACAGAGGAGGCGTCCAGGCGCTTCACTGGGTCCACTGCCGCTACTCCGCGGCCACCGAGGAGGCCCTCATGAGCATGCCCACCGACCGCGACGGCTCCGACCGGAACCGCACCGAGCAGCTTCCCGACGGGATCGGCTCGAGGTCCGAGCGCTCCGCCGCCGCTCCCGCCGGAGCCGTTCCCGCCGCGACCGAGCCCGAGCCGGCCCACCGCGCGCCGATCGACCAGGACTCCGCCGAGGCGAAGCAGGCCCGCGCCGCCGCCCGCAAGGACATCCACCAGCGCGAGCGCGACCGGTTCGGCGGGCTCAAGATCGGCTGCGCCTTCTTCGGCTGGCTCGCGGCCACCGGGCTCGCGGTCATCCTCACCGCGCTCGTCACGGCGATCGGAGCGGCCGTCGTCGGCACGCAGGACGTCACCGCCGATCTCGCCGCCGACCCCGCCGCCTTCGGCTGGGTCGGTGCGATCGCCCTGCTGGTGATCCTCCTGGTCGCCTACTACTCGGGCGGCTACGTCGCCGGGCGCATGGCCCGCTTCAACGGCGCGAAGCAGGGCGTGGCGGTGTGGGCCTGGGCCGTGATCGTGGCGATCCTGGTGGGCATCGCCTCCGCGGTCACCGGAGGCAGCCAGGTCCTCTCCGCGGTCAGCGGCTTCCCGACCATCCCGCTCGACGCGGGAGACGCCACCGTCGCCGCGATCGTGACGGCGCTCGCCGCGCTGGTCGTGTCGCTGGTCGGAGCGGTGCTCGGCGGACTCGCCGGCATGCGCTTCCACCGCCGCGTCGACCGCGAGGGCCTGGCGGGCCTCGCCGTCTGACCTACGATCGCCGGGTGATGAGTGCGAGCCCCGACCAGGTCCTCCGCGAGCTCCGCGAGTGGCGGGCCGGGGGGCTCGCCGGTCTCCGCGACGAGTACCTCGGCTTCGTCCGGGAGCGGGGCGACTCGGCGCTCGAGCGCGACGGCGGGCCGGAGCACCTCACCGCGAGCTGCTTCGTGCTCTCGCCCGAGCTCGACCGGGTGCTGCTCTGCTACCACCGGAAGGGACGCTTCTGGGTGCAGCTGGGGGGCCACGTCGAGCCGGGGGACGCCTCCCTGAGCGCTGCGGCGCTGCGCGAGGCACGCGAGGAGAGCGGAGTGAGCGACCTGCGGCTCCTCGGGTCGCTGCCGGTCGACGTCGACCGACACGCGCTGAGCTCGGGCTTCGGCCGCTGCAGCACGCACTGGGACGTGGGCTACGCGGCGATCGCCGACCCCGACGCGCCTCTCGTCGTCAGCGACGAGAGCGACGACGTGGCGTGGTGGCGCCTCGACGCGCTGCCGGAGGAGGTGCCGCCGGAGTTCGCGGCTCGCCTCCGCGGGGCGGTCGCGGCCGCACGCGAGCGCCGGTAGTGCACGATGGGGCGATGAGCGCCTCCGCCCGACCCGCCGTCGTCCTCGCCGGAGCCGGCGGGTTCCTCGGCACCGATCTCGCCCGCCGATTCTCGGCGGACGGCTGGGAGGTGCGGCGGATCGGCCGCTCCGGCCCCGACGCGCGCTGGGGCGACACCGCGGGCATCACGCGGACCCTCGACGGCGCGCGACTGCTCGTGAACCTCGCCGGGAAGAGCGTCGACTGCCGCTACACCGCGGCGAACCGCGCCGAGATCCTCCGCTCGCGCGTCGAGACGACCCGGGAGCTGCACCGTGCGGTCGCGGCCGCGGAGGAGCCGCCCGCGACCTGGATGAACGCGAGCACGGCCACGATCTACCGCCACGAGGAGGAACGCGCCAACACCGAGAGCGAGGGCGTGCTGGGCGAGGGCTTCTCGGTCGATGTGGCGCGCGCGTGGGAGGAGGCGTTCTTCGACGGCGGGACGCCCGGCACGCGGCGGATCTCGCTCCGGATGGCGATCGTGCTCGGCGACGGGCCGGCGACGGCGATCCTCCTCCGGCTCGCCCGCCTCGGCCTCGGCGGCCCGCAGTACGACGGGCGCTGGCCGGGCACCCGCGCGCGGCGCGAGGCCGGGGTGCACCACGAGTACCGGTCCACGCACGGGCGGCAGCACTTCAGCTGGATCCACGTGGAGGACGTGCACCGCTCGATCCTGTTCCTGGAGGAGTCGGCTCTCGAGGGGCCCGTGAACCTCGCCTCGCCGAACCCCAGCGACAACACCGAGCTGTCGCGACTGCTGCGCGCTGCTGTCGGTCGCCGCCTCGGGCTCCCTGCACCCCGCTTCGTCCTCGAACCCGCCACGCTGCTGCTGCGGACCGAGCCCGAGCTCCTCCTGAAGAGCCGCTGGGTCGTCCCCGCCCGCCTCGAGGACGCCGGCTTCGCCTTCGCCCACCCCCACCTCGCCGAGGTCCTCCGCGACATCGTCGCCACCCGCTGACCTCTCCCTGCCCAGGAGGCTACGTGTGCAGACTCGCCTGCTGACGGTGGTGGGTCTCGATACGCCGCCTGCGGCGGCTACTCGACCAGCGGGCAGCGGGGAGGCGCAGCACGGTGTCCGTCCCCGGGAGACCCGCGGTTCTCGTGCCTGCTGATCGAGTAGCTCGCGCAGCGGGCGTACCGAAGATCCCCGCGGCCGTAGTGACCTGCCTGCTGACGGTGGTGGGTCTCGATACGCCGCCTGCGGCGGCTACTCGACCAGCGGGCAGCGGGGAGGCGCAGCACGGTGTCCGTCTCCGGGAGACCCGCGGTTCTCGTGCTTGCTGATCGAGTAGCTCGCGCAGCGGGCGTATCGAAGATCCCCGCGGCCGTAGTGACCTGCCTGCTGACGGTGGTGGGTCTCGATACGCCGCCTGCGGCGGCTACTCGACCAGCAGGCAGCGGGAGGCCGAAGCGCGGGCCTGGCGGGCTTCCTCCGCCGTGCCCGGTTCACGGCACCTTCTGGTGCACCTGCAGACCACCCTCGCCGTTGAAGGCGAAGCCGAGAACGCGTGCCAAGCGTTTTCGGCGGGCCGGACGCAGGACGCTCTGCGGATCGCGACCATCCCGAGAAGCCGACTGCGCTGAGCCGCGCGGGGAGCGGCTCAGTCGACAGCGGGGCGCGCGACGCGCGCCGCGATGTCGCGACGGTACGCTCCGCCGTCGAGGTGGATCAGGTCGAGCGCCTGGTACGCGCGGGCGCGCGCCTCGGTGAAGTCTGCTCCGCGGGCGACGACGTTCAGCACTCGTCCGCCGGTGGCGACGAAGCGGTCGTCGACGAGCTGGGTCGCCGCGTGAGCGATCGTGACCCCCGGGACCGCGGCGGCCGCGTCGAGGCCGCTGAGGGCGCGGCCGGTGACCGCGTTCTCGGGGTAGCCCTCGCTGGCGAGCACGACGGTGACCGCGACCTCGTCGGTGAACACGGGCCACGGCACGGAGGCGAGCGATCCGGTGGCCGCCGCGTGCAGCAGGGCCGACAGCGGCGAGGCCAGGCGCGGGAGAACGACCTGCGTCTCGGGGTCGCCGAAGCGGGCGTTGAACTCGATCACGCGGATGCCGTCGTCGGTGACGATGAGCCCGCAGTAGAGGAGTCCGACGAACGGGGTGCGCTCGCGCTCGAGCTGACGGATGGTCGGGATCGCGACGGTGTCGATGACCTCGTCGACGAAGGCGCGCTCGTCGGCCCAGCGGTCGGCGAGCCAGGGGAGGGGGGAGTAGGCGCCCATGCCGCCCGTGTTCGGGCCCTCGTCGCCGTCGCCGAGGCGCTTGTAGTCCTGCGCGGGAGAGAGCGGGACGACGTCGTGGCCGTCGGAGAGGAGGAAGAGCGACACCTCCTGGCCGGCGAGGAACTCCTCGATGAGCACGTCGCCCGACTGCAGCCAGAACTCGGCGTGCGCGACGGCCGCGCTGCGCGACTCCGTCACGAGGACCCCCTTGCCCGCGGCGAGGCCGTCGGCCTTGACGACGTAGGGGGCGCCGAACTCGTCGATGACGCGGTTCGCGTCGACGAGCGTCGAGACGCGGGTGGCGCGTCCGGTGGGCACGCGGGCCATGTCCATCACGCGCTTCGCGAACGTCTTCGAGCCCTCGAGGGCGGCGGCGGCGCGGTCGGGTCCGAAGGTCGCGATGCGGCGCTGGCGGAGGGCGTCGGCGACTCCGGCGACGAGCGGCGCCTCGGGGCCGATGACGACGAGCTCGATGCCCTGCTCGAGGGCGAAGTCGGTGACCAGCCGGGGGCTGTTGGTGTCGAAGTGGATGACCTCGACGTCGCGCGCGATGCCGGCGTTGCCGGGCGCGGCGATGATGTGGTGCTGCTCCTCCTCCGCGAGGAGAGCGGTGATGATGGCGTGCTCACGGGCACCCGAGCCGAGGACGAGGATCTTCACCCTGACAGGATAGGCCCGCCCTGCGAGGCGCCCGCCCCTCCGCGGGCGCGGGAGAATAGTGGCATGGCCAAGGGCAGGATCGACGAGCAGAGCGGCCAGGAGGCGGTGCGCGCGGCGCTCGCCGGGACGGCCGACCGGAACACCACCGCGACGGCGGTCCGCTTCCTCCTGCAGATCATCGAGACGAACGTCCCGGGCCGCAGCGTCGAGGTGCGCGTCCCGCCGTTCGGCGCGGCGCAGTGCGTCGAGGGCCCGGGCCACACCCGCGGCACTCCGCCGAACGTGATCGAGATGGACGCCGCGACCTGGCTGCCGCTCGCGACCGGATCGCTCCCCTGGGAGGACGGGCTCGCGAGCGGGCGGATCCACGCCTCGGGGGTGCGGGCCGACCTCACGCCGTTCCTGCCGATCCTCCGGCTCGCCTGATCGGCGGACGCCGCATTAACTTCTCGTAAACGCATCGGCCACCTCCTGCCGACCGTTTGACGGGAGCCGCGCCGTCGGGTTGTCTGGGAAAGTTCCCCTTATGCGGCAGGAGTTCTCTCCGAAACGCCGCTCGATGCTTGGAGTCCTCCACCAGATGCGCAGCGCACCCTCCGGCCGAAGCGGCCTCTCCCGATTCCTCTCCGCGGCGGCCGTCAGTGCCGTCGCCGGAGCGGCCCTGCTGGGCGCCGCGCCCGCGATGGCCGCCGACGAGACCGTCATCGACGTCTACACGATGAACGACTTCCACGGCCGCCTCGAGGCGACCGCAGGCGCGTCCGTCTCGCAGAGCACCGCCGGTGCCGCGTCGATCGCCTCGGCCTTCTCGACCCTCGAGGCCGAGAACCCCGACAACTCGATCCTCGTCTCGGCGGGAGACAACGTCGGCGCCTCGACCTTCACCTCGCTGGTGCAGGACGACAACCCGACCATCGACGCGCTCAACGAGATCGGCCTGAGCGCCTCGACGATCGGCAACCACGAGCTGGACCACGGCCGCGAGGACCTCGACGGGCGCATCATCCCGCGCGCCGACTACGAGCACATCTCGGCGAACCTCCTCGAGAAGGGCACCGACGAGCACGCCTACGCCCCCTCGTACGTGCAGGACTTCGACGGCGTGAAGGTCGGCTTCGTCGGCGCCGTCACCGAGGACCTGCCCTTCCTCGTCAGCCCGGACGGCATCGCGACGCTCGACGTCGCTCCGATCGTCGAGTCCGTGAACGAGGAGACCGCTCGTCTGCAGGACGGCATCGACGAGAGCGCCGACGCCTCGATCCCCGAGGAGCAGAAGAACCTCGAGGCCGACGTCGTCATCGCCGTCATGCACGAGGGCGCCTCCTCGCCGACCGTCAGCTTCACCGACCCGGCCTCGGTCTTCGGCGCGATCGTCGACGGCATCGGCGGGAACGTCGACGCCATCGTCTCGGGTCACACCCACCAGGCCTACAGCCAGGAGGTGGAGGTCGACGGCAACGTCCTCCCCGTCCTCCAGACCGGCAGCTACGGCACCTACCTCGGCCACCTCGAGCTCACCGTCGACACGGCGACCAAGGACCTCACGTCCATCACGTCGAACCTCGTCGACCTGCTGCAGCCCGTCCAGGTCACCAACCCCACCACCGGAGTCGTCTCGACGGTCTACCAGCCGATCTACAGCGCCGACTCCACTCCCGTGGGCCAGTCGGTCGCCGCTCTCGTCCAGGACGCGGTCGACATCGCGAACGTCGAGGGCGCCGTCTCGATCGGCTCCGTCACCGGTGACATCCGCCGCGGCGTGCAGTCGGACGGCACCGAGAACCGCGGTGCCGAGTCGACGATCGGCAACCTCGTCGCCGACGCGCAGCTCTGGGCCACCCAGGCCGAGCTCGGCACGCAGATCGCCTTCATGAACCCCGGCGGCATCCGCCAGGACATCACGTACGCCTCCAGCGGCGAGGGCGATGTCGACGGCAACGTCACCTACCGCGAGGCCGCGATCGTGCAGCCGTTCGCGAACACCCTCGTGACCGAGACGCTGACCGGCGCTCAGATCAAGACCGTCCTCGAGCAGCAGTGGCAGCCGACCAGCTCGCGACCCGAGCTCCACCTCGGCATCTCGGCCGACCTCTCCTACACGTACGACCCGACCGCGGAGGTGGGCTCGCACATCACGGGCGTCTTCTTCCAGGGCGAGCCGATCGCGGACGAGGACACCTTCAAGATCGTCACCAACTCGTTCCTCGCGGCCGGTGGCGACAACTTCACCGAGCTGGGCAACGGGACCGACAAGGCCGACTCCGGTCGCGTCGACCTCAACGCCTTCACCGAGTACATGGCCGAGTTCTCGCCCGTCGCGCCCGACCCCGCGTCGCGCTCGATCGGCGTCGTCGAGACCAGCGCCGAGGGCGCCGAGACGCTGAGCTACGACCTGTCCTCGCTCGACGTGAACAACTCGCCCGTCCGCGACGACGAGGTCCAGGTGCTGATCGACGGCGAGCAGGTCACCACCGCTCCCATCGACCACGCGATCGTCGACACCACCGATGAGCAGGGCCGCGCCTCGGTCAGCTTCTCGATCAGCGAGCTGGCCGCGGGCGACCACGAGCTCGAGTTCGTGCTGCCCACCACGGGCGTCTCGGTGCTCTACACGCTCACGGTGACGGAGGCGGCCACGCCGACCCCGGCGCCCACCCCGATCGAGACGGTGATCCCGACCACCCCGTCGACGCCGGCTCCCGCCGTGCACGTGCCGAGCACGCCGACGAAGCACCTCGCCGCCACGGGCGTCGACGCGACTCCCGCCTTCGCGGCCGGCATCGCGGCGCTCCTGCTCGGCCTCGGGATGACGACGGCGCGCCTGCGTCGCCGGGCCGCGTCGAAGTAGCGCTCGCCCGACAGGGAAGGCCCCGCGGCTCGTCGCCGCGGGGCCTTCCGCGTACCCGGCCGGAGATCACGGCCCCGGGAACGCAGGAACGCCGCCTCCCACCTGGGAGACGGCGTCCGAACGCGATGAGGTGCTGTCGCTGAGCGCGGGGCTCAGTGCTGGGCGGGGACCTGACGGTAGCCGTCGCGGCTGGCGACGAGCACCGTCGACACCGTGCCCCACGCAGCGAGGGCGCTGAGGACGACGAGGATTGCGATGCTCATGAGTGTTCTGCCTTTCGTTGCGGCGGAATCCGATCCATCCGCCCGGATGTTCTCTACAACGTCCACTGTGGCCTGATCCGTTCCTTAGGACAATCGAACAGTTCTTGGCCTGACGTGTAGCGTTGCTTCATGGACGTGCGGCGACTGGAACTGCTCAGAGAGCTCTCGATGCGGCGCTCGATCACCGAGGTGGCGGAGGCGACCCACCGCACTCCGTCCGCGGTCTCGCAGCAGCTCAAGGTGCTCGAGCGCGAGGCGGGCGTGCCCCTGATCGAGCGCTCGGGCCGCGGAGTCGTCCTGACCGCCGCCGGCCGCGAGCTCGCCCGGAGCGCCACCGAGATCGCGATCGCGCTCGAGCGCGCCGACGCCGTCTGGCAGACGTTCAAGAACAACCCGATCGGCGAGGTGACCATCGCGACGTTCCCGACCGCCGGGCAGATGCTCCTCCCCAGGGCCCTGGTCGCTCTGCAGAGCGTGGAGGGGCTGGTCGTGCAGTGCGAGGACGCGGACCCCGGCACCGACGAGTTCGCCGACCTCACCGCCGACTTCGACATCGTGCTCGGCCACTCGCCGAACGGTCGGAGCGCGTGGGCCGGCCGCGGCCTCGCGATGGCCGAGCTGATGGTCGAGCCCCTCGACATCGCCCTCCCGCTCGACCACCGCCTCGCCGACCGCCCGACGGTGACGGCCGCCGACCTCGTGGGCGAGACCTGGATCGGCGTGCCGGACGGCTTCCCGTTCGAGCGGATCATGCAGGAGATCGAGACCGCGTCCGGTGGTCCCGTGCGCGTCGAGCAGCGCTTCGCCTCGACGAGGGTCACGGAGGCGTTCGTGGCGGCGGGCCTGGGCATCGCGGTCGTCCCGCGCTACACGGCCGGCACCGCGGGCATCGTCGTGAAGCCGCTCCGGGGCGTCAACTCCGTGCGGCACATCGTCGCCCTGATGCGCCCCGACCGCGCCGAGCGGCTGTCGGTGCGGACCGTCGTGCGCGAGCTGCGGGCGCAGGCCGGCCGCACCGTGCACGCGATGTGAGCAGCGAGGGCCGGGAGCGCAAGTCGTCGCCCGAGCGCGCCGACGCGGGGGACAATGGAGGCATGACCGACCCGCTCGACCCCTCGCCGCGCCCCGCCGATGTCGAGGTCACCCGCGAAGAGGTCGAGATGCGGCGCTCGCCGCGGGTCTGGCGGATCCTCGCCCTCGGGGCAGGCGTGGGCGCGATCGTCGCCTTCGTGCTGACGTTCGCGCTGCCCGAGACCGAGGGGTTCTCGAAGGGTCAGATCTTCGGATTCAGCCTGCTGCTGTTCATCACGCTCTTCGGCGCGCTCGCGGGCCTCATCGTCGTCGTCCTCGACCGGTTCGTCGGGCGCCGGATCGTCCGGATGACGGCCGAGCGCACGGTCGCCCGCGAGACGCCGGCCGAGGAGGCGCCCGGAGCGCCCGACGACACCCCGGACGCCTCCGGCCGCTAGGTCAGCGGCGCTTGCGCGTCGTGCGGCGCGCCTGGTTCTGCGTGGCGCGCTTCGCCTTCTGCGACTTCCTCACGCGGCCGGCGATGAAGGTCAGCAGGAACGGCAGCAGGCGGTAGATCACGGGGACTCCTCGTCTCGGGGTGCCCGGGAGCGGGCACGCAGACGATCATGCGATGCGGGACGCTCCCGGGGCACCGGCTTGCGCGTCGGCGAGGGGTGTGCGGGTCGCGCCCGATCAGCTGAGCTGAGTGCGCTCGACCCAGTCCAGGTACTCCGGAGTCACGGTGCCGGTCACGTAGTCGCCGGTGAAGCAGCTCGTCTCGAGGTCGGTGACGTCGGATCCTTCGAGGATGGCGGCCTTCATGTCGGCGACCTCCTGGTAGATCAGGTAGTCGGCGCCGATGGCCTCCGAGATCTCGGGGATGCGCCGGTTGTGGGCGACGAGCTCCTGCCGCGACGGCATGTTGATGCCGTACACGTGCGGGTAGCGCACGGGCGGCGCGGCGGAGGCGAAGGTGACGGTGTTCGCTCCGGCCGTGCGGGCCATGTCGACGATCTCCTTCGAGGTCGTCCCGCGCACGATCGAGTCGTCGACGATCAGCACGTTCTTGCCCTTGAACTCGCTCGACATCGCGTTCAGCTTCTGCCGCACCGACTTCTTGCGCACCGCCTGGCCGGGCATGATGAACGTCCGCCCGACGTAGCGGTTCTTGTAGAAGCCCTCGCGGTAGGGGATGCCGAGCTTCTGGGCGACCTGCATCGCGGCGGGGCGGGAGGAGTCGGGGATCGGCATGACCACGTCGATCGCGCCTCCCGGCGTGTACGCGGCGATGGTGTCGGCGAGGCGGTCGCCGAGGCGCAGGCGCGCCTCGTACACCGAGATGCCCGACATCACCGAGTCGGGTCGGGCGAGGTAGACGTACTCGAACGAGCACGGGATGAGGCGCGGGTCCTTCGCGCACTGGCGGCTGGTCATCCGGCCGTCGGGGGTGATGAAGATCGCCTCGCCGGGGGCGACGTCGCGCACGATCTCGAAGCCCTGCGCCTCGAGCACCAGCGACTCGGAGGCGACCACCCAGTCGTCGGGCCCGTTCACGTTGAAGCGGCGGCCGACGATCAGCGGGCGGATGCCGAACGGGTCGCGGAACGCGAGCAGCCCGTGGCCGGCGATGAGGGCGATGGTGGCGTAGGAGCCCTCCACGCGCTCGTGCACGCGGGCGACGGCGTCGAACACCTCGTCGGCGTCGAGGTCGCGGCCCGAGATCGAGGCCTGCAGCTCGTTCGCGAGCACGTTGACCAGCAGCTCGGTGTCGGACGTGGTGTTGAGGTGGCGGCGGTCGACGCGGAAGAGCTCCTCGGTGAGCTCGCGCGTGTTCGTCAGGTTGCCGTTGTGGATGAGGATGATGCCGTAGGGCGCGTTCACGTAGAACGGCTGGGCCTCCTCCTCGCGCTCCGCGTTGCCCTTGGTGGCGTAGCGGACGTGGCCGATCCCCATCGTGCCGATCAGCGAGCGCATGTCGCGGGTGCGGAACGCCTCGCGGACCTGCCCCGCCGCCTTCTTGATGTGCAGGGTGCTGCCGTCGGCCGTCGCGATGCCGGTCGAGTCCTGGCCGCGGTGCTGCAGGAGCGAGAGGCTGTCGTAGATGGACTGGTTGACGGGTCCCGAGGAGACGATTCCAACGATTCCGCACATGCCGGATGGGCTCCCAAGGGGACGAAGAGGGGTTTGACGGTCCATCCTGACACGCGCCAGACGCTCGCCCTAATGGTTCGCCGTCGGCGGATCGGCCGGTGGAGCGCCTCCGTCACGCCGGAAGACGGGCGGATCCGCTGGCGTGGGTCGACGCATCGAGTCCTCCGGGGTGGTCGGGCGGCGTCGGACGCGGGTGCCTTACAGTCGCCCTGTGGTTGAGCGAGAGGCGAACGGCTCGACTGCGCGGCACCGGAGGGTCGGAGGAGCAGCGCTGGGACCGAAGCCGCCCCGTCTCTCCCGCAGGCAGTGGGCGGCTGCTCTCATCGGTGGCGCGGCGCTGCTCGGTCTCTGCCTCGTCTGGACCGTCCGCTGGGATGCCACCGAATCCAGCGCGACGTGCACGGTGAGCGAGATGCAGCGGGTGCTCTCCAGCGGCAGGGGAGCCTCGAGTGTCTGGAGAGTGCTCACCGACGAGTGCGGAACCCTGACGATCGCGTACACCGGAGAGGGCTCGGGCATCGCTCCGTCCGCGGTGCAGCCCGGCTCTCGGTACGACTTCTCTCTGCGCGGGTGGGAGTGGCTGCTCTACCACCGCCGGATCGTCGCTGCGGACAGGCTCGGCTGACGCCCTCCTCGGTCGTCCGTCGGACGTCCGCGGGTGGGCGCTCCCTGCGGGCTTCGAGCAGGACAGGCGACGGCGTCGTCGGCCGACCCGCTCCGACTCCCGCGAGATGCCCGTGCCGCGACGCACTCGATAGGGTCGTCGCGTGACGAATGAGACGAGCAGCTACGCCCGCGCCGGAGTCGATACGGCGGCCGGAGACCTCGCGGTCGAGTTGATGAAGGCGGCGGTGTCGGCGACGCACGATCGCCACGTGCTCGGCGGAGTGGGCGGGTTCGCCGGGCTCTACGACGTGTCGTTCCTCAAGGACTTCCGCGCGCCGCTGCTCGCGACCTCGACCGACGGCGTCGGCACGAAGGTCGCGATCGCCCAGGCGATCGACAAGCACGACACGATCGGCCAGGACCTCGTCGGCATGGTCGTCGACGACATCGTCGTGGTCGGCGCCCGCCCCCTCTTCATGACCGACTACATCGCCTGCGGCAAGGTCGTGCCCACGCGCATCGCCGACATCGTCGCCGGGATCGCGCGCGCCTGCTCCGCCACGGGGACCGCCCTGGTCGGCGGCGAGACCGCGGAGCACCCGGGGCTGCTCGGGCCCGACGACTACGACGTGGCCGGCGCCGCGGTCGGCGCGGTGGAGGCGGATGCGGTGCGCGGGGCCGACCGGGTGCGCGACGGCGATCTCGTGATCGCGATGGCCTCCTCCGGACTGCACTCGAACGGCTTCTCGCTGGTGCGCCGCATCCTGGCCGACCGTGGGATCGACTTCACCGACCGCTCCGACGAGCTGGGCGGTGTCGTGGGCGAGGTGCTCCTCGAGCCGACCCGCCTCTACACGGCCCCGCTGCTGGCGGTGCTCGACGACGAGGCACTCGGGTCGAGCGTGCACTCGATCAGCCACGTCACCGGAGGCGGCATCGCGGCGAATCTCGCCCGCGTGCTGCCCCGCGGCTCCTGGGTCGAGGTCGACCGCGCGTCGTGGAGCCCGGCCGACGTCTTCCGTGCGCTCGCCGCGATGTCGGGGGCGTCGCTCGAGAGCACCGAGGGCACCTGGAACCTCGGCATCGGCATGTTCGCCGTGGTCGACGCCGACGCGGCCCCCGCGCTGATCGC
Source organism: Rathayibacter sp. VKM Ac-2759 (assembly GCF_009834225.1). Classification (NCBI taxonomy): domain Bacteria; kingdom Bacillati; phylum Actinomycetota; class Actinomycetes; order Micrococcales; family Microbacteriaceae; genus Rathayibacter; species Rathayibacter sp. VKM Ac-2759. The sequence continues at coordinate 278,689 of NZ_CP047176.1, forward strand.
GAGCTTCGAGAGCGCGGGCCTGCCCTCGTGGGTCGCGGGGCGCGTGACGATCGGCGAGCGCGGGCTCGACGGGTTCGAGCAGGGCGCGAAGGGCGTCGACGGCGGCGCGGTGCGGCTGGTCGGGGCGTACGCCGGCTGAGCTCCGGCTCGCGGGATCGCGTTCGGCTCGTCGGAATCAGGCGATTCTGCGAGCCGAAGCCGTTCCGACGAGCCGAAGATGCTCGACGGGTCGTCTCCGGCTCGCGGAATGCGGTTCGGCTCGCGGGAAACGCAGGATTCGACGAGCCGAACCGGTTCCTGCGAGCCGGAGGTCAGACCGAGCGGCTGCGCGAGGCGTGCGCGCGCTCCCACGAGTGCTCGTGGCGCGTCAGCAGGCGGGCGCCGAGCGCGCACAGCACGAACGCCGTCGCGGTCGCGAGCAGCGCGGCGATCCACGTCGAGGCGTCGCGGCTGACGAGCAGGTTCGCGGAGGCGATCAGCACGCCGGTCGCCGATCCGAGGCTCGTGCCGATGACGAAGGCACGGCCGCCGCGGCTGATGGCCCGGGCCGACACCATCCCGGCGACGGCACCCACGCCTCCCGTGAGGCCGATCCCGGCTCCGGAGGCGATGCCCATCAGCATCCCGAAGCTCACGAGAGCCGAGGGATCGAGGGTGCCCGCGCGAAGCGCCGCAGGCAGGTAGAGGACGAGGGCCACTGCGGCGCCCACCGCACCGCCGACCAGGATCGCGCCGACCAGCAGGGCGGCGGTGACGTAGCTGATCCGTGCCACAGGGCGCACGGATCCTTCGGGTTCGAACATCGCGGCTCCATCGACGCGAGCCCGCAGGTGCTTCCGCGGGCCGTCCTCGGACCCTACGCCCGCATCCTCCTCCCCGCTAACCCCTGGCGCTCAGCCGCGCAGCGTCTCGCTGGGGAGCTCGCTGAAGCGGCGCGCGTACTGCTGGGCGAAGCGGCCCCCGCTGACGAAGCCCCAGCGGGCGGCGACCTCGCCCACGACGAGCGAGCCGGGGTCGCCCGCGGCGAGCTCCTCGTGCGCGCGGTCGAGCCGGACGTCCCGCAGGTAGTGCCGGGGCGTCTGCTCGAAGGCGCGCTGGAAGGCCAGCTGCACTCCGCGGACGGTGAGACCCGCCGCATCGGCGATGTCGGCGACTCCGAGGGGGAGATCGGCGTTGGCGTGCACGAACTCGACGGCGCGCCGCAGCCGCCGGCCGCTCACCGACGACGGGGTCGGCGGCAGTGGGGCGACGCGGTGCGCGAAGGTCCGCAGCATCGCCTCGGCGGCGAGGCGGTGCGCGGCGTCGCGCTGCAGGGCCGACGGTGGGACCGCGGACGCGAGCGTGTCGCGGAGGACGCGCACGGCCGCCCACCAGGGCGCGGTGTCGCCGGGAGCCGACGCGAACCGGAGCGGGCCGGGAGCCGTCCCGTGCATCTCGGCGGCGATGCCCTCGAGGTGGGCCGCTTCGATGTGCACCAGGGCGTCGCGGTACTCCTGCGCGTCGAAGCCGAACGGGCGGCCGGTCGGGAAGACGGCCGGACTCCCGATCATCAGCCGGTTCTCCTCGCGGCCCAGATCGAGGGACGCCCGGCCCTGCGTCAGCCAGAGCACGACGTACACGCCGCCGGGTTCGACCGCTCCGCGCACGGAGCCCAGGAACGAGGCGGAGTGCAGGCTGACGGGACCGGGAGCGGTCGAGGCGTAGCGGTACGAGAACGGGACCTGGGAGCGCTCGGCGCGGAACCCCGAGCCGTTGTAGCCGCGGGCGTAGAAGTCCCGGGCCTCGTCGAGATCGTTCCCGCGGTAGTCCGAGTGCCAGCTCGGCCGCCACTCCGCTGGACGCGGATCCGCTGAACGCGGATCCGCTGAACGCGGATCCGCCGAACGCCGATCCGGCTGCCGTGACGACGGGAGGGAGCTCATCGGATCAGTGTCGCAGGCACCCCTGACACCGAGCCGAGCAGTGCGTCCGAGGCCGGCGCGCGCGTCAGGGCACGAGCCCCCGGTGCATCCAGAACAGGCCGAGAGCGGCGACGGCGGCCGTCTCGACGATCGCACCCGAGCGGACCATGCCGGCGACCTCGGCGTCCGAGAACCACTGCTGCACCATGTCCGACTCGGTGACCTCGCGCTCGTGCTCGCCGTGCTCGAGATCCTCGGCCAGGAAGATCTCGACGGCCTGCGCGACGAATCCGTAGGCCTCGCTCAGCCGCCCGAGGTGCTGGAGGCGGCCGGCGCGCAGTCCGGTCTCCTCGCGCAGCTCCGCGCGGGCGAGCGCCTCGGCGTCGCCGCCGGCCGACCCGTGCGGCCAGCCGCCCGCCGGGAACTCCCACGCGCGCCGCCGGATCGGGTAGCGGTACTGCTCGACGAGCCAGAAGCCGTCGCGCTCGCGCGGCAGCACGAGCGCGTAGTCGGCGCGCTCGACGACCGAGTAGACCCCGGTGCTGCCGCCGGGCCAGAGGACCTCGTCCTCGCGGACGCGGATCCACGGGGTCTCGTAGGCGACCCGGGTCGACACCTGCTCGACGACTCCCGGCGCCCCGGAACGAGCAACGGGGCCGCTCGAACCGAGCGACCCCGTGGATGACGATGCGTCAGGCACGCTTCTGGTGCTGCTCCTCGACGAAGTCGGTGTCGTCGCCCTCGTCGTCCGAGGGGTCGATCCACTTCGAGTAGTCCGGCTCGTCCGGGTGGCTGAGCTCGCGCTCGAGCGCACTGTAATCGACCGTTGGGCTGAACGACTTCAGCTCCCGAGCGATCTTGGTGTTCTTTGCCTTCTGACGGCCGCGCCCCATGGGTGACCCCCTCACGATGACAGGCCAGACCGGCAGGAGCCGGCTGGGGAAAAGAAGCAGACAGAGAAGAATGAAATCTAGCCGGTAGTTTAGCAGACGGGGCATCCGCCACTCCGTGCCTCACGCGTCGGGCCGTCGAGGCCCCTCGACCCGTTGGGAGCAGCGTGACCCGAGCGCTCGATCCGCGGCCCGTCGTCGTGGTCGGCGCAGGCCAGGCCGGCCTGTCGGTGGCGTACTACCTGCGCCGTCTGGGGCTCGTCCCGGGCGTCGACTTCGCTGTGCTCGACCGCGGGCCGCGCGCGGGCGGGGCGTGGCAGTTCCGGTGGGAGGCGCTCCGGCTCGGCTCCGCGCACCGCGTGCACGACCTGCCCGGCATGGACCGCCTCGGGCTCTCGTTCGCGACGGCCGACCACCGCCGGCCCGCCCGCGACGTCGTCAGCGAGTACTACCGGCGCTACGAGGACGGGTTCGAGCTCGCGGTGCGCCGTCCGGAGGCGGTGCGGAGCGTCAGCAGTGCGACGCCGGGCGACCGTTCGGCGGAGCTCGTCGTCGAGACGGACCGCGGGAGCGAGCGGGCGCGGATCCTCGTCAACGCGACCGGCACGTGGGGCTCGCCCTTCGTGCCGTACTACTCCGGCCGCGAGAGCTTCCGCGGCCGTCAGATCGACACCACCGAGTACGTGCGGGCGGCGGACTTCGCCGATCAGCAGGTGGTCGTCGTGGGCGGCGGCACCTCGGCGATCGGGTTCCTCCTCGAGCTGGAGCGGGTCGCCCGCACGGTGACCTGGGCGACCCGCCGGCCCGTCAGCTACCACGACGGCGAGCAGCTCGCGCTGAACTCCGCGGTGGAGGCGGTGGCCGAGCAGGACCGCGCCGCGCGCGCCGGCCGTGCCCTGCCGAGCATCGTCGGTGGCACCGGGGTGCAGCGCACCCGCCGGGTCGTCGCGGGCATCGAGCGCGGCGTGCTGCGCGAGCGCGAGATGTTCCGCGCGATCGAGGAGGACGGCGTGCGCTGGCCGGACGGCTCGTTCAGCCGCGCCGACGCGATCATCTGGGCCACCGGGTTCCGCCCGGAGCTGCGGCACCTGGCGCCGCTGGGGCTCCGCGAGCGCGAGGGCGGAGTCGCGGTCGCCGACGGCGCCTCCCTAACAGATCCGCGGGTGTTCTTCGCGGGCTACGGGCCGACGGCGTCGACGATCGGCGCCAACCGCTCCGGGCGCCGCATCGCGCGGGCGGTCGTGGCGCGGCTGTCCTGACGGGCTCCGCGCAGGACGCCGGCCGAGGAGGCCTCGTGCGCACCGTCGCGCGCGCGGCCCCCTCCCGGTCGGCGTCCGGCGCTCAGACCGCCCCGTCCCAGTCGATCGGCACGACCGAGCCGCGGTGGCGGACGCCGTGCACCCGGATCGGCCCGGCGAGCGCCGGCGAGATCGGTGCGACGACGAGGGTCTCGCCGCCCGGTGCGAGCCCGAGGGCCGCCGTCAGCACGGCGACCGCCGCCGCCGCCGACCAGGCCTGCGGGCGGCAGGCCGCCGGGTAGGGCACGGGAGAGTGCACCTCGACCGCCGCATCGCCCGAGTGCAGCTCGGGCATGCGGTAGCCGAACCCCTCGGCGGCCGCGAGCAGACCGCGCGACAGAGCAGTCGCCTCCGCCCCGAACCCCTCGCGCGCGAGCCCGGTGACGGCGATCGCGGTGTCGTGGGCCCACACCGAGCCTCCGTGGTACGAGAGCGGCCAGTAGCCGGCCGAGTCGGTCGACAGGGTGCGGAGGCCGAACCCCGAGTCGAGCTCGGGGGAGACGAGCAGCTCGGCCACGCGCGCGCTCTGCTCCGGAGTGAGGACGCCGGTGCCGAGCAGATGGCCCAGGTTGCTGGTCACGGTGTCGACCGGGCGCTTGGCCGCGTCGAGGGCGATCGCCGGGTAGCCCCCGTCGGCGTCGTCGATCCAGAAGGCGTCGGTGAAGCGCGCCTTCAGCGCGGAGGCGTAGGCGCGCCACTCGGCGCCGTCGCGACCGAAGCGCTCGAGCAGCGCCGCGCCTCCGCCGAACGCCTCGTAGGCGTACGCCTGCACCTCGCAGAGCGCGATCGGACCCTCGGCGAGCGAGCCGTCGCGCCACTGGATCGAGTCGCCGGAGTCCTTCCAGCCCTGGTTGGCGAGACCGTGGCCGGTGGTGTCGACGTACTCGAGGAACCCGTCGCCGTCGGAGTCGCCGTCCTCGCGCAGCCAGCGCAGTGCCGCCTCGAGGTGGGGGAGGAGCGCCTCCACCTCGTCGTCGGGCATGCCCCACCGCCAGGCGTCGTGCAGGAGGCACACCCACAGCGCCGTCGCGTCGACCGTGCCGAAGTAGAGCGGAGGCAGCGAGACGCCCTCGCCGGGGATCTCGAGCGTCGTCGCGCGCAGCTCGTGCATGATCTTGCCCGGCTGCTCCGCGGTCTCGGCGACGTGCCGGGTGCCCTGGAGCCCCGCGAGCACGCGCAGGGTCGATGCGGCCAGCTCGGTGCCGAGCGGGAGGAGCATCCGCGCGGCCCAGATCGAGTCGCGCCCGAAGAGCGTGAAGAACCACGGTGCTCCGGCAGCCAGGAACGGCTCGCCGGGACGCTCGGTGGTCACCATGCGCAGCGCGTCGAGGTCGTCGAGCGCGGCGCGGCACCACGAGGCGAGCCGGGAGTCGCCCGTCTCGAGGGTCGTGCCCGTCCACTCCGCGCCGCCGGGGGCCTCGGCGACGACCATCGCGGAGTCGTGCATCTCGATGCTCCAGTCGAGCTCGACCGCGCCCTCGGCGGGAACGGCGACGTCCCAGGTGATCAGCTCGGGAGCGACGACCGCGCCGGGCGCCCTCACCTCGGCGCGGGCGGTCCCGCGGATCCAGCGGACGACGCCGTCGGCGGTGGCGGTCTCGACGTCCTCGTCGTCGCGCAGCCCGGCCTTGACGGTGTGGACGAGCGAGAAGTCCGGCTCGAGTTCGAGCTCGACCGTGGTGACGACGGAGGAGGGCAGTGTCGACTCGAGGCGGATCCGCTCGTGCAGCGCTCCGGCGCTGACGGTGCGCGTGCGCACGACCCGGAGACGGGGGTCCGCGGCGTCGTCGTCGAGATGGCGGGCGAGCGCGGTGAACCGGGCGGAGGAGGCTCCGTCGCGTCCTACCGCGATCGGCTCGAGCGGCTGCCCGCCGACGATCAGGCGCATCCCCGAGAGCACCCGGACGTCGCCGTGGTAGAGGCCGTGCACAGGCAGTGCTCCGAGCGCACCCTCGTCGTCCGACCAGAGCTGGGTGGGGGCCCGCAGCAGCACGACGGCGTCGTGCAGGAGGGGCTGTCGAGGCGGGCTGGGGCGGTCGTCGTGCTCGGTCGTCACGGTCGACTCCTCACTGGATCGTCGGGACTGGATCGTGCGGTCGGGCCGCGCCCGGCACGGGCGCCCGGAGCCGCGTGGTTGACAGGCGGGGCGTCGGAGGTAACATTACCCACAGAATTTGATCGATCAAATCCCGGATCGCCGCAGATTTGAACGTTCACATCACCGAGATCCCGTCGAGGAGGACGCATGGCACTGCCGACCGTCGAGGACGTCGCCCGCGCGGCCGGCGTCTCGCGTCAGACCGTCTCCAACGTCCTCAACAGCCCGCACATCGTGCGCGAGAGCACCCGCGAGCGCGTCGAGAAGGCGATCGGCGACCTCAACTACCGGCCCCACGCCTCCGCCCGGCGCCTGCGCACCCGCAAGTCGGGGACGATCGGCGTGCGGATGGACCGCGTGCTCGACGGCATCTCGGGCAGCCTCCTCGACCGCTTCCTGCACGCCGTCACCGAGCAGGCCGACAGGCGGGGCATGCGCATCCTGCTCTACACGGCCGCGAGCCCCGAGGAGGAGATCGAGCGCATCGGCAAGCTGCGCGACGGGGCCGACGTCGACGCGTTCGTGCTCACCTCGACCTTCTACGGCGACCCGCGCACCGCCTGGCTCACGGAGCAGGGCGTGCCGTTCGTCACCTTCGGCCGGCCCTGGGGACTCGACGACCAGGGCGAGCCGCAGCACCTGTGGGTCGATGTCGACGGCGCCTCCGGGGTCGCGCAGGCCACCGAGCATCTCGCCGACGCGGGCTGCACCCGCATCGCCTTCTTCGGCTGGCCCGGCGGATCGGCGACCGGCGACGACCGGCGCAGCGGCTGGGAGCGCGTGCTCGCCGAGCGCTTCCCGGACGCTCCCCGCCTGACCGCCACGGCGGAGGACGACGTGCAGCAGGCGCGTGCCGCGGCGATCGACCTCCTCCGCGGAAGGCCGGAGATCGACGGCCTGGTCTGCGTCTCGGACTCGCTCGCGCTCGGCGCCTCGATGGCCGCCGTCGCCGTCGGGCGGGCCGACCTGCCCATCGTCGGCTTCGACAACACCCCGGTCGCGGCCGCGGTCGGCCTTCCGAGCGTCGAGCAGGACCTCGTCGCGGTCGCCTCCGGTGCCCTCGAGCTGCTGCTCGGCGAGCAGGGCGACGACGTCGTCCACCGCTCCCTCGCGCCCGGAGAGGCGCACCGCCTCATCACCCCGCACCTCGTCGTGCGCACCCCCGCCCACCACCCCGAGAGCTGACGTCGGAGCATCGACGCCGGACGCCCCCGTTCCCCCACGAAAGGTCAGGCAATGACATCCACCCACCGAGCGGCACGCTGGGGTGCCGCCCTCCTCGCGACCGGTCTGACGGTCTCGCTCGCCGCGTGCTCGAGCCCGGGAGGCGGCGCCTCCGACGACTCCGCCGGGCTCACCGTCATGATCGGCTCGTCCGGCGACGCCGAGACCACCGCGGTCACCGACGCCGTGAACGCCTGGGGCGAGGAGAACGGCACGGCCGTCGAGGTCGTCGCCGCGAGCGATCTCACGCAGCAGCTCGGCCAGGGCTTCTCCGGCGGCAACCCGCCCGACCTCTTCTACATGAGCTGGGACCAGTTCCAGACCTACGCGAGCAACCGCTATCTCGAGCCCTACGCGCAGGACGCGGGCAACGCCGACGCCTTCTACCCCGCCCTGCGCGATGCGTTCACCTACGACGACCAGTTCTACTGCGAGCCCAAGGACTTCTCGACGCTCGGCCTCGTCATCAACACCGACCTGTGGGCGGCCGCCGGTCTCACCGACGCCGACGTCCCCACCGACTGGGCCTCGCTCGAGTCGGCGGCGCAGAAGCTGACCGCGAACGGCGTCACCGGTCTCTCGTTCGGCGCGGAGTACGCGCGCATCGGCACCTTCATGAACCAGGCCGGCGGCTCGCTGCTGTCCGAGGACGGCGAGACCGTCACCGCCGACACTCCGGAGAACGTCACCGGGCTCACCGAGGTCAAGAAGCTGCTGACCGACGGGACGCTGAAGTTCCCGGCCGACCTCGACTCCGGCTGGTCGGGCGAGGCGTTCGGCAAGGGCGCCGCCGCGATGGTCATCGAGGGCCCGTGGATCAACGGAGCACTCGAGGCCGACTACCCCGACGTGAAGTACACGGTCGCCGAGCTGCCCGCGGGCCCCGGCGGGAAGTCGACCTTCACCTTCAGCAACTGCTGGGGCATCCCCGCAGGCAGCGACACCGCCGATCAGGCCGAGTCGCTCGTGACCGCGCTGACCACGGACGAGCAGCAGCTCGCGTTCGCGGACGCGTTCGGCGTCATCCCGTCGACCGAGACGGGTGCCGCGGCGTACGCCACCGAGTACCCGGAGAACGCCGCCTTCGTCTCGGGCAACGACTACGCCGTCAGCCCGGTCGCCTTCGCCGGCGCCGCGACCGTGATCACCGACTTCAACTCGGCCCTCGAGGGCCTGGCGACGGGCGATCCGGAGGCGATCCTCGCGGATCTGCAGACCAACCTGCAGGACGCGCTCGACACCGCGAACGCGCAGTAGCGCAGGGCGCGGGAGGCGGCGGCGCGTCTCCCGCCTCCCTGTGCGATCTGCAGGGGTTCCGCGCGATCCCGCGCCGTTCGCCGCGAGGGACCGCGATCCTCCGGCCGATCCCCTGCAGATCGCACACCTGCCTCCTGCAGATCGCACACCTGCCTCCTGCAGATCGCACCCCCGCAGCCCCACCCGACCCCGCACGACCGTCGAAGGAGACGCATTCGATGAGCACCACCGCGACCGCGCGGAGCCGCCGCTCCGGCATCCGCGGGCACGAGGCCCGCTACGGCTGGCTCTTCACCCTCCCCGCGATCATCGTCGTCGGCGTGTTCCTCGTCGTCCCGATCGGCCTCGCTCTCTGGGTGAGCGTCAGCAACTGGAACGGCCTCGGCTCGCCCCTCGGGCCGACCGCGCAGTTCGTCGGCACCGACAACTACCGGGCGGTGCTCGTGGACTCCGGCCTCGCGCAGAAGGACTTCGGCACCGCGATCCGCAACAACGTCTACTACGTGCTGCTCGTGGTGCCGCTGCAGACGGCGCTCGCTCTGTTCCTCGCGGTGCAGGTCAACCGCCGCGTGCTGCGCGGGCGGGGCTTCTTCCGCACCGCGTTCTACTTCCCCTCCGTCACCTCGTCGATCGCGATCACCGTGATCTTCCTGTTCCTCTTCAGCGCCTCCGGTGTCGTCAACGCGGTGCTCGGCTGGTTCGGTGCCGACGGGCCCACCTGGATGGCCGACCCGACCGGCGTGCTGCACACCGTGCTCGGCGCCGTCGGCGTCGACGGCTCGTGGTTCGCGGGCGGAGCGCCGCTCGGCCTCACCTGGTGGGACTGGCTCTCGGGCCCCTCCGTCGCGATGTGCGTGCTGATCACGATGGCGATCTTCACCACGTCGGGCACCTTCATGCTGCTGTTCCTCGCGGCGCTGCAGAACATCGGAGCCGAGATCGACGAGGCGGCGCTCATGGACGGCGCAGGGCCCCTCCGCAAGTTCTTCTCGGTGACCCTGCCGATGCTCAAGCCCACGCTCTTCACCGTGCTGACGCTCGGCCTCATCGGCACCTGGCAGGTGTTCGACCAGATCTACCTCACCGGAGGCGGGTCACCAGGCAAGACGCTGCTCACGCCCGCCTACCTCGCCTACGAGTCGTCGTTCACCGACCTCCGCTGGGGCCAGGGCGCGGCGATCGCCTTCATCCTGTTCTTCATCATCGTCGTCCTGACGCTGCTGCAGCGCGCGATCCTCCGCGAGAAGGGCGAGCCGAGCGCCCGCCGCACCCGCCGGGCCGCCCGTGCCGACGCCGCGACGACCCTCACCACGGGAGGCGTGCGATGAGCACCCTGGTCGACTCCGACACGCGCACGGAGGCGGAGCCGCCGCCGTCGACGCCCCTCCCGCACCGCCGCGTCCAGCTCGGCGCCCGCGGCCGCGCGTCGCTGATCGGCGGCTACCTGCTGCTGATCGGACTGGCGCTGGTCTACATCTACCCGTTCCTGATCTCGGTCGCGTCGTCGTTCAAGACCGATGCCGACGCGACCTCGAACCCGCTGTCGCTGCTGCCGGCGACCTGGTCGTTCGCCTCGTACGAGCGGCTCTTCACCGACGTGCCGCTGCCGCTGTGGACCCTCAACTCGGTGATCGTGACCCTCTTCGTCACCGTGGGCCGCGTCTTCTTCGACTCGCTCGCCGGCTACGCGCTCTCGCGGCTGCGCTTCCGCGGGCGCGGACTGCTGTTCGCCCTGTTCATCGGGGTGATGAGCGTCCCCGGAGTGGTGCTGCTCATCCCGCGCTTCCTGATCCTCAAGCAGCTCGGCCTCTACGACAGCTACGCGGGGATGATCGTGCCGCTGATCGTGGACGCGGCGGGCATCTTCATCATGAAGCAGTTCTTCGACTCGATCCCCGCCTCCATCGAGGAGGCGGCTCGGATCGACGGCGCCGGGGTGTTCCGCACGTTCCGCTCGATCGTGGTGCCGATGGCGCGGCCGGCGATCGTCACGCTGTTCATCCTGTCGTTCCAGGGCTCGTGGAACGAGTTCTCGCACTTCGTGGTGTCGCGGCAGTCGCCGGAGCTCAACACGCTGACCACCGGAGTCGCGTCGCTCGTCTCGGGGCAGCTGGGCACGGGCAACCAGTACCCGCTGCAGCTCGCGGCGGCGGTGCTGATGTCGATCCCGGTGGCCGTGCTGTTCTTCGTCTTCCAGAAGCGGATCATGAACACGACCGAGGGCGCCGAGAAGGGCTGAGCACGACGCGTCGGCACCGAGGGAACCGTGAACCGTCGAGGGAGCCCGCCGTGGAGGGCGGTCTCGACGGTCCAGGGTTCCCTGGATTCGAGGAAGTGACGGTGCACGCGGAGGGTGCCTCCGAAGGCAGGCGTCCGCCGCACTCACCTCCCTGTGCCGCGCGGAATCGAGGCTGAGGTGACTCGGGTCGCTTCTGAGAGGCGGATGCGCACTCACGACCTCGGTTCTGTGCGGGCGACGGACGACGAAGGGGGCGCCCCGCCGCAGCGGAGCACCCCCTTCGGACCGTGGGGCTCTACTTGGCGAGGAACTCGAGGACGACCCGGTTCCACTCCTCGGCGTGGCTCACGTTGACGCCGTGCGGGGCGCCCGCGACGACGTGCAGCTCGGAGCCGGGGATCGCGGCGTGCGTGCGCGCGCCGGAGCCCTCGAAGGGCACGGTCGCGTCGCCGTCGCCGTGGATGACCAGCGCGGGGACCGAGACCTTCGGCAGGTCCTCACGGAAGTCGGTGGTCGCGAACGCGGTCATGCAGGCCAGCGCGGCGTGCTTCGAGGACTGCTCGGCGAGAGCGAGCGCGTCCTGGCGCTGCGCCTCCGTCACCTTCAGCTCGCCGTCGACCGAGAAGAACTCGGTCGTGAACTGCTCGTAGAAGTCGTCCTGGCTCTTGGTGAGGCCGGCGGTCATCTCGGCGGCCTGCGACTTCTCGAGCGGGCCCTCCGGGTTGTCGTCGGTCTTCATCAGGTACGGCGGCACCGCGGAGGCGAAGACGACGCTGCGCAGGCGCTCGGCGCCGTACTTCGAGAAGTAGCGGGCGACCTCGCCGCCGCCCATCGAGAAGCCGACGAGCGTGACGTCCTGCAGGTCGAGCCCGGTGAGCAAGGTGTGCAGGTCCTCGGTGAGGGTGTCGTAGGTGTAGCCGGTCAGCGGCTTGTCGCTGCGTCCGAAGCCGCGGCGGTCGTACGTGACGACGCGGTAGCCGGCGGCCGCGAAGGCCGGGACCTGCTCGCTCCACGACTCGCCCGAGAGGGGCCAGCCGTGGATCAGGACGACGGGGCGGCCGGAGCCGCCGGTGTCGTCGACGTGCAGGTCGGTGTCCTTGAAGAGTCCGTGGTGGGCGGTGATCTCTGCCATGAGTCGTGCTCCTTCCGGCGCCGTGCCTCGGCGTCGTGGTGTGATTCGGCGAGCATCGCGACGCGGATGGGGAGGACGCTGGGAGGGGAGGGACCCTTGACAGCCCCTCCCCGCACTGCCTACGCGATCGCGTCGACCGCGGCGAGGATCTCGTCGGTCTCGGTGCGCGTCGTGTAGTCGACGTGCACGTCGGCGAAGCGGACGACGCCGGCCTCGTCGAGCACCAGGACCGTCGGGAACGGGATCGCGGCGGTGTCGTCGGCGTTCGAGTCCTTGACCGCGAAGCCGAGCTCCGTGTGCGCATCGACGGCGGCGTCGCTCGGCGCGGTCACGATGCCCAGCTCGCCCGCGAGCACGTTGCCCGGGTCGGAGACGACGGTGAAGCCGAGCTCGCCGTCGCCCACCGACGCGGAGCGGTCGGCCGTCTGCGGGCTCACGGCGACCAGCGCGACTCCGCGCTCCTCGAGCGCCGGGGCGAGGGTGGCGCTGTAGTGGCGCAGGGTGATGTTGCAGTAGGGGCACCAGGCGCCGCGGTAGAACACGAGAACGGCGGGCCCTCTGCCCAGGACGGAGGCGAGGTGGACGGTGTCGCCGTCCACGGTCACGACCGTCGCGCTCGGCAGTCGGTCACCCGCCGCGACGGCATCCGAGGGGACCCCGCTCGAGACCAGGTCGGCCTGCTCGGCTGCGAAGACCGCGGCGAGCTCGTCGCCGATCGCCTCGGTGAAGCCGGTCGTGAACTCGGCGGACTGGGCGCCGATCGTCGAGGTGGTCTGCTCCGTGGGCATCGTCGTCTCCGTCCGGGCGGCCGTCGTTCGGCCGTTCCCGGCGCGATCGTAGGATCGGCGCCTCCGAGATGCCCCCGGAAGGGTCACACTTCGTCACGGAGCCGAGCCGGCCAGCACGGCGGCGAGGAGGCTCTCCAGCGCGCTGCCGAGGCCGGCCCGGCTCGGCTCCTCGGGATCGAGGGCGCCGTCGAGGATCGCGTTGGCGGTCGCGACGAGCACCGGGAGCGCCGGGGACGAGCGGACGGCGCGCTCGGGGGAGGGGCCGGGCGGGCGGATCAGCAGCTCGATCCGCGCACTCGGGGCTCCGGTCGTGAGGGTCGCGGAGGCGGGGAGCGCCGCGAACCGGCCCCTGCCGACCGAGGCGATCGCCCCGCCCGGCGTCTCGAACGCGACGACGCCCTCGAGGGGGATCACGACGAGGACCGCGCCCGCGTCGGAGCCGGACCGGTGGAGCGCCGCGGCGGTGTGCCACATCCTGCGGAGGACCACCTCCGGGGCCGCCCACTCCTGCGCGACGAGGGCGAGGGCGGCGGCCGGGTCGGCCAGCACCCCCCGCGCCTCCAGCCACTCGCGAGCGGCGGAGCCGCGCAGCGGCGTCACGCCCGCACCCCGGGGCCGATCGGCGGCGCTGCCGCGAGGTGCACTGACACGATGGCTCCCTGACGAGTCGAGGTACCGCAGATGAGGAACCGTCAGTTTAGCGCCGACCTCCGACACGATGCCCCCGCGAACGCACGAGATGCCGCCCTGGTCGCGCGGAACGCGACCGGAACGGCATCTCGGGAGGGGGAGTGCGGGCTACTGGAATCCGCCCCCGCGGTCCTCCGGGTCCTCGATCGGATCGGAGTCGGGCGTGTCGAGCGTGTAGGTCACGTGGACCGACTCGCCGACCTCCTTCGCGGTGACGGAGGTGTAGACCAGGTGCGTCTCCTGGCCGTCGACGGCCGCATAGACGTCGACCTCCTTCTCGTAGCCGCCTGCGGTGCTGACACGGGTCTCGGTCTGGCCGTCGAACGGCCCGCCCTGGAAGAAGGCGAGATAGCTCTCGCCCTCGGAGAGTTCGCGGATGTCGTTGCTCATGCCCCTAGTCCTACCACTGCAGGCGGAGCATCCGCCCGGCCTTGCCCTCGGCCTACGGTGGGGACATGACCGTCGTCCGCGCCGAGCCGCTCGAGATCCTCCGCCGCCGCACGAGTGCGAAGTGGCGGCTGTTCCCCGACGACGTGCTGCCGCTGTTCGTCGCCGAGACCGACTACCCGATCGCGCCGGCGATCGCCGAGCGCCTCGTGGAGCGGGTGCGCGCCTCCGACACCGGCTACGCCTTCGGCCCGGGGCCCCTCGCGGAGGCGTTCGCCGGGTTCGCCGAGCGGCGCTGGGGCTGGCGGGTCGATCCGGAGCAGGTGCGGAGTGCCACCGACGTGAGCGTCGCGATCACGGAGGTGCTGCGCGTGCTCCTCGCACCGGCGAGCCGCGTCGTGATCACCCCGCCGGTGTACGCGCCGTTCTTCGAGCTGATCCCGGAGGCGGGGCACGAGGTGCTCGAGGTCGCGCTGCTCGAGGAGTCGGGGGCGTACCGCCTCGACCTCGCCGGCATCGAGCGGGCCTTCCGCGCCGGGGCCGCGGCGATCCTGCTCTGCAACCCGCACAACCCGCTCGGGCTCGCGCACTCCGCGTCCCAGCTCGCCGAGCTCGCGGCGCTCGCCGAGGAGCACGGCGCACTGGTCGTCTCGGACGAGATCCACGGGCCGCTCGCGCGCACCGAGCGCGGCTTCACCCCGTTCCTCGCCGTGTCGGAGGCGGCGCGGGTCGGCGTCTGCCTCACCTCCGCGAGCAAGGGCTGGAACCTGGCCGGACTCAAGTGCGCGCTGATCGTGACGGCCGACGCGCGGCTCCGCTCGGCGCTCGGGGCGCTGCCGGAGGAGGTCGCGTGGCGGACGGGGCTGCTCGGCCTGCACGCGAGCGTCGCGGCGTTCGAGGAGGCAGAGGACTGGCTCGACGGGGTCCTCGCCGCGATCGACGAGAGCGCGGAGCTGCTCGGGACGCTGCTCGCCCGGCTCCTGCCCGCCGCCCGCTACCGCCGGCCGAGCGCGGGCTACCTCGCGTGGATCGACCTGCGCGAAGCGGGGCTCGGCGACGACCCGGCCGCGGTGATCCTCGAGCGGGCGCGCGTCGCGCTCTCGCCGGGCGTCGACTTCGGCCGTGAGGGGCGCGGCTTCGTCCGCCTCAACCTCGCCTGCTCGCCCGAGGTGCTGGAGGAGGCCGTGACGCGCGTCGCCGGCATCGGGCCGGGACGTGCGAGAACGTAGGATGACGGGGATGACGATCGGACGCCGCACCTTCCTGTCGGGAGCCGCCACGGGCGTCGGCCTCCTGGTCCTCGCGGGGTGCACGCCGCCGCGTCCGACGCCGACCCGCTCGGTCACCAAGGCGCCCGTCCCGACGCCGAGCACTACGGCGGTCCCGACCCCTGCCGCCTTCGTGCGCTCCACCTGGGGCACCGACCCGTACGCGCTGGGCTCCGCCTCCTACCTCCCCGTCGGGGCGACGCCCGAGCACCGCGACGACCTCGCGCAGAACGTGCTCGACCGGCTCTTCTTCGCGGGCGAGGCCACCGACACCGAGGCCCCCGCGACGCTCCAGGGCGCCTGGAACTCCGGCGTCCGCGCGGCCGGCGAGATCGCCGCGATCGCGGCCGAGGGCGAGCGCATCGCGATCATCGGCGCGGGCCTGGCGGGTGCGGTCGCGGCGAGGCGCCTCGTCGACGCCGGCTACGACGTGACGCTCGTCGAGGCGCGGGAGCGGGTCGGCGGGCGCATCCAGACGTCGACCCCCGACGGCTGGCCCATCGCGGTCGACTCCGGAGCCTGGGCGCTCACGGGAGCCGGCCCCTCGCTGCGGGAGAGCGCGCTCGACGCGGGGATCGCCCTCTCGGCGATCGATCTCGAGGCCGTCCGCTCGGTGGCCGCCGACGGCAGCGACCTCGACGCGGGCACCACCGGGCCCGACGCCCTGACCCGGGCTCTCGAGTGGGGCGCGGAGCAGCCGGAGGACCTCCCGCTCGCCGAGGCCTTCGCGGGCTCGGGGGCCGCCGACCCGGCGAGTGCCGAGCCGGGCCGCGGCGACGGCGACGCGGAGCGGGTGGCCGCCTACCTCGCCGGAGGCGCAGCACTGCGCACGGGCGCGGCGACGGCCGAGCTGTCGGCCTGGTACGGGCTCGGCGACGCCTCGGCCGCGACCACCGCCGAGGACCTGAGCGACGCCTCCGACGACCTCTACGCGAACGGTCTCGCACCCGTCGTCGAGACGCTGCTCGACGACGTGGAGGTGTCGCTCCGGGCCGCCGTCAGCGGCATCGGCTACGACGAGGACGGCGCGAGCGTGCGCCTGGCGACCGGCGAGTCCTTCACCGCCGACCGCGTCCTGGTCACCGTGCCGATCGGGGTGCTCAAGAGCGACGCGATCGCCTTCGACCCGGCCCTGCCGTTCGCGCACCGCGCGGCGATCGCGGCGCTCGGCGCGGGCGTCGTCGACTCGCTGTGGCTGCGCTTCGACGAGCCGTTCTGGGACACCGACGCGGTCACCGCATCGCGCTGGTCGCTCGTGGGCTCGGAGGCGGGCATCACCGAGTGGGTCAACCTGCAGCCGGTCACCGGCGAGGCGGTCCTGGTCGGCCTGTTCGGGGCGGATCAGGCGCTGTCGCTGCAGGCGCTGAGCGACGACGAGCTGCTCACGGTCGCGCAGACGGCGCTGGAGCCGTTCGCCGTCGTCCCCGGCTGACGAGCTCGCGCAGTCTCGCGAACGGGCCCCGCCACTCCGCCGCGCGGGGCGCGCCGAGCGGCCGCACGCGGCTGAGCGCGACGACGAACGCCGCGATGCCCGAGATCAGCCCGAGCACGATGACGTCGTAGAGCACGAAGGCGACGGGGCCGTCGACCTGGCCCGGGTCGAGGAAGAAGTACGGGTACCAGCCGATCAGCGCGCCGCGGACGAGGGTGATGACACCCCAGACGATCGGGAATCCGAGGACGGTGAGGGCCCAGCGCCAGCGCACCGGGTGCCGGCCCGGCGCCAGGATCCAGTCGAGGATCGCGAGCGCCGGGATCACGAAGTGCAGGAGCGCACTCGACCAGGGCACGTCGACGCGCACTCCGCGGTTGTTCGCCTCGACCGCGATCAGTCCGAAGACGATGCCCGAGACGACGATGTAGGTCAGCACCAGGGCTCGGACGCTGCTGAGCCAGCGCGGCTCGCGCTCGCGGGCCAGGGCGACGAGCCCCGAGAGGGCGAGCACGACGACTCCGGCCATGTTCGACTGGGTCGTGAAGTAGGCGAAGAAGTTGTCGATCTGGAACGCGCGGAAGCCGAGCGTGTAGAGGAAGTCGGCGACGAGCCCCACGACACCGGTGCCCGCGAGTGCGAGTCGGAGGATCGCGAACGCCTTCCGCACACCGCTCCGATCCGTCGCACCCCGCCCGGGCGGGCCGGACCATCGTGCGATTCTACGGTCGGCTCGCTCGGAGCTCCCCACGCGTCGACCGCGGGCGGGGCGTCAGCGATACCGTGCACTATGCCGTTCACCCCGAGCCACGCCGTCGTCGCACTGGCGTTCTCGAACGGGCGGATCCCGGCGGCCGCGGTGGCCGTCGGCGCGATGGCACCCGACGTCGGCCTCTACCTGCCGGTGCGCTGGGCGCGGGAGTCGACCCACTCGCTCCTCGGCGTCGTGACGGTCGACCTGCTCCTCGGCGCCGTCTGCCTCGTGCTGTGGAACCTGCTGCTCGCCCCGGCCTGGCGCGACCTCGCCCCCTGGATCGTGCGGGTGCGCCTCCGCCCCCGCCCGCCGCGACCGAGGGGTGCGCGCGCGTGGACCGCGGCGCTGCTGCTGACGGCGGCCGGCCTCGTGATCGGATCGGCGAGCCACGTGCTCTGGGACGGCTTCACGCACGTGGGCGGGCCGTTCGTGGCGGCGATGCCCTTCCTCGAGCAGCGGATCGGGCCGTTCCCCGGCTACAAGTGGGCGCAGTACGCGAGCGGAGTGCTCGGTCTGCTCGGCCTCTGCATCGGCGCGGCCGTCTGGTACGTCGCCCGGAAGCCGCACCTGATCGAGACCGACGCGCGCGGGCCTGCGCGCCTGGCCGCGTGGACCACCGTGCTCGCGGCAGCGGTCGTGCCGGCCGGCATCGTGCTCGCGGGCACCGGCCTCGACCCGTTCGAGGAGGAGTACCGCTCGTACGTCGTCGACGCGGCGATCCTCGTCATCACCTGGAGCGTCCTGGCCGTCGTCGGCGTGGCGCTGCTCTGGCGGCTCGCCGTCGCTCCTCCTCCGGAAGCACGCACGGATCCGTCGTGAGGAGGATGCGGCGGTGCATAGCCCGCCGATAGCGTCGAAGTGGCCCGTTGGGGCGGGCCGCCTTCGGGGGAAGGCACAAGGGGAAATCGAGGGCCCGCAGGCTGAGCCGCGGGCCCTCTACCTCTGCCCTCTACCTCTGCCCCCTACCGCCGCCCCTGGGCGACCGGGTCAGCGGCGCTTGGCGCGGTTGCGCGCTGCGGACGAGGGCCGCTCCGCGGGGCGGCGCGGTGCACCCTCGCCGGCGGCGCCCTTGGGGAGCACCGAGGCGGGCGGGATCGGCCGGCGCGTCACCGGGCGGATCGGCTCGCCGCGGCGCGACTGGCCGGGGATCGGGCGCGAGCGGCGTCCGTAGATCACCTCGGACGAGTCGAGCAGCCACGGCACCAGCGCCACGGTGACGCCGTGCACGAGCAGCAGCTTCTGGCGGATCCGCCGCGACTTGTGGTTGTGCAGGGGCGTCTCCCACCAGTGCCCGACGATGTACTGCGGCATGTAGACGGTGATGATCTCGGACCCGTGCTCGAGGCGGTGCGCCTTGATGTACTTGATCAGCGGGTACGAGATGTCGCGGTAGGGCGAGGCGATGCAGCGCAGCGGCACCTCGATGTCCATGCTCGCCCAGTCGGCCTTGAGCTGCGCGGTCTGCGCGTCGTCGATGGAGGAGTGGATCGCCTCCAGGCTCTCGTGCCGCGCGGCGATCGCGTAGTCGAGCGCCTTGAGGGTCGGCTTGTTCATCCGGCCCACGAGCACGATCGCGTGGTCGCCGTTGGCGCCGAAGGTCGTGGTCGGATCGACCTCGATCTCCTTCTCGACATCGCGGTAGTAGCGGTACACGCCGGCCATCAGGAAGCCGAGGATCGGCATGACCAGGTAGACCAGCCACGCCCCGTGGGTGAACTTGGTGATCGTGACGACGACGAGCACCGCGAAGGTGAGGGTGGCGCCGAAGAGGTTGATGCCCAGGCTCGTGTAGACGGTGCGCGTGCCCTCGCCGTTCTTGATCATCCGGATCCAGTGCTTCACCATGCCCGACTGACCGAGGGTGAACGAGACGAAGACGCCGATGATGTAGAGCTGCACCAGGCTCGTGAGCGACGCCTGGTAGACGAGCAGGATGATCGCGGCGACGAGCGCCAGGATGATCACTCCGTTGGAGTAGATGAGGCGGTCGCCGCGGGTGTTCAGCGACTTGGGTGCGTAGCCGTCGCGCGCGAGGACCGAGCCCAGCAGCGGGAAGCCGTTGAACGCCGTGTTCGCGGCGAGCAGCAGCACTGCGGCCGTGGCGGCCTGGATCACGAAGAAGAGGACCGAGTTGTTGCCGAAGGTGGCGGCGGCGACCTGCGCGATCACCGAGCGCTGCGGAGTCGTCTCGCAGTTCGCGAAGCCCACCAGGTCGCAGGCCCTCTCGGCGTAGTGCACGTTCGAGAGCAGGGCGAGCGCGGTGAGCCCGACGAAGAGGGTGATGGCGATCGTGCCCATCGCGACGAGCGTGCGCTGCGCGTTCTTGACCTTGGGGACGCGGAAGGCCGGGACGCCGTTGGAGATGGCCTCGACCCCGGTCAGGGCGGCGCAGCCGCTCGCGAAGGAGCGCAGCAGGAGCAGGACGACCGCGGCCTGCGTGAGCTGCTCGCCCTCGACGGTGAAGCCGGCCGACTCGGCCACCGGGGTGTCGCCGAAGGCGGTGCGGGCGAGTCCCACGACGACCATCACGAAGACGCTCGCGACGAAGAGGTAGGTGGGGAGGGCGAAGGCCTTGCTCGACTCCGAGACGCCCCGGAGGTTCACCGCGGCCAGGAGCACCACGAACAGGATCGCGAGCTCGACCCGCAGCGGGGCGAGCTCGGGCACCGCCGAGATGATGTTGTCGACTCCGGAGGCGACCGACACGGCCACGGTGAGGACGTAGTCGACGAGGAGCGCCGCCGCCACGGTGAGCCCGGCCGTCTCGCCGAGGTTGGTGCGCGCGACCTCGTAGTCGCCGCCTCCCGACGGGTACGCCTTGATGAGCTGCCGGTAGCTGAGGACGACCACGACGAGCAGGACGACGACGCAGCCCGCGACCCAGGGCGCGAAGGTGAGGAACGAGAGCCCGCCGAGCAGCAGGATCATCAGCAGCTCCTGCGGCGCGTAGGCCACGGAGGAGAGCGGGTCGCTCGCGAAGATGGGGAGCGCGAGGCGCTTCTGCAGCAGCTGCCCCTCGAGCTTGTCGCTCGGCAGCGGTTCCCCGATGAAGAAGTGCTTCGCGGTGCGGAGCTCGTTCGCGTCGGTGGGTAGTTCCTCCGCGTCGGACGGAGGGGCCTCGTGTGTCACGAGCGACGACACTACTCCGCGCGAAGGGCGAGTCAAGCCGCGTGGACGCGGGGCGAAAGGACGCTGAACCCGCGCTGTGACCGGGGGTTTCGCGGGCGGGGTCCGCGGGTCGCCGTGCAGGGTCGTCATTTGTGGGACAGGGGGGCAAAACACCCCCGTACTGGGGTCATGCCCGATGCTGTGAAATCACCCGAAGTCTGTTGGAGTCGAGGGTGAGTCACTCCGATGGGGGGAGCGGACGGCCCAGGCCGATTCACGCTCGGTGAGATTCGCACGCCATGCCGCCTCCCGGCGCCCCCCGAGCCCCGCAGCAGCGGCGCGGGCGCCCGTCTCGAGGCGCCAGCACCTGGCCAGAAACGCACCACCGAACAGTCGGCCGCGACGCCGACAGAATCGACGGAATCCGTGTCCTCCCTTCGTACCGCTCCGGCCTCCGCGCCGCCGGCCCGATCCCTCCTCCGCCGTGTCGCGGCTCTCGCCGTGGCGGTCGCCGTCGGCGCGGGTCTCGCCGTGGCCGGCTCCACCCCGGCCCAGGCCGACACCGCCGGCCGCTACCTCGTGACGGTCGACTCCACTGCGGTGTCGCAGCAGGTCGTCGCCGCCCTCGGCGTCACCGACCTCATCACCTACGAGGGCGGCACCGCCGGCTTCACCGCGACCCTCACCTCCCGCCAGCAGGCCGCCCTCGAGGCCGACCCGCGCGTGATCGCGGTCGCGCCGGCCGACGTCGTGTTCGAGGGCCAGGCGCAGGTCCTCCCCTCGCACGTGCTCGCGACCGAGGCCGACAAGGCCCCCGTCCGCGCCGGCGACGGCGTGACGAACTACACCGGTCCCGCCGTGGCGGTCATCGACTCGGGTGTGAACCCCAACAGCAACTACGACCTCCGCGAGCAGATCAACTGCTACGGCGCCGGCGACGCGAGCGACACGAACGGGCACGGCACGGCCGTCTCCGGCTACATGGCCGCCATCGACGACGCCAACGGCACGGTGGGCATCGCCCCCGGTGCGCCGATCTACTCGGTCCGCGTGCTCGACGACAAGAACAAGGGAACCGCCGAGGGCATCGTCTGCGCGCTCGACTGGGTCTCGAAGAACGCGGCCTCGCGCAACATCAAGGTCGTCAACATGTCGCTCGCCACCGCGGGCACCGACGACGGCAACTGCGGCCGCTCGAACAACGACGTCATCCACCAGATGGTCTGCGAGCTCGAGGCCAAGGGCATCACGATCGTCAGCTCGGCCGGCAACACGACCGGCGGCAAGGACCTGGCCGCGGCCATCCCCGCCGCGTACGACGAGGTGCTGACGGCGACCAACATCGCCAACTACGACGGCAAGCCCGGCGGACTCGCCGCCGCGCCGTGCGCCGGCGTCGACACCGCCGACGACACCACCGCGGGCAAGAGCAACTTCGCCGTCTCGGCCGCCGACCGCGCTCACACGGTCGCCGCTCCCGGCGTCTGCCCGTACACCACCAAGCTCGGCGGCTCCTACGCCTACGTCCAGTCCGGCACGAGCATGTCGGCCGCCGCGGTCAGCGGCGTCGTCCTCGACTGCCTGAGCTCCGGCGGATCCTGCGCCGGCAAGAGCCCCGCGCAGGTCCGCGCGCAGATCGTCGCGCAGGCGAAGGCCGGCGCCGAGCGCGGCCGCACCTTCGCGGGCGACCCGACCCGTCCGATCGCCGGCCGCTACTACGGCTACGCCGTGAGCACGCTGCCGACGAACGCCGCTCCGGAGCCCACCACCCCGCCGACGACGACGCCGACCACGCCTCCCACGACGCCCCCGGCGACGGACACCCAGAAGCCCACGGTCGCGATCACCTCGCCCGCCTCGGGCACGACGGTCGCCGGCTCGTTCCGGCTCGTCGCCTCCGCGAGCGACAACGTCGGAGTGACCTCCGTGGTGTTCTACGCGGGAACGACCAAGCTCGGCAACGGCACGGCGCAGTCCGACGGCTCGTGGGCGCTCACCACGAGCACCGCCGGCTACCCCTACGGCACCTACGCGGTGACCGCGCGGGCCCAGGACCAGGCGGGCAACGTCGCCACCAGTGCGGCGATCTCCCTCCGCGTGGCCGCCAGCTCGACGCCGGCGCCGACCACCAGCCCGACGGCGTCGCCGACCGCGACTCCGACGACGAGCCCGACGACGGCACCGGTGGACACCGAGAAGCCGACCGCCACCATCACCTCGCCCTCCTCGGGCACCACGGTGACCGGCTCCATCCGCCTGGTCGCCTCGGCGGACGACAACGTCGGAGTGACCTCCGTGGTGTTCTACGCGGGAACGACCAAGCTCGGCAACGGCGTGAAGCAGTCCAACGGGACGTGGGCGCTCTCGGCGAGCTCGGCCTCGTACCCGAACGGCACCTACCCGGTGACCGCGAGGGCGCAGGACAAGGCGGGGAACGTGGGCACCAGCGCCGCGATCTCCCTCCGCGTCGCCAACTAGGCGGTGTTCTTCTAGGACTGTGTTCTTTTAGGACAGACAGAAGGGGAGGAGCGGGGTGTGCCGGGTGCACACCCCGCTCCTCCCCTTCCGTCTGTCCCGCAACCCTTTCTGGAGGAGGGGGAGTGGGGGCGGCCTGCGGGTGAGGCGAGGGGGGTGGCGGGGACGGCTCGTGGATCGGGAAGCGCACGTCCCCCTTCGGGGGTCAACCGAAGGAGGGGGCCAGGGCAGAGGATGAGGCATGTCCCGTCTGCGCTCCGATTCCGCCCGTGTCGTCCAGTACTCCCGCTTCGGCGGTGCTGACGTGCTCGAGATCGCGGAGGTCGAGAGGCCGAGCCCCGGGAGGGGCGAGGTGCTCGTCGAGGTCCTCGCGGCCGGGGTGAACCACATGGAGGCGTTCATCCGGCAGGGGATGTTCGACTCCGACCACTCCGCCGTCTTCCCGATGCGGCAGGGCACCGACCTCGCCGGCAGGGTCGTCGCGCTCGGTGAGGGCGTCCACGATCTCAAGCTCCGGAGCGAGGTCGTCGGCCACGCGCTCGTCGGCTCGCACGCGACCCACGTCGTCGTGCCGCGCGAGAACCTCGTGATCAAGCCGGCCTCCGTGAGCTG
Source organism: Rathayibacter sp. VKM Ac-2759 (assembly GCF_009834225.1). Lineage (NCBI taxonomy): Bacteria > Bacillati > Actinomycetota > Actinomycetes > Micrococcales > Microbacteriaceae > Rathayibacter > Rathayibacter sp. VKM Ac-2759. The sequence goes on from NZ_CP047176.1 coordinate 302,242, forward strand.
GGAGGTGGGCGGCGCGCTGTTCCTCGCGGGCGTCACCGCCTGGCGCGCCCTCGAGGCCACCCGGGTGCGCGAGGGCGACACGGTCGTGGTGTCGGCCGCGGCCGGAGGCGTGGGGAGCCTCGAGATCCAGCTCGCGAAGCTCCGCGGAGCGACGGTGCTCGGCACGTGCGGTGAGCGCAACTTCGACTACCTCCGCCAGATCGGAGTGAAGCCGATCGTCTACGGCGACGGGATCGCCGACCGCATCCGCGCGGCCGCGCCCAACGGGGTGACGGTGTTCCTCGACAACTTCGGCGGCGACAACGCCGCGCTCGCCGAGGAGGTGGGCACCGAGCCCGGCCGCTTCCACTCGAGCGACGACCGCAAGGAGATCGAGCTGCGCGCCGTGTGGCCCGACGCTGAGACCGCGCGGCGCGACACCGAGATCCTCGGCGAGCTCGTGGCGCTGGTCGGCGCGCAGAAGCTGCGGGTGCTCGTCTCGGGCTTCTACCCGTTCGACCACATCGAGGACGCCTTCGACGACCTCGAGAAGCGGCACTCGCGCGGCAAGATCGTGATCGGCATGAACCCGGTCGACTCCGCCCGGGTGACGAAGGCGCGCGACGTGCACGAGTCCCGCGCGTAGCGAACCCTCCGCAGCGCGCCCCGGCGCCGCCACAATGGTCCCCGGAGGCGCGGTGCGCCGGGGAGGGGTGCCGTCGTGGAGGAGCCTGTCGTCGCGATCATCTGGATCGTCTCGTTCGTCGTGGTCACCGTCATCGTGACGGGGCTCTCGGGGCGGGCGGGCTGGTCGGCTCCGGTCGCCCTGGTGCTCGTGGGGGCGCTGGCCTCCTTCGTCCCCGGGATCCCCGAGGTCGTCGTCGAGCCCGATGTGGTGCTCTACGGGATCCTGCCGCCGCTGCTGTACGCGGCGGCCATCCGCACCTCCGTCCTCGACGTCCGGGCCCGCGGCGACAGCATCCTGCTGCTCTCGGTGGGACTCGTGGTGTTCACGGTGCTCGTCGTCGGCGCGGTGGCGTGGGCCGTCGTCCCGGCGATCTCGATCGCCGCGGCCCTCGCCTTCGGGGCGATCGTGGCGCCGACGGACGCGGTGGCGGTCACGGCGATCGCGGGGCGCCTCCGCCTGCCCCGCCGCATGCTCACCGTGCTCGAGGGCGAGAGCCTGCTCAACGACGCGACGGCGCTGGTCGCGCTGAACGCCTCCCTGCTCGCGATCGTGAGCACCGTCACCCCCGGCGGCATCGCCCTCGACTTCGTGCTCGCCGTCGTGGTCGGCGCGGGTGTCGGAGTGGTCGTGGCCCTCGTGCTCGGAGTCGTCCGCAAGCAGGTGCAGTCCTCGGTGCTCGACACGAGCGTCTCGCTGGTGACGCCCTACGTCGCGTTCATCCCGGCGCAGCTGCTGCACGGCTCGGGGGTGCTCGCGGTCGTCGTCGCCGGGCTGTTCCTGGGCTTCCGCTCGCCGGTGATCCAGTCGGCGCAGGCGCGCATCGCGGAGTCGCTCAACTGGCGCACGATCCAGTTCCTGCTCGAGAACGCGGTGTTCCTCTTCATCGGGCTGAGCCTCGCCTCGGTCGTCGAGGCCACGGCCGACTCGGGCATCGGGGTCTGGGAGACGGTGGGCATCAGCGCGGCGATCCTCGCGGCGCTGATCGGCAGCCGGGTGCTGTGGATGTGCATGACCACGATCCTGTTCCGGCACGGGCCGCGCAGGCTGCAGCAGCGGGGCTGGACGTGGCCGACCGCGATCGGCGTCTCGTTCGCGGGGATCCGCGGGGTCGTGACGCTCGCGGCCGCGTTCCTCCTACCCGAGGAGACGCCGCAGCGCGCGTTCCTGCAGTTCCTCGCCTTCGTGGTGGTCGCGGGCACGCTCGTGGAGGGCCTCGCCCTGCCGCGCCTCGTGCGCGCGCTCAGGCTGCCGCCTCCGAACGAGATGCAGGAGCACGTCGAGAAGCAGATGCTGCTGGCCGAGGCGCAGACCGCCGGGCTCGCGCGGCTCGATGCGGAGCCGCAGGACGGGATCGAGGAGCGGGTGCTCGACCGGCTGCGGCGGAACGCGACCTTCCTCGCCGATGCGCTCGAGAACCCGCCGGCCGACGGCGAGCCGCTCACCCGCTCGTACAACCGGCTGCGCCGCGTGATGATCGAGGCCGAGCGGGAGGCGGTGCTCAAGGCGCGCGCGGAGGGCCGCTACCAGGAGCCCGCGGTCGTCAGTGCGCTGGCGTTCCTCGACGTGGAGGAGGAGGCGCTGGCGGTCGGCCGGCAGTAGGGCACGCCCGGTTCGACACCCACCGCCGCGACCTGCTCGCGTGCTGCTTACTCGCCACGGCCCTGGAAGAGCTGTCGGTCGCGGAGGCGCACCGGTGGGTGGCGAGCGAATCGCTGATGACGACCCTCGTGCGGATCGTGTGCCGCGCGGCCGAGAAGGCCGCGTACGCGACCACGCGTCGTCGGCTGCCGGCGCCGCTGGTCGTCGAGCTCGACGAGTGCGCGAACCTCGTGAAGTGGACGAGCTGCCCGAGCTGTTCTCCTACTACGGCTCCCTCGGCATGGTCGTCTCCGCTTACTTCCCGTTCATCTCCCAGGCCGAGAATCTGTTCGGCGAGACCCGGTTCGGGACCTTCTGGGACGCAGCGAACCCCGCCGTGTTCGGCGGTGGTTCGATAGACGAACGCTTCCTCGAGGGGATCTCGAAGATCCTCGGCGAGTACGACGAGGAGCCCCCGAGCGTCCCCTACGGTCACTTCGGCGCGTCGAGGTCGACTCACCGGACCCGGCGCCGAGAGTGATGTCGGTGTCGGAGCTGTCCCAGATGGACCCGCGGCACGCGATCGTCCTCGGTGACAGCAACGCCCCCGTCCGCAGGCTCCCCTACTTCGAGGACAAGACTCTCCGCGAGCGCGTCACCGATGAGGCGACACGCTGATGGACGCCCTCGAGCCGAAGCTGCAGAACGAGTTCCTCGAGTGGGTGAGTCAGCGCCTAGGTGTAGCCGTCCCCCGCGGACACCTCGCGCGCAGCTCCTGCAGCTCGCGGTCGAAGCGAGCGGTGGCCGCAGCGATCTCAGCGAAAGACACGAGTCGGTACGGCGCGGGCGGCCCGGTGAACTGCGATCATGCGCTGCATCCCGGCGGCATGGGCCGGATCCGAGGGTTCTTCCGGCATCCGGGCGACCTAGGCGGCAATGAGGCGAGTCGCCCTCTCGCGCACGATGTCGTACTCGACGACCGTGTCCTCTTCGACGGCAGCTGACCGCGTCGACGTTCCGGTTGCCAGTGACATCTGCGCCTCATCTCTCGTACCTCACTCTTACCGCGCGAGCTCCACGAGCGGCCAGGTGGCGGGGACCGTTGCGTGTATCGGAGATGCCGTCGTCGTGGCCAGCTGTGGCCTCTGTCACGCTCGAGCGAGAGTGCTCTGCGTGATCAGGATCCCGCGCTGAACGCGAGAACTCGGCAGTTCCGTGGTCGAGACGTCCCTCTCAGATCGAGCAGAGCCGCACCAGGAACTCCGGCGGCCTGCCTCGGCCCAGGCGCACTGGACACCAGCGGCCCGGCCACGGCGCTGCTCTCGCCCTGCGCTCACTTCACTCCTCCGCGATATCGACACGATCACGTCGAACCTGCACGCTCCAGCGGCGGCTCGCCCTGGTACCGAAGTGAGACGCCGTAGACGTATCCGTTGGTACTGCTCAGATCAACGTGGCACAACGACGGGACGATTCGTATCGAACCAATTCATCGTCCCGTCGAATCCGCCTACTCGACGGGACAGACGCCATCGAAGATGTTTGCCATCTTCAACTTTCGGACAACTTGGTCCGGTCGATGAGCTTTCAGTGAACGACGCGTACCGCGCCTCTCTAACGCTTCTGACTCCGTCCCCCTAATGGACACCCATTTTGGGGCGTATGGACAGCGAGACACTCTCGCTCAGGAAATTGCCAGCAAGCGTTTCGATCCCCGCGATAGCAGCGATGCGTCCAGTCGGATCAGACCACCGCTGTTGACGAGTCGCATCGCAAGAGAGCAGGCCAGTTGCCACAACAGGTTGATATGGGAGGGAATCATGTCGAAAACTACAAAGTATGGAATCGGTGCAATCGCGGTGTTGTGTGCAGCATTAGTCGCACCGGTCTCGCAAGCGGATGACACAGTCGCAAATACTGACGCGACGTCGTCCATTCGAGCCTGGTATCAGGAGCGGGGCGCATCCAGCGAAGTCATTGATGACCTCGTTGCAGAGTACCAGCGCGGTGAGAGCTGGGATTCGACTGGCGGAGAAGTCGAACCCGTCAGCAGCGAGACGAGTCGAATTGGAGACTACGAAGTCAACAGAACTCGACCGACTTCTGATGGACATGGACATGGTGACCCCTCCTGAGGAGGGGTCACCTGCTCTCTACAGACCGTTTCGCCCGGTGTTCGAGCCAGATGAGCATCACGCCGGCTATCAGAAGGATGCCTCCGGTGAGGAGGGCTGACGTGCGCTCAAGCGCCACGATCTCGCCGAGAGCAGCAGCCCCTTCATCGGCGGCAGGCACGAGAAAAAGCTGAAGAACTTGACTGCCCTGCGCTGCGGAGAGCACCGCGACTACGACTCCAGCAGCAATCACTGTTCGACGCCGAGACGAGAAGCCGACATACGTGGTGATCGCCGCGGTAAGGAGAAAGGGTCCGGCGGGATAGTACACGAGGCTTGCCGGGAAGAATAGCGCGACCGCTGCCAGCGCAGACCGGAGGAACATCGGCCGGGAAAGTTTTCCCCAGGGATCGCGGTAGATCACGTAGGTCGCAAGCCAGGTCAGCACCGCGACCACCACCGGTATCGCGAAGTACACAAAACTGGAGAAACGGCCGATAAGTCCCATCACCAAAATGACTGCGGCCGCCGAGACCGACCACTTGAAGCGCGGATTTCTTACTCCACGGTATCTTGCGTCGAGGAATTGAAATTCGAATCAGTCCGCCTACCTTCGTATTAGAGAATCCGCTCAGACTCAGTGATCGGACCGGTACATCGTACCGCAAGCCGAATATCCAAGGCGGAGCTCTCGAGTAGTGGGCAACCGAACGACTCTGCCAGCCAGATGGCCGCTTGGGAAAAGTTCATCAGGCCAGTACCGATTGTCTCGAAGCATCCGCGCTACTATTGGTCTCGCGCGAAGATGTGGCTAGCGCGATACCCGCCGCGGCGCGCTCGTCGAGGCGCGGATCAATCGGCGGGGTGACCGGGTGTCGCCGGCGAGTGCCGTCGCTCGGTGTGGGCAGCGAGAACAACTGAGTCCGGCGCGGTGCAGGGGGCGGAGTCGGACACGCTCGCTACGGCTATCCGCGGTCGGCCTAGCGGACACTTGAGCTGCCCACGATCGATTGCGCTTCAGGGTCTGGAACTCACTAGGGGCCGGACAATCGTCCATCGTCGCCCGCAGACACCCCAAGCGTGTGAGAAGGGGCCGCAAGCCCTTGGGCCGCGTTCCCGGCGACCCGATCTTGAACCACACGCAGGCGACCCCACTCAGCCTCGGTGGCGCCGATGTCGGATAGCCGTCAGGGGTAAAATCCTATAGGATCGATTCTGTGCCGCCGCGGGGCCGCACGACTCGATGATGAGGAGCACGACGAGCATGACCCGACTGTGGAACGAACCGGCCGACTTCGCCGACGACATGGTGGACGGCTTCGTCCGCGCCAACGGCCGCTGGGTGCGCAAGGTCGTCGGAGGCGTCTCGCGCTCGACCCGCTCCGAGCAGCCCGAGGTCGCGGTCGTCATCGGGGGCGGCTCCGGCCACTACCCCGCGTTCGGCGGCCTCGTCGGACCCGGCCTCGCGCACGGCGCCGCGATGGGCAACCTCTTCGCCTCGCCGTCGGCGCACCAGGTCGAGGGCGTGATCCGCGCGAGCGAGCAGGGCCGCGGCGTGCTGCTCAGCTACGGCAACTACGCCGGCGACGTGCTGCACTTCACCGCCGCACAGGACGTGGTGCGCGCCGAGGGCATCGACTGCCGGACCGTGACCGTCACCGACGACATCTTCAGCGCGGCGCCCGCCGAGGCGCACAAGCGCCGGGGGATCGCGGGGGACCTCACGGTCTTCAAGGTCGCGGGGGCCGCGGCCGCCGCCGGCTACGACATCGACGGAGTCGAACGGGTCGCCATCGCGGCCAACGACCGCACGCGCTCACTCGGCGTCGCCTTCACCGGCTGCACGCTGCCGGGCGCGGAGGAGCCGCTCTTCACCGTCCCCGAGGGCCGGATGGCCGTGGGTCTCGGCATCCACGGCGAGCCGGGAATCGACGAGGTCGACATCCCGAGCGCGGCCGAGCTGGGCGAGCTGTTCGTCACCCACCTGCTCGCCGACGCCGAGATCCCCGAGGGCGTCTCGCTCGACGGGGCCCGCGTCGTGCCGGTGCTCAACGGGCTCGGCTCGGTGAAGAGCGAGGAGCTCTTCGTCGTCTACAGCACCGTCGCCGACCTCCTCGAGGCGCGCGGCGTGACCCTCGTCGACCCGCAGGTCGGGGAGTTCTGCACGAGCTTCGACATGGCCGGCGTCTCGCTCACCCTCTTCTGGGTCGACGACGAGCTCGAGACCCTCTGGACCGCTCCGAGCGACACCCCCGCCTACCGCACGGGGTCGGTCGACGGCGGGGCGCTCGTCGCCGTCGCCGCCTCGTCGGAGGAGGTCGCCGAGGAGGAGCTGCCGTCCGCGAGCGAGGAGTCGCGCGCCGCCGCGGTCGTGCTGTCGGCGGCGCTGACCGCCGTCCGCGAGGTGATCGACGAGAACGCCGACGAGCTCGGGCGCCTCGACTCGATCGCCGGCGACGGCGACCACGGCATCGGCATGAAGCGCGGCGCCCGGGCCGCCGCGGAGGAGGCCGCCGCCGTCCTCGAGCGCGGCGCCGGCGCGCAGTCGCTGCTGGCCCGCGCGGGCGACGCCTGGTCGGACCGGGCGGGCGGCACCTCCGGTGCACTCTGGGGCGTGATCCTGACCAGACTCGGCGGTGCGCTCGGCGACGACAGCGCCGTGACCGCGCAGGACGTCGCCGCGGGGGCGACCGCCGCCTCCGACGCGGTGCGCGAGTACGGCAAGGCGACGATCGGCGACAAGACGATGGTCGACGCCCTCGTGCCGTTCGTGAACACCCTGGCCGAGCGGGTCTCGGCGGGCGAGGCGCTCGCCTCCGCCTGGACCACCGCCGCCGGGAGCGCCCGCGCCGCCGCCGACGCGACGTCGGACCTCATGCCCGGCCTCGGGAGGGCGCGCTCGCACGGCGAGAAGTCGCTCGGGACCCCCGACCCCGGAGCGATCTCGTTCGCGCTGATCGTCGAGACGATCGCCGCGCTGCTGACCGACACCACCGACTCGACCGAGGAGACATCGTGAGCACCACCTGGAGGATCGTCATCGGATCCGACGACGCCGGCTACGACTACAAGGAGATCATCAAGCGCGATCTCGAGGGCGACGACCGCGTGGTCTCGGTGGTCGACGTGGGAGTCGACGCCGACGGGCACACCGCGTACCCGACGGTCGCGACGACCGCGGCCGAGATGGTCGCCCGCGGCGACGCCGACCGGGCGGTGCTGATCTGCGGCACGGGCCTCGGAGTCGCGATCGCCGCCAACAAGGTGGCGGGTATCCGGGCGGTGACGGCGCACGACAGCTTCTCGGTGGAGCGCAGCGTGCTCTCGAACGACGCGCAGGTGCTCTGCATGGGCCAGCGCGTCGTCGGCATCGAGCTCGCGCGCCGCAACGTGCGCGAGTGGCTCGGCTACGTCTTCGACACCACCAGCGCGTCGGCCGAGAAGGTCGCCGAGATCGTCGCGTACGAGAAGGCCTAGCTCTTCAGGGACGGACGCCCGCGACTGCGTATGCTGGCGTCCTCCCCCACCGTCGAAACCGCGAGGCCCTTGATGAGCGACTCCGTGTTCCGCCTCTCCGGTTCGGAGTCGATCGTGCGGCGCGGACTGCGCGATCACGTCTACGACCGCGTGCTCGACGTGCTGCTCGGCCCGGGCATCGAGCCCGGCATGCGGCTGTCGATCGACGCGGTCGCCCGCGAGCTCGGCGTCTCGCCGACCCCCGTGCGCGAGGCGCTCGTGCAGCTCGAGCGCACCGGCCTGGTCACCCGCGTGGCCAACAAGGGGTACCGGGTCGCGCCTCCGCTCGCCGACGACCAGCTCGACGCCCTCTTCGATGCGCGCCTCGTGCTCGAGAGCGGCGCCGCCGCACTCGCCTCGGCGCACGAGGCGGCGCTCGTGCCGCGGCTGCAGGAGGCGCTCGCCGAGCACGAGGCGATGACCGCCGTGGTGCGCGCCGCCTCCTCGGCCGGCGAGCTGCCGGTCGAGCTGCTGCGGGAGTACTTCGCGGTCGACTGGAACTTCCACCACCTGATCTTCGAGGGGACGCACAACCCGTTCCTGATCGACATGTCCGACGCGATCTCGACGCGGGTGCACCGCATGCGCCAGACGGTGCAGACCGGCGTGAGCGACGCCGACGACGCGGTGCTCGAGCACCGGGCGATCGTCGACGCGTTCGCGGCGGGCCCGGAGGCGGCGGCCGCGGCGATGCGCTCGCACATCGAGCGGGTGCGCGAGCGCTCGCGCCGCGACTCCGTGCGCTGACGCCGCTCGGACCGACGTTCGGCTCGCGGAATCCGGTTCGGCTCGCAGGAATCGGGGTTCTTGGCGAGCCGAACGTGGTTTCACGAGCCGGAGGTGGGGCGGCGGAAGTGTTCGGCTCGTCAAAACCGGTTCGGCTCGCAGGAATCGGTCGATTCCGCGAGCCGAATTCGTTTCTGCGAGCCGGAGGTGGGCCGGGCGGGCACGACGAAGGCCCGGCCGCTGTGTGCGACCGGGCCCGTGAGGCGTCAGCGGGTCAGTGCTGGGCCTGCACGGTCGTCGTCTCGAGGAGTTCGTCGGCCTTCGAGCCGCGGAAGAACTTCGTGCTGAACATCATCCCGGCCGCGAGGAACGCGAAGACGCCGAGGGAGACGACTCCCCAGACCCCGCTGTCGGTCGGGTTGGCCTCGTTGAAGCCGTTGCGCATCAGCGGGGCGACGAAGCCGCCCAGGTTGCCGAGCGAGTTGATGAGGCCGATGCCGGCCGCGGCCGCCGCGCCCGTGAGGAACGCGGTCGGGTACGCCCAGGTGATCGGTCCGACCGAGAGGAAGCTCGCCACCGCGAGGGTGATGAACAGCAGGCCGAGGATCGGCTGGCTGGTCGCTCCCGCCCACGCCGACCCGAAGATCGACAGGCCGGTGAAGATGTAGAACAGCGAGCCCCAGGAGCGGCGGCGGCGGATCGTGTTCGCGTGCTTGCCCACGTAGTAGCAGGCGAAGAGGCCGACGAGCCACGGGATCGCCGAGACGAGTCCGACCTGGAAGCCGACGTCCTGGCCGATCAGGTTCGCGACCTGCTGCGGGAGGTAGAACGTCGTGCCGTAGACCGCGATCTGCAGGCAGAAGTAGATGACCGTGAAGTACCAGACCTTCCAGCTCGCCATCGCGCGCCAGATGCCGGTCGGCCCGTCGGCCTGCCGGACGGTGTCCTCGCGCTCCATCGCGGCCGTCAGCGAGTCCTTCTCGCCCTGGGTCAGCCACTTCGCCTTCTGCGGCGAGTTCGTCAGGAACTTCAGCGCCGCGATGCCGGCGATCACCGCGAGCACGCCCTCGGCGAAGAACATCACCTGCCACCCCTCCCACGGGGTGATCTGGTTGCCGATGCTGATCAGGCCGCCGCTGAGCGGGGCGCCGAGCATCTGCGAGAACGGCTGCGCCAGGTAGAAGATCGAGAACATCTGCACGCGGACCTTGTTGGGGAACCACTCCGACAGGAACATGATCACGCCCGGGAACAGGCCGGCCTCGGTCACGCCCAGCAGGAAGCGCAGGATGATGAACATCGTGTCGCCGGTCGTGAACGCGAACAGCGCCGCGACGATGCCCCAGGTCACCGCGATGCGGGCGAGCCAGAAGCGGGCGCCGAAGCGCTTGAGCAGCAGGTTGCTCGGGATCTCGAAGATCGCGTAGCCGATGAAGAAGATGCCGGCGCCGAGCGCGAACGCGCCGTCCGAGATGCCGCGGTCGACCGAGAGCGCCTCCTCCGCGAACCCGACGTTGGTGCGGTCGAGGAACGCGACGAAGTAGAGGATGACGAGCATCGGCATGAGATGCCGGGACGCCTTGGAGATGGCGGATTTCAGTGCGGGATCACGGGTGGATCCGAGGGCCGCGGACGGCGAAGGGGTGGACAAGGCACTCTCCTTTGAGGGTTGACCAGTGGTGCGGAGGGAGGGAGGTGGCGCGAGACCCGGAGGGTCAGGCGCCCAGCGCGGGCAGGATCTGCGCCGCGCCGATGCCGACGAGGAGGACTCCGACGCCGAGGAAGATGAAGCGGCCGATCGACCACGTTCCGACGAGCTTGCTCATGAGGTTTCCGATCTGAGGGTCTGGGCCGAGGGGGTCGGTGCCGAGGGGGTCAGTGCATGTAGAGGCCGCCGTCGACGTTCAGGGTCTGACCCGTCACGAAGCCGGAGTCCTCGCTGATGAGGTACGCGATGGCCGCCGCGATGTCGCGCGGGGTGCCGATGCGGGGGAGGACGCCGTCGGCGGCCATGGCCGTCTTGCGCTCCTCGGTGAGGGTGCCGCCCATGATGTCGGTGTCGATCGGGCCGGGGGAGATCGCGTTGACCGTGATCCCCTGCTGACCGAGCTCGCGGGCGACGCTGCGGGTGAAGCCGATGACTCCGGCCTTCGCGGCCGAGTAGGCGGTCTTGCTGAAGGTGCCGCCGCCGCGCTGGGCCGAGACGGAGGAGAGGCTGACGACGCGGCCGACTCCGCGGGTCACCATCGACTCGACCGCGCGGCGGGTGGTGAAGTGCACGCCGTTGAGGTTGATGTCGATGACCCGCTGCCACTCCTCGGGGGTGACCTCGAGGTAGGAGACGGGCGAGGCGACTCCGGCGAGGTTCACGAGGGCGACGACCGGGGGGAGCGCCGCCTCGAGCGTGTCGAAGGCGGCGCGGACCTGGGCGTCGTCGGCGACGTTCGCGCCGGCGCCGGCGGCCTGCACGCCGTGCTGCTCGGCGATCTCGGCGGCCACCTCCTCGGCCGCCTCGGCCTGGAGGTCGATGATGCCGACGTTCCAGCCCTGCTCGGCGAGGTGGTGGGCGGAGTAGCGGCCGATGCCGCGGGGGGAGGCGGCGCCGGTGAGGACGACGGTGCGGGACTCGGGGAACATGGGTGCCTTTCTGACGACGGTGTCGGAGGGTCTCGTGCGGGGGGTCAGGCGATCGGAGCCGGGCCGAGCTCGTCCATCAGCTTCTTGATCGCGACGTAGGCGCGGTTGCGGTAGGCGATGAGGTCGGCGGTGCGCTCGGCGGGCACGTCGAGGTAGCCGGCGCCCGACTTGGTGCCGAACTTGCCGGCGTCGACCAGTGCGGCCAGCGACTCCGGAGTCGCGAAGCGCTCGGGCCAGCGGGTCTGCAGCGAGGCGTAGCAGAAGGCGTAGACGTCGAGCCCCGCCATGTCGGCGATCGCGAACGGGCCGAAGACGGGGAGGCGGAAGCCGAAGGTGGTGCGGACGATCGTGTCGATGTCCTCGGGGGTCGCGATGCCCTCCTCGACGATCTGCGTCGCCTCGTGGAACAGCGCGTACTGCAGGCGGTTGAGCACGAAGCCGGTGGAGTCCTTGACCCGCGCGGTCTCCTTGCCGGTCGCCGCGACGATCTCCTCGGCGAGCGCGATCGCGCTCTCGGAGGTGCCCTCGTGCGGGATCAGCTCGACGCCGGGGATGAACGGCGCCGGGTTCGAGAAGTGCACTCCGAGGAAGCGCTCGTGGTTCGCGACCGCCTCGGCGAGCGAGCCGATCAGGATGGTCGAGGTGTTCGATCCGATGACCGCGTCGGCGCGGGCCGCGGCGCTGATGCGGCGCAGGGTCTCGTGCTTGATCTCGATCTTCTCGGGCACCGCCTCCTCGATGAAGTCGGCGTCGGCGACGGCCTCCTCGATCGACGCGGCGGGCGAGAGGTTCTGCCGGATGCGCTCGACGGCGTCCTCGGGGAACAGCCCGTCGGCGACGAACTGCGCGGTCTCGGTGAGGAGCCGCTCGTAGTTGCTGCGCGCGATCTCCTCGGAGATGTCGGCGATGACGACGGTGGCGCCCGAGAGCGCGAGCACCTGGGCCATTCCGCCGCCCATGTAGCCGGAGCCGACGACGGCGATTCTGCGTTCGGTCATGACAGTGCTTCCTTAGTTCGAGGTCCGCGCCGCACGGGGCAGCAGCGAGCGGATGTAGGTCTGGTTGGTGCCGCACATGCCGAGGCTGTCGCCTCCGTAGTGCTCGGCCAGGAGGATTCCGCGGAAGCCGCCCTCGACGGCATCTCGGAGCACCTGGCGGTAGTTGATGAGCCCGGCCTCCATGGTCGAGGGGACCGAGGTCGCCCACGAGCCGTCGGCCGACTCGTCACGGGTGTAGTTCTTCACGTGCATGTAGTTGGCGTAGGGGAGGGTCTTGGCGAAGAGCTCGCGCCAGTCCTCGACGGGGCGGTGCAGGCGGATGAGGTTCGCGACGTCGGGGTTGAGGCCGACGTTGTCGAGGCCGACCTCCTCGACGAAGCGGACGGCGCTGTCGGCGGTGCCGAGGTAGGTGTCCTCGTAGAGCTCGAGCGCGAGGGGCAGCCCGACGTCGGCGGCGTGCCTGCCGAGCTCGCGGATGCGGCTGACGGCCGCGTTCCACACGTCCGGGTCGTCGGGGTCCTTCGGGCCCTCGGCGGTCCAGAACCAGAGCGCGCGCTTCTGCGCCGCGCTGAACGGCTGGTGCAGGCCGGTCGAGAAGACCTGCATGCCCCACTCGGCGGCCGCGTCGATGGTGCGGTGCGCGTAGGCGAGGTTCTTCTCCTCGTGCCCGGGCATGATCACGCTCTGGCGCTGCAGGTGCACCGAGGGGATGCCGATGCCGTGCGACTTCGCGATGCTGAGGAACTCGTCGCGCCGCGAGGGCTCGAGATCGGCGGGGCGGACGTGGCTGTCGGCGAGCTCGGCGAGGGTGAAGCCGACCTGCTCGACCTGGGCGAACATGTCGTCCCAGACCTCGGGGGCCGCGTCGTGCAGCGCGACGCCGTCGCGGCCGACCGGAGGGATGCCGTGCAGGCAGGTGGCGATCGGCCAGGTCTCGGCGGTCCAGCTGTCGGGGTTCCAGTCGACGTCGTCCCAGGTCTGGGCTCCGCCGCTGGGCGTGACTTCGGTCATCGGTGCTCCCTTGCACTCTGTGCGGCCCGCGTTGGACGCACAAAAGATCCTATAGGAAATATAGTGCGGGATCGCCGGGCTGAACACAAGGGGCGGACACGCCGATGGCGGGGACCCCCGGAGGGATCCCCGCCATCGGCGGTGGTGCGACTGCCTACTTCAGGGTGGAGCGGACCGCTGTGCGCGCCTGATCGAGGGCGGACCGCAGGGCGGCGACGCTCTCGGGGGTGACTCCGCCGCGCGAGACGGCGGTGCGGAGCTCGGCCCGCAGCTCGTCGCGGAACTCCGTGAGGAGGACCTCGGCGTCGCGCAGGGCGAGCCGGGAGGCGGTGCGCGCGTCGGTCGAGGCGGGCGCGGTCGGTGCCTCCTCGGGGGCGGTGCCGTCCTGAGGGCGCGGCTCCTCGGCCGAGTGCTCGGGAGCGTGCTTCTCCGACGGGCCGCGGGCGTCGCGGGCGGCGCTCGCCAGGTCGGCGCGCAGGCTCTTCATCGCCTCGGCGACGCCGAGGCGCACCTCGTCGGCCAGGCGGCGCACGGAGTCGGTCAGCTCGTCCTCGATGTCGCCGAGGTCGGTCGCGCGGTCCGCCAGCTCGGCGCGGCCCGCGTCGGTGATGGAGTAGACGGTCTTGCGGCCGTCCGCCTCCTTGGTGACGAGTCCCTCCTCCTCGAGCTTGGCGAGACGCGGGTACACCGTGCCGGCGCTGGGCGCGTAGGTCCCGCCGAAGCGCTCGCTGAGCGCCTGGATGAGCTCGTAGCCGTGCTTGGGGGACTCGGCGAGGAGGCTGAGCAGGTACAGGCGCAGGCGTCCGTGCGCGAAGACGGGGCTCACAGCAGGCCTCCGTCGGTGGGGCGCGAGCCGGCGTCGGGCGAGCCCCAGCCGGCGTGCTCGTCGACCGGAGTCGGAGCGGTGGCGCGGCGGACCACGGTGACGTCGCCCGAGACCGAGTTGGCGGCGATGTCGATCCACTGCGAGTCGAGCGAGCCGGTGGTCGAGGTGTAGCCGCGGCCGAAAGTGCCGCGGACGACCGCGCCGTCGAGCTGGAGGGTGCCCGAGACCGTGTTGATGCGGTACCGGGCGCCGAGGCTCTCGTCGATGCGTACCGTGAGGTCACCGCTGACGGTGTTCGCCTGGATCTGGTCGGGGGTGCCCTCGGCGTCGACGAAGACGCTGCCCGAGACGCCGTCGACCGAGAAGCGGGTGAGGTCGCCGGCGGCGGTGACGTCGCCCGAGACCGTGTGCGCGGTGACGCGGCCGGTGTGGCTGCGCACCGACAGCTCGCCGTGCACGGTGTTCACCTCGATGTCGCCGTGCAGGCCGTCGAGGACGATGTCGCCGCCGACCGTGGAGACGCGGGCGTCGCTGTGCAGGCCCGAGACGAGGCCGTCGGCCGACACGGTGTCGAACTTGAGCTCGACGCCGCGGGGCACGAGGAGGCTGACGTCGGCGCGGTCGCCGCGGCGGCCGAGTCCCTTCACGACGTCGACGATCGTGTCCCAGCGCAGCTGGATGTGGTCGATCTCGAGACGGTCGCCGTCCATCGAGATCTTCAGTGCACGGCCGTTGACGCTGTGCACCTCGACGCGGGCGGTCGGCTCGTCGTGCGCGATGACGTCGATCTGACCTCCGACCAGGGCGATCTTGACGGATCGGACGACGTCGAGATCGACGACCTTCGATTCGCCGGCCTGAACGAGCCATTTCTCGAGCGACATGGTGCTCCTCCTCCTGCGCCCGGGTGGGCTTCTGACACGCGATATAACGCGAGTTGTTGGAAGACACGATATATCGCGTGTGCGCAACGGGCAACAGGGATTCAGCCCTTCGCCAGGAGAGGTCCTTGACCTTGACGCGGCGTCAACGCCTACCGTCGGACACGACACCGGCACTCCGCCGGTGCGGGGAGGTGCCGATGCGCGACTGGCCGATCGCCGAGGTCGCCCGCCTGGCGGGGACGACCAGCAGGACCCTCCGCCACTACGGCGCCGAGGGGCTGCTCGAGCCGAGCCGCGTGGCGGCGAACGGCTACCGCTACTACGACGCGGAGGCGCTCGTGCGGCTGCAGCGCATCCTCCTGCTGCGAGACCTCGGGCTCGGGCTGCCGGCGATCGCCGGGATCCTCCGCCGCGAGACCGACGCGGCAGAGGCGCTCGAGCGGCATCTCGACCGCCTCGAGGAGGAGTGCGAGCTGCTGCAGCGGCGGATCGCCGCGGTGCGCAGGACGATCACGACGATGAGAGGAGGGGAGGAGCTCATGGCGGACGAGATGTTCGACGGCTTCGACCACACGCAGTACCAGGACGAGGTCACCGAGCGCTGGGGGTCGGCCGCGTACGCGGACGGCGACCGCTGGTGGCGCTCGATGAGCGCGGCCGAGAAGGAGGAGTGGCGGCGCGCGCAGACGCAGCTGGCCGACGACTGGCGGGCCGCCGCCGAGGCGGGCGCGGACCCCGCCGGCCCCGAGGCGCAGGCGCTCGCCGAGCGGCACCGTCGCTGGCTGGGCACGATCCCGGGGACGCCGCGGGACGCCTCCGGAGTGCCGAGCGGCGAGTACCTGCTCGGGCTCGGCGAGATGTACGCCGCCGACGAGCGCTTCGCGGCCCACTACGGAGGAGTCGCCGGCGCGGCCTTCGTGCGCGACGCCCTGAGGGTGCTCGTCGAGGGCAGGGGCTGACCGGCGGCGCGGCCTCTGCTAGACCGGGCGGATGGACGAGATCGAGGCACTGCAGGAGATCGCCGGGCTGCTCGAGCAGGAGCGCGCCTCGAAGTACCGCGCCAAGGCGTTCCGGAAGGCGATCGCGGTGCTCGAGGCGATGCCCGGCACCCAGCGCGAGGACCTCGCGGCGGTGCGGCGCGCGGCGGGCATCGGCGACACCACCTTCGCGGTGATCAGCCAGGCGCGGGAGGGGCGGGTGCCCGACTACCTCGCGGAGCTGCGCGGCACCGCCTCGCTGCCGGTCAGCGCCCTGCGGAGCCGGCTGCGCGGCGATCTGCACAGCCACAGCGAGTGGTCGGACGGCGCGACTCCGGTCGCCGCCATGGTGGACGCGGCCCGGGCTCTCGGTCACGAGTACCTGGCGCTGACCGACCACTCGCCGCGGCTGCGCGTCGCCCACGGGCTGAGCGCGGAGCGGCTCGAGGAGCAGCTGGAGCACCTGGCGACCCTCGAGACGGGCACGCTGCGGCTGCTCAGCGGGATCGAGGTCGACGTGCTCGACGACGGCGCGCTCGACCAGACAGACGAGCTGCTCGACCGCCTCGACGTCGTGGTCGCGAGCGCCCACTCCGCTCTGCGGATGCCGAGCCGCGAGATGACGGCGCGGCTCGTCGCGGCCGCCTCGGATCCGCGGACCGATGTGCTCGGGCACGTCACGGGCCGCCTCGTCGGCGGCGAGCGGGGCACGCGCCCGCCGTCGACGTTCGACGCGCGCGCCGTGTTCCGGGCCTGCGCCGATCACTCCACCGCGGTCGAGATCAACGCGCGACCCGAGCGCGAGGATCCGCCGGACGAGCTGATCGCCCTCGCGATCGAGGCGGGCTGCCTCTTCTCGATCGACAGCGACGCCCACGCCCCGGGCCAGCTGGGGCTCCTCGACTACGGCGCCGAGCGCGCCGAGCGCCTCGGCGTGCCCGAGGAGCGGATCGTGACGACCTGGCCGCTCGAGCGGCTGCTGGAGTGGACGCGCGGCTGATCGCATCCCGGCGGCTTCCGCGGTATCCCTTGACAGGACGGCCTAGCGGGTGTTCTGTTCGCGCGCAAGTGGTGAAATCCCAGGCGTTCGCTTGGCAGTCTCAGGGTGGCCGGATTCCGTCTCCGGCCTGCTCCCCGTACCGACGAGATCCAGGTGAACCGTGGCCGTGCAGACCGTTCTCGATGCCGTGCGCAGCGCGCCGACCCTGCTCGAGGCGATCCGGGCCGCTGACGAGCTGACCATCGCCGCGGTGAGCGACGGCGGCGGACGCGCGGTCCGGCTGCTGACCCGCGCCGCCCTCGACCCCTCCGACCAGCTCACCGCCCTCGCCGCCGTGCACTCGCTCGCGCAGGTCTTCGACGAGGAGGCGGACCTCGCGCTCCTGGCGCTGCTCGCCGACGAGCGGGCGTTCATCCGCGAGCACGCCGCGTGGGCCTTCGGCGGCCGGCTGCCCCGCCCCGCGGCGATCGGGCCGCTGCTGGGGATGCTCCGCGAGGGGGGATTCGCGGGCATGCTCGCGCAGCGCACCCTGCTCCTCTGGGCGCCGTCGACACCTGACCTGCTCGCGCTCTCGCTCGAGGGCGCGCTGCTCGGCGAGCGCGAGTTCGACGTGCGCGCGCGCTACGCCGAGACCCTCGGACTCGTGCCCGGAGCGATCGCCGAGCGCAGCCTCCTGCACCTCGCGGCCGACGACGGGGAGTGCTTCGAGGTGCGCATGGCCGCCGCGGACGCCCTGGGCGAGCGCCCGTCGGACGATGCGGCGCTGCTGCTCACTCGGCTCGCCGACGACGCGGGCCAGCTCGGCGCCGTCGCCCGCCTCGCGCTCGCCGACCGCACTCCCGCCACCGCGTCGGCCGCCGGGCCGACGGTCGCGCAGCTCTTCGTCCACGCCGACATCGACGGCACGCTCACCCGCGTCGGCGCCGGGGACAACGGCGGCATCGCGACCCTCCTCGTCCGCCTCGGCGACGCGCTGGCCGAGCAGGGCGTCGAGCGCGTGCTCACCCTCTCGCGCGGCACCCCGGTCGAGGCCGAGCGGGCCCTCGCCGAGCTCCCGCCGGTCTCGGGACACGGCTTCGCTCCGGTGCCCTTCGTCGGCCTGCCCGTGCCGATGCCGCAGGCGTGGCCGCGCCGCGTCGCCGCCGAGCGCGGCATCCGGCGCATCCTGCGCGCGGCCGGCCGGGTCGACGTGCTGCACCTGCGCATGGCCGACGTCGGCTCGCTGGCGGCCGCCGCGGTCGCCCGCGAGCTCGACATCCCGACGGTGTTCACCGTCGCTCCCGACCCGCACGCGCTCATCGCCGGGCTCGACGCCTCCGGAGCGCTCTCGCGCGCCGACTTCGGCGATCGCGACGCGGCCGAGCACTTCTGGTTCCGGGTCCGGCTGGTGCAGCGCCTCGCCGCCGACGCCGCGCACACCGTGCTCTTCCCCCGTGCGGACCTCGCCGAGACCATGCGCGAGCTGATCGGCATCGACATCACCGCTCATCCCGAGCGCCACTCGATCGTCCCGGAGGGGATCGACGTGCGCCTCGTCGAGCGCGGCGAGGAGGCGGCGCGGCTCGCGGCAGCGGGCGGGACGGTCGCCGCCGACGTGAGCGACGATCTCGCCTCGCTCGACCAGCTGCTCGCCGAGCTGCCCGAGGAGCGGCGCGCCCTGCCGCTGCTGCTCAGCGTCGGCCGCCTGCACCGGGTCAAGGGCATGGCCGCCCTCGCCGAGGCGTGGGCCGGCGATCCCGCGCTGCGCGAGCGCGCCAACCTCGTGCTGGTGGGCGGCGACCTGGCCTCGCCGAGTCCCGACGAGCGCGAGCAGCTCGACCGCATCACCGCCGTCTCGGCGAGCGGCCTCCTGCTGGCCGGTCACCGGCCGAACGGCACGGTCGCGCGCTGGCTCGGTGCCGTGCGGCACGGCCGCCCCGGCCTCGCGGCGGCGGGCGGCGCGTACGTCTGCGCGAGCGTCAAGGAGGAGTTCGGCATCGCCCTCCTGGAGGCGCTCGCCGCGGGCCTCGTGGTCGTCGCGCCGGCCGCCGGCGGGCCGGCCACCTACGTCGAGGACGGCGTCACCGGACTCCTGGTCGACACCTCCGACACCGGCGCCCTCGCCCGTGCGGCGGGCGACGCGCTCGACCTGGCCGGCGGACCGCTGGCCGGAGCCGCCGCGGAGCGCGGTCGCGCGATGGTCGCCGAGCGGTACACGATCCAGGCGATGGCTCGCGCGCTGACGGGTGTCTACGCGCAGGCGACCACCGAGCAGGAGCGCCCGTTCCACTCGGGTCTCGTGCTGGGGGCGTCGTGACGCTGCTGATCGTCAGCCCGGACTACGCCTCGCACCTGCTCCCACTCGCGACCCTCGGCACCGCCTGGCGCGACCGCGGAGAGCGCGTCGTGGTGGCGACGGGGGAGGCGACCCGCGCCATCGTCGACGGCTTCGGCTTCGAGCACATCCCCCTCCGCCTCGGCCGCGGCTCGAACGCGGGCACGATCCGGGCCGAGGAGCAGGCGCCCGACGAGGGGGACTCGCTCCGCGGCTTCTTCGACGCGACCCGCCGGGGCATGGTGCCGACGCTGGCCTACCAGGCCCGCGAGCGCCTCACCGATCTGCTCTGGGACCCGGCCGGCGTCTCCGCCCGCCTCCGCGAGATCCTCGACGAGGTGCGGCCCGACGAGATCGTCGTCGACCACCTCGCCTTCACCGCCCGGGTCGCCCTCCGCGCCCTCGGAGTGCCCTACGGCGACGTGGTGCTCGGCCACCCGAGCGCGCTGACGGTGCCGGGCGAGGTCTACGGCTTCCCGCCGTTCTGGCCCGACGCCTTCGCGCCCGCGCCCGAGGAGACGGCCGCGCTGCGGGAGCTCTGCGAGCGCGTCCGCGACTCGTTCACCGCCGAGTGGAACGCGGCGCTGTCCGCCCTCGATCCGGCCGCGCCGCCGAGCACCGACGCCTTCGCCGAGTCGGGCGACGTGCTGCTGCTCAACTACCCCGAGGAGCTGCACGACCCCGCCCGCACGGCGCAGCTGCCTCCGCACGCCTTCCTCGGCTCGGCCGTGCGTGCCGAGCCGGTCGACGACGAGGTCGAGGAGTGGCTCGGCGCCTCCGACGCCCCGCTCGTCTACGTGAGCTTCGGCAGCTTCCTCTCGGTGCGCGACGACGTGCTCGCGCGGGTGGTGGCGGCGCTGGCCGAGGTCGAGCTCGACGGCCGGCCGGTGCGGGTCGCGCTCGCCTCCGGGGCGACTCCGCTCTCGGCTCTCGGCGACGTCCCGGCCGGCTGGCTGGTCCGCGGGTTCCTCCCGCAGGTCACCCTGCTGAGCCGCGCCGCCCTCGCGATCACCCACGGCGGCAACAACAGCGTGACGGAGTCGATGACCGCGGGCGTCCCGCTGGTGGTGCTGCCCTTCTCGACCGACCAGTTCGCCGGAGCCGCCGCGCTCGAGGACGCGGGCGTCGCCGAGGTGCTCGACCCCAATGCGGCGACGGTCGCGGAGCTCGCGGACGCGGCGCGGCGGATGCTCGCCCTCGACGGCGACGCCCGGGAGCGGCTCCGCGCCCTCTCGGCCGCCCTGCGCGAGGCTCCGGGCCCGGAGCGCGCCCACACGGCTCTGTCCGGGGCGACCGCCCGCCGCTAGCCTGGCGCGATGGGACCCCTGCGCGCCGAGACCGACGTCGAGCGCGCCCGCTGGGTGCTTGACGCCCTCGGCCCGTTCGGGAGCATCGAGGGGATCGTGCCGCCCGTCTTCGAGGCGGCGGTGCGGATCCTGCACCCGGCGGACGCCGTGCGCTGGCGCGACGTGGCCGAGCGCGAGGGGACGGTGCTGCACCCGCTCGCGCAGTGGAACGACCTGGTCGCCGCCCACCCCGACGAGTACAGTCCGCCGCGGACGGGCGAGCTGCCGCTCGACGAGCTCGCCGCGATCGCGGGAGTGCTCGCGCGCTCCACCTCGACTCCCGACGACTGCCTCGCCGCCTTCTGGGAGGGCTTCGGCGTGCTGACGGGGAGCACGACCATCCTGCTCTCGCGCGCCGACGGCGGCGGGGAGGACCCCGCGTGGATGTCGGACACCCGCCCGACCGGCTGGGAGCACCCCGAGATCGCCGCGGCCGAGTACCTCTCCCTGCCCGGTCGCGACTGCCTGCTCTTCGCGCTCGACGTGCGCGCGCTGGCCGACACCGGCTGGGCCCGGGACTCCGGCTTCGCGGACGCCTCCGGGACGACCGTGCAGACTCCGATCGCGATGTGGCCCGAGGACCGCGCCTGGTACCTGGCGAGCGAGATCGACTTCGACTCGACGGTGGTCGGCGGCTCGCGCGAGCTGATCGACGCGCTCGTGGCGCTCGCCGCGGAGGGGACGATCGAGGCGCTCCCGCTGCCCGCCGAGGTCGACCTGACCAGCACCGGCGACCGCGTCAACGGGCGGTCACGATGAGCGAGGACGACGAGCGCTGGCTCGTGGTCGGCGGGCGCCGGTGGCGGCGGACCGACCCGAGCCTCCCCGAGGACGTCGTGGCGGCGCTGACCTCGCACCTCGGCCGCGGGCGCTCGGGTGTGCGGGCCGCGAAGGGCGATCCGGAGGCGGTGGCCGCCGCCCGCACGCGCGTCGGCCTCGCGAAGCACGGTCTCGGCGAGCGCGGCCCCGCGTGGTGGGACGAGCCCGAGGCGGAGCGCCTCGCCCGCGCCCGCCAGGCGCTGCACGACCTCGACGCGCTCGACGCCTAGCTCGTCCCCGTCCACCAGAGGGCGCTCACGTCGGACCGACCATACGGATGTGGCACACTGCCGGGTGCCGTGTCGCGGGGCGTCCGACGGGCGTGACGGACGAGAGGAGTGCCGGATGGCGGAGGAGCTGCGGTGACGGCGACGGCACTGCCGCTGCGGTCGCCCGACTGCGGCTCCGCGACGGTGATGACGCGTCGAGGCTGGTGGCTGCTCGTCCTCTCCGTCGTCCTCCCCGGGTCCGCCCAGGTGCTCGCCGGCTCTCGGCGTCTGGGTCGCGTCGGACTGGCCGCGACCTTCGCCCTCGGGGGCGCCGTCGTCCTCCTGACGATCCTGTTCCTCGTCCTCCCGGCTGCGCTCCTCACCGTCCTCACGTCGGACAGCGCCCTCCTCGCCCTGCAGGCCGTCCTCGTCGCCTACGGACTGCTCTGGATCCTCCTGACCCTCGACACCCTGCGGCTCGTCCGCCTGATCCGCGTCCGGTCAGCGGCGAGGCGGGGGATCGCCGTCACCGCCGCTCTGGTGATCGCACTGTCGGCGGGCTCGACCGGGTACGCCGCCGACCTGGCAGGAGTGTCGAGGCAGCTGCTGTCCGACGTCTTCCGCGACCGCGCGGCGGCCGCTCCGGTCGACGGCCGCTACACGGTCCTGCTGCTCGGGGGCGACGCGGGCGAGGATCGCGACGGGCTCAGGCCCGACAGCATCTCGGTGCTGTCGATCGATGCGCAGAGCGGCGAAGCGGTCGTCATCGGCCTGCCCCGCGACCTGCACAACATCCCGTTCCCCGAGGAGTCGCCCCTGGCCGAGCTGTACCCCGACGGCTATCCCGCAGAGGACTGCAACGTCGACACGTGCCAGCTGAACTCGATCTACACCGAGGTGCAGCTGAAGGAGCCGGAGCTCTACCCGGACGCCGAGGCGGCGGGGAGCTCGCCGGGGATCGAGGGCATGCGCGACGCGGTGAGCGGGATCCTCGGCCTCCCCGTGCAGTACTTCGTGCTCATCGACATGCAGGGGTTCGCCGACCTGATCGACGCGCTCGGGGGAGTGGACATCACCTACACGGGCTCGGACGACCTCCCCTTCGGCGGCACCCTGGACGAGGACGGGCAGCTGCAGGGAGTGAACGCCTGGCTCACCCCGGGCGAGCACCACCTCGACGGCTCCAACGCCCTCGCCTACGCCCGCTCGCGGTACGGGAGCAGCAACGGCGACTACGACCGGATGCAGCGTCAGCGCGAGGTGCAGGCGGCGATCGCCGAGCGACTCGATCCCGTCGACGTGCTCGCGCGGTTCCCGGCGATCGCCCGCGCCGCCTCCCGCGTCCTGACGACCGACGTGCCGCGGGGCGCGCTCGGCGACCTCCTCGCACTCGCACTCCGCGCGAGGTCCCACCCGCTCGGCACTCTCGAACTGGTGCCGCCACGGGTGATCCCGAGCGACCCGGACTACGACGCGATCCGGGCCGACGTCGCGGCGCTCCTGTCGGGCGGAGACTGAGGCGCCAGGGGGTCTCAGTGCAGCAGCGACTCCGCGAGCGAGAGCGCTCCGCGCACGCCGGCCTCGTCGCCGAGGCCCGGGCGGACGACCCGCACCGGCCCGCCGCCCGTGCCAGTCGCCCCGGGTGCGCCCATCAGCCGTTCGACCTCGGCCTCGACCGCCGGGACCAGACCGGATGTCTTCGAGACTCCTCCGCCCACGATCGCCAGGCGCACCCCGGCCACGTAGGCGAGCGTGGTCACGAGCTGCGCGAGGTAGTAGGAGCTGAAGCGGAGGTTCGCCGCCGCGTCCTCCGCGCCGAGGCGCGAGCCGTCGACTCCCCAGCGTGCGGCGATGGCGGGCCCGCAGACGAGCCCCTCGATGCAGTCGCCGTGGAACGGGCAGATCCCGTCGAAGCGGTCCTCCGGGTGGCGCCGGGGCAGCACGTGGGCGACCTCCGGCCAGCCGCTGCCGGCGAGGAGGCTCCCGCCCGAGACGAGGCCGCCGCCGACCCCCGTGCCGACGGTGAGGTAGGCGAAGTCGGGCACGCCGACTCCGGCTCCCCAGCGCGCCTCGCCCAGGGCGGCGCCGTTCACGTCGGTCACGAGTCCGAGCCGTGCCCCGGGTGCCGCGGCCCCGATCGGAGCGAGCACGTCGGCGCCCTCCCAGTCGAGCTTGGGGGTCGAGGTGAGCCGCCCGTAGGCGGGGGAGGAGGGGTCGACGTCGAGCGGGCCGAACGAGGCCATGCCGACGGCCGCGACCGTCCCCTCCACTCCGGGATCGCGCACGAACGCCGCGAGGCCCGCCAGCGTCTCGTCCGGTCCGCGCGTCGGCAGGGTGGTCGTCGCGAGGATCGTCTCGGGCGCCGACGCCGCCGCGACGGCCGCGACGACCTTCGTCCCTCCGGTCTCGATCCCGACGAGGAGGGGTGCGGTGCTCACTGCTCGCGCCGCGTCAGCAGGGCGAGACGGTGCTGATCGCGCGCGAGAGCGTGAGCTCGCTGCCGAGCACGAAGGCGTAGTCGAGGTGCAGGCGCTTCAGCGAGTCGACCGTCTCGGCCGGCACGCAGGAGGGGTAGCTCAGCGAGATCGGCGCGCCGTTCGCCGCAGCGACGGTCGCTCCCGAGAGGGCGTCGGCGAAGCCCTCGCCCGAGGCGATGTAGGTCGTGTCCACGAGCGGCGCCGGCGGGTAGGCCTCGTTGATGAGGCGGCTGGTGGCGTAGCGGCTCGGGCCGCCGATGCGAGTGGTGTCGTCGACGGCTCCGGAGGCGGTCAGCGCGGTCTCGATGCCGGCCGAGATCGATGCCTCCTGGCCGATCACGACGGCGGTGGACGGATCGAGGCGCTTCAGCGCGGACGTGGTGGCCGCGTCGAGGCCGCCCTCCGCTCCGTCGACGAGGAGCACGGCCTCGCCCGCGCGACCGGCCACCGGGGCGACCGAGAGGGCGTCGGGGAAGTTGCCGCCGGTCGCGAGGAACACCTCGTCGGCCGAGCCGGCCGGGAACGCGTCGGCGACGATCTGCCGCGACGTGTCGTAGCGGTCGGTGCCGCCGATCCGCTCCACGTCGCCGACGAGGGCGTCGATCTGCGAGTACACGGCGGCCGAGACGGTGTCCGCGCTGCCGACGACGATGGTCTTCTTCGGAGCGAGTCGCGTGATCTCGGCCGACACCGTGGCGGGCAGGGCGTCGGGGTCGGTCAGCAGCAGCGAGCCGCCCTGGACCGCCGCCGCGGGGCCGGCGCTGAGCGCATCCGCCCACTTCGCTCCGCTCGCGATGTAGAGCACGGGGACGCCGGGCTGCACGCTCTGGGTGGTCGCGACCGAGGTCGCGTAGCGGTCGCCGCCCTCGATCCGCGCGGACGAGAAGGAGTAGGCCCGGGGAGTGAAGTCGATGCCCGACACGGCCGCGTCGCCCACCACGACGCTCGTCGCCGCTCCGACCCAGTCGGTGTGCTCCCAGAACTCGTCGGCCACGGCGGGCACGCCCGATCCGGCCGGCTGCTCGAGGACTCGGACCGTGTACGACCCCGAGGGCAGTGCCGGCAGCGAGTAGACGCCGGTCGCCCCGCTCGCCAGCGTGGTCGTCGTGGAGGCGGCGAGCTCCGCCTCGTCGAAGGACGTCCCGTCGATCGACCACGCCTGCACGACGTAGTCGTGGCTCCCGGCGACGCCGGCGGGCGAGGTGATCGAGCCGGTGATCGGCGCTTCGGCGGCGGAGGCGGGGCTGGCGAGCCCGACGGCGGCGAGGCCGCCGATCGCGACGGAGGAGAGCGAGAGCAGGAGGGCGTGGCGGCGGCGAGGAGTCACAGGAGTCTTTCCGGACGTCGCGGCGGGCCGCGGAGGACACGATGTCTCTGAATGCTATCGGGCGGTGGAATCGAGCCTGACCCCCATTGGGGTCTGCTCGATCGGGTCCTACGGGCAGACCGTCAGCGACTCCAGCGGCGCCGCCAGGGTCAGGCGGCTGCCCAGCAGTGTCGCGTAGTCGAGGTTGTTCCTCTGCAGCGCGGTGCGGGTGTCGCGGGGGAGGCAGGTCGACTCGCTGAGGTACAGCGGGGCGCCGGCTGCGGCGGCGACCGGGCCGACGGCGAGGGCGTCGGCGAAGCCGTTGCCGAAGGCGAGGAAGGCGGTGTCGGTCAGCAGCGACGGCCGGTAGGCGTCGTTGAGCTTGCGGCTGGTGTCGTTGCGGTCGACGCCGGCGATCCGGGAGACGGTCCGTACGGTGCCCGAGGACTCCAGGCCGGTCTGGATGCCCTGCGAGATCGAGGGGGCGCGCCCGAGGAGGACCCCCTCGGTCGCGTCGAGGTCGGCGATGGCGGCCCTCGTGGGCGCGTCGAGCTCGGGCTTCGCCCCGTCGACGAGGAGGACGGGCTCGCCGCGTCGGCCCGCGATCGGAGCGACGGACAGCGCGTCCGGGAAGGCGTTGCCCGTCGCCAGGAAGACCGTGTCGTAGGAGTCGGCGGGGAACGCGTCGGCGACGAGCCTGCGGGAGGTGTCGTAGCGGTCCGACCCGGCGATGCGGTCGACCGTGGCGTCGGTGAGGCTCGCGATGTCGTCGACGACGGCGTCGCTGACCGAGAGGGAGCTGCCGGCGACGACGATCCGCTTCGGGTCGAGGCGGACGATCTCCGCGGCGACGACGTCGAACAGCTTGTTCGGGTCGGTCAGCAGCAGGGCGCCGTCCTGTGCGGCCGCGGCGGGGCCGGCGCTCAGGGCGTCGGGCCAGTTCGCGCCGCTCGCGATGTAGAGGACGTCGACGGTGTCGAAGGTCGACTTCGTGATCGCGACCCCGGTCGCGTAGCGGTCGCCGCCCTGCAGGCGCGAGACGCTCGAGCCGTAGATCTTCGGAGCGAAGTCGATACCGGTGCGGCCGGCGGCCGGGACCGTGGTGAGGGCCTGCTCGGTGAGCCTCGGGAGCTTCGAGAAGTACTGGTCGTCGTAGGCGGGGTAGGCGTCCTCGGCCGAGCGGAAGACGTACTCACCGGCGGGGATCGACGGGAGCGACCACGGCACGGCGGTCGTCGGGGCGCCGCCTGCGGGGGCGTCGTCGTCGAGCTTGTAGAAGGCGTCGCTGCCCTCCTCGTACCACCAGGCCTGCACCTCGAGGGCCGTGGTCGCGACTCCGGCGACCGCGTCGGCGGTGACCGAGCCCGAGACCGGGGCGGAGCGCGGGAGGGTGATCGTGAGGCCCCCGGTCGTCGCGGCGAGAGGCGCAGCCTCGACGGGGATGGGGGTGTCGTCGCCGTACCAGACGGGGTACCAGTCGGAGTCGCCGATGACCGACGCCTCCAGGTAGTAGTTCTCGCCGCCGGGGAGAGTGATCGAGAACGTCGACTCGACGACGACCGTCGACACCTCGACGAAGGCGTCGTTCTCGACGCGGAGGGAGTACGCGGCGCCGGCGGGGGCGGGGTGCGCCTCGTCGACGTCCGACAGCGCGATGGTGCCCGAGAGCACGACCTCGGCGCTGCCGGTCTGCGCGGTCTCGCGGCCGCTCTTCTGGCCGGTGGAGGCGGCGGTCGCCGCAGCGGCGGGGCTCGCGGCGAGCCCCGTGGTGAGGAGCGCAGCGGCGAGGCCGATCGCGGCGAGGGAGGCGAGGGGGCGGCGTGAGTTCACAGCAGATCTTTCGAGAGGATCCGCGGTGGGCCGCGGGCGGACACGTGTCTGAATGCTAGCCGCCGATGTGCTTCGAAGTTCCCTGGCGGGGCGGAGGGAAGGCCCCCAACAGGGGGCCCTCCGTCATCGGCCGCGCGACGCGTAGTAGTCGGTGACGACCTGCTGTCCCGGCTTCGCGTACATGCAGTAGTCGGTGTTCTCCTCCGTGTCGGCCGGATCGTAGAGGGCGACCGGCCAGTCCCAGAGGGCGAAGCCTCCGACCCAGTCGCGCGAGCGGCACGCCTCGAACATCTCGCTCAGGTACTCGGCCTGCGCCCGCCCCGACGGAGCGCCCTGCAGCGTCCAGTCGTTCGGGCGCTCGGGAGACGTGTCGCGGCTCGGGCAGCCCGCCTCGATGAAGAGGAACGGCTTGCCGAAGCGGCGGGCGACCGGCTCGATCCGGTCGAGCTGCTGCTCCCACTGCCCCGTCGGGTAGTAGCCGCTGGCCGAGATCACATCGACCGCGTCCCACCACTCGACGTGATCCTCCTGGTACTTGTCGCAGTTGTACGTGACGATCCCGGAGTAGACCGCCCGCACCTCGGCGACGAGGGCGCGCCACTCGGCCTGGCGCGGATCGGCGCGCACCATCTCGCAGCCGATGCAGAGCATCTCGGCCCCCTCCTGCTCCGCGATCTCAGCGAAGTGGACGATGTACTCGGTGTACGAGGCGAACCAGTCGCTCCAGTGCGCCTCGCCGGGCACGTCCCAGTCGAAGAAGCCGATGTAGCCGCGCCAGAGCCCGTCGCGGCAGTTGACCGTGGGCTTCAGCACCGCCTTCCAGCCGCGCTCGTGCACCGCGCGGATCGCCCAGCGCACCTCGTCGTCGGTCGGCGTGGGCGCCTCCCGCCACGGGATCTCGGTCGAGACGACCGTGTCCTGCAGCGTCGCGAAGGCGATCGTGACCCAGTTGAGGCCCAGCGGGCGCATCTCGTCGAGCGAGTGCTCGGCCTGCGGAGTCGCCCAGGTGCCGCGGACTCCCGTCCAGCCCCAGGTCATCCCGGAGAAGTGCTCATCGAGAGCGGACAGATCGACGCTCATGCGGTCACCGCCGTGAGGAGCGCGTTGGCGCTGCGGAGCACCTCGGGCGCGGTGAACGCCTCCGGAGCGACGCCCGACGCCGTGCGGACGTGGAACGTGACGCTCTCGCCGGGGAGCAGGGTCACGAGCATGTCGTCGACCTCGGCGTCCGGAGCGGCGACATCGGCCAGGAGCGCCAGCTCGCGGACCAGGGTGCGCGCGGTCACGGTGACGTCGACGCCTCCCTCGACCGCGTGCGCCTCGGTCTCGAGCACGGCCTCGCCCAGCGACGAGTCGCGGAACTCGGAGAAGAACCAGAGCCCGCGCTCGCCGCCGAACTCGGCGACGAGCAGCTCGGAGGCGGCATCGGAGGGGGCTCCGAGGTCGAGCGGCACGCGGAGGGTCGTCCGCGCGGGCACCTCGATCGCGAGCGAGCTCTCCTCGAGCACCGCCCCGTCGAACGAGCGGCGCGTGCTCCGCAGCGTCGCCGTCCAGTCGGCGTCGGTGTCGTTCGAGAGCGACGCCTCGAGGCGCTCGCCCTCGGGCTGCACGGTCACGACGCGGTCGGCGAAGGCCGCGCGGATCGCGTACCAGAGCGGCTTCCGCCTCCCGTAGCCGTCGACCGCGGCCCACGAGACCACGGGCCAGTTGTCGTTGAGCTGCCAGACGATCGCGCCGGTGTTGTGCGGCTGCAGCGAGCGGAACCAGTCGAGCGCCGTGCGGATCGCGAGCGCCTGGTTGAGGCCCATCGCCCAGTGCCACTCGGGCATGGTGTTCGGCAGCGGCAGGTGCGCGACGAGGCCGTCGGTGAGCTTGACGTTGCCCTCCATCGCCTTCTGGTGCACGAGCATCGACGGCGACTCCGGCGTGAGCGGCTCGTCGGGCATCGCCTCGGCGAGCGTCGCCCAGGTCGGCGGGCCCTGCCAGCCGAACTCCGAGACGAAGCGCGGGCGCACCTCGCGGTAGCGCGGGTAGTCTTCGCGGTTCCAGTGCTCCCAGAGGTGCGTGGTGCCGTTCAGCGCGTCGTTGGGGTGCTGGGAGCGGTCGGGCGAGAACGGGCTGCCGGGCGTGTAGACCACGTGCGGCGCGAGCTCGTCGACGATCCCGGGGAACACGTCGTAGTAGTACCCCTCGCCCCAGGTGCGGCCCTCGAGCCGGGCGTCCCACCCCCACTCGACGCGGCCCCAGATGTTCTCGTTGTTGCCGTTGAGGATCACGAGCGACGGGTGCGCGCCCAGGCGGATGACCGCCTCCCGCGACTCGGCGACGATCTCGGAGAAGAGCGGCTCCTCCTCGGCGTAGGCCGCGCACGCGAGCAGGAAGTCCTGCCAGGTGAGCAGACCCAGCTCATCGGCCGCGTCGTAGAAGTCGTCGCTCTCGAAGATGCCGCCGCCCCAGACGCGGATGAGGTTGATGTTCGCGTCGGCGGCCTGGGTGAGCCGCTCACGGTAGCGCTCGGCGTCGATGCGGTGCGGGAAGGTGTCGTCGGGGATCCAGTTGACGCCCTTCACGTACACGGGCCGGTCGTTGACGATCAGCACGAACGGGGTGCCGGCGTCGTCCGGAGTCGTGTCGGCGCGAACGGTGCGGAAGCCGATCCGCCTCGTGCGCTCGTCGAGCACCTCGCCGCCCGACTCGAGCGAGATCGCGAGGTCGTAGAGGTTCTGCTCGCCGTAGCCGCGGGGCCACCAGCGCCGCACATCGGCGACGGTGAGCCGGAGTCGCGCCTCGCCGCCCACCACGGGGGCGCGGAGAGTGGTGCCGCCGACGCTCGCGACGACCTCGAGCGCGGAGTCGCTCACGGAGTCGACCGCGACGCGCACGTCGACGACCCCGTCGCTCCCGTCGACGTCGGCCGAGACGACGGTCTCGGCCAGGCGCGCCGTCGACCACGACTCGAGGAGGACGGGGCGCCAGATGCCGCTGGTCGAGGTGTCGAGCCCCCAGTCCCAGCCGAAGCTGCAGGCCATCTTGCGGATCGAGTTGTAGGGGTGGTGGTTCACGTGCGGCCGGTACTCGAGCTCGAGCGAGGCGCGGTCCGCCTCCGGGACGGGGGCCGCGAAGACGACCTCGAGCGTGTTGTCGCCGTCGACGAGGCGGTCCTGGACGGGGACGCGGTAGGTGCGGTGCTGGTTGCGGCTCTCGAGCACGGTCTCGCCGTTCAGGCGCACGGTCGCGACGGTGTCCAGACCCTCGAAGACGAGGTCGGCCCGGCCGGCCGCGGCGGCGGAGGCGGTGAAGGTGGTCGTGTAGCGCCACGAGGTGCTGCCGATCCACTCCTGCAGCTTCTCGTTGGTGCCGATGTACGGGTCCTCGATGAGGCCTGCGGCCAGCAGATCGGTGTGCACGGTGCCGGGGACGACGGCCGGGATCGGGCCGGCGCCGGCGACGGAGCGGGGGACGAGGCGTCCGGGGAGCGGTTCGACGCTCCAGCCGTCGTGGAGTCGCACGGTGGTCGGTCGGACGGTGTCCGGTCGGCCGGTGTTCAGTCGGTCAGGCGTCGTCATTTGGTGGCCCCCCTGGTGATGCCGTTGTAGATGAAGCGCTGCAGCGAGACGAAGATCACGAGCGTCGGGACGATCACGATCAGCACCCCCGCCGCGATGATCTGCTGCGACGAGCTGAACGGCCCGATGAAGCGGAACAGCGAGGTCGAGACCATGTTCAGCTCGGGCGTCGGCATGTACAGCAGCGGTATGTAGAACTCGTTGTAGATCGCGATCCCCTTGATGATGATCACGGTGACGACAGCGGGCTGGAGCAGCGGCAGGATGATGCGCCAGTAGATGCCGAAGCGGCTCGTTCCCTCGAGCATCGCCGCCTCGTCGAGGCTCTTCGGGATCGACTGCATGAACTGCACGAAGATGTAGATCGAGACGATGTCGGTGCCCGAGAAGAGCAGGACCGCCGCCCAGTAGGTGTTGACCAGGCCGAATCCGTTGATGACCTGGTACGTGGCGACCTGGGTCGTGACTCCGGGCACGAGCGTCGCGATCAGGAAGAGCGCGAACACCGCCTTCTTGGCCCGGAACTCGAAGCGGTCGAGCGCGTACGCGGCCATCGTGCCGATCAGGATCGTGACGATGATCGACAGCGTCAGCACGAGACCGGTGTTGGCGAAGCCGCGCAGCATGTCGCCGCCGACCCAGGCCGTGCCGAAGTTCTCGAAGTTGAGCCAGTTCTGCGGAGGAGTGATCGGCGAGGTCGTCGCGTACTCCTGGGCGGTCTTGAAGCTCGCGAACACGATGACGACGAGCGGCAGCAGCAGCAGGAGGCTGAACACGATCAGCGAGGCGTACTTGCCGAGCACCGCGAGGAACCGCCGGATCGGGTGGGGGGTGAGCGAGCGCTCCCGGGGCCGCGTCGGTGCGGCGAGTGCGGAGGTCATGACGTCTCCTGTCGGATCAGTTGAGGGCCACGTCGTCGTCCGGCACGAGCCGGCGCTGGACGTAGGTGACGAGGAGGACGACGATCAGCAGGATGACCGCCATGGCGGAGGCGAAGCCCACCCGCTGGAAGACGAAGGCCTGCTGGATCGTCGTGATGACGAAGGTGGAGCTGCCGTTCGAGCCGCCCGTCATGATGTACGGGATCTCGAACACCGACAGCGATCCTGCGATCGCGAGGATGAACGACAGGCTGATGATGCGCTTGATGCCCGGCACGATGATGAAGCGGAACTTGTGCCACGAGTTGGCGCCGTCGAGGTCGGCCGCCTCGTAGATCTCGTCCGGGATCGACTGGATCGCTCCGAGGAACAGCACGAAGTTGAGGCCGGTGTAGCGCCAGATCGACACCCCGCCGAGCGAGACGTTGACCCACGACGGGTCGCCGAGCCAGAGCGGAGTGGTCCCGGTCTGCGCGAGGCCGAGACCGGCCAGGGTCGCGTCGAGCGTTCCTCCGGGGCGGAAGAAGAAGAGGAACACCAGTGCGATCGCCACTCCGTTGAGGAGGTAGGGGAAGAAGATGATGCCCTTGAAGAGATTGCGGAACCGGGTGTCGAAGCTGAGCAGGGTCGCGAAGTAGAGCGCGATGAACATCTGCACGAACGAGGCGGCGAAGTAGTAGAGGCTGACGAAGAAGACCTGGAAGTACTCCGGCTTCGTGAAGATCTGCAGGTAGTTGTCGAGGCCGACCGGGTCCTTCTCGAGCGAGATGCCGTCCCAGTCGGTGAACGAGTACCAGATCATGTTGCCGACCGGGTAGTAGGTCAGCGTGATCAGCAGGACGAGGGGCACCGCGAGGAACAGCAGCGGCGTGATGCGCAGCTCCCCGTTCGGGCCCCGCAGCCCGCGACGGCGCTTGACGACGGGGGAGGCGCCGGCGAGCGCCCGGGTGGAGGCGACGCCCGTGGCGCCGATGATCTCGGTCATGGCTTGTGTCCCGCTGGTCGGAGTGGATGGAGACGGGATCCGGTGGCGGGACGCGAGCGCCCCGCCACCGGAGTCGATCACTGGAGCGAGGCGATGCCCTCGGCCCAGCGGGAGTCGAGATCGGCGAAGGCCGACTCCTTGTCTCCGTCGGCGGCACCGCGGGCGATGTCGACGAGCTTCTGGCGGTAGATGCCTCCGGTCAGGTCGACCTGCGATGACTTGATGATGTCGGCCTGCACGCTCTCCTCGCCGGCGGGGGCGGCGTCCTGCTCGAGGTACTCGACGCCCAGGTCGGTGAAGTCGGCGAGCGTGTCGGGGTTCGGGCTGTCGACGGCGGTGCCGATGGCGCCGGACTTGGCGGCGTAGTCGGACTCGAGCGTGAACCACTCGATCCAGGCCATGGCCGTCGCCTTGTTGTCCGACTTCTTGTTGATCGCGCTGAAGTAGTCGGGGGCGAGGGTCGCGACGAACTTCCCGTCGGCCTGGTAGGGGAAGGGCATGTAGCCGATGTCGGCGGGGTCGGTGCCGGCGGTGGTGGCCGCGTCCTTCATCTGCTGGATCGCCCAGGAGCCGAGGTACATCGTGGCGACCTCGCCGGTGGCGATCATGGCCTTCGAGCCCTCCCACGCGGTCGTGGTCGGGTCGGCCTCCGAGAGG
The DNA here is from genome assembly GCF_009834225.1 of Rathayibacter sp. VKM Ac-2759. Lineage (NCBI taxonomy): Bacteria > Bacillati > Actinomycetota > Actinomycetes > Micrococcales > Microbacteriaceae > Rathayibacter > Rathayibacter sp. VKM Ac-2759. Next base: position 335,566 of record NZ_CP047176.1, read on the forward strand.
CCGTTCTTCACGATGTCGAAGAGCAGGCCGTCCGAGATGCCGACGTAGGAGTCGTCTCCCGTCCACGGGGTCTCGTCGCTGTTCAGCGCGTTGGTCGCGTCGGCGTCGCCGAACACGCTCGGGTCGCCGTTCCACTGCGACAGCGGCCACGCGTCCTTGTAGTTCGTGTAGTACGGCGTCGCGTCGGTGTTGTCCTTGATCAGCTGCAGGTCGGCGAGGAACTCGTCGGGCGTGGTCGGCGTGCCGGTGACTCCGGCCTCGCTCCAGACCCTCTTGTTGTAGACGAAGCCCATCGTGTTGCCGAACTGGGCGATGCCGTACGCGGTGCCCTCGTAGGCCTTCGGCGCGGTGAAGCGGTAGGTCTTCGAGAGCTCGTCGGTGGTGCCGAGCGGCTCGAAGAAGGCCGAGAACTGATCCGGAGCGACCGAGGTCGGCAGGGCGAGGACGTCGCCGATGTTGCCGGAGGAGAGCCGGGTCGTGACGTCCTGCTCGTAGTTCGTGATGCCCTCGAACTTGACCGAGGTGCCGGGGTACGCCTCCGTGAACTGCTTCGCGTACTCGTCGAACGTGCCGTCCTGGATGAGGTCGGTGCGCTGGGTGAGGACGGTGATCTCCCCGGAGGGGGTGCCGTCCGTGCCGCCGCCGGAATCGCCTCCGCCGGAGCAGGCTGCGAGGCCGGCGGCGAGAGCGAGGACGCCTCCGACTGCGATGACGCGCCGAATGTTCATGGTGTCTCCTTCGTGATCGTCTTTGACCGACGGATCGAGCCGTGTGGCGGCTGCCCTGTCTCCGGGGGACGGTACACGGGCCCTCCGGAACGAGTCAAGCAATTTGTACCATCGTTGTCATGATCGTGATCGGGGCCCCGATCGCCGGTGCGCGCGGGCCGTACGGCGGTGGAGAGCGCTCGCCGGTCTTCCCGGACGGGGGTGCGTGTGCCTACGATGACATCGTGGGCCAGAGACGTCATCCGCGGGGGCTGCATCCCGTCATCACCGCGCGACGGCCTCTCGGGGGGCTCGTCGCCTCCCTCCGCCCTGCCCGGTGGCGCCTCGTGCTGGCGGTGCTCGCCTACCTGGTCAAGGACAGCCCGATCTGGGTGCTCCCGGTCATCACCTCCTCCGTGATCGACACGGTCGTGACCGGCGGATCGCCGGCGACCCTGCTGGCGCTCGGGGCGGGCGCGCTCGTGCTCGTCGCCCTCAACTACCCGGCGGCGCAGCTCTTCGTCCGGCTGTTCATGTCGACCGTGCGCGACCTCGGCGTCTCGCTGCGCAACCAGCTCGCGCACCGGCTGCAGGAGCTCTCGATCGGCTTCCACACGCGCTCGAGCTCGTCGGTGATGCAGACCAAGGTCGTGCGCGACGTCGAGAACGTCGAGCTGATGCTGCAGCAGGGCGCGAACCCGCTGCTCAGCGCGCTCGGCGTGATCCTCGGCGCGCTCGCCGTGGTCGCGGTGCAGGTGCCCGGGTTCCTGGTGCTGTTCGTGCTGGTCGTGCCGCTCTCGGTGGCCCTCGTCGCCGGCGTGCGGAAGCGCTCGGCGAGCCGCAACGAGCGGTTCCGCCGCGACGTCGAGCACTTCTCGTCGCAGGTCGGCGAGATGGCGTCGCTCCTGCCGATCACCCGCGCGCACGGCCTCGAGGGCGTCGCGACCCGGCGGATGAACCAGAGCGCGCAGACGGTGCGCGACTCCGGCTTCTCGCTCGACGTGCTGAACGGACGCTTCACCGCCCTGGCGTGGGTGGCGTTCCAGTTCCTCTCGATCGCCTGCCTGATCGGAGCGGCGGTCATCTCAGTGACGGGCGTGCTGCCGGTGTCGGCGGGCCAGGTCGTGCTGCTGAGCACCTACTTCGTGATGCTGACCAATTCGATCGTGAACCTGCTCAACCTCGCGCCCCTCATTACGAAGGGGCGAGAGTCGCTCCGCTCCATCGCCGAGGTGCTGGAGGAGCCCGACGTCGAGCGCAACGAGGGCATGGCCACGCCCGGCCGCGTCGTCGGCCGCCTCCGATTCGAGGGGGTGTCCTTCCGGTATCCGGACGCCGACTCCCCGGCCGTGCGCGACCTCGACCTCGACATCCGACCGGGCGAGACCGTCGCGTTCGTCGGCCGCTCGGGCTCGGGCAAGTCGACGGTGCTGAACCTCGCGCTCGGGTTCCTGCGGCCCACCGGGGGGCGGATCCTGCTCGACGAGGTCGACATGAACACCCTCGACCTGCGCCGGGTGCGCGGAGCCGTGTCGGTCGTGCCCCAGGACTCGGTGCTGTTCACGGGAAGCATCCGCGAGAACGTCACCTACGGGCTCGAGGACGTCGACGACGAGCAGGTGCGCCGCGCGCTCCGGGACGCGAACGCGTGGGACCTGGTCGAGAGCCTGCCGCGCGGCCTCGACACCCTCCTCGGCGAGAAGGGCGCGCGTCTCTCCGGCGGTCAGCGGCAGCGGATCTCGATCGCCCGCGCGCTGATCCGCGACCCGCGCATCCTGCTCCTCGACGAGGCGACCAGCGCGCTCGACAGTGAGTCGGAGCAGCTGGTGCAGGAGGCGCTACTGCGCCTGCGCGAGGGGCGCACGACGCTGGTGGTCGCGCACCGGCTGTCGACCATCCGCTCGGCCGACCGCATCGTGGTGCTCGAGGCGGGCCGGGTTGTCGAGTGCGGGACGCACGACGAGCTGCTCGCCGCCGAGGGCGTGTACGCGGGGCTGCACGCGATCCAGGCGGGCTGAGCGGGGGCGGCGCTACCGTGCGTCGCGGGCCGCCCGGGCGCGCTCGCGGATGGCGAGGACGACCGCGGTCTTGGCGTCGGCGTAGGCGTTCATATCGTCCCAGGCGCGCTCGAGCAGTGTCGTCTTGGTGCTCTCGTAGAGGGTGCGCTCCTCCGGGTCGGCGCGCAGGCGGTCGCGGAGCAGGAGGTAGTCGTCGATCTCCCGGGCACCGCGCTCGTAGACGTGCACGTGGACGTCGCGGCCCGGCGTCCGCACGAGACGGTGACCGGGCTCGCGGACCCGGAGCTCGTAGCCCGCCGCGAGAAGAGAGTCGAGGTAGTCCTCCTCCGCGGTGATGTCCGCGACCGCGAGGACGATGTCGATGATCGGCTTGGCGGCGAGGCCGGGGACCGAGGTGGAGCCGATGTGCTCGACCTCGACGCCGGTCAGGGTACCGAGGATCCGGCGGCGGTGCTCCTCGTAGCGGGCGGGCCAGCCGTCGTCGTAGGGCTGCAGCCCGACGCGGAGCGGCTCGGCGCCGCCGACCAGCTCGACGGTCGTGACGTCGGGGCGGCGTGGGGTGCTCATCGGAGCATTCTCCCGCTCGAGGTGTCGTCGCTGCACCAGATGTCTCTGGCCGAGGGCTACGGCGGCGAGGGCGTGCGGGAAGGGCCCGGGCGAGCGATCGGACTCTCCGGCCTCCTGCGCGTACTTCTGCACGGGCCGATCAGCTGTCTGGGGGCGCGAGACGAGTCGCCCGCGCGATTGGCTCGGCTGGACGAGCTGCGGGAACAGGTGTTCGGGCGCTGATCCCGCTCGACGGTGTGCTCAGAACGGTGGCGGCGCCTCGGTGAATCTCGGTGACGGGGAGCTGCCGGGGAGCGCGGCCGGCCGCGTGGTGACGTGGCGTCCGGTGGGGGTGGTCCAGTCGGCGGTGCCGTCGGGGTGGAGGGCGTAGGTCCACCGGTCGCCGTGTCGGACGTGGTGGTGGGCGGTGCAGAGCGAGGCCAGGTTCTCGAGCGCGGTCTCACCACCGTTGCGCCATTCGATCGTGTGGTCGGCCTCGCTGGTGGACGCGGGCCGGGTGCAGCCGGGGAAGCGGCAGGTCTGGTCCCGCAGCTGCAGGTGCAGGCGCATCTGCGGCGGTGGGACACGCTGGGTGCGGCCGACCGAGGTGACGGTGCCGGTGTCGGGGTCGGTGAGCACTCGGGTGAAGGACGCTCCGGCGCCGGCCAGTGCGCGCGCGAGGTCGGCGGGGACGGGTCCGTAGCCGTCGAGGTCGGCGGAGGCGTCGTCGAGTCCGGCCGCGGTCGTCGCAGGGAGGGTCAGTCGCACCTCGGCGCGGATGCCGGGGACGAACGTCGGCGAAGGCGTCTCGCTGTCGGAGAGGGGAGTGGTGCCGCTGATGTCCCCGTCGCAGAGCAGGTCGGCGAAGGCGTCGGCGCGCAACTGCGAGAGGGAGCGGGGGTCGCCGTCGGAGCCTTCGCGGAGGGCGCGGGCGATCCGGTCGAGGCGGTGGTAGGCGCCGACCGTCACCTGCGCCGGAAGGTAGGCGCGCAGGGTCGCCATCCCGTCGATCTCGGGAGTGACCCACACCGCGCGGTCGTCTCGCGCGCGGGCGTGCCGGACGGTGAGGGGCTGGTCGTGCAGCTGCTCCCGCCACAGGGCCAGGGAGCGCCGCAGTTGCGTCGGGGTCATGGCGAGTGCTGCTTCGGCTGCGCGTTCATCGAGCGCGGCGCGCGACTCGGTGGGGAGGGTGGCGGCGGTCGCGCAGATCAGCTCGCCGGACTCCCAGAGGATCAGCGCGTCCGCGAGCGCTGCGCGGGTGCGGGGGAGGTCCTCGACGAGCAGTTGCGCGTGCTCGATCCGCCGTGCCACGGCCCGTTCGGAGGTGCCCATGGCGACAGCGAGCTCGGCACGGATCGAGCGCTCCGCGAGATCGTTCGCCTCGCTCCGCGACAGTCGCAGCCCGCGCGCGAACGACTCCGGCGACTCGAGCGCCCGACGGTGCCCCGCGTACAGCCGCTCGGCCGTGGCGAGGCGGCGCGGCGCGATCGAGCGGTCCTCGCCCGCGACCTCGTCGCCGCACTCGCGCACCTCCGCGAGCACCGCCTCCGCCGTTCCGATCGTCTCCATGCCCGAAGTCAACCAGCGGCTATCGACGTTCGCTCACGTCAGCGCACCCCTCGGGGGCGACCCGCCGGAGAACTCGCCCTGTGGAGGACGACCGGGCGGTTCTCGGCCGCGGCTCGCGGCGGCCGGGCAACGGCCGGCACCGCAGCCGCCGAACGCGCCCTCACACCCGCGGGAATCCCCGGTGCGAGCGCCGCAGCGTCAGCTGGGTCGGCAGCACGATCTGCTCGAGGCCGCCGTCGAGGGAGTCGATGCGGCGCAGCGCCAGCGTCGCCGCCATCCGGCCCATCTCCTGCGGGCTGTGCGAGACGACCGAGACGCCGAGGGGCTCGGCGAGCTCGAAGTCGTCGAAGCCGATCAGGGCGGTCGTGCCGCCCTCGCGCTGGATCGCGCGGAAGGCTCCGAAGGTGGCGCGGTTGTTGCCGGCGAGGATCGAGTCGGGCGGGGAGGCGAGGCGGAGGAGGGCGGTCGTGGCCGCGTCGGCCGCCTCGATCGTGGCGGCGTCGTCGCTGACGAGGGCCGCGTCCTGCTCGAGGCCGCGGATCACGAGGGCGTCGTGGTAGCCGAGGCGGCGCTCGCGGTGGGTGTACAGGTGGCTCGAGCTGCCGACGAAGCCGATGCGGGTGTAGCCGGCGTCCGCGAGGGCCAGGGTCGCCGAGCGGGCGCCTCCGCGGTTGTCGAAGACGACGGAGTCGCTGGCCGCGTTGGAGAGCGGGCGGTCGACCGCGACGATGGGCGTGCCGAGCTGGCGCTCGCCCTCGAGGTAGGAGTGGTCGTCGGCGATGGGGACGAGCAGCAGTGCCGAGACGCGGCGCTCGAGCATGCTGTCGACGGTGGGGCGCTCGCGGCTCTCCTCGTCTCCGGAGGCGGCCATCACCAGGGTGAAGCCGCGCTCGGCGGTCGCCGCGCTCACGCCCATCGCGACCTGCGAGTAGAAGGGGTTCGTCAGATCGCCCATCACGAAGGCGACGGCGGTGGCGGGGCGGCCCTGTCGCAGCTCGCGCGCCATCGCATTGGGGCGGAAGCGCAGGGCGCCGGAGGCCTGCAGCACGCGCGCGCGGGTGCTCGCCTTGACGTTCGGCGAGTTGTTGAGCGCGCGGGACGCGGTCTTGATGCTGACGCCGGCGAGGCGGGCGACATCGGCCACCGTGGCCCGGCCCGCAGCGCCGACCGGATCGGGGATGTCCACGTCAGTCATAGGGAGATCGTACGGCCGCGGGGTGCCCCTCCGCGGCCCGGAGTGACGCGCCGAGCGCGCCGCGTCCAATCTTGACAACGTGGGACATGAGCCCTTTACTGAGGGAGCCCGCGCAGCTTCGAGGACGTCCGTCCGGGGTCGACTCGTCTGCGCACGGGGCGTCCGAGAAGGGGAGAGCTGATGCTCGCTGGCATCGAGACCGGTGGCACGAAGGTCGTCTGCGGTGTCGTGGACGAGTCCGCGCCGACCGAGCTGGTCATGACCCGCCGCTTCCCGACGACGACTCCGAGCGAGACCATCGCGCGGATCGTCGAGTTCGTGCAGGACGCCGACCGCGAGCTCGGCGTCGACGCCGTGGGCATCGCCTCCTTCGGCCCGGTCAACGTCGACCCGGCGCGCCCGCGCTACGGCTGGATCACCGGCACCTCGAAGCCGGGCTGGGCCAACACGAAGCTGCTCGAGCGCCTCGCCGCGCACGTGAGCCAGCCGCTCGCCCTCGTCAGCGACGTCTCCGGGGCGGCGCTCGGCGAGCAGCGCTGGGGCGCGGGCCGCGATGTCGGCTCGCTCGCCTACGCCACCTTCGGCACCGGAGTCGGCATCGGCGTGGTCATCGACGGCCGCGTCCTGCACAGCAACGGCGCTCCGGAGGTGGGGCACCTCCTCGTCCGCCGCCACCCGGCCGACGACTTCCCGGGCAGCTGCCCGTTCCACGGCGACTGCCTCGAGGGGCTCGCGGCCGGCCCGTCGGTGCTCGCGCGCTGGGGCGCCGACTCGTCGCACCTGCCCTCGCGCGTCGAGCGGGAGGCGTTCGAGATCCTCGGCTACTACGTCGCGCAGGCGGTCGCCGCCATCTCGTACAGCACGGGCGTCGAGCGGGTCGCCGTCGGCGGCGGGGTCGTCAAGGCCCCGGGGCTGCTCGACGAGGCGCGCCGCCAGCTCACGGTCGTCACCGGCGGACCGCTGGCGGGGCACCCGATCGCGGCCGACCCGTGGGACTTCATGGTGCCTCCGGAGCTCGGCGACCGCTCGGGAGTGCTCGGCGCGGTCGCTGCCGCCCAGCTCCTCGCCGCCCCCACCGCGCTGGCCTGATGGATCCGGCGGAGGCGCTCCTCGCCCACCCCGCGCTCCGCGCCTTCGTCGAGAGCGTCGTCCCCGCCGACGAGCACCCGTCGGCCTGGGAGGTCGGGGCGCCGGAGTTCCTGCGGGCGATGCTCACGGGCGAGCGCCGGGATCTCGCGGAGCCGGCGCTCGCCGCACTCGAGGCCGGCTCGGACGACGAGGCCCTCGCCCAGCTCGCCGACCTCGTGATCCAGGGCTACTACGGCGACCCCGGCAACGGCGGCAACCGCGACGGCGCCTCGTGGTCGATGATCGGCTACCGCCCGCGGCCCGAGGGAACGCAGTGGCCCCGGCTGACCGAGTCGGCCGCGCCCGTGACGGCGTGGAGCGACGTGCGGCCGCACTACGACGCGGTGGTCGTCGGCGCGGGAGCGGGCGGCGGAGTCGCGGCCTGCGTCCTCGCCGAGGCGGGCCTGCGCGTGCTGCTGGTCGAGCGGGGGAGCTGGCTCGCCGCCTCCGCTCTGCCGGTCGACCACCTCCGCAGCCAGCGCCTCTCGCTCGGCTACGAGACCCGCGTCGACCCGCCGTCGGCGGGGCACCCGCGCGTGGTGCCGACGCCGGGAGGCGCCGCGACGACGCTGCTCGCGACCGACCCGCGCTGGGGCAACAACGCGCTGACCGTCGGCGGAGGCACGCGCGTCTACGGTGCGCAGGCCTGGCGCTTCTGCCCCGAGGACTTCGCCATGGCGTCGACCTACGGGGTGCCGGAGGGCAGCTCGCTGGCCGACTGGCCCCTCGCCTACGACGATCTCGAGGCCGACTACGACCGGGCCGAGTGGGAGCTCGGGGTGTCGGGCGACGCCGCCGGAGACGCGACAGCCGGCCCGCGGCGGCGCGGCTACCCGATGCCGCCGTTCCCGCACGCGCTCGACTCCGCGCGCCTGGCCGCGGGTGCCGCGGCGCTCGGGCTCGGCACCACGGACGTGCCGCTGCTGATCAACACGACCCCCTACAACGGGCGCGGGGCGTGCATCCGCTGCGCGAGCTGCGTCGGCTTCGCGTGCCCGGGTGAGTTCAAGACCGACACCCGCAACACGGTGATCCCGCGCGCCGTCGCGACCGGGCGGTGCGATGTGCTGACCGGCGCGCAGGTGGCGCGGGTGCTGACGGACGCCGACGGCCGGGTCGCCGGGGTGCGCATCGTGGGGGAGCGGACGCTCGAGGTGTCGGCCGACGACGTGGTGCTCGCGGCCGGTGCCGTCGAGACCGCGCGGCTGCTCCTGAACAGCGCGAGCGCCTCCGAGCCCGCGGGCCTGGGGAACCGGCACGACCAGGTCGGCCGGCATCTGCAGTCGCACGTGTACGCGGGCGCCTGGGGGCTCTTCGACGAGCCCGTGCGGGACAGCGTGGGCCCCGGCCCCGGCATCGCCACGACGGATCACCGCCACGCGAACCCCGGGATCATCGGCGGCGCGATGCTCGCGAACGACTTCGTGCCCACTCCTCTGTCTCTGTACTACTCGGCGGTCGGCCTCGGCCTGGTCCCCCGGCACGGCGCGGAGTCGAAGCGGGCGATGCGCGAGCTGTTCCCGCGGCTGCTGGTCGTGATGGGCCCGGTCCAGGAGGTGCCGTCGCCGGAGTCGCGGGTCACGGTCGACCCGTCGGTGCTCGACCGCTGGGGCCTTCCCGCCGCGCGCCTGTCGGGAGGCGTCCACCCCGAGGACCTGCGCACCGCGGACTTCGCGGCCGACCGCGCCGTCGACTGGCTGCGCGCGAGCGGCGCCGCGTCGACCTACCGCCTCCGCCACCTGCCCGACGCCGGCCCGAGCCGCGGCCAGCACCAGGCGGGCACCTGCCGGATGGGCCTCGATCCGGCGACCTCGGTCACCGACCGCTGGGGCCGCGTCTGGGGCCACGACAACCTCACGATCGCCGACGCCTCGCTGCACGTCACGAACGGTGGCGTGAATCCGGTGCTGACGGTGCTGGCGCTGGCCTACCGCGTGGCGGGGCGGCTGGCGGAGGAGCGGGGCGGGGTGCGCTGAGGCTCGCGCCTCTACGGACGCTGCTCGGTGGCGGCCCTGGCGGTCTGCGTGGCGAGCTTGCCTCCGCTCACCTCGAGCAGGGTGCCGGTGATGTAGCCCGCGAAGTCGCTGGCCACGAACCGCAGCAGATCGGCGATGTCCTGGGCCTCGCCCCAGCGGCGCACCGCCAGCATGTCCAGCTTCTCGGCCTGGCCCTCCTCCGACAGCTCGGCGAACCCGTTCATCGCGGTGGGGACCATGCCGGGGGCGTAGGAGTTGGCGGTGATGTTCCAGGGGCCCGCTTCGCCGGCGAGGGTCCGAGTGAACTGGACCACCGCCGCCTTGGAGGCGGCGTAGGCCGCGCCGCCGACGCTGGGGACGATCGCCGCGAAGGACGCGGCGTTGATGATCCGCCCCCGCCGCTGCCGCTTCATCACGGGGAGCACCGCCTTGCAGGTGGTGAAGGTGCCGCGCACGTTGACCTCGAAGCACCGGTCCCACGAGTCGACGTCGAGGTCCTCGATCAGGCCCACGACGTTCACCCCGGCGTTGTTGATCAGCGTGTCGATACGGCCGAAGCGGGAGACGACGTCGTCCATCACGCGCTCGACCGCGGCCGCGTCGCGCACGTCGCAGACGTACTGAGCGCTCGCGAGGCCGCGAGCGTCGAGGTGGGCGCCGACGTCCCGGAGGAGCGGCTCGGCGACGTCGAGCAGGACGACCGTCGCCCCGTCCTCGGCGAACGACTCGGCGATGACGCGGCCGATGCCCTGGCCCGCGCCCGTGACGACCACCACGTGGCCGGTGAAATCGATCAGCACTGGATCCTCTTCTCGTCGGGTTCAAAACATACTTGATGGCAGAATCGAGTCGACAAGTCATTCTCGTGAACGGAGCACCATGCCACTCCCCGACTCTCGTCCCGTTCTGTGGGTGACCGGCGCCGGCAGCGGAATGGGCCGTGCGATCGCCGTCTCGGCGGCGCGGCACGGACATCGCGTGGCGCTGAGCGGTCGCCGCCCCGAGATGCTCCGGGAGACCGCGGACGCCGTGGAGTCCGTCGGCGGCGAGTTCCTGATCGCGCCGATGGATGTGGCCGAGCCCTCCGAGCCCCGGGCGGTGCACCGGGACATCGTCCGGGCCTGGGGGCCCGTGACGAGGCTGGTCGCCTCCGCCGGCCTCAATCGTCCCGACCGCTACTGGCGCGACCAGTCGATGACGGAGTTCGCCTCCGTCGTCGAGACGAACCTGACCGGCTGCGCCCGCGTCGTCGACGCCGTCCTCCCGGGGATGCGCGAGGCCGGCGACGGCGTCATCGTCCTCGTCTCCTCGGTCGCCGGATGGCAGTTCTCCCCGGACGCCGGCGTCGCCTACAGCGCCAGCAAGACCGCGCTGTCGTCGCTGACGCGCACGCTGAACGCGCAGGAGAAGCGCCACGGCATCCGCGCGTGCTGCCTCTGCCCCGGCGACGTGGACACCGCGTTCCTCGCGCAGCGCCCGATCGTCCCCGATGACGAGGCTCGCGGATCGATGCTGACTCCCGACGACATCGCGGCCGCGGCTCAGTTCGTCCTCGACAGCCCTCCGCACGTCTGCATCGACGAGCTCGTGATCACGCCCGTGACATCGTGACGGCACGCACGCTCGGAGGGTCCGCGTGACGCGCCTGCTCGCACTCGCGCCCGTCGTCAAGGGTGGCAGCAGCTCCTCGCAGCTGAACGATCAGCTCGGCTCCGCCATCTGCGACGGACGGCTCCCCGAGGGCACGGTCATGACGGTGGACGAGATCGAGGTGGCGACGGCGACATCGCGCAGCGTGGTCCGCGAGGTCGCTCGAGGGCTCGCCTCGATGGGCCTGCTCGAGGCGCGCCGGCGGGTCGGCCTCCGGGTCCTCCCCGAGACGTCCTGGAACCTCTTCGACTCGCAGATCATCCGCTGGCGTCTGCGGTCGCCGCAGCGCGAGACCCACCTCCGGACCCTCGGCGAGATGCGCCTCGCCGTCGAGCCCGAGGCCGCTCGTCTCGCGGCCTCCCGGCGTACGCCGCACGAGGCGGCGGCCGTCGTGAGCGCCTCGGCCCGGCTGTGGAGCGCCGGATCGACGGCCGACGCCGATCCCGAGGCTCTCCTGCGCGAGGACGTGGCGCTGCACGGACTCATCCTCCGGGCGTCCGGCAACCCGATGTTCGCGCAGATCTCCTCCGTCATCCACGAGACGCTGCACGAGCGCACCCTGCACGGACTCGGCCTGCACGGGTTCGACGCCCAGGACCTCCAGCTGCACATGGACCTCGCGACTCACATCCAGAGGAGCGATGCGCGCGCGGCGAGCGACGCGATGCGCGCGATCATCGAGCGGACCCAGTAGCGACGCGCCTCACACCGGGAAGCGGCTGCCGACCAGGGCCTCCGAGACCTCCCAGAGGCGGCGGGCGTCGTCGGGGCGGCGCATCGGTGCCCAGAGCGGGCGGAGTGCCGCCGGGCCGGCGATCAGGCGGGTCGGTCCCGAGAAGCTCCCGCCCTCCGGGGTGATCGCGGCGAGGAGGGCGGGCTGCGCGGCGCTCTGGACCGTGCCGGTGATCCCGACCCGCGAGAGCAGCTCGATCAGGCCGCGGCCGCTCACCTGCTGCGGGCGGCCGAGTCCGGGCTGCGCCGCGAGGAGGTTCGTCGGCGAGATACCGGGGTGCGCGAGGGTGCTCGTGACGCCCCAGCCGGCCGCCCTGCTCCGGCTGTCGAGCTCGAGGGCGAAGAGGGCGACGGCGATCTTCGACTGCACGTACGACCTCATCACGTCGTAGCGGCGCTCGCCGTTCAGGTCGTCCCAGTCGATCGAGCCGCCGTGGGCGGCGATGCTCGTCTGGTGCACGACGCGGGCGTGCTCGAGGAGCGGCATCAGACCCAGCGTCAGTGCGAAGTGGCCGACGTGGTTGGTGCCGAACTGCAGCTCGAAGCCGTCCTCGGTGACCTGGCGCTGGGGCGGCTGCATCACTCCCGCGTTGTTGACGAGGAGATCGAGCGGGCGCCCCTCCTCTACGAGGCTCTCGGCGAGCGCGGTGACCGAGCGGAGGGAGGAGAGGTCGAGCGGGCGCGTGCTCACCGCGGCGCCGGGGATCGCACGGCGGATCGACTCCACCGCGGCCTCGCCCTTGGCGGCGGAGCGGACGGGCAGGACGATCTCGGCTCCTGCGGCGGCGAGGCGGGTGGCGATCACCCGGCCGATGCCGTCGCTGGCGCCGGTGACGACGGCGAGCCGTCCGGTGAGATCGGGGAGGGGGGTGCTGCGTGCCATGGGGGCTCCTCTGGTCGGTGTGCTCTCCATGCTCGGGCGGCGCGCGAGGCGGAGGCAGGGCCTCCCGATCCACGGCTGCGCGATCCACGGCTGCGCGATCCACGGCTGCGCGATCCGCGCCTCAGACCAGCGAGCCGACCACCGCGAGCAGCTCAAGCTTCTCGGCGCTCTCACTGCCGGGGACCGCCGTGTAGACGAGGAGCCGGTGCGACTGCTCCGGGTCGAGGAGGGTCTGGCACTCGAGCTCGAGCAGGCCGACGGACGGATGCACGAAGCGTTTGGTCGCCGGCGGCCGCAGCCCCGCCTCGTGCTCGGCCCACAGCGCGCGGAACTCGCCGCTTCGCGACGCGACGAGATCGACGAGACCCGCCGCACGGGAGCCCGGACCGCGGAGGGTCGCGATCTCGCGCAGTCCCGCGACGAACACCCGCGAGAGCTGCGGGCGGTCCTCCTCCGGATACGCCTCCCTCGCCGCCGGATCGGTGAACCAGCGGTAGCCGATGCTGCGCGACGGGCCGGTGCGCAGGGACGCGTCGCCCAGGAGCGTCGCGCCGAGCGGGCTCTGCCGCAGCGTCTCGCCGAGCTCGGTGATGATCTCGGCCGGAGTGTCGTGCAGGCGGTCGAGGATGCGGAGCAGTCCCGGCGCGATGTGGTCGCCGGCGACCCCGCGCGCGGGCGGGGTGTGGCCGGCGAGCCGGAAGACGTGGTCGCGCTCGCCGAGCGAGAGGTGCAGGCCCTGCGCGATGGACGCGATCATCTGCTCCGACGGCTGCGGCCCCGTGCCCCGTTCGAGCCGGGCGTAGTAGTCGGTCGACATGTGGGAGAGGGCGGCAGCCTCCTCGCGGCGCAGGCCCGCGGTGCGGCGGCGCGGGCCGCGGGTGAGCCCGACGTCCTCGGGCTGCAGCGCCTCCCGGCGGCGCCGGAGGAACGTCGCCAGTCCGTCGCGATCGATCACGGGGCCGCCTCTCGTCGGAGACTCCGTTCTACCGCTCCGGCGGCCCGGGTGCCACGGATCGACGATCCACCCCTCGCACCGCGCCGCCCTCGAGGTGCACCACGCGGTCGGCCGCGCCGAGCACCGCGGGGTCGTGCGAGACGCAGAGCACGGCGGCTCCGCGCTCGGCCTCGGCGCGCAGGACGGCGAGGATGCGCTCGCCGCTCGCGCTGTCGAGCCCGGTCGTCGGCTCGTCGAGGAGGAGGAGGTCGGCCCCGCGGGCCAGGCCCTGGGCGAGCAGGGCGCGCTGCCGCTGGCCGCCGGACAGGGCGCCGAAGGGCTCGGCCGCGAGGCCCGTGATCCCGAGCCGCTCCATCGCCTCGAGGACGGCGGTGCGGGCACGGCGGTCGAGAGGCCGGAGGCGGCCGACGCGCCCCCAGGAGCCGACCGTGACGACATCGCGGACGGTGACCGGCAGCCGGTCGGAGACGGCGGTGCGCTGCGGGACGAAGGCGAGCGACGCCGTGGCCGAGCGGGTGCCGGAGGAGGGTGCCCGGGTGCCCGCGACGACCTCGAGGAGCGTGGTCTTGCCGGCGCCGTTCGGCCCGGCGAGGGCGGTGACGCTCGACGGCGCGAGGTCGAGGTCGACTCCGTCGAGGGCGCGGCGGCCGGCGAAAGTGACGCGGATCCCGCGGAGGGAGGCGAGGGCGGAGGAAGGGGGCATGCCTCGATCCTAGCTATTTGATAATCATTCTCATTCTCGATACGGTCGGGCCCCATGTCCTTCCCCGCCTCCGGAGTCCTCGAGCCGTTCGCCCTCGACTTCCTGCAGCGCGCCCTCGTCGGCGGCAGCCTCGTGGCCGTCCTCTGCGGCGTGGTCGGCACCTGGGTGGTGATCCGCGGGATGGCGTTCCTGGGCGAGGCGCTGGCGCACGGGATGCTCCCCGGGGTCGCCCTCGCGACGGTGCTCGGGCTGCCGGTGCTGCTCGGGGGAGCGGCCAGCGCGGTCGTGATGAGCCTCGGCATCGCGGCCCTCCAGCGCCGCGGCCGGCTCTCGTACGACACGAGCATCGGCCTGCTCTTCGTCTCGACGCTCGCCGTCGGGGTCGTGATCATCTCGCACTCGGGGAGCTTCGCGACGGACGCGACGGCGATCCTGTTCGGCGACATCCTCGCGATCACCCCGGTCGACATCGTCCTCCTCGGCATCGCCGTGGTCGTGGGGCTGGGGGTGGCCGCGGCCTTCCACCGGCCGCTCGTCGCACTGGCCCTCGATGCGCGGATCGCGGCGGTCCTCGGCCTCGGCCCACGGTCGGCGCAGGCGGCGCTCGTCGGCCTGGTGACCTTGGCGGTCGTCGCGTCGTACCAGGCGGTCGGCTCGCTGCTGGTCGTCGGACTGCTGCTGGCGCCCGCCGTCGCGGCGGGGCAGTGGACGACTCGGATCCCGACGCGGATCGTGCTGGCGGCGGCCTTCGGCGTCGCCTCCGTGTTCGCCGGGCTGCTGGTCTCGTGGCACGCGGCGACCGCGGCCGGTGCCTCGGTGGCCGTGACCGCGGTCGCCCTGGCGGCGCTGTCGGGGGCGCTGCGGGCGCTGGGAGCCCGCCTCGCTCCTCCGGTGGCCGTCGCATGACCTCCTCCTCCCGCTCTCCTCGAAAGGCCCCCGTGCGTCTCCGTCTCGTGTCCCCGGCTCTGCTCAGCGCTCTCGCCCTCGGCCTGGTCGCCTGCTCGACCACTCCCGCCGATCCCGCTCCTCCCTCCGCGGGTGCGGGTGCGGGTGAGGGTGAGGGTGAGGGGCACGGCGCGGTCGCGGGCGCGGCCGAGCTCGCCGAACCGCCGCTCGCCCTCGTGACGATCGATCCCGCCGGGGGAGTCGCGCAGCTCGACCTGCTCGACGAGACGACCGCCGCTCTCGGCGCGATCGGAGCGCCCGCGGCGGTGACCACCGACGGCCGCTACCTCTTCGCCCGGACGAGCGAGGGCGTCGAGATCGTCGACAGCGGCCGGTGGACCTGGGACCACGTCGACCACTTCCACTACTACCGCGCCGAGCCGCGACTCCTCGGCACGGTCGAGGGCGACGGCGCGGCGACCGTCGCCACGACGAACCTCTCGACCTCGGGAGGGACGGGCCTCTACTTCGAGGGCTCCGAGGGCTCCGGCGAGGCCGTGCTCCTCGACACGGAGGCGCTCTCGCGCGGCGAGATCGTCGAGCGGTTCCGCCTCCCCGCGGCGGCCGGGCCGGGGCTCGTCGTCCCGGTCGGGTCCTCGGCCCTCGTGACCGAGGGCACCGGCGCGGGGACGACCGTCGCCGAGTACACCTCCGAGGGCGAGCGCACCGGACTCGTCGAGCCGTGCCCGGACGCGGCCGGCACGATCACGACGCGCGTCGGCGCGGTCATCGGCTGCAGCGACGGGGCGCTGCTCGCCTCCGCGGGCGACGACGGACTCGCCGTCGAGCGCCTCCCGTACCCCGAGGGCTCGACGGCGCCCGCCGCCACCGCGTTCGGCAACCGCGAGGGCCGCCCGACCGTCGCCGGGCTCGCCGGCCGCGAGGGCGTCTGGCTGCTGGACACCCGCGAGCGGTCGTGGACCCTGCTCCCCGCTCCCGCACCGCTGGTGCAGGTGACCGCGGTCGACGACGCCGACGGGCACGTGCTCGCCCTCGCCGAGGACGGCCGGATGCTCGTCCTCGACGGCGCCGACGGAGCGGTGCTGGCCGAGACCGCGCCGCTGGTCGCCGAGTCCCTCGCCACGGGCCGCGCGCCCGTCCTCGTCGCCGACCAGCAGCGCGCCTACCTCAGCGCGCCCGCCGAGCGGCGGCTGCACGAGATCGACTACGCCGACGGGGCCCGGGTCGCGCGGACCTTCGAGACTCCCGCCGAGCCGGCGTTCACCGCCGAGACGGGACGCTGACCGTGCGCGCGAGACGTCTCTCCGCCGCCGTCGCCATCACCGCCCTGCTGCTCGCGGGCTGCGCGACCCCCGAGGACGACCGGCCGCTCGTGATGGTCTCGACCACCATCCTCGGCGACGTCGTGGGCGAGCTCGTCGGCGACGAGGCGGAGGTCGTGACGCTGATGGAGCCGGACGCCGATCCGCACTCCTTCGAGATCTCGGCGCAGCAGGCGGCGCGCCTCCGCTCGGCCGACCTCGTCGTCTCGAACGGCCTCGGCCTCGAGGAGGGCGTGCAGCAGCACCTCGACGCCGCGGCGGAGGCGGGCGCCCCGGCGTTCGTCGCCGGAGACGTGATCGACGCCCTCGCCTACAGCGACGGTGACGCCGAGGGGCGGCCCGACCCGCACTTCTGGACCGACCCCGCGCGGATGATCGACGTCGTCGACGCGCTCGAGCCGGCCCTCGCGCGGATCGGCGGCGTGGATCCCGAGGCCCTCGCCGCGAGCACCGCCGTCTACCGCGACGAGCTCGAGCGGCTCGACGCCGAGATGACGGCCGCCTTCGCCGCCCTCCCCGAGCGCAGGCGCGCGCTCGTCACGAACCACCACGTCTTCGGCTACCTCGCCGAGCGGTTCGACTTCGAGGTCGTCGGCGCCGTCATCCCCGGCGGCACGACCCTCGCCGCTCCGTCCGCCTCCGACCTGGCCGACCTCGTCGACGCGGTCGAGCGCGCCGGAGTCCCCACGATCTTCGCGGAGTCCTCCTCGCCCGACCGGCTCGTCCAGGCGCTGGCGAGCGAGGCCGACGTCCGCGTGGAGGTGGTCGAGCTGTTCACCGAGTCCCTCACCGGACCGGAGGGCGGCGCTCCCGACTACCTCGCCATGATGCGCGCGAACACGCAGCGCATCGCCACCGGGCTCTCCCCCTGAGCGCCCTCCCGAAGGAAGAGGAACCACCATGCGAATCCCCCACCTCCGACGAGCCGGCGCCGCCCTGCTCGCCCTCGGCACCGCCGTGGGTCTCGCCGCCTGCTCGTCGAGTGCCACCGGCAGCGCGGCCACCGACACCGCGGCCACCGACACCTCGGCCGCCGACACCTCGGCCGCCGGCTCCCGGATCGCCGTCTCGTACGCCGGCGGGATCCTCGTCCTCGACGGGACGACCCTCGAGACCCTCGCGGACCTCGATGCGGAGGAGTTCACCCGCCTGAACCCCGCCGGCGACGGACGCCACGTGCTGGTCACGACGAGCGGCGGCTTCCAGGTGCTCGACACCGCCGGCGAGCCGGAGCTCACCGACCTCGTCTTCGCCGCTGACGCCCCCGGCCACGTCGTCCGTCACGCCGGGCGCACGATCCTCTACGCCGACGGCACGAGCGACACGACCGTCTTCGACACCGCCGACCTCGGCGACTCCGATGCTCTCCCCGAGGTCGAGACGATCCCCGGCGTCCAGGCGCACCACGGCGTCTCGGTCGTGCTCGAGGACGGCACCCTCCTCACCACGGTCGGCGACTCCGACGGCCGGACCGGCATCGAGGTCCGCGACCCCTCCGGCGCGGTCGTCGGCGGGAGCGACCAGTGCCCCGGCGTGCACGGCGAGGGCACGGCCGCCGACGAGGCCGTCGTCTTCGGCTGCGAGGACGGCGCTCTGCTCTACCGCGACGGCGCGATCACCAAGCTCACCGCTCCCGATCAGCCGTACGGCCGGATGGGCAACGCCTACGTCAGCGAGACGAGCCCGATCGTCGTCGGCGACTACAAGGACGACCCCGACGCCGAGGGCTACCTCCTCGGCGCGGTCACGCTGATCGACACGGTGGCCGGCACCCTCGACGTCGTCGACCTGCCGGACGGCGCGGAGTACACCTTCCGCGACATCGCCCGCGGCCCCGGCGACCTCGCCTACGTCCTCGGCGCCGACGGGTCGATCCACGTGCTCGACCCCGGGACGGGCGAGCTCGTCGGCGAGCTCCCCGTGATCGACGCCTGGAAGGGGCCGGTCCAGTGGCAGGATCCGCACCCCGCCCTCGCGATCGCCGGCGGCACCGCGTACGTCACCGAGCCGGCTGCGGACGCGATCCACGCCGTCGACCTGGCGACCGGCGAGATCGTCGCGACGGGGGAGCTCGGAGCGACGCCGAACGAGCTCGCCCTCGCGGCCGGCTGATCGGAGCGCGGGTGGGGGCGTTTGCGGCGGATTACTGCGCGCGACGGCGGAAATCGCAGGATCCCTGCGTGCCAGACTGGCTGCGAGCGTGCTCCACCCCGTGACGATCCTCCGCGGGGCCCGGAGCCACTGGACCCGGTCCGCTCATCCGCAGCCTTTCGCAGGAGGACTCGAATGACCGACACCGCCGTGCTCACCAGCGCACCCGCCCGCACCCCCGTCGCCAAGTCGATCCTGATGTGCCGCCCCGAGCACTTCACGGTCGTCTACCGGATCAATCCCTGGATGGACCCGGCCGTCCCGACCGACACCGATCTGGCGCTGCGCCAGTGGCAGACCCTCTACGACACCTACGTCGGCCTCGGCTTCGACGTGCAGTTGATCGAGCCCGAGGCGGGCCTGCCCGACATGGTCTACGCCGCGAACGGCGGCTTCGTGATCGACGGCATCGCCTACGGCGCCTCCTTCACCTACCCCGAGCGCCAGCCGGAGGGCCCCGCCTACATGGAGTGGTTCCGCGGCGCCGGCTTCGACGTGCGCGTCCCCGAGGAGGTCAACGAGGGCGAGGGCGACTTCCTCCTCGTCGGCGACCGCATCCTCGCGGGCACCGGATTCCGCTCGGCCTCGGACTCGCACGCCGAGGTCGCCCGCGTCTTCGGCCGCGAGGTGGTGACCCTCGAGCTCGTGAACCCGTCGTTCTACCACCTCGACACCGCGATCGCCGTGCTCGACGACACGAACATCGCCTACCTCCCGAGCGCGTTCAGCGACGAGGGCAACCGCGTGCTGCGCGAGCTCTACCCCGACGCGATCCTCGTCTCGGAGGAGGACGCCTCCGTCCTCGGGCTCAACTCGTTCTCGGACGGCCTCCACGTCGTCATCGCCTCGCGCGCGGTCGGCTTCGAGCGCCAGCTGCGCGAGCGCGGCTACCGCCCGATCGGCGTCGACCTCTCCGAGCTGCTGCTCGGCGGCGGCGGCGTCAAGTGCTGCACGCTCGAGCTGCGGCGCTGACCCCCCCCACTCCAGAGGAGGAACGACATGAGCATCACCGAGACCCGCCGATCCGCCGATCTGATCGCCGCGGAGGAGGCGCACGCCGCGCACAACTACCACCCGCTGCCCGTCGTCGCCGCGACCGGTGAGGGCGCGTGGATCACCGACGTCGAGGGGCGCCGCTACCTCGACTGCCTGGCCGCCTACTCCGCCGTCAACTTCGGGCACTCGCACCCGGTGCTCCTGGAGGCGGCGCGCGCGCAGCTCTCGCGCGTCACCCTCACCAGCCGCGCGTTCCACAACGACAGGCTCGGCCCGTTCGTCACGGCGCTCGCCGCGCTGGCCGGCAAGGACATGGTCCTGCCGATGAACACCGGAGCGGAGGCGGTCGAGTCGGGCATCAAGGTCGCCCGCGCCTGGGGCTACCGCGTGAAGGGCGTGACGCCGGGCCGCGCGAACATCATCGTCGCCGCGGGCAACTTCCACGGCCGCACGACCACGATCATTTCGTTCAGCGACGACGCGGAGGCGCGCGAGGGCTTCGCGCCGTTCACCCCCGGCTTCCGCACGGTGCCGTTCGGCGACGCGGCCGCCCTCGAGGCCGCGATCGACGAGGACACCGTCGCCGTGCTGATCGAGCCCATCCAGGGCGAGGCGGGCATCGTCGTGCCGCCGGCCGACTACCTGCCCGCGGTGCGCGAGATCACCTCCCGGCACAACGTGCTCTTCATTGCCGACGAGATCCAGTCGGGACTCGGCCGCACCGGCGCGACCTTCGCGTGCGACCTGGTGGGCGTCGTCCCCGACGTGTACCTGCTGGGCAAGGCGCTCGGCGGCGGGATCGTGCCCGTCTCGGCCGTCGTCGCGAACGCCGACGTGCTCGGCGTGCTGCAGCCCGGGCAGCACGGCTCGACGTTCGGAGGCAACCCGCTCGCCGCCGCCGTCGGCCTGGCAGTCGTCGAGATGCTCGCCACCGGCGAGTACCAGGCGATGGCCCGCGCGCGCGGCGAGCAGCTGCACGCGCGGCTGGTCAAGCTCATCGGGCGCGGAGTCGTCGCCGTCCGCGGCGCAGGGCTCTGGGCCGGCATCGACATCGACCCGGCGCTCGCCTCGGGTCGAGCGGTGTGCGAGGCGCTGATGACGCGCGGGGTGCTGGCGAAGGACACCCACGGCTCGACGATCCGTCTCGCGCCCCCGATCGTGGTGACCGCCGACGAGATCGACTTCGCCGTCGACGAGCTCGAGGCGGTCCTGGCCTCGCTGCGCTGACCCGCGGCGCCGCTTCGCCCGAGGTGGCCGTACAACATCAGCTGAGAGTGGGGTGCCTCCGCTGCTGGGCGATGCAACCCCGTCTCAGCTGATGTTGTGCGGCGCACTCCAGCCCGCTGGTCGAGTAGCTGCCGAAGGCGGCGTATCGAGACCCGCTGGCTTCAGCAGATCGGGAGTCCGGCACCTTCTTCTGACGCTGGTGGATCTCGATACACCCGCTGCGCGGGCTACTCGATCAGCAAGGTACAGCGCAACATCAGCTGAGAGTGGGGTGCCTCCGCTGCTGGGCGATGCACCCCCGTCTCAGCTGATGTTGTGCGGCGCACTCCAGCCCGCTGGTCGAGTAGCTGCCGAAGGCGGCGTATCGAGACCCACTGGCTTCAGCAGATCGGGAGTCCGGCACCTTCTTCTGACGCTGGTGGATCTCGATACGCCCGCTGCGCGGGCTACTCGATCAGCGAGGGCGACAAGCATGCCGCGGAGGTGACATCCCGCGGAGTCGGTCAGGCCAGGCTCGCGAGGACGGTCGGGCCGGAGCCGGACCAGCTGCCGACGAGGGTCTCGCCGTCGGCCGGCGCGTCGTCGAGCACCCGGCGCAGCGTCAGCTCGAACCCGTCGGCCTCGACGGTCGTCGAGCGCTCGTCGCTCCGGGTGCGGACCGCCGTGGGAACGGGGACCGGGTCGGAGGCGGAGCCGCTGCCGCGGACCGTCGCGGTCGGATCGCGCCGCACCATCACTCCGTCGATCTCGACCTCGAGCTCGGCCTGCACCCCGCCCGTGCGGATCGCCGTGGCGAAGACGGCGACCGCGACCGGATCGCCCGCCGCGTCGTACACCCAGCGCTCGCCGAGCACCGAGTGGGTCATCGTGCCGATCAGCCACGGCTCGCCGCCCTCGAGCGGCGCGCCCCGGTAGGTCACGGGCACCTGCAGTGCCGGCCCGTCCGGAGCCTGCACGATCAGCGCCTCGATGCCCACCTCGCCCGCGGGGTCGTCGAACCGGTACGCGCCGACCTGCTCGACGCCTCCGCCCGGGCACCACGGCTGGGTCGGAGCCCACGCCTCGACGATCTCGAGCTTGCTGGGCGTGATCGTCGCGCGGTGCAGGAGGGCCATGCCCGAATGCTAGGTCAGAGGCCAGGTCAGTGCCCCGCGCCGAGGTTGCCGGCGAGGCGGGTGTGCATGCGGGTCGAGGCGTCATTCATGCCCTCGATCACGACGTGCTTGCCGTGGCGCTCGTACTTGGTGGTGATCGCGTCGAGGGCGGCGACGGTCGAGGCGTCCCAGACGTGCGAGCCCGAGAGGTCGATCACGACGCGGGAGGGGTCCTCCGCGTACTCGAACTGGGTCGTCAGGTCGTTGCTGGAGGCGAAGAACAGCTCGCCGGTCACGCGGTAGTGGGCGGTCCCCTCCGACACCGTGCGCTCGACGGTCGCGAAGCGGGCGACGCGGCGGGCGAAGACGATCATCGCGGCGATGACGCCGATGATGACTCCGATGGCCAGGTTGTGCGTGACGACCACGACGGCGACGGTCGCGACCATCACCAGGGTCTCGCCGAGCGGCATGCGGCGCAGCGTCGAGGGGCGGATGCTGTGCCAGTCGAACGTTGCGACCGACACCATCACCATCACGGCGACCAGCGCCGCCATCGGGATGATCGCGACGACGTCGCCGAGCACGACCACGAGGATCAGCAGGAACACGCCCGCGAGGAACGTCGAGATGCGCGTGCGGGCGCCGGAGGCCTTCACGTTGATCATCGTCTGGCCGATCATCGCGCAGCCGCCCATGCCGCCGAACAGGCCGGACAGCACGTTGGCGGCGCCCTGCCCGAGGGACTCGCGCGTCTTCTGCGAGTGGGTGTCGGTGATGTCGTCGACGA
This sequence comes from Rathayibacter sp. VKM Ac-2759, assembly GCF_009834225.1. Classification (NCBI taxonomy): domain Bacteria; kingdom Bacillati; phylum Actinomycetota; class Actinomycetes; order Micrococcales; family Microbacteriaceae; genus Rathayibacter; species Rathayibacter sp. VKM Ac-2759. The sequence goes on from NZ_CP047176.1 coordinate 358,114, forward strand.
GCTTCGCGGTCATCAGCGACTCGAGGAGGCCCACGAGCGCCATCGCGATCGCGTACGGCGCGATGATCGTGAAGGTCTCCCAGGTCAGCGGCACGTTCGGCACGAACAGCTCGGGGAGGCTGCGCGGCAGCTCGCCCTGGTCGCCGACGGTCGGCACGGCGATCGCCGTCACGACGACGGCCGCGGTGATCAGCACGATCGCGACGAGCGGAGCGGGCACCACCCGGGTCAGTCGCGGCATCACGACCATGATCACGATGCCGATCGCGACGAGCGGGTAGACGAGCCACGGCACGCCGATGAGGTTCGGGATCTGCGCGGTGAAGATCAGGATCGCGAGCGCGTTGACGAAGCCGACCATGACGCTGCGCGGGATGAACCTCATCAGCTTCGCGACTCCGAGCAGGCCCAGGACGATCTGGAAGACGCCGGCGAGGATCACCGTGGCGATGAAGTAGTCCAGCCCGTAGTCGCGGGCGACCGGCGCGATGACGAGCGCGACGGCTCCGGTCGCCGCGGTGATCATCGCGGGGCGGCCGCCGAGGAAGGCGATGGTGACCGCCATCACGAAGGACGAGAACAGGCCGACGCGGGGGTCCACTCCGGCGATGATCGAGAACGAGATCGCCTCGGGGATGAGCGCGAGCGCGACGACGAGGCCGGCGAGCACCTCGCGGCTGAGGAGGCGGGGCGAGCGCAGCGCCGTCATGACGGTGGGCTCGGCGCGGTAGCGGGGCGGGGTGGCGGTGGTCATGGAACTCCAGGAGTCGGGGCTCTCGTCACGAGAGTCGGGAGGCGCGAGACGCTGCTTCGCGCAGGGAAGAATGTGGGGGCGGGCGAACGCCCTGCGCCAACTCTACCCTCACGTGAGGGTTGATATCGGGAGGTCGGATGTCGGTCACGATGCACATCGGCGAGCTCGCCGAGAAGACCGGCCTGTCGCTGCGCACCCTGCGCCACTACGACGAGGTCGGCCTGGTGACCGCGTCGGGGCGCACCGAGGGCGGATTCCGCCTCTACACGCAGGACGACTACGACCGCCTCATCCTCATCCGCCGGATGAAGCCCCTCGGCTTCTCGCTGGACGAGATGGCGGCGCTGCTGCGCGTCATCGACCGCATCGAGGCGCACGGAGGCGACCCCGAGGACCGCGCCGAGCTCGACCGCTTCGTGGCGCAGGCCCGCGAGCGGCGCGACGCGCTGCAGGCGCAGCTCGCGATGGCCGACGAGTTCGTCGAGCTGCTGTCGAGCCGCTGAGCGGCCGCCTCCACAGGCGCGACATACCCGGGATCGGCGTCTCGTCGTCCTGTTCCAGGGATCGCTGGCAGACTAGAGGCAGCAGCCGCGGACGACAGATCGTTCCGCGCACCCACGATCGCCCTCGCGACCACCCGCACCGCCCCTTCCGCGCCAGTTCGCCGAGGGAGCACGCCGGATGCGAGACATCCCTACCGAGAACTCCGCAGCCCCGCGCCACCGCGCCGCCACCCGGACTCCTCCCTCACCGGAAAGCACTCATGAGAAACACCCGCACCGCCAAGCCCGCGCGCCATCACCTCGAGCTCCCCACGCCGAAGCCCCTCGAGAAGGGCGGGATGCGCATCACTCCGCTCGGCGGACTCGGCGAGATCGGTCGCAACATGACCGTCTTCGAGCACAAGGGCAAGCTGCTCATCGTCGACTGCGGCGTCCTCTTCCCCGAGGAGAACCAGCCCGGCATCGACGTGATCCTCCCCGACTTCGCCGCGATCCGCTCGCGCCTGAAGGACATCGAGGCGATCGTGCTCACCCACGGTCACGAGGACCACATCGGCGGCGTCCCCTACCTCCTCAAGGAGCGCGGCGACATCCCGATCATCGCCTCGACCTTCACGCTCGCGCTGATCAGCGCGAAGCTGCAGGAGCACCGCATCACCCCGCGCACCCGCCCGGTCAAGGAGGGCGACCGCGTCGACGCGGGCGTCTTCGACCTCGAGTTCCTCGCGGTGAACCACTCCATCCCCGACGGCCTCGCCGTCGCGATCCGCACCGAGGCCGGCCTCGTGCTGCACACCGGCGACTTCAAGATGGACCAGTTCCCGCTCGACGGGCGCACCACCGACCTCCCCGGCTTCGCGCGCCTCGGCGACGAGGGAGTCGACCTCTTCCTCGTCGACTCGACCAACGCCGACGTGCCCGGCTTCGCGATCTCGGAGGGCGACCTCGCCCCCGCGATCGACCAGGTGTTCCGCACCGCCCCGCGCCGCATCGTCGTCTCGAGCTTCGCGAGCCACGTCCACCGCATCCAGCAGGTGCTCGACGCCGCCCACAAGCACGGCCGCAAGGTCGCCTTCGTCGGCCGCTCGATGGTGCGCAACATGGGCATCGCCGCCGAGCTCGGCTACCTCAAGATCCCCGCGGGCCTCGTGGTCGACATGAAGGTGCTCGAGAAGCTCCCGGCGACCGAGATCGTGATGATCTGCACCGGGTCGCAGGGCGAGCCGATGGCCGCGCTGTCGCGCATGGCCAACAAGGACCACATCATCGACATCGGCCCGGGCGACACCGTGCTGCTGGCCAGCTCGCTCATCCCCGGCAACGAGAACGCGATCTACCGGATCATCAACGCGTTCACCCGCTGGGGCGCCACCGTCGTGCACAAGGGCAACGCCAAGGTGCACGTCTCGGGTCACGCCAGCGCGGGCGAGCTCGCCTACTGCTACAACATCCTCCGCCCGACCGCCGTGCTCCCCGTGCACGGCGAGTGGCGCCACCTCACCGCCAACGCGGCGATCGCGACCCGCACCGGGATCGACGAGAAGAACGTCTTCGTCATCGAGGACGGCGTCTCGATCGACCTCGTCAAGGGCCGCTCGCGCGTCAGCGGACGCATCCCGGCCGACCAGATCCTGGTCGACGGCACCACGATGGGCGTCGCCACCGAGGACGCGATGATCGACCGCCGCGTGCTCGCGGAGGAGGGCGCCATCACGGTGCTCGCCATCGTCGACCTCGACCGCGGCACGCTCGGCGAGCCGGTCGAGTTCTTCACCCGCGGCTTCGTCGAGGAGCCGGGCTGGAAGGACAACGCCAGCAAGGCGATCGACGACGCGGTGCTGCAGGCCGCCGGCAAGCCGACCGAGCGCGAGGCGATCGAGGCCCTGATCACCCGCACCCTCGGTCGCTGGCTGACCCGCCGCCACCGCCGCAACCCGGTGATCACCACCATCGTCGTCGAGGAGTAGCCCGAGTCGGGCGGTCGCGCCCCGACAGCTCCCTCACAACCAAGGCTGGAAGGCCGGAACCGCTGGATCCTCGGCGGAACCGGCCTTCCAGCCTTGGTTGTGCGGCCCGCGCGGCGCGGATCGGCGCTTGTCCGGGCGGGAGGGGTGCGGGAGGCTGTCCGCGTCGGCACGGTCGCCGGCGGTCACGGGAGGCACACCATGCGCACGCTCACCGCGGGGCTCTTCATGTCGGTCGACGGGGTCGTCGAGTGGCCGAACCTCTTCCAGTTCGACAGCTTCGACGCCGAGCTGGGCGCGATGATGGGGCGGATGATCGGCTCCGTCGACACCGCCGTCCTCGGGCGCGCGGGCTACGAGGAGTGGTCGCAGTACTGGCCGAGCGCGCCGGCCGACGACCCGTTCGGCTCCTTCATCAACCCGATCGAGAAGTACGTCGCCTCGACGACCCTCCGAGGCCCGCTCGAGTGGAACGCGACTCTCATCGAGGGCGATGTCGCCGAGTTCCTCACGCGCCTCAAGCAGACCGACGGAGGCGAGATCTCGCTCTTCTCGAGCATCTCGCTGACCCGCTCGCTGCTCTTCGCGGGCGTGCTCGACGAGCTGACCCTGATGATCCACCCCGTGATCGCCGGCGCCGGTCGCCGCCTGTTCGAGCCGGGCGACCCGGCGACGCGGCTGGAGCTGCGCGACTCCGTCACCACCAGCGCCGGCAACGCGGTGCTCACCTACGCTGTGCGCGCGACCTGACGCGCGACGATCCTCGCCCAACGAATTCGTTGGGTGATAGTCTTCGGAATCCGGCTTGCGCTGCCATTCACCGACCGAGGAGTTCCGTGACATCCGTCGAACGTCAGAATGCTCCCACTCGAGTGACGGTTTCCACCGGCCGCAGCGCGTCGGGCGCTGGCAGCGGCACCGCGAAGACATCGCACATCGCTCCTGAGGGGTCAGCGTTCCGGGGATCGAAGCGGCCGGTGTCTGTTACGACGCGCACTCGCGCGACGCGCAGAAGCGTTCCGAGCTCGGCGAGATCGATACCGCAGGCGAGGGAACGAGCGGCGTTCCTGATCGAGTCGCTGGGCAGCGGAGTGGAGGTCGCGAAGCTTCTCGACGTGAATCGCAGTCAGCCGTCCCAGTGGAGCAATGGGCAGGAGCATCCGGGCCCGCGAACCGCGCAGATGCTGCTCGACCTCGACTATGTCGTCGCGAAAGCACTCCAGGCGTGGTCTCCGAAGGCAGCGATCGACTGGCTCAGCGGGTCCAACTCGGTCCTCGACGGGGCACGCCCGATCGATGTGCTCAAGATGTCGGGGAGCGGTGAGGTCATCAAGGCCCTCGACATCGCCATGGCCTAGGAGGTGCTGGTCTACCGGGTCTTCGGACACGATCCTCACGCGCCCGCGGGAGAGCCCGGACACGAGGACTTCGTGTACCGACCGGCGCAAGGTGCTTCACGGCTGGACAACGCGTCGTCGTACGTGACCTGGTACTACGGCTTCACCCCTGAAGTGGCCGTCGGCGAGGCCTTCGGGGATCTGGCGCAGTGGTCGGACGACATGTTCGAGACCCCGTGGCTCCCCACCGGTCGCCGAGTGCTCGGGACGTTCGAGATCCCGGATGCCACACCACTCCTCGACCTCGACGACGCCGCCAACCTCGTCGAGCGTTCGCTGCGGCCGACTCAGGTCGTCACGCGAGTGCGATCGACGAGCCAGTCCTGGGCCCTGAACATATTCCGAGAGCAGCGAAACGGCGGTCGGCGATGGGATGGAGTCCGCTGGTGGTCCTACCATCGGCCGCAGTGGACCGTCTTCGGGATCTGGACGGTGGACCCCGATCCGCCGCTGCACCGCCTCGTGAAGGTGGAACGCCTTGCGAGGACTCACCCTGCGGTCGCTTCGGCGCAGGGCACGCTCGCCAAGCTCTGGCACTAGAACACTGCCGAGGGGGTCGGTTCTGCCGCTCAAGGCAACGGGACTCGTCTCGGAAGAGTGACCCGGGGCTCCTCCCCAGGAACTGCCCGTTAGGGATCCGTATGGATGCGCGGGATCCGGGCTCGCGCGCCCGATCGGGCGAGTAGAACAGACCAGTGACCTCCTCCCTCGTCCGCGGCGACGCCGACGCCCTCGAACCCTCGCCGCTGCGCACGGCGCGTCCCGGCGGCCTGCGGGCGTGGCTGCTCGAGGGCCTGCGCGAGAACGCGGGCACCCATCCCGGCCCGCACTCCACCACCGAGAAGACGCACTCGTGGTGGCGGGTGATGTGCCTGACCGGCGTCGACTACTTCTCGACCCTGGGCTACCAGCCCGCGATCGCGGCGCTGGCCGCAGGGCTCCTCTCGCCGCTCGCGACGATCGTGCTCGTGCTGCTGACGTTGTTCGGTGCGCTGCCGGTCTACCGCCGGGTCGCGAGGGAGAGCTTCCGCGGCGAGGGCTCGATCGCGATGCTCGAGCGGCTGCTGCCGTGGTGGGGCGGCAAGCTCTTCGTGCTGGTGCTGCTGGGCTTCGCGGCGACCGACTTCATGATCACGATCACGCTGAGCGCGGCCGACGCCACGGCCCACGCGGTCGAGAACCCGTTCGCCCCGGAGTGGTTCCACGGCGCCGAGGTGCCGCTCACCCTGGGCCTGATCACCCTGCTCGCGATCGTGTTCCTCCGCGGCTTCAGGGAGGCGATCACGATCGCGGTCGTGCTCGTCGCGGCGTTCCTCGTGCTCAACGCCGTCGTGATCGTCGTCGCGCTCGCGCACGTCGCCGAGAACCCGGTGGTCGTCAGCGACTGGTGGTCGGCCCTGAACACGCAGCACGGCAACCCGCTGATCATGGTGGGCATCGCGCTGATCGTGTTCCCCAAGCTCGCGCTCGGGCTCTCGGGGTTCGAGACCGGCGTGGCCGTGATGCCGCAGATCCGCGGTGAGGCGGGCGACACCGAGGCGGACCCGGCCGGCCGGATCCGCGGCGCCAAGCGGCTGCTGATCACGGCCGCGGTCACGATGTCGGCGTTCCTGATCACGTCGAGCTTCGTCACGACCCTGCTGATCCCGCAGGCCGAGTTCCGGTCGGGCGGGCAGGCGAACGGCCGCGCCCTGGCCTACCTCGCGCACGAGTACCTCGGTGAGGCGTTCGGCACCGTCTACGACATCAGCACGATCTGCATCCTCTGGTTCGCGGGCGCCTCGGCGATGGCGGGGCTGCTCAACATCGTGCCGCGCTACCTCCCGCGCTACGGGATGGCACCGCAATGGGCCGCCGCCGTCCGCCCGCTCGTGCTGGTGTTCACGGTCATCGCCTTCGTCATCACCATCCTCTTCAGGGCCGACGTCGACGCCCAGGGCGGGGCCTACGCCACCGGCGTGCTGGTGCTGATCACCTCCGCGTCCGTCGCCGTGTTCCTCTCGGCCAAGCGCAAGAAGCAGCGCAAGCGCTCGATCGGATTCGCGGTCATCGCGCTGGTCTTCGTCTACACGACGGTGGTCAACGTGGTCGAGCGGCCCGACGGCGTGCGGATCGCGGGCGTGTTCATCCTCGGCATCCTCACGGTGTCCCTGATCTCGCGGGTCCAGCGCTCGTTCCAGCTGCGGGCGACGTCGGTGACCTTCGACGCCGCCGCGCTCGACTTCGTCACCTCCGACGCCGACGAGTACGGCGTGATCCGCGTGCTCGCGAACGAGCCCGACGACGGCTCCGAGGCCGAGTACCGGCAGAAGCTGGCGGAGGAGCACCAGCACAGCAACCTGCCGCGGCGCTCGCCGGTGCTGTTCCTCGAGGTGCAGGCGACCGACTCGTCCGACTTCGAGGAGGACCTGCAGGTGCGCGGCGAGGTCCGGCACGGGTTCCGCGTGCTGACGGTCACCTCCGGCACCATCCCGAACACGATCGCGACGGTGCTGCTCGAGATCCGCGATCTGACCGGGGTGATCCCCGAGGTCTACTTCGAGTGGACCGAGGGCGACCCGCTGACCAACATGTTCCGCTTCCTGATCACCGGCACCGGCGAGGTGGCGCCGGTCACCCGCGAGGTGCTGCGCCGCTCCGAGCCGCGCCGCTCGCGGCGGCCGGGCGTGCACGTGGGCTGAGGCGTCAGTCGCGCACCGTCGACAGCGGCTCGGTGATGCTCTCGAGGCTGCGGCGCTCGGCGTCGACGCCGAAGACGAGCGCGACGACTCCGCCCACGATCATCACGGCCGCGCCGACGTAGTAGCCGACGGTGAGGGGGCCGCGGTCGCTGCCGTCGCCGATCAGCACGCCGTAGAGGGTGGGCGCCACGGCACCGGCGATCTGGCCGAGGGTGAAGAAGTACGAGATCGCCTGGCTGCGCAGCTCGAGCGGGAAGATCTCGCTCACCGTGAGGTACGCGCTCGAGGCGCCCGCCGAGGCGAAGAAGAACGACACGCACCAGAGGACCGTCTGCGTCGTCGCCGTCAGCACGTCCATGCTGAACAGCAGTGCCGAGAGCGCGAGCACGGCGCCCGAGATCCCGTAGGTGAGGAAGATCATCTTCCGCCGGCCCCACACGTCGAAGAGGTGGCCGAGTACCAGCGGGCCGACCAGGTTGCCGATCGCGAACGGGAAGAAGAAGTACGAGACCGCGCTCTGCTCCACTCCGTAGAAGTTCTCGAGCACCAGCGCGTAGGTGAAGAAGATCGCGTTGTAGAGGAAGGACTGCGTGATCATCATGGTCGCGCCGACCAGCGTCCGCTTCGGGTACTGCCTGATCAGCACGCGCGCGATGGTGCGGAACGGGATGCTCTCGGTCGCCTTGACCGTGATGGCCTTCGAGTCGTCGACCGGCTCGATCGTGCCTCCCTCGGCCGTGACCCGGCGCTCGATCTCGTCGACCGTGCGCTCCGCCTCCTCCTCGCGGCCGTGCGTCATCAGCCAGCGCGGGCTCTCGGGGATGTGCCGGCGGAGGTAGATGATCGCGAGCCCGAGGATCGGACCGAGGAAGAAGCCGAGGCGCCAGCCGACGTTCTCGGCGAAGATCTGGTCGTTGAGGAAGAACAGGTTCGCCGCGGAGCCGAGCGCCGCGCCTCCCCAGTACGTGCCGTTGATCGCGATGTCGACCCGGCCGCGGTACTTCGACGGGATGAGCTCGTCGATGGCCGAGTTGATCGCCGCGTACTCGCCGCCGATGCCCATGCCCGCGAAGAAGCGGAACACGGCGAGGAACAGGTAGTTCGGCGCGAGACCCGCCAGCCCGCTGGCGACGAGGTAGATCACCAGGGTGAGGATGAAGAGCTTGCGCCGCCCGAGCCGGTCGCTGAGCCGCCCGAAGATCAGCGCCCCGACGATCTGGCCGACCAGGTAGACCGTCCCGAGCACACCCACCTGCGCGGCCGAGAGGTCGAACTCCTTCGCGAACCCGGCGCTCGCGACGATCTGGATCTCGAGGCCGTCGAGCACCCACGAGAAGCCGAGTCCGACCACGATCGACCAGTGGAACCGCGTCCACGGGAGCCTGTCGATGCGGGCCGGGACGAGGCTGCGCACCGGACCCTTCGCGTCACGAGACTCGGTCGTATCCGTCGACATGAGAACGCCCTCCTGTCGCCCCGGCTGCGGGTGCGGCGAGACGACGATAGACCCGTGCATCGCCGGGCTATGCACCCCTTGTCAGGCGGCGGGCTCCGGGTGTATCCCGTCGCGGACCCGGCGCCCGCCGTCAACCGCCCCCCGGCCTCCCCCCGCCCGCGGCTACGGTGGGCGGATGATCGACGCGACGCCTGCGGGCACCCCTTCCTACGTCCTCAGCGAGGGCCCCGTCTGGGACGCCGGCACCGGCCGCGTCACCTGGGTCGACATCGAGTCGGGCGCCGTGCTCTCGGCGCCCCTCACCGCGGAGGGGATCGGAGCGATCTCGCGCACCGACGTGGGCGAGCAGGTCGGCTGCGCCCTGCCGCTGGGCGACGGGCGCGTGCTCGTCGCGCTGACCCGGCGCCTCGCGATCCTCGAGGTCGACGGCTCGCTCACCCGCGGCTCCGAGCTGCTGCCCGAGGGGCACCGCTTCAACGACGGATCGATCGACCCGCAGGGCCGGCTCGTGGTCGGCTCGCTGACCCTCGGCGAGTCCGTGGGCGACGATGTGCTCCTCCGCCTCGAGCACGACGGCTCGGTGACGGTGCTCGACCACGACCTGAGGCTCTCCAACGGCCTCGGCTGGTCGCCCGACGGGTCGCTGATGTACTCGGTCGACACCGAGTCCGGAGTCGTCTACCGCCGGGCGTACCCCGACGGCGCCCGCGAGACGTTCCTCGAGCCGGAGGAGGGCGTGTTCATCGACGGGATGACGGTCGACGCGGAGGGCCGGCTGTGGTGCGCGATCTGGGGCGGCAGCGGCGTACGGGTCTACGACTCCGAGGGGAAGCTGCTCGAGGGCGAGGGGATCTCGGTCGACGCGCCGCACGTCTCGAGCATCGCGTTCGCGGGCGACGGGCTCGATGTGGCGGTCGTCTCCTCCGCCTCGCGCGACCTGTCGGCCGACGAGCGGGCGGCGCACGCCGCGGCGGGCGGACTGTGGCTGGCGCGGCCCGGCGCCCGCGGCCTGCCGGCGACGCGGTGGGTCGAGACGCGGCTGCCCTAGGAAGCGGCCCCGGGCTCCTCCGCAGCAGGGGCGGCAGACGCGGGCTGCGGCACGAGGGTGATGCGCGAGATCCGGTAGCGGTCGGTCTCGGCGATGCGGAGCAGGTGGTCGCCGACCACGAGCGAGTCGCCGACCACCGCGACGCGGCCGATGCGGTCGAGGATGTACCCGCCGACGGTCTCGTAGGGCCCCTCCGGCAGCTCGACGTGGAGCAGATCCTCGAGGTCCTCGAGGATCATGCCGCCGTCGATCTCGAGGAGGTTCTCGGCGGCCTTCGCGTCGCCCTCCTGGCGGGCGCCGTCGTACTCGTCGTAGATCTCGCCGACGAGCTCCTCGAGCAGGTCCTCGAGCGTGATGATGCCGTCGGTCCCGCCGTACTCGTCGATGACGACGGCGATCTGGTGGCCGTCCTGGCGCATGGTGCGCAGCGCCGAGAGCACCTTCGTGGTGCCGGGCACGGCGAGCATCGGCCGGGTGATGTCGGCGACGGACCGGGGCGACTCCTCCGGGTACGCGGCCATCAGGTCGCGGACGTGCACGAAGCCGAGCACGTCGTCGAAGCTCTCGCCGACGACCGGGTAGCGCGAGTGCGGGGCCCCGAGGACGGCGCGGTACCCCTCCGCCACGGGCAGCTCGCCGCGGAGGAAGTCGACGTCGTGACGCGGGCGCATCACCTCGGCGACGCGGCGGTCGTCGGCGCGGAAGATGTCGGTGAGCAGGCGGCGGCTGTCCTCGTGGATCTCGGTGTTGCTCGAGATCATGTCGCGCACCTCGTCGGCCGAGACGCTCTCGCCCTTCTCGCGGGGGTCGGCCCCGAGGAGGCGCACCACGGCGTCGGTCGACACCGACAGCAGCCAGATGACCGGGCGCATGAGGCGCGCGAGCCCGTTGAGCGGCGGGGCGAGGATCTTGGTGAACGCCACCGACTTCTGCATCGCGAGGCGCTTGGGCACGAGCTCGCCGAGCACGAGCGACAGGTAGGCGATGACGAGCGTCATCGCGATGAGCGCGACGGTCGAGGCGGCGCCGGCCGAGAGGCCGAGCGACTGCAGCGGGGGCACGAGGTCGGGGGCGATCGTCGAGGCGCCGTACGCCGACGAGAAGAGGCCGGCGAGCGTCACGCCGATCTGCACCGCCGAGAGGAAGGTGTTGGGGTTGCGGACCAGCTCGGCGATGCGGCGCCCGCGCTCGCTGCCGGCCTCGATCGCGCGGACCTGGCTCTCGCGGAGGCTGACGATGGCCATCTCGGTGCCGGCGAAGACGCCTCCGATGAGCACGAACAGCACGACGAGGCCGATGTTGAGGAGGGTGTCTAAGTCCACCGAGCCAGAGTAGGGATGCCCGCCGTGAGAACGCCTCGTGCTTTCTCAGGGAGTGCCGCGGGAGTCCCGCCCTCTCGAGGCGGGCGCGTCAGACCAGGCGGCGGGAGGAGTCGGTCACGAGGCGGAACCAGCGGGCGCCGTAGGCGTCGAGGGGGAGGGTCACGGCGCCGTCCGGGCCGACGGGCAGCGACTCGCCGGCGAGGGAGTCGACGAGGCGGGCGCCGTCGGGCGCATCGGGGAGCCGGAGCGTCACCGTGCTCGGAGCCGATCCGAGGTTGTGCACGGCGACAGTGGTCCCCGTCGAGGCCGACAGCCGGTGCGCGAAGACGGCCGGGTCGTCGGCCGGCAGGTGGGTGTACTCGCCCCAGCCGATCTCGGGTGAGCGACGGTACAGCCAGGCCAGACCCTTCACGTGCGCGAGCAGCGAGTCGGGGTCGCGGAGCTGGTCGGCCGCGTTCACGTGCTCGGGCGAGAAGCCGCCCTCGGTGACCGCCGCGACCAGGTCGGAGGCGTCGGCGCGCGAGAAGCCGCCGTTCGCGGCCGCGCTCCACTGCATCGGGGTGCGCACGCCGCCGCGCCCCGGGAGGGAGGCGTTCTCGCCCATCCCGATCTCCTCGCCGTAGTAGAGGACGGGCGCACCCGGCAGCGAGAACAGCAGGCTGTAGATCATCCGGATGCGGCGCGGATCGCCGTCGACCATCGGCGGGAGGCGGCGGACGATGCCGCGCCCGTGGATCCGCTGGGACTGCTCCGGTGCGAACGCCGCGAAGACCTCGTCGCGCTCGTCGTCGGACAGCTGGTCGAGGGTGAGCTCGTCGTGGTTGCGGACGAAGTTGGCCCACTGGCTGCCGGTCGACGTGGCGGGACGACTCGCGAGAGCCTCGGCGAGCGGCGCCGCCTCGCCGCGGGCGAGGGCCAGGTAGAGGCGCTGGTTGCCGATGAAGTCGAACTGCATCGACAGCTCGTCCGCGTCCTCACCGCCGAAGAAGGCGAGCTGCTCGTCGCGGCCGATGTTGACCTCGCCGAGCATCACCGCCTCGCCCGAGCGGCGCGAGACGAAGCGGCGGAGCAGGCGCAGCCACTCGTGCTCGTCGGGAGCGCCGGGAGTGATCAGGTAGGGCACCGCGTCGACGCGGAAGCCGTCGACGCCGAGCTGCAGCCAGAAGCCGACCAGCTTGGCGATCTCGTCGCGCACCGCCGGGTTGTCGGTGTTGAGGTCGGGCTGGTGGCGGTAGAAGTTGTGCAGGTAGTACTGGCCGGCCTCCTCGTCGAGGAACCAGACGCCGTCCTCCGCATCCGGGAACACGTTGGCCGGCTGGTCGGCCGGCGGCGCGTCGCGCCAGACGTAGTAGTCGCGGTAGGGGCTGTCGGGGGAGGAGCGGGCTGCCTGGAACCAGGGGTGCTGGTCGCTGGTGTGGTTGACGACGAGGTCGACGATGACGCGCATCCCGCGGTCGTGGGCGGTGCGGACGACCTCGACGACGTCGCCGTGGTGGCCGTAGCGCGCGTCGACTCCGAAGAAGTCGCTGATGTCGTAGCCGTTGTCGCGCCCCGGCGACGTGTAGAACGGCGCGAGCCAGAGGCAGCTGACGCCGAGCTCGGCGAGGTAGTCGATGCGGTGGGCGAGGCCCTCGAGGTCGCCGACGCCGTCGTCGTTCCAGTCCATGAAGGTCTCGACGTCGAGGTTGTAGAAGACGGCGGTGCGCCACCACAGGTCGCTGGTGTCGGTGACTCTCATGCGGCGGGCTCGGTCTGCGGGGCGGGGCGAGGGGTCTGCTGGGTCACGGGGCGGCTCCGGGGTCGGGGGTGGTCGTCCTCCGGCGAGCGTAGGTGGGCGCCGGATCCGCGTCTGCTCGTTGACTTCTCAGGCTGCGGGCGTCGCACCTCCGGGTGGGGCCGTCGAGAACGCAGGAGTTGTCGTAGTCGAGTGCCGAGTACGACAACTCCTGGAGTCTCGAGGGGCGGAGTGGGCGACCCTACGCTGAGGGGATGCATCCGCTCGACGCTCAGGACCCGCTCGCGCCGTACCCCGAGCTCTTCGTCCGCACCCCCGAGGTGCGCTCCTACCTCGACGGCAACTCGCTCGGGCGACCGCTGCGGGCGAGCGTCGAGGGTCTCGCGCGCTTCGCGGAGGAGGAGTGGGGCGGGCGCCTCATCCGCGGCTGGGCGGAGTCGTGGCTCGACCGCCCGCTCGAGGTCGGCGACGCCCTCGGCGCGGCGGCGCTCGGTGCGGCCGCGGGGCAGACGGTGGTCGCCGACTCGACGACGGTGCTGCTCTACAAGCTGGCGCGCGCGGCCGTCGCGCGGCAGGCGGCGGAGGGTCGCGACGAGATCGTCGTCGACACCGACAACTTCCCCACCGACCGCTACGTGCTCGAGGGCATCGCGGCCGAGACCGGGAGCACCCTCCGCTGGATCACCTCGGACCCGGAGCGCGGAGTCTCGACGGAGGATCTCGCCCCGGTGCTCGGCGACCGCACCGCGCTCGTGCTGCTGAGCCACGTCGCCTACCGCTCGGGGTTCCTCGCGGACGCCGCCGCGATCACCGCGCAGGCGCACGCGGCGGGCGCGCTCGTGCTGTGGGACGCCTCCCACTCGGTCGGCTCGGTGCCGATGCACCTCGACGCGTGGGAGGCGGACCTCGCGGTCGGCTGCTCGTACAAGTACCTCAACGGCGGCCCGGGGGCGCCCGCGTGGGCGTACGTCGCCTCGCGGCACCAGGACTCGCTCGCGCAGCCGATCCAGGGCTGGATGGGCGTCGCCGACATGTTCGAGATGGGGCCGGGCTACACGCCCGCTGCCGGGATGCGCCGGTTCCTCAGCGGGACGCCGCCGATCACGGCGATGGTCGCGATGCAGGACATGATCGCGCTGATCGGCTCGGTGGGCATGCCCGCGGTCCGCGCGAAGTCGGAGGCGATGACGGCGTACGCGCTCGAGCTGGCCGACGAGTGGCTGGTGCCGCTCGGGGTGCGGGTGGCGACTCCGCGGGCGCCCCGGGAGCGCGGCTCGCACGTGACGATCGCGCACGACTCGTTCGCGGCGCTCGTGCCGCGGCTGCAGGCGGAGGGGATCATCCCCGACTTCCGCCGGCCGGACGGCATCCGGATCGGGCTGTCGCCGCTGTCGACGACGTTCGCCGAGCTGGAGCTCGGGATGGCGGCGATCCGGAGCTCGCTGATCGAGTAGCCCGCGCAGCGGGCGTATCGAGATCCACATCCGTCAGAAGCGGAGGTCGGCCACGGGTCAGTCGGCGGCCTTGCGGGTGCGCTTCGTGTTCTCGCGCTGGAGGGCGTCGACGAGCTCGGGCTTGGTCATGCGCGAGCGGCCGCGGATGTCGAGGCGCTTCGCGAGGTCGAGGAGGTGCGCCTTGGTGGCGTTCGCGTCGACTCCGCCCGCGGTCTCACCGTCGCCGCCGGGTCCGCGCTGGGCGGCGCGGTCGTCGGACGGGCCCTTCTCGGCCTTGCGCTCCCAGTGGTCGCCGACCTTCTCGTACTCGTGCTTCAGCGCGGCGAACGCGGTGCGGTGGGCGCGCTCGCCGTCTCCGTAGCTCTCCACGGCGGAGTCGTGCGCGGCCGACCACAGGGCCTGCGCGTGCTGGTCGGAGCGCTCGATCGTGGACGGGATCTGCTCGTCACGGGGCATGGTGCGCCTCCCTCTCGTCCCCTCGACGCTACGACGCGCGCCCAGGCTCCGAACCCCCGTTGACACCCTTCGAGCGCGGGCGTCAGCCCAGGAGGCGCTCCTGCACGAAGTCGCTCGCGAACGTCCCGGCCGGGTCCCACTCCGAGCGCAGCGCGCGCCAGTCGGCGAGGTGCGGGTACAGCGGCGCGATCTCGGACGCGCCGGCGAGGAAGTGCTTCCCCCAGTGCGGGCGGGCGCCGAGCGGCAGCAGCGCGCCCTCGACGGCGGGCAGCACCGCGTCGACTCCCGCGCGGTCCTTCGCGAAGGTGAAGTGGATGCCGACGCTGTCGCGACCGGATGCGGGGGAGAGCCACTGGTCGTCGCCCGCCATGGTGCGCAGCTCGGTGATCAGCAGCACCTCGTCGATCCGCTCGCCGATCGCGCGGAGCGCCACGAGCGCCTCCCGGATGTTCTCGCGCGGCACCATGTACTCGCTCTGGATCTCGTCGCCGGCGCTCGGCCCGCGGTCGAGGCGGAAGTGCGGGAGGCGCTCCGACCACGGTCCGACGGAGCCGCCGAACGGGTTGAGGTTCGAGTCGACGCCCTCCGACACGGCGAAGAGGCTGGCCGAGGCGGCGATCGCGCCGAGGTGCGTCGCGTCGACGTCCGCCACGGAGCCGTTCTCGACCTTGGTCTTCAGCCAGAGCTGCTCGACGGTCGGGCTCGACCAGTGCGTCATGAGGCTGACGCTGTAGGCCGAGGAGGTGATCGCGTCGAAGTCGTCGAGCACGCGGTCCCAGGGGAGGTCGACGAAGGCGTCCTGGCGGACGTCGAAGGTCGGCTGGATGTCGAGGGTGACGCGGGTGACGATGCCGAAGGCGCCGAGTCCGACGACGACGCCCTCGAAGCCGGGCTCGCCGCGCCGGATCGTGCGCAGCGACCCGTCGGCGGTGACGAGCTCGAGCGCCGAGACGGCGGAGGAGAGGTTGGCGTTGCGGTCGCCGGAGCCGTGGGTGCCGGTCGAGATCGCGCCCGCGACCGAGATGTGGGGGAGGGACCCCATGTTGTGCAGGGCGTAGCCGTTGCTGTGCAGGTGCGAGGCCACGATGCCGTAGCGGGTGGCGCCTCCGACCGTGATCGTGTTCGCGTCGGCGTCGATCACCGGGTCGGAGGCGAGGCGGCCGAGATGCAGCAGGGCGCCCGGGGTGTCGGGGAGCGGGTTGAAGGAGTGGCGGGTGCCGAGCGCGCGGACGCGGTCGTTCTCGCGGACAAGGCGCTGCACCTCCTCGATCGACTCGGGCTCGATGATGTCGGCGGCGCGGTACTCGTAGGTGCCGGCCCAGTTGCTCCGTTGCGTCATGCCCTCATTGTGCCGCCTCCGCCGCCCTTTTGTTGCCCCTTGCAACGAATGCCGGGCTGTCCGGGGTGCCCTCGCGGCCCTCAGTACTCGATGCGGCCGTGGCGGGAGTGGAACTCGCCGGTCGGGCCGTCGGGGCCGACGAGCGCGAGCGCGACCGTCGCGTCGGTGCCCTCCGTCACGGTCTGGTGACCGCCGTGCCCGTTGAAGTCGGTCGCGGTGTAGCCCGGGTCGGTCACGTTGATGCGGAACTCAGGCAGGTTCTTGGCGTACTGCACCGTGAGGGCGATGACCGCGGCCTTCGACGCGGCGTACGGAACGGCCTGCACGGGGAATTCGTCGGCACTCGGGGTGGAGAGTGCCCGCGGCCAGCCGACACCGGAGGCGACGTTCACGATCACGGGCGCGGCCGAGCGCCGGAGCAGCGGCAGTGCGGCCTGGGTCACGCGGACGATCCCGGTGACATTGGTGTCGAGGACGCTCGCCATCGCCTCCGCCGACAGGTCGTCGACGCCGAACGAGGTGCCGAGGACGCCGGCGTTGTTGACGAGCACGTCGAGGGCGGGGAGGGAGGCGATCGCGGCGTCGACGCTCGCCGCATCGAGGACGTCGAGCTGCACGGCGTGCGCTCCGAGGGCGCGGACGGCGTCCCCGTCGGCGGTGTCGCGCATTCCGGCGTACACGGTGTGGCCGGCCTCGAGGAGGCGGCGGGCGGTCTCGAGTCCGAGGCTGCGGTTGGCTCCGGTGATCAGTGTCGTTGTCATGTCCCCATGCTGTGCCCGTGCCGCCCGCCGCCCCAGGTACCGCCTGACGCCAGGACCGCCGATACCAGGACTGCCGATACCAGGACCGCCGATACCAGGACCGCGCGGCCGCGAGGGAGGAGCATGGGGGCATGAGCGAGTTCGCGAGCGTGCTGAGGTCGTGGCGCGAGCGCGTGCGCCCGGCGGAGGTCGGACTGCCCGCGGGAGCCGGCCGGCGCACCTCCGGGCTCCGCCGCGAGGAGCTCGCCGCCCTCGCCGGCGTGAGCGTCGACTACATCGTGCGGCTCGAGCAGGGGCGGGCCGTGAACCCCTCGGGGCAGCTGCTGGGCGCCCTGGCCGTCGCCCTCCGGCTGACGGAGGACGAGCGCGACCACCTGTTCCGGGTCGCGGGAGTCGCGCCGCCGACCCGCGCGCAGGTGCCGCAGCACATCACGGCAGGGGTGCAGCGCATCGTCGACCGCCTGGGCGACGTGCCGCTCGCCGTGTTCACCGCGGCCCACGACATCCTGCTCTGGAACCCGCTCTGGGCCGCGATCAACGGCGACCCCTCGCGCTTCACCGGGCTCGACCGCAATCTCGTCTGGCGGCACTTCACGCAGGGGCACGGGGGCACCGACTTCGACGAGCGGCACGAGGAGGAGTTCGCGGCCGACCTCGTCGCCGACCTGCGCGCCGCCGTGGGCCGCTACCCCGACGACGCCGCGCTCGCCCACCTCGTCGTGCGGTTGCGGGCGGCCTCGGCCGACTTCGCCGCGCGCTGGTCGCAGGCGCACGTCGCCGAGCACCGCGCGAGTCGCAAGACGGTCACGAGCACGCCCGTCGGACCGATCACCGTCGACTGCGACGTGCTCTCGGTGACCGGCGGCGACCTGCGGATCGTGGTCTACACGGTCGTGCCGGGCTCGGACGACGAGGCGCGGCTCGACCTGCTGCGGGTGACGGGGCTGCAGGAGCTGTCTCCGACGATCTGACTCGCGGGATCCATGGCTCTTGCGGAGTCGCCCTCTCGGTCGTAATGTGCAATCACATGGTTGTATATGAACTCTCCGACGCCGACGTCAACCGGATGTTCCGGGCGCTGGCCGACGCGACCCGGCGCGACATCGTCCGGCGGACCCTCCGGGAAGAGGTGTCCGTCTCGCAGCTCGCCGACCGCTACGACATGTCGTTCGCGGCGGTGCAGAAGCACGTCGCCGTGCTCGAGGAGGCGATGCTCGTGACCAAGCGGCCGCTCGGCCGCGAGCGCCTGGTGCGCGGCAATCCCGAGCGCCTCCGCCAGGCCCAGCGCCTGCTCGACGGGTTCGAGGAGATCTGGCGCGGACGCGTGGATCGGCTCGACGCCCTGCTCGCCGCCGACACCGATCCGACCGCCCAGGACGACGAAGGCCGTCCGACCGACCGACTCCACTGAAAGGCCCGCCATGCCCATCACCTCCGTCGAGAAGGATCTCGACCGGCTGACGCTCACGATCGTCGCCGACTTCACCGCCTCCGTCCAGCGCGTCTGGGACGCCTACGTCGACCCGCGGCAGATCGAGCGCTTCTGGGGGCCGCCGACCTACCCGGCCACCTTCCTCCGCCACGACGCCGAGGTCGGCGGCAGCAGTGTCTACCGGATGACCGGGCCCGACGGCGACGAGCACTACGGCCGCTGGGACTGGACGGCCGTGGACCGACCGCACTCGTTCGAGGTGATCGACCGGTTCGCCGACGAGACGGGCGCAGCCGACTCCGGACTCCCCGCCATGCGGGCCGTCTTCGCCTTCGACGAGACCGAGAGCGGCACCCGGCTGACCACCACGTCGTTCTTCGACTCGCTCGACCAGCTCGAGCAGCTCGTCGCGATGGGCATGGAGGAGGGCACTCGCGAGGCGATGGCCCAGATCGACGCGGTCCTCGCCGACCTCGCCTCCTTCGCCGCCGACCGCGCCGTCGAGTCGCAGATCCTGAGCGACACGCAGGTGCGGGTGTCGCGGGTGGTCCGCGGCGGCATCGAGCAGGTCTGGCGGGCGCACAACGACCCCGACCTGATGAGGCGGTGGATGCTCGGTCCCGACGGCTGGTCGATGCCCGTCTGCGAGATCGCGACCGAGGTCGGCGAGAGCTACCGCTACGAGTGGCAGCGCGACGGCGGCGACGAGCGGTTCGGCTTCACGGGCGAGCTCCTCGAGTCGGAGGCGCCTGTCAGGGCGGTCACCACCGAGGCGATGATCGGGATGGACGCCCCGGCGACCCTCAACGAGCTGACCCTCACTCCGACGCGCGGCGGCACGCTGCTGACCGTGGTCATCACCTACGCCGACGCCGCCCAGCGCGATGCGATCCTCGCGACCGGCATGACCGGCGGCATGGAGACGAGCTACGCCCGGCTCGAGGGGCTGCTGGACGCGACCCCCGTCGCGGCCGGCTGAGCCGCCTCCGCCGAGGTCCCTCGCGGGCACGGATCCGCCTTCCGCGGATCGTGCAGCGGGTGCGGGCTCCGAGAGCAGGAGTCTCCACGGACGGTGGAGGGGAAACGCGGGATGTCAGGCTGGAAACCTGACCGCAACACGGTTTGTCCGGGCATCGGGGAGGACGCGGCGCTCCGCCGCACACATCCTCCGTGCGACGAGGCGCCGGAGCGCCGCGGTCTGGTCGACTGGTGGAGCCTCCCCCGGCCCGCCCCGCTCCTCCTCCCTCCACCGCATCGGAGTCCGCATGCCCACGACCACCCCCGCCCGCCGCCGCGCGCTGCTCGGCGCCCTCGCCGTCGCCCTCGCGACCACCACCGCGCTCACCGCCTGCTCGAGCGGGACCGACGCGGCCGCCTCCGGCGACGGCGACACCTCGTTCGGCGAGGCCACGATGCAGCTCTCCTGGGTCCCCCACGTCGAGTTCGCGGGCGAGTACCTCGCCGACGCCAACGGCTACTTCACCGACGCGGGCTTCGACTCCGTCACCCTCACGCCGGGCGGCACCGGCGCGACCGGCGCCGAGACCGCCATCGCGAGCGGATCGGCCTTCGCCGGCGTCTCCTCGCCCCTGATCACCGGCCCCGCGATCTCGGAGGGCGCCGAGATGAAGATCGTCGGCGCGACCTACCAGAAGAACCCGTTCGCGATCGTCTCGCTGACCGATGCTCCGATCGAGACCCCGCAGGACATGGTCGGCAAGACCATCGGAGTGAGCGACAGCAACGACCTCGTCTGGCGCGCGTTCCTCGCCGCGAACGACATCGACGAGTCCGAGGTCGACCGAGTGCCGCTCACCGACTCGACGCTGCTCACCACCGGCCAGGTCGACGGCTACATCGGCTACGCGACCGCCGGCGCCAACACGCTCAACCAGCGCGGCTTCTCGGCCCAGCAGTTCCTGCTCGCCGACACCGGCCTGCCGATGGTCGGCGAGACCATCGTCGTGGCGCAGGAGAGCATCGACGACGAGCGCGAGAAGGTCAAGGCGCTGCTCTACGCGGTCGCCCGCGGCTGGAAGGACGCCGTCGCCGACCCCGAGGCGACCGCCGAGACCGTCGTCGCCGACTACGCGGCCGACCAGAACTACAAGGTCGAGGAGCAGGCGCAGGTCATGACGACCCAGACCGGGCTCATCGCGACCGCCGACACCGACGAGAACGGCCTGCTGACGATCACTCCCGAGCTGCAGGAGCAGTCGGTCGAGTCGCTCGCGCTGACCGGGATCGAGCTCGACGCCGACCAGCTCTTCGACACCACGCTGATCGACGAGGTCTACGAGGAGCACCCCGAGCTGCTCGAGGACTAGCCCTCGCAGCACCCGATCACGAACCGCGCGGAGAGGACGAGACGTTGACCACCATCGAGACCGAGGGCATCCGCCTGCAGGGGCTCAGCAAGCGCTTCGACCTGGGATCCCGGTCGGTGCAGGCGCTCGCCGAGGTCGACCTCGTCACTCCGCGCGGCTCGTTCCTCTCGCTGCTGGGCCCGTCGGGCTGCGGCAAGTCGACGATCCTGCGGATGCTCGCGGGGCTCGAGAAGCCGACCACCGGCTCCGTCTCGATCCACGGGACACCCGTGGTCGGCACGAAGCGCTCGGCCGAGCTGGGCATCGCGTTCCAGGACTCGGCCCTGCTGCCGTGGCGCTCGGTGCGCTCGAACGTGCGACTGCCGCTCGAGCTCACCCGCCAGGCGTCCAAGCGCGAGAGCATCCCGGATCTGCTCGACCTGGTCGGGCTGAGCGGCTTCGAGGACGCGTACCCGTCGCAGCTCTCGGGAGGCATGCGCCAGCGCGCCTCCATCGCCCGCGCTCTCGTGGTCGAGCCCGACCTGCTGCTGCTCGACGAGCCGTTCGGCGCGCTCGATGACATGACGCGGCAGCGGCTGAACCTCGAGCTGCAGCGGATCTGGACGGCGCGGCCCGCGACCACGCTGATGGTGACGCACGGGATCGCCGAGGCGATCCTCCTCTCGGACACGGTCGCCGTGATGTCGCCCCGCCCCGGGCGCATCGTCGAGGTGATCGACATCGACCTGCCGCGCCCGCGCACCGTCGAGATGCTGCGCAGCCCCGAGTTCCACGCGATCGAGGACCGCATCACCGACCTGCTGTTCTCGCGGCAACACGGGGTCGCGATGGAGGACGACGCGTGAGTGCCCTGCGCACCCACTGGCGCGTGATCGCCGGGCTCGCGGTGTTCGTCGCGATCTGGTGGATCCTCGCCGACACCGTCTACCGCGAGAGCCGCGCCGTGCCCAGCCCGGGGGCGATCGTCGCGGCGTTCGTGCGCGACGGGCCCGTCTTCTACCTCCGCAACGTCGGCGACACCGTGCTCGCCGCGGGCCAGGGCTACCTCTGGGGCAACCTGGCGGCGCTCGCGCTGGCCACCGTCGCCCTGCTGCTGCCGTGGACCCACCGCGTGATCGAGCAGATCGGCGTGATCAGCCACTGCCTGCCGCTGACCGCCGTCGGACCGGTGATCCTCGTGATCTTCGGCGGCCGGACGACCTCGATCTTCCTCGCGGCCCTCCTCGTCTTCTTCACCACCCTCATCGGCGCGCTGCTCGGCGTGCGCTCGGCGCCCCGCACGGCGCTCGACCTGGTCGCGGCCTACCGCGGCGGGCGCTGGGCGCAGATCGTCAAGGTGCAGGCCATCGCGGCCGTGCCGGCGACGATCACGGCGCTGCAGGTCGGCGTCCCCGCGGCGATCCTCGGCGCGGTGCTCGGCGAGTACCTCGGAGGCGTGACCACCGGTCTCGGAGTCGCGCTCGCGGTCGCGCAGCGCCAGATGGACGTCGAGCGCGCCTGGGCCTTCGCGGTGACCAGCGGAGTCGTCACGATCCTCGGCTACGCGCTGATCGCGGCACTCGGCCGCTGGGTCATGCCGCGCGTGACGGGCACTCCTCGCGCCACCCGCCGCTCGATCCTGCGCAGAACCGGAGGCGTCGTATGAGCACCCCGACCCGCCCGGCACCCCGTGCCGCGCGCCGCCCCCGCGACCTCACCGGCCGCCTCGCCCTGCGCATCGTCCGGGCCGAGCTCGTGCCGCTGGCCGTCGCCGTCGTGCTCTCGCTCGCGTTCTGGTACGCCTTCCTCGCGATCGCCGACGTGTCTCCGCTGCTCGGCAAGACCCCGACCGATGTCGCCGTCTACCTCTTCACCGAGGCCGACGCCGCCGAGAACCGCGCGATCGTGTTCGGCAACCTCGGCGTCACCGCCCTCGACGCGCTCGTCGGCTACGCGGCCGGCATGCTCGTCGCGCTCGCGATCGCGGTGCTGTTCGTGCTGATCCGCTCGCTCGAGGCCACGATGATGCCGATCGCGATGCTGCTGAAGTCGATGCCGCTCATCGTCGTCACTCCGCTGATCACCCTCGCCATCGGCAACGGGATCGCGGCGGTCGCCGTGGTGGGAGCCGTCGCGGTGTTCTTCCCCGCGCTGGTCACCGTGGTGTTCGGTCTGCGCTCGCTCTCGCGCGAGTCGTTCGAGCTGGTCACGGTCTACGGCGGATCGCCGCTGGACGTGCTGCTCAAGGTGGCGCTGCCGACCGCGGTGCCCGCGATCTTCGCCGCGGCCAAGGTGGCGGTCCCCTCCGCCCTGAGCGGCGCGATGCTGGCCGAGTGGCTGGCGACGGGCAAGGGACTCGGCGGCGCGGTGCAGCGCGCGTCGGCCGGGTTCCGCTATGACGAGCTGTGGGCCTCGCTCGCGGTGATCACGGCGCTGGGAGTCGTGGCCTACGCGGTCGTGGCGATCGGCGAGAGACTGGCGGCCGTCCGCTTCGGCGGACAGAACTGAGGATGAGCATGAGCGACAGCATCACCGGCACCGTGTGGGACGGCACCCGCGCCCTCGGCACCGCGACCCTGGCCTGGAGCGGCGACCGGATCGACTCCGTCACGTCGTCGTCGGGGGACTCGGACCTCTCGATCATCCCCGGGCTCGTGGACACGCACGTGCACCTCGGCGCCTACTCGGGCGAGGGCTCGGCCGACTTCACCTCGTGGGGGCTGATCACTCCGCGCGAGGAGCGCGTGTTCCACATCGCGAACAACGCCCGCAAGGCCGCCCGCGCGGGAGTCACGACGCTCCGCGACCTCGGGGCCGATGAGCTGCAGATGACCGTGGCGCGGATGTTCGAGCAGGGCATCGCCGATGGACCGCGGCTCGTGAACCACGGCGCGGTCGGGATGACCGCGGGCCACGGCGACCTCTTCGTGCCGCCGCACTACCCGCACCGCGACCGCGTGGCCGACAGCCCCGACGAGTGCCGTCGCCTGGTGCGCACCTGGGCCCGCGCGGGCGCGGACGGCATCAAGATCTACACGAGCGGAGGCGTCCTCTCGATGGGCGACCGGGTCGGCTGGCGCAACCAGACCGACGCCGAGATCGCGGCGACGATCGACGAGGCGCACGCGCTCGGCATGCCCGTCGCCGCGCACACCCACTCCGCCGACGGGCTCGACCGGGCGCTCGCGCTCGGCGTCGACTCGATCGAGCACGGCACGGCCATCGGCCCACAGCACTGGGCGACGCTCGTCGAGCGGAACCTCCCCGTGGCGCCGACCCTGTTCATCAACGACGTGATCGCCGCCGGCCGCGCGCCGTCGTCTCCGGAGGCGTCGCTCAAGGCGCAGGACGTGGTCGCCACCCGCGACGCCGGCTTCCTCGCCGCCGGTGAGGCCGGGGTGCGCTTCGTGCTCGGCACCGACGCGAACGGCGTCTACGTCGACTGGGGCGAGCAGCTCGACGAGGTGCGGCGGATGCGCGACGCGTTCGGCTGGACCTCGGAGCGCACGCTCGTGTCGGCGACCTCGGACGCGGCGGCGGTCGTCGGCCTCGGCTCGCGCGTCGGCCGCCTCGTCGAGGGCTTCGGCGCCGACTTCGTCGTGCTGCGCGGGCGGCCGTGGGAGAGCATCGACGACCTGCGCGCCGAGAACATCGTCGCCGTGGTGTCGCGCGGGCGCGTGGTGTCGGGCGAGCTGCCCCGATGACCTCGACCTCGATGCGCCGCTTCGTCACGGCGGAGGCGCTCGGCGCTCCCCGGGGCGCCTACAGTCACGCCGTCGAGGCCCACGGCGTCGTCTACGGCTCGGCGATCGGACCGTTCTCGCCGCTGGACGGCTCGGTGCCCGAGGGCATCGCGGCCCAGACCGCCTCGGCCCTCGACAACATCGAGCGGCTGCTCGCCTCCGAGTTCCTGCTGCGGCTCGGCGACGTGGTGCGGGTGACGCTGATCCTCAGCGACTTCGAGCGCGACTTCGCCGCCGCCTCCGCGGTGTACGCCGAGTACTTCCCCGTCGACCCGCCCGCCCGCACCGTGATCGGCGCGGTGCTGCCGGGCCCCCTCGTCGCGATGGACTTCATCGCGACCGGCCGCTGACCCTCCTCTCGAAAGGCGCCCCCGTGTCCTCCTTCCTCGTCGGACTGCCCAAGGTCGAACTGCACGTGCACCTCGAGGGGACCCTCGAGCCCGAGCTGCGCGCCGAGCTGGCCGAGCGCAACGGCCTCCCGGTGCCGGAGGCGCTCGCCTACGACTTCGACTCGCTCGCCTCGTTCCTCGCCGTGTACTACCCGGCGATGGACGTGCTGCGCGAGGAGGCCGACTTCTACGACCTCGCGTCCGCGTACTTCCGGCGCGCGGCGGCCGACGGGGTCGTGCGGGCGGAGGCGTTCTTCGACCCGCAGGCGCACACCTCGCGCGGAGTGCCGTTCGAGTCGGTGATCAGCGGGTACCACCGCGCGGCGGTCGACGCGGCGGCGCTCGGTGTCGATGCCGCGCTGATCCTCTGCTTCCTCCGCGACATGTCGGCCGAGAGCGCCCGCGAGACGCTCGAGGCCGCGCTGCCCTACGCCGACCGCCTGATCGGCGTGGGCCTCGACTCCGACGAGCGGGGCAACCCGCCCGCGAAGTTCGCGCAGGTCTTCGCGCGGGCACGGGAGGCGGGGCTGCGGCTGACGATGCACTGCGACGTCGACCAGCCCAACGGCGTGGAGCACATCCGCCAGGTGCTGGAGGAGATCGGCGTGGACCGCATCGACCACGGCACGAACATCGTCGAGGCGCCCGAGCTGATCGACGTGCTGGTCGACCGCGGGCTCGCGCTGACCTGCTGCCCGCTCTCGAACTCGTTCGTCTCGAGCGACATGAAGGCGGGCGAGATGCGCGCACTGCTCGAGCGCGGGGTGCGGGTGACGGTCAACTCCGACGACCCGGCCTACTTCGGCGGCTACATCGCCGACAACTACGCGGCACTGCAGGCGGCGGGCTTCACTCGCGAGGAGCTGGTGCAGCTGGCGCGCAACTCCGTGCTCGGCTCATGGGCCGACGCCGCTGCCCAGGAGGCGCTGCTCGCCCGGATCGACGAGTACGCGGCGTCCGCGGCCTGAGCGGGTCCTCCCTCGCTGCGGCCTGACTCGTTCCGCCCTCCTCGCTGATCGAGTAGCCCGCGGAGCGGGCGTATCGAGATCCCCCGCGCCGGAACGCGAGGTCGCCGGCTCGCCCTGCTGGGCACCGCCGCACTCCGCTCGACGTGCTTTCGGGACGCCGCTCTCGAAGGAGCGCGGCGAGGATCCTCCGGTCGCGCAGAGTGCTCCGTCGTCGTCGGCGGACCTCAGAAGGGCGGCGGGCCGTCGTCGAAGCGCGGTCGCGGAGGCGGGTCGGGGGGTCGCCCGGGAAGAGCCGGTGCTCGGGTGCTGACCCGGCGCCCGGTGGGGGTGGTCCAGTCGGCACTGCCATCGGGGTGGAGGACGTAGCTCCACCGATCGCCGTGGCGGACGTGATGATGGCCGGTGCAGAGCGAAGCGAGGTTCTGGAGGGACGTCTCGCCTCCGTTCCGCCACTCGATCGTGTGATCGGCCTCGCTGGTGGAGGCGGGGCGGGTGCAGCCGGGGAACCGGCACGTCTGATCCCGCAGCTGCAGGTGGAGTCGCATCTGCGCCTGGGGGACGCGATGGGTGCGACCGACGGACACGACCGCGCCGGTGTCCGGGTCGGTGAGGATGCGCGTGAACGACGCCCCGACTCCGACCAGCTCACGGGCCACGTCGGCGGGGATGAGGCCGTAGCCGTCGAGGTCGGCGGGGGCGTCGTCTGCTCCGGAGGCGGTGCTCGCGGCGAGCGTCAGCCGCACCTCGGCGCGTACTCCGGGGACGAACGCGGGCGCCGTCGCATCCGGATCGCTCACGGGTGTCGTCCCCGCGATGTCGCCGTCGGTGAGCAGTTCGGCGAAGGCGTCGGCGCGCAATTGCGCGAGCGTGCGCTCATCTGCGGTGCCGTCTGCGGTGCCGTCTGCGGTGCCGTCGCCGGGAGCAGCGTCCCGGAGACTCCTGGCGATGCGGTCGATGCGGTGGTACGCCCCCCTCGCGATCGGCGCCGGGAGCAGCGCACCGAGTGTCGCCATGCCGTCGATCTCGGGACTGATCCATACGCTCCGGTCGGCGCGAGCGCGCACGTGACGCACAGCGAGCGGCTCGTCGTGCAGTTCGTCGCGCATCCGTGCGACAGCCCTCCGCAACTGGGTCGGAGTCGCGGTGAGCGCGACCTCTGCCGCCCGCTCGTCGAACGCCGCCCGTGACCCGGCGGGAAGGGTGGCCGCGGCATCGCAGATCACCTCGCTCGCCTCCCAGAGGATCGCGCCGTCCGCGAGCGCGCCGCGGGTCCGCGGCAGCTCCTCGACCAGCAGCTGGGCATGCTCGAGGGTGCGGGCCATCCTCCGTTCAGAGGTCCGCATCGCGACCGCGAACTCGGCCCGGATCGACCTCTCGAACAGAGCCTGGGACTCGCTGCGGGAGAGGTCGCCACCCCGAGCGAACGCCTCCGGAACGAGTCGCGCCGCCCGGTACGCCGCGTACAGCGCCGTGGCCCGGGCGAGCGTCGCCAGCGAGGAGGTGACGCCCGCGCCCGCGGCGATGTCGGTGAGCACCCTGACCGTGTCAGGCGTCACCACCGCTGCCGTCTCGCCTCTTTCGTCCATGCGCGTAGTGCATCAGCGACCCCCGACATCGAACAGGTCCGAGGCCCCGAACGCGACATCTCGTCGCCGGACCGCGCCGGCGGAGGAGGCGCGCCGCCTCATCGGCGGCCTGCTCCGACCCCCGTCCTCCCCAGGGCTCGCTCGGCCCGAAGCGTCGGAAGGCGCCCGTCAGAGGTAGCGCAGCGCCAGGTGCAGGTCGACGCGGTCGGCCATCGAGGCGAGGTCGCGGCCGGTGAGCGCCTCGATGCGCTGCACTCGGTAGCGGAGGGTGCTCGCGTGCAGGTGCAGGAGGTCGGCGGCCTGCCGCCACGAGCCGTTGCCCTCGAGGAACACCCGCAGCGTCTCGACGAGGTCGGTGCGGTGCTCGTCGTCGTAGCGGACCAGCTCGCCGAGCACCTCGCGCGCGAACGCCGCCCGGGTCCGCGGGGCGACGAGCTCGAGCAGCGCGTCGCTCGAGACGGGGACGGTGTGCTCGAGCACCGAGACGCCCTCCCCGGTCGCCGCCGCCATCCGCTCGCGGGCCCCGAGCAGCGAGCGCCCGAGCTGCGCCGCACGGCGCGACGCGTCCCCGACTCCGATCGACACGCGCCGCCCGCGGAGCAGCCACGGCTCGGCCTCGACGGCCGACCGCAGTGCCGCGCCGGGCGACCGCGACTCGTCGGCGGGGCCGCCGAGCACGAGGACCGCGCCGCCGTCCCGCACGGCGCCGAGCGCCAGACCGTGCTCGGGCTCGGCGGCCTCGCGCAGCAGCCGCGCCAGCGCCTCCGGAGGCAGCACCGGGTCGTCGGAGCGCGCCGTCACCACGCGCAGCGCGGTCCCCAGGTCGGCGCCGAGCATCCGCAGCCGCACCGCGATCTCGGCGTCGGGCAGCTCGTCGTGCTCCACGGAGCGCAGCAGCTCGAGCAGCGGACCGGCGGCCACCGCCTCCTGCCGCCGTGCGAGGTCGAGGCGCCCGCCGATCGCGCTCGCGAGCAGCTCCACGGCGTCGGCCGTCTCCTCCGACCAGCCGCGCTGGTCGCCCGTCACGACGAGCACGCCGAGCCGCCCGCCTCCGGGGGAGAACAGCGCGCGGCGCGAGAGCGCGCGGCCCTGCTCCGTGACCTCCCAGCGACCGTCGTGGGAGGCGAGCGACGCCTCCCACGCGGAGCCGTAGTCGGCGGCGGTGGGCATCCCGCCGGCCGAGGCGACCAGCGTCGCCGCGTGGTCGACGACCCAGCTGCCGTGGGCGAACTCCTCGAAGAAGGCGCGGAGTGCGACGTGCACGCCCTCGCCCGATGCCAGATCCTCGAGCAGCCGCCGCGCGAAGCGGGCCTCGCGGCCGAGAGTCGGCAGGTCGGCCTGGGCGACGACTCCGGCGACCGTCTGCGCGATCGTCTTGAACGACACGTCGGGCGCCACCGTCATCAGCGCGACGCCGTGCCGGCGGCAGACCTCGGTCATGCCGACGGGCAGGGAGCCGACCGCGATGAGGCCGACGACGATCGCCACGACTCCGCGATCGGCGACTCCGCCGACGAAGCGCTCGACGCTCTCGCGACCCGAGGTCCAGAGCGCGCTGGTCAGCACGACGTCACCCGGAGAGAGGAAGCGCCCCGGGTCGGGGAGGTCGATCGTGTAGGTGCCAGAGACCGCGCGGGCGAGCTGCACGTCGTCGCCGCTGACGAGGGTGAGCTGCAGCTCGGGGTGGGTGAGGAGCTCGCGGACGTTCAGGCGGGCCTCCAGGATCGGGAGCTTCCAGGATAGGTCGCGCCGCGCCGCCCTCCGCCGAGGGAACCCCCGACCGTCGAGGTCGCCTCCTGGAGCGGGACGTCTCGACGGTCCGGGGTTCCCTCGGGGAGGGCGGAGCAGGGCGTCAGCGGATGCCGCTGCGGGCGAAGCCCTGCACGAAGTAGCGCTGGAAGGCCAGGAACAGCAGGACCATCGGCAGCACCGAGACCAGCGCGAGCGCCATGCTCGCGGAGTAGTCGGGGGTCGACTGGCCCTTGAGGTACAGCAGCCCGATCGGCAGCGTGAACAGCTCGTTGTCCTTCAGCGCGATCAGCGGCCAGGCGAAGTCGTTCCAGCTGCCGAGCAGCGTCAGCAGGATCAGCACGGCGATCAGCGGCCGGCTCAGCGGCAGCACGATCTGCACGAAGACGCGCAGGTGCCCGGCCCCGTCGATGCGCGCGGCCTCGATGAGCTCCTCCGGGATCGAGAGGAAGAACTGCCGGGCGAGGAAGACGCCGAACGCGGCCGCCGCCCCCGGCAGGATCACCGACCAGTAGGTGCCGTAGATCTCGAGCACAGTGACGAGCTTGAACTGGGCGACCATGATCGCCTGCACCGGGATCATCATCGTCGCGAGCGCCAGGAGGAACAGCACGTTGCGCCCCGGGAAGCGCAGCCGCGCGAAGCCCCAGCCCGCGAGCAGGTTGAGCACGACGGTGAAGGCCGTCACGAACAGCCCGATGACGACGGAGTTCACGAACCACTCCTCGACGGGGAAGCGGGCGAAGACCGTCGCGAAGTTCTCGAGCGAGATCTCGCTCGGCCAGAAGCGCGGGGGACCGGGCGAGAAGACCTCGCCGCGGGGCGAGAACGCGATGACGAGCATCCAGTAGAGCGGGAAGAAGACGATCGCGGAGGCGACCACGGCGACGACGAGGCGCACGGCGAGCCCGGCGCGCGAGCCGTCGCGGCGGCTGCGGCGTCGGCGAGGGGTCGCCTCCACGACCGCGGCGGCGATCGCGGGGGAGGGGAGTGTCGAGGTCATGTCTGCTGACCGCTCCGCCGGGATCGCCCGCGTCCGGTGCCACTCCGGAGGTGCTTCCGGAGGCGCGGCTCCCGAGCGGGACGACGAACGGCCCGGAGGACCTGGGTCCTCCGGGCCGTCACTGCGTCAGCAGATCAGCGCGCGGTGCGTCGACGGCGGGTCAGGCCGAGCGCGAGCGCTCCGCCGGCCATCAGGGTCAGCGCCGCGGCGGTGACCCAGCCCGTCTCGACTCCCGTGCTGGCGAGTCCCGAGCCGGGGCTCGAGGGCGTCGTGCCGGCAGCGGGAGCCGCGGTCGCGGTCGGGTGGGCACTCGGCGCGGTCGTCGGTGCGGCGGTGGGCTCCGCGGTCGGCGCGACCGTCGGCTCAGCAGTCGGCCCGGCGGTCGGCGCGACCGTGGGCACGGCGGTCGGCACGGCCGTCGCCGTCGGAGTCGGCACCGGCGCGGCGCCGAACACCTCCGTCGCGCTGCCGAGCGACGCGAGCACCGTCTCGCCGTTCGCGTCGTCCACCGCGTCGTTGTCCGTCACCACGAACACCTCGCCCGAGCCGGTGATCCCGAGCCCCTCGAGCTTCTCCTGCGTCCAGCCGTTGCCGGCCTCGAGCGCGGGCAGCACGTCGGCGGCGAGCGTCTTCTCGAGAACGGGGAGCTCCTCGCCGACGGCGGCACCCGCTCCGCCGGGCAGCGGGACCGTGTAGACGGCCTTGAGCGCCGCCTCCGGCCCATTGCGCTTGTCGCGCTCGATCACGGCGAGCGTGCCCGCCGGGGTCAGCGTGATCTCGGAGAGACCGTTCCAGTCGCCCTCGGCACCGGAGGCGGCCTCGAGCGGGTAGCCGAAGAAGCTCCAGCTCGCGGCGGCGACGTCGTAGCGCCCGATCCGGACGATGCCGTCGGCGTCGATCGAGGCCTCGCGCTGCAGCGCGGTCCAGACGATCTCGCCGTCGGTGCCCTGCTCGACGGTCACGCCCTCGAAGCCCTGCGAGCCGAGCGCGTCGGCGACCTCGGTCGGCAGCGCGATGCGCGACGTCACCGCGCCGGAGCCGTCGAGCTCGAGCAGTGCGTTCTCGGGACCGGTTGCGCCCTCGGTGACGGCCCAGAAGCCTCCGTCGGCGCGTGCCGCGATGCCCTCGAGGTCGAGGGCCGCCGGCTCGCCGCCCTCGGTGACCGTCAGCGACGAGTCGATGAGGGCCGGGGTGACGGAGGTGTCGATCGAGTAGACCTCGCTCGGCGCGTAGGCGCTGTCGCTCACGGCGTAGAGGCGGTCGGCGTCCACCGGATCGCCCGACAGGCCCGAGAGCGCGCCCCAGGGCAGCGGCGAGCCGTCGGCATCGGCGGAGACGATCGCGGGGAACGCGGGCGAGGAGGCGCCGAGCGCGTAGAGCTGCACGCTCGCGCGGACCGCCGCCTCGGCGTCGTCGGTCTCGCTCGACACGACGAGCAGGTCGCGCTCGGGCAGGGCGAGCAGCCCCTCCGGCCCGGGCGTCGACGGCAGAGCCTGCACGAAGCGCGGAGCCGTCGGGTCGCTCACGTCGTAGACCGCAACGAAGTTGGCGCGCTCGGCGCCGACGAAGACGTAGGGCACGCCGTCGAAGGTCGCCGAGAGCAGCCCCTCGGGCTCGGAGCCCTTGGCGTCGGAGCGCTTGTCCGGGTACAGGCCCAGGCTCACGGCCAGGTGGTCGAAGCTGCTGCCGGCGTCCCAGGTGACGGCTCCGGTGGCCGCGTCGAGGATCGACCAGCCGCGGGTGCCGCCCTTCCAGTCGCCCTCGTTCGCGATGGCGACGTGGTCCTCGCCGACCCAGCCGATCGCGTCGGGCTCGCGGGGCACGTCGGTGATCGAGCCGGTCAGCTCGATGTGGTCGTCGTCGAGGGTGTCGATCCCGGTCACGGAGGCGGTGCCCGCGGAGTAGGAGGCGGTCACGGTGCGCGTGGCCAGGTCGACGATCGCGACGGCGTTGTTCTCCTGCAGCGTCACCGCGACGGCGGTGTCGGCCGGGTTGATCGAGACGTACTCGGGCTCGGGGTCGCTCGGGGTGTCGAGGCCCGCGAGACCGGTCATGTCGATGTGCTCGGCGACCCACGTGGTGGGGTCTCCCGCGAGGTCCATCACCACGAGCTCGCCGGCGGGCGCCTGCGGGAGGTCGCCCTCCTCGCCGCCCTCGGGCGTGAACTCCTCGTCGCGCTGGTTCTCGATCGCGATGACGGCGGTGTCGCCCGCGGTGGTCACGTCGATGGAGTCGGGCTGGCCGCCGAGCTCGATGGTCGCGACGGGCGCGAGGTCGTCGGCGTGGAGCACGCTGACGTGGCCGGAGGGGTTCGCGAAGTCGCCGTCGCTCGTGTCGACGACCGCGAGCACGTACTCGCCGGTCGCGTAGACCGAGGTGGGCTCGCCTCCGACACCCACGCCACCGAGGGGCTCCGGAGCATCGGGGTCGCTGATGTCGAGGACGTTGATGCGCTGCCCGGCCGAGTCGGTCGAGTAGACCAGGCGGCCGTCGGGCGAGGCGCTCGAGATCTCGGCGACGGCGGAGTCGGCGGCCGGGTCGGCGGCGTTGAGGTACGCGGGCACGGTCGCGATGCGCGTGAAGAAGGAGTCACCCGCAGCGGCGGCGGGCAGAGCGGCACCGAGTGTGCAGCTCGCGAGGGTGAGGGCGATCGCGACGCCGACGGTGCGGCGGGGGGCGGGGTGACGGGGCACGGGTCTCCTGAGCGGTTTCGAAGGGGAACCCGCCCACGCTCGCGCTCCCGGGTGAACACCCGGCCGTCCCGAGGTGTCCGCCCGGCGAACGCCCGGTATCGCCGCACGACATCAGCCGAGGAGGGGGTCCCTCGCTCGACAGAGGAGGGACCGCCGTCTCAGCTGATGTCGTGCGCGCTCAGCCCGCGAGGCCCGCCGCTGCCGAGCCCCAGGCCGCGAGCGCCGCCCGCACGCGCTCGTCGCGCGCCTGCTCGAGCGCCTGGGCGTACCCCTCCTCGAGCACGTCGTCGATGCGCACGCGCGCCGCGGTCTCGGAGGAGCGCACCGCCGCCTCCACCATCGCGAGGCTCCGCACGTTCGAGTGGACCTCGCCCGACGGGGTGGCCCCCGTCTTCAACGCCGAGACGAACTCGGCGAGCGAGCCCGCGATCTCCTGCGGCACCGGATCCAGCGCCGCCACCTGCACTGTGTCCGACTCGCGCGCCTGCCACTCCGGAGCGCCGTCGCCGTCCCAGTGCGCCGTGCCGCCCGCGCCGTTGACGCGCCAGTCGCCGTTCCACGAGGTCTCGAGGCCGTCGGCGCACCAGCTGCCGGTGTAGCTGAAGCGCACTCCGCCGGCGAACTCGAACACGGCGCTCGCCGCCGCTCCGTCGGCGTACCAGCTCCAGCCCGGGTTGTACTCCTCGCAGTAGACGGCGACGGGGTCGCTGTCGAGCAGGTAGCGCGCCGCGTCGAACGCGTGGATCGCCATGTCGACGAGCAGCACGTGCGCCATCTCGTCGCGGAAGCCTCCGAAGCGCGGTGCCTTGGCGAACGACACGGAGGCGGTGCCCAGCTGCCCGAGCCCCGCGATCTGCTCGCGGAACGCGGCGATCGACGCGTAGTAGCGCCGCGACTGGCTGGTCATCAGCAGCCGCCCCGACACCTCGGCGGTGGCCGCGAGGATCAGCGACTCGGCGATCGTCGGCGCGATCGGCTTCTCCGAGAGCACCGGCAGCCCGGCGAAGAGCGCCTCCGAGCTCACGGGCAGGTGGGCGCGGGGCACGGTCACGTTGACGACCGCGTCGGCGCCGGCGCGCGCGGCGACCTCGGCCACGCTCCCGCCGACCGCGATCCCGCCGACCCCCTCCTCCGCTGCGGCGCGCGTCGCGAGGTCGACGTCGAGGTCGACGAGGCCGACGAGCTCGGCATCGGGGGAGTCGCGGATCGTGCGGATCCAGGCACGGCCCATCGCGCCGGCGCCCACCTGGACGAGTCGCGCGGTCATCGGACGAGCGCTCCCTGGTAGTCCTGGCCGTTGTAGAAGTCCTCGGTCTCGTAGCGCTGCAGCACGGGGAGGCGTCGCTCGGGCCGCTCGGTCCGCGCCCACTCCACGCCGTTCGCGATCACGCGGCGCACGTGCTCGTGGTGGTACACGGGGTAGTCCTGGTCGCCGGGCGAGAAGAAGAAGATGCGGCCGTGACCGCGCTTGTAGGTCATCCCCGAGCGGAACACCTCGCCGCCCGAGAACGTCGAGAGGAACACGAGCTCGTCGGGGGCGGGCACGTCGAAGAACTCGCCGTACATCTCCTGCTGCGGGATGACGAAGGGGTGCGGCACGCCCTGCGCGATGGGGTGGGTGGGGTCGACGGTCCAGACCAGCTCGCGGTCCTCCTCCGAGCGCCAGCGCAGCGTGCAGGTGGTGCCCATCAGCTTGCCGAAGATCTTCGACCAGTGGCCGGAGTGCAGAACGAGCAGGCCCATGCCGGCGAGGACGTGGCGGTGCACGCGCTCGACGATGGCGTCGTCGACGTCGCCGTGGGCCATGTGGCCCCACCAGACGAGGACGTCGGTGGCGTCGAGCACCTCCTCGGTGAGCCCGTGCTCGGGCTCGTCGAGCGTGGTCGTGCTCACGACGGCGCCGTCGCCGAGGTTCTCGCAGATGCCCTCCGCGATGGTCGAGTGCATGCCGTCGGGGTAGATCGCGCGGACCTTCTCCTCGACCTGCTCGTGGCGGTTCTCGCCCCAGACGAGGACGCGGACGGGGGTGGCGGGTGTGGTCACAGGGGTTCCTTCTTCGTCGATGGAGGGTCGCGTTCTGCGGCACCGGACGGGGAGCGGTTAAGCGCTTCACCGGCCCGTGCTCCTAGACTGCGGGAGCACCCCGCCCCGCGTCAACCTCGCGCCGGCGCATCGATCGCGAGGAGGCGCCGTGGCCACCATGCGCGATGTCGCACGCCTCGCCGGCGTCTCGATGACGACCGTGTCCTTCGTCGTCAACGACTCCAAGCCGGTGACGCCCGAGACCCGCGCGCGCGTGCAGGAGGCGATGCGCGAGCTCGACTACCGCCCGAACGCCCTCGCCAGGGCCCTCGCCCGGCGCCGCTCGCACATCGTCGCGATCGTCTACCCGCTGGTCTCGAGCCGCCCGCTCAACACGGCCACCTCGTTCCTCACCGGCGCCGCCGAGGCCGCCGCCGAGAACGGCTACTCCATCGTGCTCTGGCCGACCGTCGGCGGATCGGAGCGGCTGGCCGACCTGCGCTCCGACGGCCTGCTCGATGGCGTCGTGCTGATGCAGGTGACCTCGGAGGACGAGCGGGTCGCGATCCTCCGCGACTCCGGCACCCCGTTCACCCTGATCGGCCGGACCCGCGACCCCTCCGCGCTCGACTGGGTCGACATCGACTTCGAGGGGATGGTCGAGGAGGCGATCGAGCGCCTGGCCGCGCTCGGCCACTCCCGCATCGGGCTGGTGCTCGGCGGCGAGGGCTCCGACTTCGGCCCGTACGCGCGCACCGAGGAGGCGTTCGGGCGCGCGTGCGCCGAGCGCGGGCTCACCGGGTCGCTCCTGCGCTGCGACGAGTCGCCGGCGGGCGGTCGCGCGCTGGCCCGCTCGCTCGACGCCGGCGCGCTCACGGCGGTCGTGGTCATCAACGGAGGCGCCGCCGTCGGCTTCGCGCACGAGCTGCGGCACCGCGGGGTGCGGGTGCCCGACGACCTCTCGATCGTGCTGCTCGCCTCCGACCCAGACGTCGCCGACCTCGCCGACCCGACCCTCGACCTGCTCGTCGGCCCCGGCCACGCCCTCGGCCGCCGCGGCGTGGAGGCGCTGCTCGCGCGCCTCGCCGACCCCGCCGCGCCCCTGCTGCAGGAGCGCATCGGCGGCCCGTGGCGCGAGGGCGGGTCGGTCGCGGCGCCTCGGGCGTGACGCCCACCATCCGCTCGCGAGGGAACCCGCTGGTTCCCTCGCCGGCACGCTGGTGCAGCGGCGTCGCCAGCCTGCTGGTCGAGTAGCCCCGCAGGGGCGTATCGAGACCCACCGGCTTCAGCGGATCCGCTCGACGCTCTCCGTTCTGACAGAGGTGGATCTCGATACTCGCGCTGCGCGCGCTACTCGATCAGCAGGCAGGGGGGGGCCGTGGGTCAGAGCTGAGGTTGCGCCGCCTGGGCGTGGGTGTCTACCCAGCCGATCAGCCCCTCGACGGCCGTCCAAGCGTCCCGGATCGCGGCCGGCGGCGCGGTGACGGGCAGGCGCGTGAGCGCGGCGTAGTGCGTGAGGCGGAGCAGCTCGATCCGCGGGTGGTCGCGGTCGTACCCGCGAGGGGCCGTCTTCAGCGACGGCCCGGCCATCTCGAAGCCCGCGCTCGTGAGCGCGTCGATGATCTCGGCGAGGCGGGCTCCGGCGGTGGGGACCGCG
Organism: Rathayibacter sp. VKM Ac-2759; assembly: GCF_009834225.1. Lineage (NCBI taxonomy): Bacteria > Bacillati > Actinomycetota > Actinomycetes > Micrococcales > Microbacteriaceae > Rathayibacter > Rathayibacter sp. VKM Ac-2759. The sequence continues at coordinate 394,532 of NZ_CP047176.1, forward strand.
TCGATGGCGGCCCGAGCGCGCGCCAGCTGGTCGCGGCTGGGCTCGTACAGTCCTCCGCCGACGTCGAGGTGCGCGGCGTCGACGCTGAGGTACACCCCTCCGACGCTGCCGGCCCACATGCTGGCGCTGGTCTTGTACGGCGACTTGTCGCGGCTGAAACGGACGTCGCGGTTCGGTCGCATGACCCGGCCGGGGCCGTACTCGGGCTCGGCTTCCCCGAGGAGGTCCTCGAGGGGCTGGCGGAGGGCGTCGACGTACTCCTGGCGGTGCTCGTCGAAGAACTGCCGCGAGTTGTTCTCGGTCAGTGCAGCCAGGAACGCGCTCGCGTCCGACCCGAACCCGGTGAAAGCCATGTCACCACTCTGCCCGCGATACCGTCCGGACGTGCTCGACACGGCGTCCACTCGCGGCCGTCGCCCCGTCCGACGGACGAGGTCTACGGGGCGATCGGCACGGGGTCCGCGACCCGCGGACCGGCGCGGCCACGTCACTCCGTCCCCTCCGGCCCTAGGGGACGATCGAGTCGATGTAGCCGCCGTCGACCCGCACGGCCGCGCCCGTGGTCGCCGACGCGAGCGGGGACGCGAGGTAGACGACCATGTTCGCGATCTCCTCCGGCTCGATCAGGCGCTTCAGCAGCGACTGCGGGCGGTGCAGGCGCATGAACTCGCGCTGCGCCTCCTCCCAGGGCAGGTCGTCGCCGACCAGCGAGTGCACGAAGTCCTCGACGCCTCCCGTGTGCGTCGGCCCGGCGAGCACGCTGTTGACGGTGACCCCGGTGCCGGCCGCGGCCTTCGCGAAGCCGCGCGACACTCCCAGCAGCGCCGTCTTCGACACTCCGTAGTGGATCATCTCGGCGGGAGTGACGACGGCGGAGTCGCTGCCGATGTACATCACGCGCCCCCAGCCCCGCTCGGTCATCCCCGGCAGGTACGCGCGGGTGAGCCGCACGCCCGTGAGTACGTTGACCTCGAAGTAGCGGCGCCACTCGTCGTCGGTGATGTCGAGCGGGTCGGCGCTGCCGAAGATCCCGAGGTTGTTGACGAGCACGTCGAGCGTCGGCACGGCCGCGAGCAGGGTGTCGGTGCCGTCATCGCTCGACACGTCGGCCGCGACCCCCGTGACCGAGGCGCCGGGCACGGCCGCGGTCACCTCGCCGATCGCGCGGTCCACCGACTCCTGCGAGCGCGCGTTGACCACGACCGCGGCGCCGGCGCGCGCCAGCCCGATCGCGATGGCGAGGCCGATGCCCTGCCCCGATCCGGTCACGAGGGCGGTGCGCCCCGTCAGGTCCAAGCCGATCATCCGACGCTCCGCTCCTGCGCGCCGCCCGCGGGCACGCTCCCCGTCGAGCGTGCCACACGCGCCACATCCGGCGCCCGGCGCGTTCGATCCGTCACGAACGGCTCCCTCCCGCGACTCCAGGGGGCCGTTCGTGACGGATCGGATCGCGCCGGTCCGGGTGGCCTTGCGCTCGCGTGCGGGCCGCGCGTAGCGTGCACGGGTACCTCGTCGCGAGCAGCGATGTCGGAGCGGCCACCTCACCGGCCGACCTGGCGGCTCGCGGACACGGGGGCTCCCCGCACGGAAGACGGTCCTTTGCGCATCAGCACCGGTACTGCGTCCACGACGCAGACGCTGCCCTCGCACTGACGACCCCCGTGCCCGCCCCCTGAGGGCGAGGTCGGCGCTCCCCTCACCCGGGAGCGCGGTGGTCGGCGTGCGCCGACACCGACACCGGGAGCACCATGCCCTCCACCTCTTTCACCCCGTCCATCGTCCTCACCGACTGCTCGTTCGCCTGGCCCGACGGCGCGGTCGTCCTCGACCGGGTCACCACCGCCTTCGGGCGCGGCCGCACCGGACTCGTCGGAGCCAACGGCGCCGGCAAGTCCACGCTCGTCCGGCTCGTCACCGGCGACCTCCTCCCCACGAGGGGGACCGTCTCGACCACGGGCGCGGTCGACCTGCTGCCGCAGCGCCTCCGTCGCGGGCCGGACGACACCGTCGCCGACCTGCTCGGGGTCCGCGGACGGCTCGACGCCCTGCACGCGATCCTCGGCGGCGACGCCGATCCGCGGCACTTCGACGCGCTCGAGGACGACTGGGACCTCGAGGCCCGGGCGGTCGCCGCGCTGCACGAGGTCGGTCTCGACCTCGACGATCTCCGGCGCCCCGTCGCGACGCTCTCGGGCGGTCAGGCGGTCCTCACCGCCGTGACGGGCGTGCGCCTGCGCGATCGGCCGATCGCCGTGCTCGACGAGCCCACCAACGACCTCGACCGGCGCTCGCGCGGGCTGCTGCTCGACCTCGTCGACCGCTGGCGCGGCACGCTCGTCGTCGTCAGCCACGACCGCGAGCTGCTCGAGCACGTCGACGAGATCGCCGAGCTGCGGGGCGGCGCGCTGCGCACCTCCGGGGGCACGTGGTCGGCTTTCGAGGAGCGCCTCGCCCTCGAGCACGCCGCGGCCGAGCGCGACCTGCGCGACGCCGACCAGGTGCTGCGCGCCGAGAAGCGGCAGCGCATCGAGGCCGAGACCACCATCGCTCGCCGCGCGAAGGCGGGGGCGCGATCGGCGGAGTCGATGCCGAAGATCCTCGCGAACGCCCGGAAGAACAGGGCCGAGGCGACCGCGGGGCGCCTGCGCTCCGGTCACGGAGAGGCGGAGGCGCGCGCCCGCGAGCGCGTCGACGCCGCCTCGCGCGCGGTGCGCGACGACGACGCGGTCCGGGTCGAGCTGCCCGATCCGGGGCTGCCCGCCGGCCGGCGCCTCGCCGAGCTCACGGTGCGCGGGCGCACGACCGTGCTGCAGGGGCCCGAGAGGGTCGCGCTCGTCGGCGCCAACGGCAGCGGGAAGACGACACTGCTCGAGCAGCTGGTCGGCGCTCGGGAGGCGCGCCCACATCCGATCGACGGCACGCGCGCGACCGCGCTGACCGAGCGCATCGGCTGGCTCCCGCAGCGCCGCGACGGGCTGCTCGACGACGACCGCACGGTGCTCGAGCACGTCGCCCGAGCGGCACCCGCCGTGCCCACCGGCGAGCTGCGCAACGCCCTCGCCCGACTCCTCGTGCGGGGCGCGATCGTCGATCGGCGGGCGGCGACGCTCTCGGGAGGCGAGCGCTTCCGGGTGGCTCTCGCCGGCCTGGTGCTCGCGCACCCCGCTCCGCAGCTGCTCGTGCTCGACGAGCCGACCAACGACCTCGACATGGCCACGACCGACCACCTCGTCGACGTGCTCGCCGCCTGGCGGGGCGCTCTCATGGTCGTGAGCCATGACGAGGCGTTCCTGGACCGCCTGGGTCTGCACGCCCGCGTGACGCTCGACCCCGGGTGACGCCTCCGGAACGCCCTCAACTCCTGCGGAGTGAAGGGGGCAGGACCCTGACCGCGTCAGCCCGAGTGGTGCCGCCCGATCGGCAGCACCAGCGGGGTGCGCGAGACCGGGTCCTCGATCACGCGCGACTCCATCCCGAAGACGGCGCGCACCGTCTCGGGCGTCACCACCTCGGCCGGGGTCCCGGAGGCGTACAGCGCGCCGTCGCGCACCGCGAACAGGTGGTCGGCGTAGCGCGCGGCGAGGTTCAGATCGTGCAGGACGATCACGATGGTGGTGCCCCGCGAGCGGTTGAGGTCGGTCAGCAGGTCGAGCACCTCGATCTGGTGCGAGACGTCGAGGTAGGTCGTCGGCTCGTCCAGCAGCAGCACGTCGGTGCGCTGCGCGAGCGCCATCGCGATCCAGACCCGCTGCCGCTGGCCGCCCGAGAGCTCGTCGACCGGCCGGTCCGCGATCTCGAGGGTGCCCGTCGCGCGCAGGGCGTCCTCGACCACGGCGTCGTCGTCGGCGGAGGCGCCCCGGCCGAACCAGCCGCGGTGCGGGTAGCGGCCGCGCGCGACCAGATCCGACACCGCGATCCCCTCGGGCGCGATCGGGGTCTGCGGCAGCAGCCCCACCTGCTGGGCGACCTGACGGGTCGGGAGGCGGTGGATCGCCTGGCCGTCGAGCAGCACGGCTCCCTCGCGCGGCGTGATCAGCCGCGCCATCGCCCGCAGCAGCGTCGACTTGCCGCACGCGTTCGCGCCGACGATGACGCTGATCGCGCCGGTCGGCACGGTCAGCGAGAGCCCGTCGACCACCACCCGCTCGTCGTAGGCGAGGGTGACGGCGTCGACCGCCAGGCTGCGGTGGGTGCCGGCGGGGGCCGCTCGGGGTGCGGTGGGTGCGGTCACAGGGAGCCTCCGGTGCGGTTGCGGCGGGCGAGGAGCCAGAGCAGGAACGGCGCGCCGATGGCGCCCGTGACCACTCCGACGGGGAAGCGGGCGCCGCTGAAGACGAGCCCGGCGACGTACTGCGCGACGAGGTCGGCCGCGAGCACGACGACCACGCCGACGAGGGCGGAGGGGACCAGCAGCGATCGTGCGTCGGGCACGATGCGCCGGGCGATCGGCCCCGAGACGAAGGCGACGAACGCGATCGGCCCGGTGGTGGCGGTCGCGACCGAGACCAGTCCGACTCCGACCGCGAGCAGCGCCAGGCGGCTGCGGCGCACGTCGATGCCGAGCGCGGTCGCCGTCTCGTCGCCGAGCTGCAGCACCGACAGCCGGCCCGCGAGCAGCAGTGCGAGCGGCACGAGCACGAGCATCGAGACCGCGAGTGCGGGCACCCCGTCCCACAGCGCCGTGTTGAGGCTCCCGGTCAGCCAGCGCAGCGACTCCTGGACGTCCTCGAAGTCGGCGCGGGTCTGCACGAACGCGATGACGCTCTGGAACATGGCGGCGACGCCGATCCCGATCAGGATCAGCCGCGCGCCGACGACTCCGCCGTGATCGGCCAGGGAGGCGATCAGCAGCGCCGTCGCGAGGCCGGCGGCGACCGCGATCACCGACACCGTCGTGCCCGAGAGGCCGAAGAAGGCGATGGCGACCACGGCCGCCGCGCTCGCGCCCGAGGTGATGCCGATGATGTCGGGGCTGGCGAGGGCGTTGCGCAGCATCGTCTGGAAGATCACGCCGCCCATCCCGAAGCCGACGCCGACGAGGGCGGCGGTGATCGTCCGCGGCAGGCGCAGGGTCCCGACGGTGAAGGAGGCTCCCGGCACGGTCTCGCCGAGCAGCACGCGCAGCACGTCGAGCGGCGAGTAGACGGTGTTGCCGACGGTGAGCGACACCACGACGAGCACGAGGGCCACGAGCGCGAGCGTCGCGCATCCGATGACCGTGCGGCGCAGCCGCTGCCGGCGCCCGGCGACGATGCCGGGGGTCACGGCGCTCACAGGGCCCGCACCTTCGAGCGGCGCACGATCGCGATGAGCACGGGCGCGCCGATCAGCGCGGTGATGATGCCCACCTCGACATCGCTGGGGCGGGCGACGACGCGGCCGAGGACGTCGGCGACGAGCAGCAGCAGCGCGCCGAGCAGGGCCGAGAAGGGGAGGAGCCAGGCGTGCGAGGGTCCGGTCACGCGGCGCGCGAGGTGCGGGACGATCAGGCCGATGAAGCCGATCGGCCCCGCGACGGCCGTGGCCGCTCCGCAGAGCAGCACCGCGGCGATGCCCGCGACCAGGCGGATGCGGCCGACGCGGCGACCGAGCCCGGTCGCCAGGTCGTCGCCGAGCGCGAGGGCGTCGAGGCCGCGCGCGCTGCCGAGAGCGAGCACCGCGCCCACGGCCAGGAACGGCAGCACCTGGAGGATCCCGGTGGTCTCGGCGCCGCCGACACCGCCGACCTGCCAGAAGCGGAAGCGGTTCAGCGTCGCGTCCTGCGTCAGCAGCACGGCCGTGAGGAGGGAGGTGAGCGCGGCGGCCGTCGCGGCGCCGGCCAGAGCGAGCTTCAGCGGAGTCGCGCCCTCGCGACCCAGGGAGGCGACCGCGTAGACGAACGCGCCGGCCGCAGCCGCGCCGACGAAGGCGAGCCAGATGAACTGCGGGAGCGTCGTCGCTCCGACCGTCGCGATGCCGAGGACGACCGCCATCGAGGCGCCCGCGTTGAGCCCCAGGATCCCCGGATCGGCCAGCGGATTGCGCGTCATCCCCTGCATCACCGCGCCGGCGAGGCCGAGGGAGGCGCCCACCAGCAGCGCGAGCACCGTGCGCGGCACGCGGCCCTGCACCGCCGCGTCGGCGATCGAGTCGGGATCGGGGGCGGTCAGCGCCGGCCAGATCTCGCCCAGCGGGATCTCGCGCGAGCCGTACACGAGCGAGAGGACCATCGCGACGGCCAGCGCCGCGATCACGACGACGAGCGCGAGCGCTCTCGTGCGACCGGCGCCCCGCCCGCGAGTGTCGTCGGAGGCGGGGCGCCGGAGGGGCGTGGAGGTGCCGGCGCTCACGACACCTTGTCGGCGGCGGTGGCGAGGCCCGCGGTGTACTCGTCGAGCACCCACGGGATGCTGAGCAGGTTGGGCGACGAGGTCGCCATCGCCTCGGAGGAGTCGTCGGTCAGCACGTAGACCGAGCCGCGCGCGACGGCGGGGATCTTCGAGAGCAGCGGGTCGGCCTGGAGCGCGGCGAGAGTGGTGTCGTCGCCGTAGACGATGAGCACGTCGGCGTCGAGCTGGTCGGCGTTCTCGGAGCTGAGGGTGCCGCTGAACGCCTCGGAGTCGCCGGTGAGGTCGACGACGCTCGGCGCGAGCTCGAGCCCCAGGTCCTCGACGAACTTCACCCGCGCGTCGTTGGCGGTGTAGTAGGTGAACGAGCTGGCGTCGGTGGGGTCGTACCAGCCGTAGGTGAAGCTCTTGCCGGCGAGCGAGGGGTGCTCGGCGACCGCGGCCTCGATGTCGGCCTCGACGTCGGCGACCTTCGCCTCCGCCTCGTCCTCGAGTCCGAGCGCGGCTCCGTCGAGCTTCGCCGAGTCCTGCCAGGTCGTGCCCCAGGCCAGGCCCGGGTAGGCGACGGTCGGCGCGATCTGCGACAGCGTGTCGTAGTCCTCCTGCGTGATGCCGGAGTAGGCGCCGAGGATCACCGACGGGGTGAGGTCCGAGATGGCCTCGTAGGGGATGCCGTCGGTCTCGTCGAAGAGCGCGGGAGTCTCGTCGCCGGCCGCGTCGAGCGCCTCCTTCGTCCAGGCGAGCAGGCCGTCGCCGTCCTCGTCGCCGTAGGAGGCGCGGGTGAAGCCGACCGGGGTCACGCCGAGCGCGAGGGCGACGTCCTGGTTGGTCCAGCTGATCGCGACGACGCGGTCGGCCGACTCGACGGTGGTCTCGCCGAACGCGTGCTCGACGGTGACGGGGAAGGCGTTGCCGCCGGTGGTGGCGGCGTCGGTCGCACCGGCGTCGGCGCCTCCGGAGCAGGCCGTGAGCAGCAGGGCGGTGAGGCCGAGCGCGGCGGCGGCGGAGAGGCGGAGGGGGGTGCGGGAGGAGGGCACTGGCGATCCTTCGGAGGGGGGACAGGGTTGCGAAGGTTAACCTAACCTAACTTCCTGGACGCGCTCAAGATCAGGCGAGCCTTACCCGCCTCGAGCCTCCAGGAGTTGTCGTACTCGGTGGTCGAGTGCGACAACTCCTGGACTCTCGAACGCGGCAGGGCGCCGCGGCGCGTCAGAGGGCGCGCAGCGCGAGCCGGGGGTGCTGCACAGGAGGGTCACGCCGGGCGTCAGCGGGGCGTGTTCAGGAGGCGGTACCTCCGTTCGCGCTCGAGCAGGTCGGCGCGCTCGCGGCGGAGCGCGGCGACGTCGGCGTGCGTGAGGGGGCGGCGGCGGTCGCGCCGGCTCCACGCCACCAGCGCGACTCCGAGGCGGAGGGCGAGGCGGTCGAGGAGGTCGGTGGTGCGGCGTCGAGGTCGGGCGAGGGTGCTCGCTCCGAGTGCGGTGTTCACGAGGAACTCCTTCTGGCAGGGCGCGCGGGCGCGCCGAAGAGCGCCGGGGTCGGCGCGACGAGGAGCGCGCTCAGAGCGCGCGGAGGCACCGCCGAGGAGGCGGCGCGGAGGACCGGCGAGGGTCCGGAACGGGACGACGGTCCGCGCGGCGAGGCCGCTGGACCGGGAGCTTCTTCGGCGCCGTCACCGTCTGAGCGATGACGAGCGGGAGGCTCGACCGGTCAGTCGGAGAGGGCGCCGGAGAAGCCGGCGGTGGTGAGGTGCGCGATGTGCTCCATGGCCTGGCTCCTTTCGTAGAACGGCTCCGACGACCGTAGCGGCCCGCGAGCTCGTCTGACAAGAGCCGCTTCGGATCGTGGCGGGCTCCTCCGTGCGGGGTCAGGCGCCGCGCTCATCTCCCGGGCCGTCGGCGGCCTCGTGCACGACCTCGTTCGCGAGGGGCGACTCCGGGCCCATCGACCGCTCGAGCTCGTGGGCGAGGGAGGCGAGCTCGGCACCGCCCGCCATCAGGCTCGTCAGCTCGCCGAGGCTGATCTCGCTCTTCTCGAAGTCGCCGAGGCTGGTGCCGCGGTTCAGGAGCAGGAAGCGGTCGCCGACCGGGTAGGCGTGGTGCGGGTTGTGCGTGATGAAGACGACTCCGAGCCCCTGGTCGCGCGAGCGGGCGATGTACTTCAGCACCACGCCGGACTGCTTGACGCCGAGGGCGGCGGTCGGCTCGTCGAGGATGAGCACCCGTGCACCGAAGTGGACCGCCCGGGCGATGGCGACGCACTGGCGCTCGCCGCCCGAGAGGGTGCCGATGGGCTGATCGACGTCGCGCAGGTCGATCCCCATGTCCGCCAGCTCGTTCCGCGTGATGTCGCGCATCGCCTTCACGTCGAGCCTGCGCAGCGGTCCGATCCCCTTCGTGATCTCGGAGCCGAGGAAGAAGTTGCGCCAGACCGGCATCAGCGGCACGACCGCGAGGTCCTGGTAGACCGTCGCGATCCCCGCCTGCAGCGCCGCGCGCGGCGAGGAGAAGGCGACCGGCTCGCCGTCGAGCAGCAGCAGGCCCTCGGAGGGAGCGTGCGCGCCGGCGAGCACCTTGATGAAGGTCGACTTCCCCGCCCCGTTGTCGCCGAGCACGCAGGTGACCTGTCCCGCCTTGACCGTCGTCGACACTCCGGAGAGAGCGTCGACGGCTCCGTAGCTCTTGCCGATGTCGCGGACCTCGATGATCGTCGTGCCGACGGGGGTGCGGGGCGCGGCCGGTCGCCCTGCCGCAGGCCCGCTCGTCGTGTCGGTGCTCATCGCCGGCCTCCTGCCCGTGTCCGGACGAAGTTGTTCAGCAGCACGGCCGCGAGCAGCATGCCGCCGAGGACGGTACGCAGCCAGTCGGTGTCCCACCCCGCGAAGGTGATGCCCTGGAAGACCATGCCGTAGATCAGCGCGCCGAGGGCCGCGCCGATCGCGGAGCCGTAGCCGCCGGTCATCAGGCAGCCGCCGACGACCGCGCAGATGATGTAGATGAACTCCTGGCCGACGCCGGTGTTCGCCTGCACCGTGGAGGTGCGGAAGAGCGAGATCATGCCGACCAGCCACGCGGCGCCGGCGGTGCCCATGAAGAGGCCGATCTTGGTCTTCAGCACGGGCACGCCGATCTGGCGCGCGGAGGTGAGGGCGCCGCCGACGGCGAAGATCCAGTTGCCGGCGCGGGTGCGCAGCAGGATCCAGGTGGCGACGGCCGTGACGACGAACCACCAGAGCACCGAGACGTAGAAGGTGCCGCTGCCGATCGCGAGCGACGAGCCGAACAGCGGCTGGATGCTGTCGTAGGCGGGCACCTTCGTCATGCCCTGGATGGCGACCTGGCCGGTGATGATCTTGGTGACCGCGAGGTCGATGCCGGCGAGGGCGAAGAAGGTGCCGAGGGTCACGATGAAGCTGGGGAGTCCCGTCTTCATCACCAGGACGCCGTTCAGGGCGCCCACTCCGAGGCAGGCGACCAGCGAGACGACGACGGCGACCCAGATGCTGAGCCCGTAGTGGGTGGTCAGGACGCCGACGATCAGGGCCGAGAATCCCGTCATCACTCCGGCCGAGAGGTCGAACTCCCCGCCGATCATCAGCATCGCGACGGCGACGGCCATGACGCCGAAGGTCGAGGCCGACTCGAGCCACACTCCGGCTCCGGCGAGGCTCAGGAACTGCGGCGTGGAGAGCGAGAAGAACACCAGCACGGCGAGGGCCGCGACGAGCGCACCCGTCTCGGGGCGCGCCAGGATCGTGCGGAGCGGACGTCTCTCGAGGCGTGGCCTCGGCGCGATCGTCGCGACGTCTGTGGTCGCCAACAGTGACTCCTCAGGGGAAGGGAGGCGCCGGTGCGCTCGTCGAGCACACCGGCGCCGGGGACTTCTAGCGGGTGCCGTTCGCGGCGAACTCGGCGACCGCCGCCGCGTTCTCCTTCGTGACGAAGGCGGGACCGGAGTACACGGGCTGACCGCCTCCGATGACGTTGCCGTTGGTGCTGTAGAGCGAGAGCGCCGTGATGCCCAGGAAGCCCTGGACGTAGGGCTGCTGGTCGACCGCGAAGACGATCGAGCCGTCCTCGATCGCGCTGACCACGTCCTCCGAGAGGTCGAACGTGCCGACCCGGGCGGAGCTGCCCGACTCCGAGACCGCGCCGACGGCGTCGATCGCGTACTGGCCGCCGAGGGTGAGGACGCCGTCGATGGAGGGGTCGGACTGCAGCTTCGACTTGATCGTCGCCTTCACCTCGGCGTCGTTCGTGCCGTCGACCTGGAGGTTCGACATCGTGCCGCCGAAGGTCGAGGCGGCCGCGTCGCAGCGCTCCTCGAGACCGACGTTGCCCGCCTCCTGGATGACGCAGAGCGCCTTCGTGGCGCCCGCCTCGGCGAGCTTCGTCCCGACCGCCTCGCCGGCGACCGTCTCGCTCTGGCCGATGTGGGTGAGGGCGCCGAACTCTGCGGAGCGCTCGATGCCCGAGTTGATCGTGACCACGGGGATGCCCGCGGCGACGGCCTTCTCGACGCTGTCCTTCACTCCGTCGGGGTTGGCCATCGAGACCACGATCCCGTCGACGCCCTGGGCGACCGCGTTGTCGATCAGCTGCGACTGCCTGGCGGGGTCGGGATCGGCGGTGTAGGTGACGGTCGCTCCGACGTCGGCGCCGGCCGCCTCGGCGCCCGACTTCACGCGGTCCCAGAAGGCGTCGCCCGGTCCGGAGTGGGTGACGACCGCGTACGTGAAGTCACCGCCGGTGGTGGCGGCGGGCTCCTGGCCGGTCCCCGTGCATCCGCTCATCAGGAGTGCGGCCGCGGCGGTGACGCCGAGCCAGGCGAGGAATCGCTTCTTCATGGAGTGTCCCTTCGATGCGGATGCCGTCGTCGATCCTCACATGCGAAGACGGATCACGACGCACTCGGAAGGGAGACGGTGGCGTTCTCCGGGCACTCGGGCGCCCCCTCGTCCAGCAGAGGAGGGCCCCCGTGTCGCCCGCGAGCGACGCCCGCCGTCAGCGCGGCGTGTACCGCACCGGCGGGAACGCCGCCCGCACCAGGGCGCGCAGCGACTCGAGCGACCCCGTCGCCAGGCCCTGCGCCCGGGCCTGCACCAGGATGTTGCCGATCGCCGTCGCCTCGACCGGGCCGGCCAGCACGGTCAGCCCGGTGCGGTCGGCCGTCAGCTGGCAGAGCAGCTCGTTCTGCGAGCCGCCGCCGACGACGTGCACCGCGCTGATCCGCGTGCCCGAGAGCGCGGCGGCCTGCTCGAGCGTCGTCGCGTACGCCTCGGCCAGCGACTCGAGGATCGAGCGCACGAACTCCGCCCGGGTGCGCGGCTGGGCGAGACCGCGCTCGACGCACCACTCCACGATGCGGCCGGGGATGTTGCCGGGCGGCGTGAAGCGCTCGTCGGCCGCGTCGAAGGTCGTGATCGGCCCGCGGATCGCGGCGGCCTCGGCGAGCAGCGACGTCAGGTCGATCCGCTCGCCCGTCTGCTTCTCCCAGGTGCGGATCGACTCCGACAGGAGCCAGAGACCCGACACGTTCTTCAGGAAGCGGACGCGCCCGTCGACGCCGCCCTCGTTGGTGAAGTTGGCGGCCCGACCCTCCAGCGAGACCACCGGCTTCTCGAGTTCGACGCCGACGAGCGACCAGGTCCCGCTCGAGATGTACGCGATGTCGTCGTCGGTCGACGGCACCGCGACGACGGCCGAGGCCGTGTCGTGGGAGCCGACGGCGACGACTCCGAGCCGCGCGGGGGCGCCGAGCTCGGCGGCGACCGCGGGCAGCAGCGGGCCGAGCGCGGAGCCCGGCTCGATCAGCGGCGCGAGGATCTCGTGCGGAAGGTCGAGGCGCGCGAGGAGCTCGTCGTCCCACGCGCGGGTGTCGGGGCGCAGCAGCCCCGTGGTCGAGGCGTTCGTGATCTCGGTCGCGGCCACGCCGGTCAGCCAGTAGCCGATCAGGTCCGGGATCAGCAGGGCGCGATCGGCGAGGGCGAGCGTCTCGCGCTCTGCCGCGAACTGGAACAGCGTGTTGAACGGGAGGTGCTGGAGTCCGTTGCGCCGGTACAGCTCGTCGGCGCCGATGCGGGCGTGCACGTCGGCGACTCCGCGCGCGGTGCGCTCGTCGCGGTAGTGGTACGGCGTGCCGAGCATCCGGCCCTCGCGCAGCAGCGCGTAGTCGACGGCCCAGGAGTCGACGCCGATCGAGACGACGTCGGGCTCCTCGCGCAGGGCGTCGGCGAGGCGGGCGCTCAAGGACCGGTACAGCTCGAGGACGTTCCAGTGCAGGCCCGAGGCCGACGCCTCCGTCACGCGCACCGGCTGGTTCGGGAACCGGGCGATGTGGCGCATCCGCAGCTCGTCGCGCCCGACGTAGCCGAGGATCACCCGGCCGCTGGTCGCGCCGAGGTCGACGGCGGCGACGGCCTTCATCGGAGGAGCCTTCCGGTGTCGGTCATCGCAGGAACGCGGCCGCGACGCCAGCATCGACGGGAACGTGGAGTCCCGTGGTGTGCGAGAAGTCGGACGTGCAGAGGGCGAACACCGCGTTGGCCACGTTCTCGGGGACGACCTCGCGCTTGAGGATGGTGCGCTGGGCGTAGAACCTGCCCAGGTCCTCCTCCTCGATGCCGTAGGTCTTGGCGCGGTTCGCGCCCCAGCCCGACGCGAAGATCCCGGAGCCGCGCACCACGCCGTCGGGGTTGATCCCGTTGACCTTGATGCCGAACTCGCCGAGCTCGGCCGCGAGCAGGCGGACCTGGTGCGCCTGGTCGGCCTTCGTCGCCGAGTAGGCGATGTTGTTGGGGCCGGCGAACACCGAGTTCTTCGACGAGATGTAGATGATGTCGCCGCCGAGCCCTTGATCGACGAGGACCCGGGCGGCCGCCTTCGAGACGAGGAACGAGCCCTTCGCCATCACGTTGTGCTGCAGGTCCCAGTCGGCCTCCGTGGTGTCGAACAGCGACTTCGAGAGCGAGAGACCGGCGTTGTTGACGACCAGGTCGAGCCCGCCGAAGGCGAGCACGGTGGCATCGACCGCGGCCTGCACGGCGGCCTCGTCCGAGACGTTCGCGGCGATGCCCACCGCGACGTCCGTCGAGCCGAGCTCGGCCGCGGCGGCCCGCGCCTTCGCGAGGTCGAGGTCGGCGATGACGACGCAGGCGCCCTCGGCGGCGAGGCGGGTGGCGATGGCCTTGCCGATGCCCGAGGCGGCACCGGTCACGAGTGCGATGCGGGAGGCGAGCGGCTTCGGCTTCGGCATCCGCTGCAGCTTCGCCTCCTCGAGCGCCCAGTACTCGATGCGGAACTTCTCGGCCTCGTCGATCGGCGCGTAGGTCGAGATCGCCTCGGCGCCGCGCATCACGTTGATCGCGTTGACGTAGAACTCGCCGGCCACGCGAGCGGTCTGCTTGTTCGCGCCGTACGAGAACATGCCGACGCCGGGCACCAGCACGACCAGCGGATCGGCGCCGCGGATCGCGGGGCTCTCGGGAGTCGCGTGCGCGTCGTAGTAGGCCTGGTAGTCGGCGCGGTACGCCTCGTGCAGCGCGGGGAGGCGCTCGAGGATCTCGGCGACGGAGGCGGTGGCCGGCAGATCGACGAGGAGCGGCTTCACCTTGGTGCGGAGGAAGTGGTCGGGGCAGGAGGTGCCCAGCGCGGCGAGGCGCGGGTGCTCGGTGCTCGCGAGGAAGTCGAGGACCTCGGGCGAGTCGGTGTAGTGGCCGACCTGGGGCCGGTCGTGCGAGGCGATCGCGCGCAGGTGCGGAGCGAGGGCGGCGGCCTTGGCGCGGCGCTCCTGCTCGGGCAGGGCGGCGAAGCCCTCGAGCGGCGCGCCGAACGGCTCGGGGGCGCCGTGCTCGGCGATGTAGGCCGCCGCGGTCTCGATGATCCGCAGCGAGTTCGCCTCCGCCTCCTCGCTGGTGTCGCCCCACGCGGTGATGCCGTGGCCGCCGAGGATCGCCCCGATGACCCCGGGGTTCGCCTCCTTGATCGCGGCGATGTCGAGGCCGAGCTGGAAGCCGGGTCGGCGCCACGGGACCCAGGCGACGGTTCCGCCGAAGGCCTCGGCGGTGAGGCGCTCGCCGTCGGCGGCCGTCGCGAACGCGATGCCGGAGTCGGGGTGCAGGTGGTCGACGTGCGCCGCGTCGACGAGGCCGTGCATCGCGGTGTCGATCGAGGGGGCGGCTCCGCCCTTGCCGTGCAGTGTGTAGTCGAAGGCGGCGACCATCTCGTCCTCGCGCTCGAGGCCCGGGTAGACGTCGGCGAGCGCGCGGAGGCGGTCGAGCCGCAGCACGGCGAGGCCGGCCTCGGTGAGCGTGCCCAGGTCGCCTCCGGAGCCCTTGACCCAGAGGAGCTCGACGGGCTCACCCGTCACGGGGTCGGTCTCGACGCCCTTCGCGGAGGTGTTGCCGCCCGCGTAGTTCGTGTTCTTCGGGTCGGCGCCGAGGCGGTTCGAGCGGGCGATGAGCTCCGCGGCGGTCGAGGCCATGACTACTCCGTCTGTCTGATCGAAAATGTTAACTGTCACAGAAGCTAACAGGAGCGGCCGAGTGCGTCAACGGGCGTCCGGGCCGCTGGGGCGACGGATCAGCGCAGCTCGACCAGCCCGCGGAACGGCTCGAGGCGCTCGTCGGCGGGATCGAGCTCGGTGACCATCACGCTGATCGCCTCCCAGTCGAGCGCCCGCGCGAGTGCCGAGCGCTCGAGCTTCGACGAGTCGACCAGCAGCACCGTCTCGCTCGACGCGGCCACGAAGACCCGCTTGACCTGCGCCTCCTGCAGCGTGACCTCGCTGGTCCCGGCGGTCGAGACGGCGGAGGCGGAGGTGAAGAAGCGGTCGTAGTGCAGCTCGGCGGCACTCGCGCAGGCGAGCGGGCCGACGAAGCTGTCGGTCTCCTCCTCGAGCTCGCCGCCGATCAGGACGACGCGGCCGCGGGTGGCCCGGGCGCTGGCGTGGTTCTCGAGCGAGTTCGTGGCGATCAGCAGCCCCGGCGACTCCCGGGCGGCGCCGAGGAGGGTGCCCGTGGTCGAGGAGGCGTCGACCGCGATCGCCCCGGACGAGGGCACGAGCGCCACGCTCTTGCGGGCGATCTCGCGCTTCGCCGCGGCTCCGGCGGCGAGGCGCTCGGCGAAGGGGCGCGGGCGCAGCGCGGCGACGGCCCCGCCGCGGACCCGGCTGAGCCGGCCCTCCGCCTCGAGATCGGCGAGATCGCGGCGCACCGTCATGGTCGAGACGTCGAGCTCGGCGGCCGCGTCGTCGAGGCGGATGGCGCCGTCGCGCTCGAGGAGGCCGATCAGCCGAGCGCGCCGCTCCGCGGAGTCCACCGTGGCCATGCCGCTCCCGTCCGCCGGCGCTCGGGCGCCCGCGCCGTCGAGCGTACTGGCGGGGCGGCGGCCGCGCGGGTCGGCCCTCGTCGCGGAGGGCGGGGAGGACGAGCCTCCCCGCCACCGCGCTCACTCGCCCCAGGCGACCTCGAGGTCCATGACCCAGGTGACGCCGAAGCGGTCGCGGACCATGCCGTAGAGCGGCGACCAGGAGGCCGGCCCGAGCGGCACGACGACCGCGGCGCCCTCCGAGAGGGTCGCCCAGTAGCCCTGGAGCTCCTCGGCGTCGGTGCCGCGCACCGAGACGAACACCGGGATCGTGCCCGGCTCGTAGGGCGTGTGCGACGGCACGTCGTACGCCATCACGTGGAAGCCCGCCTCGGAGGCGACCTGGCCCCACATCAGCTGGTCCGCCTCCTCGGGCGCGGTGACGTTGTGCGCGTCGGCGTAGCTCAGCGCGTCGAGCCGGCCGCCGAAGACGGACTGGTAGAAGGCGAGCGCCTCGCGCGCCTGGCCGCGGAAGTTGAGGTGGGTCGTGGTGGTGATGCTCATGTCTGCTCCTCGAATCGCCGGGATCCGTTCCCGGTGAGACCGACTCTCGCCTCAGAAGAGGACAGTCGAGGTCCTCTTCTCGACATAGCATCGGGAGCATGATCCCGGCCTCCTCCCGCATGCTCCAGCTGCTCTCGCTCCTTCAGCTGCGCCGGGTCTGGCCGGGGGAGCTGCTCTCGGAGCGGCTCGGGATCACGCCGCGGACGGTGCGCCGCGATATCGACCGGCTGCGCGAGCTGGGGTACCGGATCCGCGCGATCAAGGGTCCCGACGGCGGCTACCGCCTCGAGGCCGGCTCCGAGCTGCCCCCGCTGCTGTTCGACGACGAGCAGGCGCTGGCGCTCGCGGCCGCGCTGCAGGCGGTGCCCGTCGCGGGGCTCGAGGAGGCGTCGGCGCGGGCCCTCGCGGCCGTGCGGCAGGTGCTGCCCGAGCGGCTCCGGCACCGGCTCGACGCCCTGCGCTTCACGACGGTGGCTCCGGAGGCGCCGGCCGTGGCTCCCGAGGTGCTCGTCGCGGTCACCGCGGCCGTGCGGGCGCGCGAGGTGCTGCGCTTCGACTACGGCTCGGCCGAGGCGCCGCGCCGCGTCGAACCGCACCACCTCGTGTCGCGCGAGGGCCGCTGGTACCTCGTCGGGTGGGACCTCGACCGGGAGGACTGGCGCGTGTTCCGCGTCGACCGGGTGGCGCCCCGGACTCCGCGGGGCGCGCGCTTCACGCGGCGTCGCGTGCCCGGAGGCGGCGTCGCGGCGTTCCTCGACGCCCGGTTCAAGGGCGGCGAGGCCGGCGGCGGCTGGCCGTGCCAGGGGACCGTGACGCTGCGGCTGCCCGTGAGCCGGGTCGAGCCCTTCGCGGGCGACGGGGCGGTCGAGGATCTCGGCGACGACGGCTGCCGTCTCTCGCTCGGGGCGTGGACCTGGGAGGCGCTCGCCGCGTCGTTCGGGCGGTTCGGCGGCGAGATGTCCGCGGCGGAGCCGGCCGAGCTCGCCGAGGCGTTCGGGGTGCTGGCCCGCCGGTTCGACGCGGCGGCCGCGGATCGATGAGGGTCTGAGGCTCCTCCACAGCCCGGATTCCGCGCCCGATCTCCCAAGCTCCATCCAGGCGTGGTCATACTCGGTTGGGACCGGGCGTACGGTTCCCACGCTGCCCTCGACGCAGCCCGCATCGCCCGCTCCGGCGACGGCACTCCGAGATCAGAAACGGGTCCCACCATGTCCTTCCGCACCCCCGGCTCCCGCCGCTCCCGCCGCTCCCTCCTCGCCGGCCTCGCCCTGGCGGGCACGATCCTGGCCGCTCCGGCAGCCGCCGCCGCCTACACGACGTCGTATCCGGAGGGAGGGACCTGGATCCACGGAGTGAGCAGCGGGACGGTGCTGTCGTCGTACCAGCACGGGTCGCGGTGGCACCGGGCCTCTGTCGACAACGGGACGGTGTACCGGTCGTCGTGCCGAGCGCCCTCCGGCACGGCTGCGGTCAGCGCGCCCGCGCGGCCGCTCCAGGTCGACTACGCCTACTACAGCTTCTGCTGAGCCGCCGTTCGTCGGTGGGTGGGGCTCAGGCCCCGCCCACCCCTGCAGCGGGGGAGAGCTGTGAGAAGCAGAAGTGTGGTTCTGGGGTACGTCCTCGCCGTCGTCCTCGCGGCCCTGCTCTCGGTGGTCTTCGTGCGCGCCTTCGACGCACGCGGGCCCGTCTGGAACGGCGGCTGGCAGTTGCGCGTGTCGGGTGAGGCCACTCCAGGACTCCGCGCCGACGAGCTCTACCGCCGGCTCGCGGCTCTGGTGGAGCACCGGGGGATCGACCTGGTCCGCTTCGTCGAGGACTCCGACCATCCGGCGACGGTGCGCCACCTCTTCGTCGCGGGCGACGGCGCTGCTGCCGAGCTGCTGCGCGACGGGTACGGCGCCGTGGACACCTCGCGGACGACCACCGTCGAGCCGCTGCTCGACCTCGGTTCGCTCGATCCTCGAGGGGCGTACCTCGTCGGTGGTGAACGCGACGATGCAGTGGCCGTGCTCGCGGTGATGGAGGCCGAGGGATGGTCGGGCGAGGTCTCGCCGTACGCCTCCGGGATCGACGTCGACACGTACCGGGAGTACGGAGACCTGATGCGGGTGCTCGGCGTCGCGCTCCTCGGGGTCGCCGTCCTGGTCGGCGCGGGCACCCTGCTCCGGAGCCGTGCGCACGGTGTGCAGCGCCTGCACGGCGCAGGATCGATCGGGATCCTCGTCGCGGAGTGGAGGCATCTCGCTCGGCCGGTGATCGCTCTGTCGGTCGGCGGCCTCGCGATGCTGGCGGGTCTGCTGAGCACTCTGAACGGGCTGGCCCAGCTGCCGACGATCGTCGGGCTCTTCGCGCGGCTGCTCGGGCTCCTCCTGCTCACGGCCGTCGTCGCGCACGTCCTGTCGATCGCGCTCACCGACGGCCGTCGAGTGATCGACCAGGTCAAGGGTGAGATCGACGGCTGGTGGGTCCTGGTCGGCGTCTACGCCGTGCGTGTCCCCGCCGTTCTGGTCCTGCTCGCCGTCGTCGCAGCGCTGGGGCAGAGCGCCCGTGTCGCCGACATCGAGAACCGGGGCCGCGAGTTCTGGAGAACGGCCGGCGATGCCGTCACGATCGGGATCCGCGGGTACGGGGGAGAGGACGACTACCGGGCCGCGATCCCGGGCTTCGCCGCTCTCATCGCGGCGGAGGCCTCTGCGGGGCACGTCGTCCTCGTCGAGCAGTCGATGGGGGAGGAGCGCGGTGTGCTCCTCGTCGACGAGGGGTACCTCCGCGCCGTCGAGGTGACGGACGGTGGCGGAGAGCGGATCACCGACGTCCCGGACGGCGCCGTCACCGTTCTGGAGCCCGAGGGCGTCCCGGTCGAGCGGAGCCGAGCAGCGGTCGCTGAGCTCCGTCAGTGGCAGGAGGTGCAATCGGCGGTCTCCCTGCCCTCCCCGGAGACCGTCGATCTTCCCGTCGACGAGCGCACGATCCCCGCCGGCCAGAAGCTCTTCACCTTCCGGACCAGCGACCACGACCCTCTCGCGACCGAGACGATGCTCGAGGATCCGATCGTGATCGTCCTGCCCTCGGTCTCGGTGATCGCCCCCTCGGAGCTCTTCTCAGCGCTCACCCGTGGCGCCGTCGTCTTCACCGATCCCGGGTCGGTCGCGGCGGCGATCGAGGACAGGGGGCTCTCCGAGGTCGTCGCCTTCATCACGCCCGTCGCCTACCAGGCGAACGAGCAGTATCAGCGAGCACTCGGCACCCACTCGATCAATCTGATCGGTCTCGCCGGGAGTGCGGTGGTCGTCCTGCTCACCGGACTCCTTGCGGCGATGGTGCTCGTCGAGAAGGACCGGCGACGTGCCTTCGTCCACCACTTCTCGGGGCTCGGACCGCTGTCCGCGCACCGGACGGGGCTCCTGCTCGAGGGGGTGCTGCTGGCGGCGACGCTCGTGCTCGCAGTCGCGCCGATGTGGTTCCGAGATCCGCGGGACGTGCAGACCGTCCTCGACCTCGGCACGGTCGACACCTCGACCTTCGTCATCGAGCAGACCGCGCTGGCGGTGACGGTGACCGTGCTCAGCGGCGCGCTCCTCGTCGCGTGCCTCGGGCTCGCGCACGTCCGCGCGGCCCGCTCGCGCTCCGTCGACTCCTGACCCCCGACCTCGAAAGGGACACCGTGATCCTCGCCACCGACCTGACCAAGGGCTACGGCCGGCGCTCGCTCTGGAGCGGACTCGACGTGACCGTCGCCTCCGGCAGCACTCTCGCGCTGACCGGAGCGAGCGGCAGCGGCAAATCGACGCTGCTCAACTGCCTCGGGCTGCTCGACGCCCCCGACTCCGGCTCGATCGAGGTCGACGGGGTGGAGATCACGCGGCTGCGCGCGGCCGGCCGGCGGCGCTTCCGGAGGCACAGGCTCGGCTACCTGTTCCAGAGCTACGCCCTCGTCGACACCGCCTCCGTCGAGCAGAACCTCGCGATCGCACTGGGGGAGCGGCGTGGCAGGGCGGGCCGGTTCGACGCCGCACTCGACCGGGTCGGCCTCGGCGGGCGGGGGCGCGAGCGGGTGTCGCGGCTCAGCGGAGGCGAGCAGCAGCGGGTCGCGCTCGCGCGCCTCCTCGTCAAGAGCCCGACCGTCGTCCTCGCCGACGAGCCGACCGGAGCCCTCGACTCCGAGAACGCCGCGACGGTGCTCGACGTGCTCACCGAGCTGGCCGGCCACGGCGCGAGCGTCGTCGTCGCCACCCACGACGACTCGATCGCGAGCTGGTGCGACGCCCGGCTCCACCTCTCGGAACCGGCGCCGGCGTGACTCGCGGGACGGGCGGCGGCGGAGTCGAGGGGTTGCCAAGGGGCCGCAGAAGGGATGGGCTGACAGGACGACAGAGAGAGGTGTCCCATGACGCAGACCTTCCCCGCGTGGTTGCGGGATCAGGAGAAGAGGGACGACGAGGTCGGCGAGTTCGCCCAGACCTTCGCCGGCCGCGACGACCTGCCCGAGCACGGCGGCCGCGCGATCTACGACGGCTACTTCGCGAGCGAGTCGGCCGAGGCGCAGAGCGGCCTCGACCGCGCCTGGATGGAGTTCCAGGCGCACCCCGAGCCGTCCGCGACGTCCGACGAGCCGGAGGGACTCCGATGAGCGACCAGACCCCCAGTCCCGTCGAGGACCCGCTGGACCAGCCGGACAAGCCCTCGCAGGCCGAGGGCGAGGACGAGCTCGACACCCCCGTCGAGGTCCTGCCCGCCGACGGGAAGCCGTCCAAGGCCGAGGGCTGATCCGCCCGCTGGTCGAGGAGCAGTGCCCGGTCCCGGCGGCTGCTCGATCAGCAGGACGGCCCCTCGACCGGGGGCGGCCGGTCGCACGCACCGCCCCCGGTCAGCGGCTCGCCGCCGCCATCAGCTCCCGCGCCTCGGTGCTCTCGGGGTAGAGCGCGAGGACGCGCTCGAGGTCGCGGCGGGCAGGGGCCCGGCGGCCGTCGGCCAGGTGCGTGCTCGCGCGCTCGAACAGCGCCTCGACGCGCAGCTCGACCGGGCGGGCCGTGGTCACGTTCGGCCGCACCACCTGGTCGAACGCGTCGAGCGAGCCCTCGATCAGTCCGAGCTCCCGCAGCGCGATCCCGCGCCGGATCAGCACTGCCGCCGACGCCGCATCGACGTTGACCACGGGCGCCGAGAACTGCGCCACGTCGCTCCATCTCCGCCGCGCCGAGTACAGCGCGGCGAGCGTCGACGCGGCGAGGGTCGACGGCTCGAGCGCCTCGACGGCGGCCGTCGCGCCCGAGGGGTCGTCGGCCGACGCCAGCTCGGCGTAGAGCAGCCGCAGCGCCGTCGCATCGAGCGGCACGTCGACGTCGAGCCCCGCGCTCAGGGGCAGGTGCGCCGTGAGCCCGATCCCGTACCGCCGGAGGAAGGGGTCGGCGGCCGGGTCGTAGCGCGTCCGCACGAGCCAGCCGGCCAACCGGATCGCGCGGTCGTCCTCGGGCCGCGCCAGCGCATCGCGGACGAGCTCGATGACGGCGGCCAGTCGCGAGCCCTCGGGGGAGGCCGCGGTCGCCTCGTGCAGCTCGGCCGCGGGTGCGCCGGTGCGGATCAGGCGGATCAGCGGCGCCTCCCACGGCTGCGCGAGCGCCGAGGGGCGCACGAGCCCCGGGCCGCTCGGCATGGTGAGGGCGGCCGAGAGGCGGGAGCGCGCTCGGCGGTGGGTCAGCGCCGGACCCACGACCGGGCGCAGACGTGCGCCCGAGAGGCTGCGGAACGCCCCGTCCTGCCGGAATCCGACTCCCACTGCACGTCCCCCTGCGCTCGACGGAGAGCACTGGAACGCCCCCCGAAAGCCCGAGTTTAGGGCTTCTCGACGCGCACTTCCCCCCGAAAGGGGCCCGAAAGTCCTGTGCCGTTCCGGGCGGCCGCCGCGGCCCTGCGTCAGACCGAGGTGTACCTCGACGAGTCCGCGGCGCTCCGCTCGACCGCGTCCAGCACCCGCTGCACCTGGAGCGCATCGCCGAACGACGGCGTCGGCTGCCGGCCCTCGGCGATCGCGGTGACGAGGTCGACCACCTGGTGGCTGAAGACGTGCTCGTAGCCGAGTCCGTGGCCGGTCGGCCACCAGTTGCCCGCGTACGGGTGCGAGGGCTCGGTGACCTGGATGCGCCGGAAGCCCTGCGCCTCCTCCGGATCGCGGCCGTCGTAGTACTCGAGCTCGTTCATGCGCTCGAAGTCGAACGCCACCGAGCCGTGCTCGCCGTTGATCTCGATGCGGTTGGCGTTCCGGCGGCCGAGCGCCACCCGCGTCGACTCGAAGACCCCGAGCGCCCCTCCGGCGAAGGTCGCGGTGAACGCGGCGGCGTCATCCACGGTCACCGGGCCGCGCTCGGCTCCCTCCTCGGCGCGACCGCCGAGGCCGGCCTGCTGAGCGAGCACCGGGCGATCGGTGACGAACGTCCGCAGCACCGCCGAGACTCCCGCGATGCTCTGCCCGGTGAGCCACTGCGCCGTGTCGATGCTGTGCGCACCGATGTCGCCGAGCGCGCCGGAGCCCGCCTTCTCCTTGTCGAGCCGCCAGGTCAGCGGGGCCTCGGAGGAGCTCAGCCAGTCCTGCAGGTACTGCGCGCGGACGTGCCGGATCTCGCCGAGCCGACCCTCCTCGACGAAGCGCTTCGCGAGGGCGAGGGCCGGCGTGCGGCGGTAGCTGAAGCCGCACATCGCGAAGGCCTCGGAGGCGTCGGCCGCCGCGGTCATCTCCTCCGCCTCCGGGACCGATCGCGCGAGCGGCTTCTCGCAGAGGACGTGCTTGCCGGCCGCGAGCGCCGCGATGGCGATCTCGGCGTGCTGGTCGCCGGGCGTGCAGATGTCGATGAGGTCGATGTCGTCGCGGGCGATCACCTCGCGCCAGTCGGTCGACGACTCCTCGGCGCCGAAGTTCTGAGCGGCGGCCGACGCCCGGCCCGCGTCGCGCCCGACGACGACGGCCAGCTGCGGCTGCAGCGGGAGCTCGAAGAAGCGCGGAGCGGTCCGCCAGGCCTGCGAGTGGGCGCGGCCCATGAAGGCGTGGCCGATCATCGCGACGCGAAGGCTCGTGGTCATGGTGGTTCTCCGTTCCTCAGGCGCCGGCGGGGACGAGTTCGCCCGTGGTCGTCTGCAGCGGCACGACCTCGGGTCGCTCGGCGGTGCTGACGAGGGTGACGACCGCCTTGTCGTCGCTCGAGCGCAGGATAGCGTCCATGATCTCGAGCACGTGCAGACCCAGGCGGCCGGAGGCGCGGTGCGGCCGGTCCTCCTCGATCGCCTCCGCGATGTCGGCGAGGCCCACTCCGCGGCCCGTGTCGATGTAGCCGGCGGAGTCGGGGACGCTCTGCCAGTCGCCGTCGCGCACGGCGACCTCGACCGCGTCCGAGAACATGTTGGGGTCCGGGACGGCGATGGTCCCCTCCGTGCCGTAGATCTCGAATTTCGGGGCCCGGCTCCTCCACACCTCGAAGCTGACGGTCACGGTCGTGGTGACGCCGTTCGCGTGCTCCAGCAGGGCGCTGATGTGCGTGTCGATCGTCACGGCGATCGGGGTGCCCGCTCGGGGGCCGGACTCGATCGTCCGGGGGCGCGTGGAGCGCGTCGCGAGGCCGGTGACGCGCGCGACGGGACCGAAGAAGTGCACGAGCGCGGTCAGGTAGTAGGGGCCCATGTCGAGCAGGGGACCGCCTCCGGGCTGGTAGTAGAACTCGGGCGCGGGGTGCCAGCGCTCGTGCCCGGGCGCCGTCCACTGCACCTGCGCGGCGATCGGGTCGCCGATCACTCCGGAGTCGAGCGTGCGGCGGGCGGTCTGGATCCCGGTGCCGAGGACGGTGTCGGGCGCGCTGCCGAAGCGGAGCCCCAGCCGCTCGGCGAGGTCGAGCATCGGGGCCGCCCCCGCCGGGTTCAGGCCGAGCGGCTTCTCGGCGAACACGTGCTTGCCGGCCTGGAGCGCGCGCGTGCCGATCTCGACGTGCGCCGCGGGGATCGTGAGGTTGAGCACCGCGTCGACCTCGGGGTCGGTGAGCAGCTCGTCGACCGAGAGGGCGCGCACGCCCTGCTCGGCGGCGACCTCGCGGGCGCGCTCGGTGTTCAGGTCCGCGACCGCGACGAGGCGCAGGCCCGGGAAGGTGGGGAAGTTGGCGAGGTACTGCTCGCTGATCTTCCCGACTCCGACGATTCCGACTCTCAGCGGGAGGCCCACAGCAGTCCCCTTTCGATGATGGTGCGGACGTTGGCGTCCTGGAGGATCTCGACGCGGTGTCCCGGGGTCGAGACGAAGATGCGGCCCTCGCCCCAGAGGCGGGTCCAGATCGCGGGCGAGGTGATCGGGCGGTGCCACGGGTCCCACGGACGGACCGCCTGGGTCGTGGTCGCGAGCACATCGTTGTAGTCGTCGTGCAGCACCCAGTACTGCTCGGTGGTCAGCTCGAAGTCGCCGATGCCCTGCGTGATCGGGTGCTCGGCGGCGGCCGGCGTCATCTCGATGGTGTGCGGCACGTAGTTGTCGGACTGCTCGCCGGTGCGCTCGTCGGGGTGCTTGCCCGGGTGCGAGGCGAATTGGCCGCCGATCAGCTGCAGGTAGTCGGAGTTGTTGCGGTAGGAGTCCGCGATGCCGCCGTGCCAGCCGGCGAGGCCGGTGCCGTTCTCGATCGCGGTGCGCAGCCCCACGAACTCGGGCCACTCGATCGAGGTCATGGTGTTCGACTGCACGATCAGGTCGACGGTGCGGAGGTACTCCTCGTCGGCGTAGACGGCGGTCGACTCCTCGACGCGCACCTCGAAGCCGTTGTCGGCGAGGAAGGGGAGGAAGAGCTCTGTGGCCTCGACGGGCTGGTGTCCGTCCCAGCCGCCGCGGACGACGAGCGCCCTCTTCGCGGGGGAGGTCGGAGTGGGGTCGGTCATCGTCGTCCTTGCTGTGCCGGGCGGATCGCTCCGCGTTCGTCCTCGAACTTGCGCAAGTCACACGGTCGGTGACGGCGCGTCCGCCTAGTCTGCCCCTCTGCGTGCGCGGCGGCAAGCGATCGAAGCATCGCCGACGTGTTCTAGTTGCGCAACTCTCTCTGAGCTACGGTGGGGGGATGGATGGCACCGACGCGACTCCCCGGCCCACGATGGCGCGCATCGCCGAGCTCGCCGCGACCAGTGTGCCGACCGTGTCGAAGGTCCTGAACGGCGGCACCGACGTGTCCGAGGCGACCCGGCTGCGCGTGATGGAGGCGGCTCACGAGCTCGGCTACCGGCGGCGGCCGAAGCTCCGCCCCGCGGTCGAGGATCCCCGGCTCGCGAGCATCGTCGACGTCGTCGTCGGCCATCTCGGCGGCAGCTGGATCGGCCCGGTCCTCGGCGGGATCGAGGAGGAGGCGTCGGCCGCGGGAGTGGACCTCGTCCTCACTCGCGCGCGCCAGGACGGCGACTGGGTGAGCCGGCTCCTGCGCCGCCCGTCCCTCGGCGCGATCGTCGTGCTGGTCGACGTCTCGCCCGCGCAGCTGCACCTGCTGACCACCGCCGACATCCCGGTCGTCGTCGTCGATCCGAGCACCCGGCCGCCGGCCGACGTCGCCAGCATCGGCGCCACGAACTGGGACGGCGGGCGGATGGCGGCCGAGCACCTCCTCGGCCGCGGCCACACCCGCATCGGGATCCTCGGCGGCGCGCGGAGCCAGCTCTACAGCAGCGCGCGGATCGACGGCTTCACCACCGCACTGCGCGCCGCGGGCATCGAGGGGGCGGGCGTCGCGTACTGCGACTGGGACCGCGAGCGGGCCCGCGCGGCCGCCGGGGCGATGCTGCGCGACTCCGCACCGCCGACCGCCTTCTTCGCCTGCTCGGACATCATGGCGCTCGGCGTCTACGAGGCGGCCGACGACGCGGGGCTCCGGATCCCGGCGGATCTGAGCGTGATCGGCTTCGACGACGTGCAGGAGTCGGCGTGGGCGACGCCGCCGATGACGACCGTGCAGCAGCCCATCGCCGAGATGGGCGCGGCGGCGTTCCGGATGCTGCACCAGGCGCACCGGGCGTCGCGGCCGCTGTCCTCGAGTGCGACGCGGCTGGAGCTCGAGACGCGTCTGATCGAGCGCGCGTCGGTGGCGGCGCCCCGGGCCTAGGGTCCGCCGGTGGTCAGGGCTGCGGCAGATGCGGCCGCAGCACCGCCTCGACGAGTCCGAGCTGCCGCGCCGGCTCGGTGACCGATCCGCGGGTCACCCACTCGACCTGCTGACCCGACGAGATCGACAGCAGCAGATCGACGACCGGCTCGAGGGGGGTGCCGGCCGCGAGCTCGCCCGCGGCGACGGCCTCGCGCAGCCGCTCGGCGATCGCGACGCGCCACTCCCCGTCCACGCTCGACACGGTGGAGGCGAGCGAGTCGATCACCGCGACCCGGCCCCAGAACGAGACGACGAGTCGCGCCTCCGCTCGGGTCACCGCGTCGAGCGGGAGGATCTCGGTCATCATCGCGCGCAGCGCCGCCAGGCCCGAGAGTCCGGCCGTGCGCTGGGCGATCCGCTCGTTCGTGCGGCGGAACACGACGTCGAACGCGCCTGAGAGCACGGCGTCGAAGTTCGGGAAGTAGTGCCAGAGCGAGCCGGTGGCGACGCCCAGCTCGGCGGCGATCGCGCGCGAGGTGGCCGCCTCGAGCCCGTCGCGATCGGCGATCCGCAGCAGGGCCTCGACGATCGCACGGCGTCGGGCGTCGTGGTCGACGATCTTCGGCATGACCCCATTGTCGGGGCGCGGAGGAGCAGGCCTCGCCGGTCGCCGACGTTAACGCGACCGTAATCAGACCGAAACGGTTATTGAGCGCTGGCTCAATAACGTTGCGCACGACGCTTCCCGATGCTCCTCCCGGGACGCGCCCCGCTCCTCCCGGCCCCTGTCCGCGCCGGTTCCGCTGCTCCTCCCTCAGCCCTGGAGGCTCCCATGGTCATGCCCGTCGACACCCTCGTCGCCGAACCCGTCCGCCTGCGCGGCTCGCTCGGACCCACCGCGATCGTCTTCATGGTGATCGCCGCCGCCGCCCCGCTCACCGTCGTCGCGGCGAGCCCGATCGGCATGGCGCTCACGAACGGCGGGGGAGTCCCCGCGAACTACCTGATCGCGGGCGTCGTCCTGCTGCTCTTCGCCGTCGGCTTCACGACGATGGCGCACCACATCAAGGACGCCGGCGCCTTCTACTCGTTCATCGGAGCGGGCCTCGGCCGGCTCGTCGGGAGCGGTGCCGCGTTCCTCGCCCTCTTCACCTACCTCGCGATCCAGACCGCGATCTACGCCTTCTTCGGCTTCTCGACCGCGGCGCTCCTCGACTCCCTCGGCCTCGGCGGGATGCCGTGGACGCTCTGGTCGGCGCTGGCGATCGCTGTGGTCGGACTGCTCGGGTACCGCGACATCGACCTCTCGGCGAAGGTGCTCGGCGTGCTGCTCGTGCTCGAGGTCCTCGTGATCGTGGTCCTCGCCGTCGCCGTCCTCGTCCGGGGCGGCAGCGGGACCGAGGGTGTCACGGTCGCCTCCTTCTCGCCCGCCGTCGTCCTCTCGGGCCCGGTCGGGCTCGGCGTGATGATGGCCTTCGGCGGCTACACCGGCTTCGAGTCGACGGCGATCTTCCGCGACGAGGCGCGCGACCCGAAGCGCACGATCCCGCGAGCGACCTACGCCGCGGTGATCGCGATCGGCGTCTTCTACACGCTCGCCACCTGGGCGCTCGTCGTCGCCTGGGGCACGGGCGGCCTCCAGGGGCTCGCGCTCGAGCACACCGGCGATCTGCTGCAGCTCACCGCGACCACCTACGTCGGCTCCTGGCTCGCCCAGGCGATCGCCGTGCTGCTGTGCACGAGCCTGCTCGCCTGCGTCATCTCGTTCCACAACGTGGTCAGCCGCTACCTGCACTCGCTGGGGCGCACCGGCCTCCTCCCCGCCGGTCTCGCCGGCACGCACGCGGCGCACGGGTCTCCGCACCGCGCCTCCGTGGTCGTGACCGTCGTCTCCGTCCTCCTCCTCGTCGTCTGGACCGCGAGCGGCTGGGACCCGCTGCTGCAGGTCTTCACCTGGATCTCCTCCGTCGGCGCGATCGGCATCATCCTGCTCTTCGTGCTGGCCTCGGTCGCGGTGATCGGCTTCTTCGCCCGCACCCGCCTCGACCGCCGCGCCTGGAACACGGTCGTCGCCCCCGTCCTCTCCCTGGTCGGCCTCGTCACCGTGCTCGTGCTCGCCGTCACGAACTTCCCGACCCTCACCGGTTCGACCGACCCGGTGCTCAACACCGCGCTCGCGGGCAGCGCCGTCGTCGCCTTCGCCGTCGGTCTCGCCGTCGCGCTCTGGGTGCGCCGCGCCCGGCCGGCGCGGTGGGCGCTCGTCCGCTTCGACTCCCGCGACGACTCCGCCGCCGATACCGCCGCCGACTCCGCCGCCGACTCCGCGCGGCCCTCCCGCTGACGTCGGTCTCCCGCCGACCCCTCCCGCCGACCCCTCCCTCCTTCCCTCCCTCTCACTCTGGAGCAGATGATGACCTCGACCACCGACACCGCCCTCGCCGTCTGGACGCCCGTTGCGACGCATCCGCTCGACGCCCTGCACCCGGCCGAGATCGACCGGTTCCGGGCGGCGCTCGACGCGGCGGGACTCGTCGGCGAGTCCACCCGCTTCGCCTCGGTGCTGCTCCGCGAGCCGCACAAGAGCGCCGTGCTCGCCTTCGCGCCCGGCGACGCCGTGCCGCGCGAGGTCACCGGTCTGGTCACCGACCTCGCCGCCGGCACCCTCACCCAGGTCGTCGTCGACCTCGTCTCGGGATCCGTCGCGGCCGACCGCCTCGACCCCGCCGTCACCGGCTGGGGGCCCTCGCTGAACGAGGACTTCCCCGCCGCCGACGCGCTGGTCAAGTCGGACCCGCGATGGGTCGACGCGCTGGCCCGCCGCGGAGTCACCGAGCTCGACCGCGTCCGCACCGTCCCGCTCTCGGCCGGGGTCTACGGCTACGAGGACGAGGTCGGCGTGCGCGTCTACCGGGTGCTCGCCTTCTGGCAGGAGTACCCGACGGACTCCGTCTGGGCGCACCCGATCGACGGAGTCGTCGCGCACGTCGACCTGTCGAACGGCCGCGTCCTCCGCGTGGTCGAGACCGACGTGATGCACGTGCCGCAGGAGTCGGGCGACTACCTCGACCCGGCCGTCCGGGGCCCGGAGCGGACGACGCTGAAGCCGATCAGCATCACGCAGCCGGAGGGCGTCTCGTTCGAGCTCGACGGCTCGGTGCTGCGCTGGCAGAACTGGGAGGTGCGGATCGGCTTCAACGGCCGGGAGGGGCTCACGCTGCACCAGCTCTCGTTCGAGGACCAGGGCCGCAAGCGCCCGATCATGTACCGCGGCTCGATCTCGGAGATGGTCGTGCCCTACGGAGACCCGACCCCCACCCACGCCTGGCAGAACTACTTCGACGTCGGCGAGTACCAGTTCGGCCGGCTCGCCAACTCGCTCGAGCTCGGCTGCGACTGCGTCGGCGAGATCAGCTACCTCGACGCGGTCGTGGTCGACGACCTCGGCGCGCCGACCACGATCCGCAACGCGATCTGCATCCACGAGGAGGACGCCGGGATCCTGTGGAAGCACACCGACGACTTCTCGGGCACCAGCGAGACCCGCCGCCAGCGCCGCCTCGTGATCTCGTTCTTCGTCACCGTGGGCAACTACGACTACGGCTTCTACTGGTACCTCTCGCTCGACGGCACCATCGAGCTGGAGAGCAAGGCCACCGGCATCGTCTTCGCCTCCGGCCACCCCGGCGGCGACTACCCGTACGCCTCCGAGCTCGCCCCCGGCCTCGGCGCACCGTTCCACCAGCACCTCTTCTCGGCCCGCCTCGACATGACGGTCGACGGAGTCGCGAACGCGGTCGACGAGATCGAGATCCAGCGGGTGCCGACCGGCCCCGGCAACCCGTGGGGCAACGCGCTCGGCCGCCGGGTCACCCCGCTGGACAGCGAGGCCCGGGCGCAGCGCCTCGCCGACAACGCGGTCGGGCGGGTCTGGAGCGTGCGCTCGACCGAGACGACCAACCGGATGGGGCACGCGCCGGCCTACGTGCTGCACCCCGAGGGCCGGCCCGTCCTCGCCGCGGCCGACGACTCCTCCGCCCGCGCGCGCGCCGGCTTCTCGGCGAAGCACCTGTGGGTGACGCAGTACGACCGCGACGAGATGTGGGCCGCGGGCACGATCGTGAACCAGAACCCGGGCGGCGCGGGCCTGCCCGCCTACGTGCAGGGAGACCGGCCCCTGATCGGCCAGGACCTCGTGCTGTGGCACACCTTCGGCCTCACGCACTTCCCGCGGCTCGAGGACTGGCCGATCATGCCCGTCGACACCGCTGGCTTCGTGCTCAAGCCCGACGGGTTCTTCGACCGCAACCCGACGCTCGACGTGCCGGCCGTGGTGGGATCGGCGCACTGCGCCCCGGAGCACCACGCCGGGCACGACGGTCACGGGCACGGCGGTCACGGGCATGACGGTCACGGGCACGGCGGAGACGCCGGCGCCCACGCCGCGGACTGACCCTGTGCCCCCGCTCCTGACCGCCGCGATGCTCGGGTCGACGCTGCTCGCCGCCTGCTGCACCGTCGCCGACCCGCACCGGCCGGGGCGCGCGCGGATGCGGATCGCGTCGCTCGTCATGCTCGCCGCGATGCTCGACGTCACCCTGATCGGCGCGGTGCTGCCGCTCGTCTGGGCGGTCGCGGTGATCGTCGCGGGAGTGTGGGCGGTGGCCGCCGAGCGGGGCGGCTCCCGGGCCGACGCCGGTCTGCGCGCGCACCGCGGAGTCGCGGCGATCACGATGGGCGCGCTGCTGGTCGGCCACTCGGGAGGCGGCTCCGGTCACGTGCACGCGGCGCTCGACGCGGGCCTCGTCCTCGTCGCGCTGGGCGGAGTCGTCGTGATCGGAGGCGTGCTGCTGACGGTGTCGCGGCTCGGCAGGCGCACCGGGCCGCGCGAGCGCCTCGTCGCCCTCGAGCCCGCACTGATGGCGCTCGCCGTCGGGGCGATGCTCGCGGCGTGAGGGCGGGGCGGCGCTCGAGATCAGGCGACCGTCAGCTCGACCACCGCGTCGGCCAGCCCCTCGGACGACACCCGCACCGTCACCGCGCCCGGCCCCGTGGGCCGCACGATCGCGAGCGCGCGCCCGTCGAACGTCGTCCGGGTCGTCGCGTCGAAGCGCTCGGTCGTCGCCGGCGCGCCGGTGCCGTAGCCCGCGAGCACGCCCGCTCCGTCGACCGCGACCGTGACGGCGCGGTCGTCGCCCGTGATCAGCACCCCGTTCTCGCCGCGCAGCTCGACGGCCACGAACGCGAGGTCCTCGTCGCCCGCGTCGAGCGCCGTGCGGTCGGCCGAGGCGACGAGCCGCGCGGCGCCGGTCGCCGTCCGCAGCGTCGATCGGCCGGTCTCGACGCCTCCGCGCAGGGCGACCGCCGTCAGCGCGCCCGGCCGGTACGTCGTCTCCAGGCTCGCCAGCATCGGCCGCACCCCGCCGACCGCCGCGCGCGCGACCTCGACGTCGTCCAGGAGCAGCACGACCTCGTCCGCATCCGCCGCCACCTCGACGGTCACCGGGGCGCCCTCCGATCCGGGCCAGGTCCACGAGGAGACGGAGTCGCTCCACGCCCACGGCGACTGCATCGTGATCGTGTCGCCGTGGTGCTCGGGGCGCAGCACCGCGATCGCGGGCTCCGCGCGCAGGCCCCAGACGATCTCGCGGTAGTACGAGACCGGGCGCCGGCTGCCGGTGATGTCGAGGTCTCCGCACCAGGCGGTGAGGTACGGGAACTCGCGCTCGAGGGCGCCGTTGGCCGCCGGGTCCTCGGCGTACGAGGTGGCGCCGATGCCGACCTCGCCGAGGTAGTCCCAGCCGGTCCAGGTGAAGTCGCCGATCACGTTCGGGTTCGCGAGCACCAGCGGCCACAGCTCGCCGATCCGCGAGGGGAAGGTCTCGGAGCCGACGATCACCCGGTGCGGGAACGCCTCCGCATCCGCCGCGTAGCGCCCGTCGGCGTAGTTCAGGCCGAGCACGTCGAGCACCGAGCTCGACTCAGCGGTGCGGCGGGTGACCGCGTCGGAGGAGCCGATCGCGCTCATCATGTCGGCGCCCGACTCGCCCATCAGCTCGTTGAGCCCCTGCTCGGCCCGGAGGATGTCGTCCAGCTCGTCGAGGACGGTCAGCGCCGCGTTCACCCCGTTCGTCACCGGCCGGGTCGGGTCGAGGGAGCGGACGTGCTCGGCGAGATCGCGGGCCTGGACGGCTCCGTGCGGGGTGCCGGCCTCGACGATCTCGTTGCCGATCGAGTACATGATCACGCTGGGGTGGTTGTAGTCCTTCGCGACCATCGACTCGAGGTCGGCCCGCCACCACTGCGCGAAGTCGAGCGCGTAGTCGTAGTCGGTCTTGCCGCGCGCCCACATGTCGAACGCCTCGTCCATCACGAGCATCCCGAGGCGGTCGCAGGCGTCGAGCATCGCCGGCGAGGCCGGGTTGTGCGCGGTCCGGAGGGCGTTGAACCCCGCCTCCTTGAGCAGCTCGATGCGCCGGTACTCCGCGCGCGCGATCGACGCCGCACCCAACGGGCCGTTGTCGCTGTGGAGGCAGGCGCCGCGCAGCAGCACCGGCTCGCCGTTGATCCGCAGCCCCTTGCGCGGGTCGACGGTCACCGTGCGGATCCCGTGGACCGTCGTGACCGCCTCCTCGCCGATCGTCGTCGTCGCGGTGTAGAGGTGCGGCGCGTCGACGCTCCAGAGCGCGGGCTGCTGCACGTAGAGGCGCTGGCGGACCACCGCGGTGCGACCGGGGGCGACGGTGACGGGCGTCCGGTCGCTCTCGACCGCGAGCGCTCCGGAGGCGAGGCTCGTCTCGACCGTGCGGTGCGCGGTGACGAGGCCGCGGTTGACCACGCTCGTGGCGACCTCGACGACGGCCTGGTCGTCCTCGACGCGCACCGTGGTGACCCGCACGCCGTCGGGCTCGATGTGCACGGCCTCGTCCACGTGCAGGAGCACCGGCCGGTGCAGCCCGGCGCCCGCGTACCAGCGCGTGTCCTGCCCCGAACGCACCTCGATCCGCAGGGTGTTGGCCGCCCCGAAGCGGAGGAACGGGGTCAGCTCGACGAAGAAGCGCGCGAAGCCGTCGGCCCGGTTGCCGACGAACTCGTCGTTGAGGAAGACCATCGCGTGCCGGAACGCGCCCTGGATCTCGAGCCGGACGACCCGGCCCTCCCACTCGGCGGGCGCCTCGAACGACTTGAGGTAGCTGAAGGCGCCGGCAGGGTAGTAGGCGGCGCTGCCTCCGCCGGGAACGCCGGCCGAGCGCTCGGCGTCGCGCAGGGCGTCGTGCGGGAGCGTGACCGCGACGGAGTCGCCGTCGGCGCCCGTTTGCGCGGCGGCGAACGGTCCGCGAGGGGCCCTGACCGTCCAGTCGGAGGTGAACGGGATGACGGTCATGGCGGATCCGATCGGGGTGCGGGGGTGGCGCGGCGACGAAACGGTTTCTCTGTGTTTCTGCGCTCTGGCAGCCTAGGTGCGGACGGGCGGAGCGGTCAACGACGCCGTTGTGAAACAGTTTCCTCCGCGGCGGGGGTCGGTCTCACGCCCGCAAGTGGCGCGTCTCGAGGCGCGCACCGGTCGTCAGCGCGTGCGGCCCCTCCGCGCGTCGTCCAGTGGCAGCACGACGTGCTCCTGCAGGTGCTGGTAGACGACGGAGGTGCGGACATCCGCGACCTCGCGGCGCTGGGTCAGCTCGTCGATGACGAAGGCGTACAGGTCGTCGTTGTCGCGGACGGCCACGTGGAGGATGAAGTCCTCGTTGCCGGCCGTCACGAACACGCCCACCGTCTCGGCGAGGCCGCCTACCCAGTCGCGGAACGACTCGATGACCTCGCGCGACGGCGGCCGGATGCGGACGGCGATCAGCGCCTGCACGCCGCGACCGATCGAGGCGAGATCGACCGACAGCGTCGCCCGGACGATGACGCCGCGCGCGCGGAGGCTCCTCGTGCGGTCGAGCGCGGTGGTCGGGCTGATCCCGCCGGCGGCGGCGAGGTCGCGGTTCGTCATCCGTGCATCCGACTGCAGAATGCGCAGAATCCGGATGTCGAGCTCGTCCAACGCGGCTCCGCGGGCGTTCCACTGGTCGTTCATACGGACATCCTGCGGTGCGGTTGCTGTGTCGCCTAGCTTTCGGTGCGCACGCCGCACGATTCGAGGAGACCCATGACCGAGCACGCCCACCCCGCCGTCGGCTTCGCGCCCGACGAGATCGACACCTCCGCACCGACGCGCGCCGCGCGGCTCAAGTGGGTCGTCGTCGTCGACGAGGCACTGCCCGCGGGTCGCGCCGTCAACGCCGCGATCTGCGTGAGCGCGGCGACCTCCGCGGGCGTCGCGGGGCTCCTCGGGCCGTCGACGCCCGACGCGTCCGGTGTGACGCACCCGGGCATCCCCTGGGTGGGCTGCACCGTGCTCGCGGCCGATGCGGCGACCCTCCGCGCGATCCGGGCGAAGGCAGTGGCGCACGACGGCACGTTCGTCGCCGACATGCCCGCCGAGGCGCAGGCCATCCGCGTGTACGACGACTACCGGTCCGTCGTGGCGACCATCGAGGAGTTCGACTACCTCGCCGTCAGCCTCGTCGGGCCGAAGAACCGCATCGCCAAGCTCGTGGACCGTCTGCCGCTGCTGCCGTAGGGGCGGTGTGCTTCCTCCACAGGTGCGTCTCGGGCGTGAGTCGTCCGGTTCCGGCGGTGGGGCCGGTCGGGGAGCGGTGATCCCTGCTTCGATTCCCGTATGGATGGAACAGGGTCGGTGGAGGCGCAGCTCGGCGCGGTCGAGTCGCTCACCGAGCTCGCCGCGCGTGCGGGCTTCTCCTCGGCGCAGCTGCTGTTCACGAGGGCCACGGCGCTCCACCTCGCGCGTCGCGCGGCGCTCGAGATCCCGGACGCGTTCGCGCGGGGCGGCCGCTACTCCCGCAGCGAGTCGCAGGAGCTGGTGGAGCGGTCGATCCGTGCAGAGCTGGCGGTCGGGCAGGGGATGACGGAGCGGATGGTGAAGCGGAACCTCGAGCTGGCGCGGCTCCTGTTCGAGGATCTGCCGCTCACGCGTGCCGCGCTCGCGGAGGGGCGGCTGCTGTGGGAGGCGGTCGAGGCCATCTGCGACACCGCCGCCACCCTGCCCGCCGAGGCACGCGGCGAGCTGGATGCGCGCGCGATCGAGGTCGCGCTCACGACGAACCCGGGCCAGCTGCGCCGGGCGGTCGCACGGATGCGCGACGAACTGCACGACGACCCCCTGGCCGCGCGGCACGCCCGCGCCCGCGCCGATCGCGCGGTCTGGGTCGGTCCGAGGATCGACGGCATGGCGACGCTGAGCGCGCTGCTCCCGGCGACCGTCGTGATGGGCGCCTACAGCCGTCTCGACCGCATCGCCCGGGCCCTCCGCGCGGGCGATCGCGACGGCGTCGGCACGGACGACGAGCGCACCGCGGACGAGCGCACGCTCAGCCAACTGCGCGCGGACGCCCTCGCCGATCTGCTCTGCGACGGCGACATCGCGGGCACCACCCCGGCCGGCGACGGCTCGGCGGCCGCTCCGACGTTCGTGCCGGGAGTGCGCGCCGAGGTGCGGTTGACGCTCGCGGCGAGCGCCGCCTCCGGAGCCGACGACGCTCCCGCCGACCTCGACGGCTACGGCTCCATCCCCGCCGACGTCGCGCGCGAACTGGTCGGAGTCGGTGCCTCCTTCACGCGCATCCTCACCGACCCCGACACCGGCCTCGTCGCCTCCGTGGGCCGCACCCACCGTGTCCCGCCGTCGCAGATGCGCCTCCACCTCCAGCTGCGGGACCAGACCTGCCGCTTCCCCGGGTGCACCCGGCCCGCGTCCTCCGCAGAGGCGGATCACACGATCGAGTGGCGCAACGGAGGCGAGACGGCCCTCGACAATCTGGCCTCGCTCTGCACGAGCCACCACCACGTCCGACACGGCGACCGCTGGACCTACGTCCTCCATCCCGACGGGACCGCCGACTGGACCACCCCGACCGGCCGACGCGCGACCACCCGACCGGTCGCGCTCCCCGGACGACCGCCCGCACCACCGCTGCTCGACGATCCACCGCCGCCGTTCTGACGCGCCCGCCCGGCCGAGCGCCCTGAACCCGACCCTTCTCGCCGGAGCATCCCCGTCAATTGATGATCGCGCCCCGCTCGTCGGCGCGTAGGGCCGCCAGCCGCTCGCGCCAGGAGCGCAGAGCCTCCGGAGTCAGCCGCGGCCAGTCGGTGATCTCACCGACGATGAGGAGGGGCTCGGTGCTGCGGTACGACCGGGTCGGGTTGCCCGGGAACTTCTTGTCGGTGACGTTCGGGTCGTCCTCGAACGCCCCGGTGGGCTCGACGGCGAAGACCCGCGGCTCCGCCTCGCCGGGCGCGAGCTCGGCGGCGAGACCCGCGCCGGCGACGACCGCGGTGAAGTAGACGTGGTTCATCACCACCTCGGGCCGGTAGTTCGAGCGGAAGCCGGCCGTGAGGAGATCGCCGATCCGCAGTCCGGCCCTGGTCCCGTGGAAGAACGGGCCGTCGTCGTGCGCTGCGCTCATGGCGACAGCGTAGGGCGGCGACTCCCGCGGGGCCGGCTCGAGATGTCGGGTGGGAGTCAGCTGCGGAAGACCGACCACTCCTTCGCGTCGTAGCGCACCGCTGTGCCCGCGACATCGAGGAGCCAGCCGTCGACGTCCCGCGCCTCCACCTGCCCGATCGCGACCTCCGTCACCCACCCGCTCCGGGTGTTGCGCCACCGGATCAGCTTCACGTGCCGCCCGAGCTCGTCCATCCGACCGTTCCTGTCCGCCATCTGCTCACTCTGCCCGGAGGCGGTGTCGCGAATGCGCTGTTGACAGCGACGGTCCCCGTCCGAAGGGTGTCTCCTACACTCGGACGATGCGCCACGGAATCGTCATCCTCCCGCAGGAGCCATGGACCAGCGCCCGCCGCAAGTGGCAGTCGGCGGAGGGCCTCGGCTTCGACCACGCGTGGACCTATGACCACCTGTCGTGGCGCTCGCTCGCCGACCAGGTCTGGCACGCGACCGTCCCGACGCTGACCGCGGCCGCCGTCGTCACCGAGACCATCCGCCTCGGCACGTTCGTGGCCTCGCCGAACTTCCGTCACCCGGTGCCGTTCGCGAAGGAGCTCGCGACCCTCGACGACATCTCCGGCGGCCGCTTCGTGCTCGGCGTCGGCTCGGGCGGCACCGGCTTCGACGCCGGCGTGCTCGGCCAGCCCGCGTACTCGCCGCGCGAGCGGCACGAGCGCTACGTGGAGTTCGTCTCCGCCATCGACGAGCTGCTGCGCCACGAGACCCCGGGATCCGGAGGCATCGACATCGACGGCGACTGGTTCACGGCCCGCGGCGCCCGGATGGTCGGCGAGCCGGCGCAGCGGCCGCGCCTGCCCTTCGTACTCGCCGCGAACGGCCCGAAGGGGCTCGCGCTGGTGGCCGAGCGCGCCCAGGGCTGGGTCACCACCGGACCCGAGGGGACGACGAGCGAGGAGTGGTGGTCGGCCGTCTCCGCCCTGGGCCGCCGCCTCGACGACGCACTCGAGGCGGTGGACCGCGACCCGCGCTCGCTCGAGCGCCACCTCTCCCTCGACTCCGGTCCGCACTTCTCGCTCGAGAGCGTCGCCCGCTTCGACGAGATGGCCGGGCGGGCCGAGGAGCTCGGCTTCACCGACGTGATCTCGCACTGGCCGCGCGCCGAGGGGATCTACGCGGGCGACGACGACGTGCTCTACGACGTCGCCTCGCGGTTCTAGCGCGATGCGGTTCCGCACCGTCGCGCGACCGGGCACCCTGATCGGTCTGGTCAGCGCGGCGGTGATCGCGCTGCTGTACCTCGCCTCCGTCGTCGGCTGGGCGAGTGACGGCCGCGCGCCGGCGTCAGGCTGGGTGGCGATCACGACCGCCGCGGTGGTCGGCGCGCTCGCGGGCGGAGTCGCCGTCGGCACTCAGCGCAGGCTCGGAGCACCGCGCGTCCTGGCGCCGCTCCTCGCGCCGGTGCTGGTCGCTCTGACCGCGGTCGCGGTCTCGATCGTCGCGATCCCGTTCGATCCCGACGGCACCGCTCGCCTGACCGTCGCCGTCGCGACTCCGTTCGGCATGGTGGCGGTCGCCGTCGCCACCGCCCTCGTCGCCGTCGGCTCCCGATGGCGCGCGATCGGGGCCGTCGCCGCGGCGATCGTCGCGGTCGCGCTGGTCACGGGCCTCGTCGCCGAGTAGTCGGGCTCAGCGCGCCCCGAACTCGCGCAGCTTCGCGATCAGGTCCTCGATCAGCCAGCGGGTGTCGAACGCCTCGCAGACGCGGATCGGGTGCGGGCCGGCGGTCGGCAGCAGGTCGCCGGAGGTCGAGAAGCGCGGGGCGGGGCGCGAGCGCCAGCGGCCGCCCGCCGGGTTCATCACCGCGCCGATCGCGGGGCTGTCGCCGAGCGAGCGGAAGTCGAGCGGACCGTAGTCGATGGTGTCGTTGAAGGCGATGAGCTGGTCGACGAGGTAGTCGGCGAGCGGGCTGGTCCCGCCGAGCCGGGTCCGCAGCTCCGCGTGGCCGATGCCGACCATCGAGTAGACCGGCATCGGGATCTGCCAGAGGGCGACTCCCGAGGCCATGACGACGTTCGCGGCCGCGACGTCGTTGATGAGGTTGAACTCGGGGTGGTACGACGGGATCTCGTCGTAGGGAGGGCCGCCGACCCAGACCACGACGACGTCGCGGGAGGCGATCGAGGGCTCCTCGAGGAGCGCCGAGGCCACGTCGGTCAGCGGGCCGAGCACCGCGATCCACAGGCGGCCGGCGTCGCGGAGGGCCTCGTCGACGATCAGGCGGGAGCCGTCGGAGGGGGCGGCCGTCCGCTCGTCGGGGAGCGGGTCGGCCGAGCCGTCGAGGACCGGCGCCGGGACTCCGGAGAGGCCCACCGTGCGATCGATCTCCCGGCGCGAGGCGTCGCGGCTGCCGGGGCCGCCGAAGTGGGCCGAGACGAGACCGCGGATGTCGAGGGTGGTGGTCAGCAGGGCCTGGACGATCGCGAACTGGTCGTCGGCCTCGTTGGCGGCATCGGTGCTGACGATCAGCCGGTGCGGCCGCGGCGGGGTCATGCCGACTCCCGCTGGACGAGGGTGGTGGCGAGGATCGGCTGGCGGTCGACCTCGCGGCCCTGCACGACGGCGAGCACCGTCTCGGCGGCGACGCGCCCCATGTCCTCGAGCGGCTGCCGGACGGTCGTGAGCGTCGGATCGGAGGTGGTCGCGACCACGACGTCGTCGAAGCCGACGACCGAGACGTCGGCGGGCACGCGGCGGCCCGACGCCTGCAGCACGCGGATCGCGCCGTTGGCCATCAGGTCGGAGGAGGCGAAGACGCCGTCGAGATCGGGGTGGCGCTGCAGGAGGCGCGCCATCGCGGCCGAGCCGCTCTCGAGGGTGAACTCGCCGTGCACGATCGGGCTGTGGTCGATGCCCAGCTCGGAGAGCTCGTCCCGCCAGCCCCGGATGCGGTCGCGCGCCGGCTCCATGTCGTGCGGGCCGGCGATGATGCCCAGGCGGCGCCGCCCCGCGTCGGCCAGGGCGCGCGCGGCCAGCCTGCCGCCTCCGTAGTTGTCGGAGTCGACGACGATCGCGTCGGGCGCGAGCGCGACGCGGGGGCGGCCGACCCAGGCGATCGGGACGGGGGAGTCGACGAGCGCCTGAGCGAGGTGCGTGATCTCGTGCTGCAGGATGATGATCGCTCCGTCGACCGCGCGCGAGCGCAGGAACTTGGGGATGCGGTCGCCGTCGTCGTGATCGGCGGGCAGGAGGACGGGCTGGACCTCGCCGGCGTAGAGCCCCTTGGCGGCGCCCTTCAGCACCGAGGTGAAGAACGTGCCGGTGAGGCTGTCGAGCTCGTTGAACGCGACGATGAGGGCGATCGCTCCCGCCCGGCCGCCGCGGAGCATCCGTGCGGCGCTGTTGGCCTCGTAGCCGAGCTGCTTGGCGGCGTGCTCGACCGCGGCCGACATCCGCACGTCGACGTTCGTGCCGCCCGCGAGAACGCGCGCGGCCGTGGCGCGTGAGACGCCCGCCGCCTGGGCGACGTCCACCAGCGTGGGTCGAGACATGCTGCTTCCTTCTGAACGAGGAGTGCGGGCGAGGCGCGGCGGGGCGCCGTGACCTCGATCTCCAGATTCCCACGGGGAGGACTCCCCGCGGGCCGATCGCGTCCGATTTGCGAAACTTCCCTTGAATACTAGGGGAGATCGATATCTCACGTCGCGGTAACGAGTCGCGTTCGTCGCTTGCATGCGGCTCTCGAGGCGGCTACGGTGGCGCCCAAGAGATCGTTCTCTAGGAGCCCCGGGCTCCGAGGAATTCCAGCAGATCCCCGATGAAGAGGACTTGTCGTGACACGCAGCCTGATGCCCGCAGCAGCTCCTCCGAGCGCACCGCGTCGCCCGCACGCA
This sequence comes from Rathayibacter sp. VKM Ac-2759, assembly GCF_009834225.1. Classification (NCBI taxonomy): domain Bacteria; kingdom Bacillati; phylum Actinomycetota; class Actinomycetes; order Micrococcales; family Microbacteriaceae; genus Rathayibacter; species Rathayibacter sp. VKM Ac-2759. The sequence continues at coordinate 435,230 of NZ_CP047176.1, forward strand.
GCAGTCGACCTCTGATCCTCCGCGGAGTCGGCGCGAACCCGCACCGCCTCCGCCACCTCACCGGCCGGGACCACCCGCTCCCCGCTCCGAGGCCCTCCTCGTCGATCCGTCGATCGACCCGTATTTCCATGCCCCTCATCGCTTCCCGCTCGCTGCTGAGCGGGGCCGCACATCCCGATACATCAAGGAGACACTGCAGTGACGCACACGAACCTCTTCCAGCGCTCGGCCTTCACGCGCCGCGGATTCATCTCGGTCGCCGGTGGCACGCTCGCCGTCGCCACCCTCGCCGCATGCTCGGGCGGCGGCGGCTCGACGAGCGACGACCCGAACGCCGAGGTCGCCTTCTGGTCGTACACCGGCATCAACGCCAAGGACAACGTCGCCGAGTACCTCGCGAAGATGCCCGACGCGAAGGTCAAGCTGACCGAGGTCGGCAGCACCGTCGAGACGGCGACCGCCCTCACCGCCGCGCTCGCCGGCGGCAAGGTCCCCGACCTCGTCATGATCCAGAACGACGACCTGCCCCAGTTCGTCGCCAACCCGGGCAACTTCCTCGACCTCCGCACGCTCGGCGGCGACGACGTCGCCGACGCGTACCTCGACTGGGCTGCGTCCGCCGCGACCGCCGAGGACGGCTCCGTCGTCGCGATCCCGACCGACGTCGGCGGGCTCGGCTTCGCCTACCGCGCCGACCTCTTCGAGCAGGCCGGACTGCCGACCGATCCCGCCGAGGTCGCCGCGATGTGGAGCGACTGGGACGCCTTCATCGCCATGGGCGAGAAGTACACGGCCGCGACCGGCAAGCCGTTCGTCGACAACATCGAGACCAGCGTCTTCTTCTCGACCGTCAACCAGGTCTCCGAGAAGTACTACTCGCCCGACGGCGAGGTCGTCTACGACTCGAACCCGCAGGTCGAGGAGGCGTTCAAGGTCGCCGTCGACACCTACGACGCGGGCATCAGCGCCGGCATCGCCGCCTGGTCCTCCGGCTGGGCTCCCGGCCGCGCGAACGGCGCCTTCGCGGTGACCATCGCCCCGTCGTGGATCCTCTCGGGCATCAAGACCGACGCCCCCGACACCGCGGGCAACTGGCGCGTCGCGAGCGTCCCCGGAGTCGGCGGCAACTGGGGCGGCAGCGTCATCGCGATCCCCGCCCGCGCCGCGAACCCCGAGGCCGCCTGGCAGTACATCAAGACGATGATGTCGGCCGAGGGTCAGACCGACCACTTCTCGCAGTCGGGCACCTTCCCCGCCGCGAAGGACGCCGTGAGCAGCGACACCGTCCGCGCGTACACCGACCCCTTCTTCGGCGACTCGAAGATCGGCGAGGTCATGGCCACCTCGGTCGAGCAGTTCCCCTCCTTCTACAACGGCCCCGACACGACCGCCATCAACGGTGCGCTGCTCAACACGCTCGTCGAGCTGGAGTCGGGCAACGTCACCTCCGACAAGGCGTGGAGCACCGCGCTCGACACGGCCAAGCAGGCCATCGGCGGCTGATCGCCCCACCCACCCGAGTGGCCCGGCGCGACCAGCGCCGGGCCACCTCTTCGACGGAGGTTCCCCACGTGTCAACGGCGACAGCCACAGTCCGACCCGGGCAGCGCAAGCAGCCCAAGGCGCCGATCCAGAAGGCGATGCGGATCCGCAACTCGCTCTCGGAGCAGATCGCGCCCTACGCGTACATCGCGCCCTTCTTCCTCATCTTCATCGTCTTCGGGCTCTTCCCGCTCCTCTTCACGTTCTACGTGTCGCTGTTCGACTGGAACCCGATCGGCGAGCAGACGTTCGTCGGCTTCAAGAACTTCGAGATGCTCTTCCAGGACGGCCGCTTCTGGAACGCCCTGCTGAACACCTTCGGCATCTTCCTCATCTCGACGATCCCGCAGCTGCTCTTCGCGCTGTTCCTGGCGCACCTGCTGAATCACGCGCGACTGCGCTGGGCGAACTTCTTCCGCATGGCGCTGCTGGTGCCCTACATCACCTCCGTCGCCGCGACCGCGATCGTCTTCGCGCAGATCTTCGACAAGAACTTCGGGCTCATCAACTGGGTCCTGAGTCTGTTCGGGCTGCCGTCGGTCAACTTCCTCGCGACGAACTACGGCTCGTGGATCCTGATCTCGGCGATGGTCTTCTGGCGGTGGTTCGGCTACAACACGCTGCTCTACCTGGCCGGCCTGCAGTCGCTGCCGCGCGAGATGTTCGAGGCGGCCTCGGTCGACGGAGCGTCGAGCTGGCAGCAGTTCCGGCACCTCACGATCCCGGCGCTGCGCCCGATCATCGTCTTCACGGTGATCATGTCGACGATCGGCGGTCTGCAGATCTTCACGGAGCCGTTGCTCGCCTCCCCCGAATCGGGGCTCACCTGCGGGGCCGGGCGGCAGTGCCAGACCCTCGCGCTGTTCCTCTACGAGCAGGGCTTCAGCCAGTTCAAGTTCGGCTACGGCTCCGCGATCGGCGTGGTGCTCTTCGTGATCGTCGTCGTCGTCTCGCTGATCAACTTCTACCTCTCCACCCGTACCCGGAAGGCGGCCGTCTGATGTCCGATGTGATCGATCAGGCCGTTCCGCAGGCCCTCGCCCCGACGGTGTCCTCCGCGAAGCCGCCCCGGCGCCGCGGCAAGGGCGGCGGAGTCGGCTGGCCGTCGTACGTGTTCCTCGGCCTCGCCGTGGTCGTCTCGGTGTTCCCGCTCTACTACATGTTCGTCGTCGCGTCCGTGGGAGCCACGGCCGTCACGTCGATCCCGCCGCGCCTGTACCCGGGCACGAACTTCATGGCCGTCGCCGAGAAGGTCTTCGACACGGTGCCGTTCATCGCCTCGCTCGTGAACAGCGCGTTCGTGTCGCTCACGGTCGCCGTCCTCTCGGCGATCCTCTGCGCGATGGCGGGCTTCGCGTTCGCCAAGCTGCAGTTCCCCGGGCGCAACGTCCTGTTCCTCATCGTCCTGCTGACGATGACGGTGCCCGCGCAGCTCAGCGTGATCCCGCAGTACCTGATCGTGTCGTGGCTCGGCTGGGTCGACACGCTGCAGGCGATCATCGTGCCCGGGCTCGCGAGCGCCTTCGGCATCTTCTGGATGCGCCAGCACATGTCGACGACGGTCAGCGACGAGCTGATCCAGGCCGCGCGCATCGATGGTGCGAACTCGTGGCAGCTGTTCTGGCGGATCGCGTTCCCGGTCGTCCGGCCGGCCGCGTTCGTGCTGGGGCTGATCACCTTCACGGCGGTCTGGAACGACTTCATGTGGCCGTTCATCGTGCTGAAGTCGCCGGAGCTCTTCACCGTGCAGATCGCGCTCAAGCAGCTCCAGGCCAACCGCTCGATCGACGTCGCGCTGGCGATGGGCGGATCGTTCATGGCCACGCTGCCGCTGCTGATCGCCTTCTTCTTCGTCGGCCGCCGCATGGTGTCGGGGATCATGGACGGGGCGTTCAAGGGCTGATGCTGCACAACGCCGTCACCACGCCGCCCGGGAGCAGCCCGCCGGGGCTGGGGTGGCGGGACAGCACTCTGCCTCCGGCCGAGCGCGCCCGCCTGCTGACCCTCGAGCTGACGCTCGAGGAGAAGGCCGCCCAGCTCGGCTCGATCTGGCTCACCGACTCCGCCGACGACTTCGCCCCGAAGCTCGAGGGCGGGCCGGAGGTGGCCGCCGACCCGTTCGACGGCGGCCTCGGCCAGCTCACCCGGGTCTTCGGCACCGAGCCGGTCACGGTCGCGGAGGGGGTCCGCCGCCTCCGCGAGCTGCAGGAGCGGGTCGTCCGCTCCCAGCGGCTCGGGATCCCCGCGATCGCGCACGAGGAGTGCCTCACCGGCCTCGCGGCGTACGGCGCCACCGCGTTCCCGACTCCGCTGGCCTGGGCCGCGACGTTCGACGAGGACCTCGTCGGCGAGATGGCGGAGGCGATCGGCTCGGACATGCGCGCCCTCGGCATCCACCAGGGGCTCGCGCCGGTCGTCGACGTGGTGAAGGACTACCGCTGGGGCCGCGTCGAGGAGACGCTCGGCGAGGACCCGTACCTGGTGTCGCAGCTCGGCGCGGCCTACGTGGCCGGGCTCGAGGGCGCCGGGATCATCTCGACGCTCAAGCACTTCGCCGGCTACGCCGCCTCCCGCGGCGCCCGCAACCACGCTCCGGTGAGCATGGGGGCGCGCGAGTTCGCCGACACGGTGCTGCCTCCGTTCGAGGCGGCGCTGCGGCACGGGGGCGCACGCAGCGTCATGACGTCGTACACGGATGTCGACGGGGTGCCGAGCAGCTCGAACCGCCACCTGCTGACGGGCATCCTGCGCGAGCAGTGGGGTTTCGAGGGCACCGTGGTCGCCGACTACTGGGCCGTGCCGTTCCTGCACGCGATGCACCACGTCGCATCCGACACGGCCGACGCGGGGCGCCTCGCGCTGCGGGCGGGCCTCGACGTCGAGCTGCCGACGACGGCCGCGTACGGGCAGCTGCCGCGACTCGTCCGCGAGGGGGTCGTCGACGAGCGCGACCTCGACCGCTCCGTCGAGCGCCACCTCCGCCACAAGTTCGAGGCCGGGCTCCTCGACGGTGCGCCGCTCGTGCCCCCGGGCGCCGAGAGCGTCGACCTCGACAGCCCGCGCAACCGGGCGATCTCGGCGCGGCTGGCCGAGGAGTCGGTGGTGCTGCTGCGCGACGACGACGCCCTCGCGCTGCTCGCCTCCGGGACCGTCGCGGTCGTCGGGCCCGCGGCGGATCAGTTCCGGAGCCTCATCGGCTGCTACGCGTTCCCCAACCACGTGCTCTCCAAGCACCCCGGACACGATCTCGGGATCGAGATCCCGACCCTGCTCACGGCGCTCCGCCAGGAACTCGGCGAGGAGCGGGTGCGCTTCGCGGTCGGCGGCGCGATCACCTCCGACGACGCCTCGGCTCTGCCCGAGGCCCTCTCGGCGGTGCGCGGGAGCGATGTCGCCGTGGTCGTGGTGGGCGACATCGCCGGGCTCTTCGGCGACGGCACCTCGGGCGAGGGCTGCGACGCGGCCGACCTCCGGCTGCCGGGCTCGCAGGAGGCCCTCGTCGAGGCCGTGCTCGAGACGGGAGTGCCGACGATCCTGGTCGTGCTGTCGGGCCGGCCCTACGCCCTGGGCGCGTTCGACGCGGCGCGCGGCGTCGTGCAGGCGTTCTTCCCCGGAGCCGACGGAGCCGCGGCGGTCGCCGGCGTGCTCTCGGGCCGCGTCGCGCCGACGGGGCGGCTGCCGGTGCAGATCCCGCGCCACCCGTCCGCGTCCACGACCTACCTGCAGCCGTCGCTCGGGCGCTCGAACCCCGGCATCTCGGCGCTCGACACCACTCCTCTGCACCCGTTCGGCTTCGGGCTGACCCGCGGCGACATCGTCTACGAGTCGCTCGACGCGCCCGCGACGCTCAGCACCGAGGGGTCGCTCGACGCCGTGGTGACGATCCGCAACGACGCGGAGGCGAGCGTCGAGATCGTGCAGCTGTACATGACGTTCCCGTCGGCGCCGATCGTGCGCCCCGCCGCCCAGCTGCTGGGATACGCGCGCGTGAGAGTCGGCGCGGGCGAGCGGCTGAGCGTGCACTTCCACGTCGACGCCGCGCGACTGGCGGCGACGGGGGAGGACGGCGCGCTCGCCGTCGAGCCGGGACCGCTGCGGCTCGTCGCCGGAGCGTCGGCCGCCGACGCCGCGGCCACCGCCGACGTGCGCATCGTCGGCGATCGGCGTCCGCTCGCGGAACGCGCGCTGCGCACTCCGTGGTCGGTCGTCTCCGAGGGGACCGGGGACGACTGACGCGGCGCCCTCGGGGGAGGGGCTCGGGGGCGCGGCGCCGTGCGGTGCCGCGCCCCCGGTAGCGCCGTCCGGGCGGATCGCAAGGGCCCTGTGCGGCTCGGCGCGCTCACCTAGCGTGAGAAGCACCTCGCCCCGGCGAGGACCATCCTTCGAAGGAGAGACATGCCCGCACTGACCGATACCTTCACCCTGTCCAACGGCGTCGAGATCCCGAGGATCGGCTTCGGCACCTGGCAGATCGAGGACGGACCCGACGCCTACGACGCGGTCACCACGGCCCTCGCGACCGGCTACCGCCACCTCGACACCGCCCGCGGCTACGGCAACGAGGCCAGCGTCGCCCGCGCGCTCCGCGACAGCGGCGTGCCCCGCGACGAGGTCTTCATCACGACCAAGCTGCCCGCCGAGGTCAAGGACTACGAGGGCGCGAAGGCCAGCTTCGAGACGACGATGGCCGCACTCGAGCTCGACTACGTCGACCTCTACCTCATCCACGCGCCGTGGCCGTGGTCGGACATGGGATCGGACCACCGCGACGGCAACATCGCGGCGTGGAAGGCGATGGAGGAGATCTACGAGGCGGGCCGCTCGCGCGCGATCGGCGTCTCGAACTTCGCCGTCGCCGACCTCGAGTCGCTGACCGCCGCGACCGATGTCGTGCCGCACGCGAACCAGATCCGCTGGTTCGTCGGCAACACCCAGGACGAGACGACGGCGTACTGCCGCGAGCGCGGCATCCTCGTCGAGGGCTACTCGCCGCTCGCGACCGGCGGGCTCCTCGAGAACTCCGACATCGCCGGGATCGCCGCCGGCTACGGCAAGTCCGTCGCGCAGCTGTGCATCCGCTACCTGCTCGAGAAGGACGTGCTGCCGCTGCCGAAGTCGACGACGCCCTCGCGCATCGCCGAGAACGCCGACGTCGACTTCACCATCTCACCCGACGACCTCGCGGTCCTCGACGCCCTGGTCGACACGGAGTCCTGAGTCGGAGCTGCTCCACTCCGCAGAAGTTGTCGTACTCGGTGCTCGAGTACGACAACTTCTGCGTTGTGGGCGAGCGGAAGTGGTGAGGGATCAGGAGTCGAAGCGCAGGAGGCGCACGCCGTGGGGCTCCACCTCGAGGGGCACGGCGCCGTCGACGACGTCGAGGGGTGCGCCGCTCCAGACGTCGACCGGGGTGCCGGTCACGCCGAGGTCGGCGAGGTGCGCCCTCAGCGAGGTCCGGGCCGCGCCCAGCCAGAACACGGCGCGCCACTGCGTCGCGCCGCGGGACGCCGCCCAGACGACGAGATCGCCGTCACGCACGATCTCGCGGCTGGAGTCGCTGCCGAGCAGGGCGAGCACGTCGTCGTTCGTGAGCAGCGCGAGGGTGTCGTCCGGAGTGTCGGGCAGGTGACCGCCGAACATCAGTGGTGAGCGCATCAGGCACCAGAGCGTCATCAGCGTGCGCTGCTCGGCCGCGGTGAAGCGCGACAGCCGGTCCTCGCCGACGTGCGCGCGGATCCCGATGCGGCCGAGCGGCAGCATGTCGGCGTCGGCCCAGGCGCCGAGGCGCTGGTGCGGCGCCCAGCGCGCGGCCCGCTGGAACTGCTCGAGCAGCGCCGACCAGTCGTCCCAGAAGTCGTCCGAGATCCGCCAGAGCTGGGCGTTCGCGCGCAGCACCTCGAGGTTCTCGAGGGAGAGCTGCTTGCCGGGCGAGAGGCTCAGCGTCATCGGCCGCCCGGAGGCGTCGATCGCGCGCGAGATCGCGGCGATCTCGTCGGCCTGGATCGGCGGGTAGAGCACGTCGTCGAGCTTGATGAAGTCGACGCCCCAGGCGGCCAGCTGCGCCAGCACGGAGTCGTAGTACTCCTGCGCTCCCGGGGCGCTCATGTCGACGCCGTAGTTGTCGGGGTTCCAGGGGCAGACGTTCCCGCGGTCGGCGATGTCGGCGCAGGTCGCGTCGGAGCCGAGGATCGGGAGGCGCTCTTCGACCGCTCGCCGCGGCACGCCCCGCATCAGGTGCACCCCGAAGCGCAGGCCCAGCGCGTGCACGCGGGCGGCGAGCGCGGTGAAGCCGCCCTCGGCGGCCGACGGGAACCGGCCGACGGCGGGCTGCGGGCGGCCCCACGCGTCGAGCACCGGCTCCGACACCTCCTGGTAGTCGCTCATGCCGGGGTTCGGCTCGTACCACTGGATGTCGACGACGACCGTGTCCCAGCCGTGCGGCAGCAGGTGCTCGGCCAGGTACTCGGCGTTCGCGAGCACCTCGGCCTCGGTGACGGAGGCGCCGAAGCAGTCCCAGCTGTTCCAGCCCATCGGCGGGCGGAGCGCGGTGCGCACGCGGTCGGCCCTCATGCGGAGGCTCCCGGCGCTTCGCGGATCACGAGCGCGGCGATCGACCACGCCGGCACGTCGACCCGCAGCTCGTCCGTCCCGCTCAGCACGGACTCGACGCGGCGCAGCGGCGACGGCTCGAACGCGGCGCCCGCGAGGGGGTCGCCGCCCTCGAGCAGCACGGCGTCGGCGGCCAGCGGGCCGGCGAGTCCGGCGACGCGCGCCGACACCGCGGCGCCGCCTCCGTTGACGATCGTCACGACGGTCTCGGCACCCCGGGCGGTCGCCCCGACCGCCACCTCGCGGTACGGGCGGCGGTCGTCGACGTGGTCGTGCACCAGCACGCCGTCGTGCCGCACGGTGAGGCGGGAGCCGTCGCGCTCGATCTCGATGCGCCGCGGCACACCGGTCTGCACGCCCTCGAAGATGTACGGGCCGTCGACCTCGTCACCGAAGCCGTCGTCGCGTCGCGACAGGATCAGCGAGCGGTTGCGCCAGCTGCCGACGATCACCTCGTGGCTGGTGCCGGAGGCGGGGTCGCCGAGGACGACGTCGAAGCCCTCGACGCCGCCGCGGCGCGTGGCCGTGAAAGCGAGGGAGCGGGTCTCGGGCGGGATCGCGAGGAGCGCCTCCGGGTGCTCGTCGTCGACGACGACATCGGGCAGCGCGACGCCGTCGGCGACGATGCCGGTGAACGCGGTCCGCGCGCCGGGAGATCGCAGCACAGCGGGCCCGAGGCGCGGCTCGGGCTGCTCGCGCCTCGCGTCTCCCGAGACGCTCACCGGCAGCACCCGGTCGCCGCGGTGCGCCGCGAAGAGGGCGTGCACGTCGTAAGCCGCCGAGCCCATCACCTCGTCGTCGGTGAAGTAGACCAGGTCGGGTGTCCACTGGGTCTCGCCGACGCGGGCGAGCAGCGGCGCGTACGACGCCATCCGCACCACGTCGGAGTTGCGCTCGAGGCCGATCATGTAGCCCGCCTCGGCCATCGCCGAGCGCACCGTCGAGCCGCGCGCCGCCCACTCGCCGAGGTACACGGCGGGGCCGGTGCGGTCGGCGGAGTCGTAGCGCTCGTGGTTCTGCCAGTGCCAGCGCGGCGTGCGGTAGCCGTGCTCGTCGACGAGGTCGATGTCGAGGCGGCGGGCGATCTCCCAGCCGGCCTCGAAGTCGCGGCCGAACGGCCACGGACCGGCGGTGCCGATCAGCGCGACCTCGGGATGCGCCTCCTGGAGCGCCTGCGAGATCTGCTCGAACCGCTCGGTGAACTGCGCGTCGATCGTGTCCTCGTTGCCGACGCCGAGCATCCGCAGACCGAACGGAGCCGGGTGCCCCGCCGCCGCGCGCACGGCGCCCCAGCGGGAGTCGACGTCGCCGTTGGCGTACTCGACGAGGTCGAGCACGTCCTGCACGTACTGCGGCATGCGTCCGATCGGGATCGCCTGCGCGCCGCCCGGCGTGTTCTGGCAGCTGACTCCGGCTGCGACGATCGGCAGCGGAGTCGCGCCGAGCGCCTCGCAGAGCAGGAAGTACTCGTGGTACCCGATCGCCATCGACTGGTGGTAGCCCCAGGTGTTCGGCAGCGGGCGGCGCTGCTCGCGCGGGCCGACCGTGGTCTTCCAGTGGTACATGTTGTCGAGCCCGAAGCCGTGGACGAGGCAGCCGCCGGGGAAGCGGACGAACGCCGGCTTCAGCGCGCGGAGGGTCTCGACGAGGTCGGGGCGGAAGAGGACCGGCTCGCCGCTCGCGTCGAGCGGCCGCAGCTCGACGAGGTCGACGTCGACTCCGCTGCCCTCGAGCACGAGGGAGGTGCGGTGGGCGTCGGGGGCCTGCAGGTCGGCCTCGATCACGCGCCATTCGGCGGTGAGCGGCAGATCGACCGCTCCCGCGCCGTCGAGTCGCGCGGAGAGACGGCCCTCCACCGATGCCGCCCGGGCCCGGAGACGCAGGCGCAGCGTCGGTGACGGCACGGGCATCCCGTCGTCGTTGTAGCCGCGGTTGACGAGAACGGCGTCCTCGAGCCGCACGTGCGTGGCGTTGGCCGAGCTGACGCCGTCGGCACTGCGCACCCGCACCTCGCCGGCGTCCACCGACCACGCCGTCAGCGGTCCCCAGCCGGGGCGGTCGGCGGGCCCGGCCTCGAAGTCGCCGTTCTGCACGAGGTCGGCGTTGAGCCCGCCGTCGAGCGCGAAGTTGATGTCCTCGAGGAACAGGCCCCAGAGATCCGGGCTCACCTCGCGACCGGTCGGGGCGCCGACGACGATGTCGATCCCGCTCACGCCAGCACCAGCGAGATCGTCGCGAACGAGTGCGGAGGCAGCGTCACGCGCAGCCCCGTCGCGGTCGTCTCGAAGTCGTCGAACGGCACCGGGCTCACCTCGTCGGCCGCGCCGGGGCGGTTGTGCGCGTCGGGCCGATCGGCGCTGAGGAGGCGGCCGGTCGCGTCGGCGACCGAGCCGCCGCGGAAGTCGAGCGCGATCTCGAGCGGTGCGTCGAGGTCGACGTTCGTGAGCGAGACGAGCACCCGGCCGTCCTTCGTGCTCGCGGAGGCGGAGGCGACCGGGATCGCGCGGCCGTCGACCTCGTGGGTCGGGCCCGAGAGCGTCGTCGGCAGCACGGTGGCCTCGTGGTGCCCCTTGTTCATCTCGAAGACGTGATAGGTCGGCGTCCGCACCATCTCGCCTCCGTCGGGGTCGGTCAGCAGCATCGCCTGCAGCACGTTCACCGTCTGCGCGATGTTGGCCATCGACAGCCGGTCGGCGAAGGAGTGGAACACGTCGAAGTGCCAGGCCGCCACCATCGCGTCGCGGATCGTGTTCTGCTGGAAGAGGAAGCCCGGGTGCGTGCCCGGCTCCACGTCCCACCAGGTGCCCCACTCGTCGAGCACCATGCCGTACGTCTTCTCGGGGTCGTAGACGTCCATCACGGCCGCGTGCGAGCGGAGGAGCTCCTCGATGCCCTGCGCGGCGACGATCGTGCTCCAGTAGGTCTCGGCATCGAAGTCGGTCGCGCTGCCCTTCGCCGACCAGCTGCCGCCGATCGTGTAGTAGTGCACCGAGATCGACTCCCACGGCACGGACGAGAAGGGGTGCCCGCCGATCTCGGGGATCACCTGCATCAGCGTCTCGGTCCACGCGGTGTCGGCTCCGTCGGCCCCCGCGGCGATGCGGTGCAGCGGAGTGTCGTTGCCGCTCTGGCAGAAGGTGCCGAACTGCCGCGCGAGGTCGGCGTAGGCGCCGGCGCGCATGTTGCCGCCGCAGCCCCAGGTCTCGTTGCCGAGCCCCCAGTAGCGGACGGTCCACGGCTCCTCGCGGCCGTTCGCCCGGCGGAGGTCGGCCATCGGGCTCTTCCCCGCGCCGGTGAGGTACTCGACCCAGTCGGCCATCTCCTGCACCGTGCCCGAGCCGATGTTGCCCGAGATGTACGCGTCGGCGCCGAGCAGCTCGCACAGCGCCATGAACTCGTGGGTGCCGAAGGAGTTGTCCTCGGCGACCCCGCCCCAGAGGGTGTTGATGAGTCCGGGGCGCTCGTCGCGCGGGCCGATGCCGTTGGTCCAGTGGTAGCGGTCGGCGAAGCAGCCGCCCGGCCAGCGGAGGTTCGGGATGTCGAGGGCCTTCAGCGCCTCGACGACGTCGAGCCGGATGCCGCCGACGTTCGGCACCGGCGAGTCCTCGCCGACCCAGAAGCCGTCGTAGATGCAGCGCCCCAGGTGCTCGGCGAAGTGGCCGTAGAGGTGCTTGCTGATGGTGGCGCCGGGACGGTCGAGGTCGACGGTGACGGTGGTGTTCACGAAGGACTCCGGTGTGATCGTGGTGGGTGGTGCTCGGGTGTCGTCGGGCTCAGGGGTGTCGTCGGGCTCAGGCGGTGCGGACGAGGCGCAGGACGAGCGCGCGGTCGCCGTGGAACGTGGGCAGCTCGAGGCCGGCCTCGCGCAGGAGGCTCCCCGAGTACGCGGGCGCGTCGTCGCCGCTGTCGAGCGCGGCCGTGCGCTCGAGCCAGCGGGGGCTCAGCCAGCCGGGGCCGAGCGAGCCGGGCCGTGCCGCCTCGATGCGGTAGCGCGCCTCGGGCAGCAGACCGGGGAGGCGGAGGCGGCGCCGCGAGTCCGCGGACAGCGTGGGCGTCATCACGGTGTAGAGCGCCTCCGACCCGTCGACGGCGACGACCCCGCGCAGCGACGGCGCGTCGGGGTCGAGGTCGCCGTCGCCGACGACCCGGCCGGTGGCCAGGAGCGAGCGGTGCTCCTTGAACGACGCGATCCAGGAGGCGAGGACCGTCTCCTCCTCGCCCGTGAGCTCGCGGATGTCCCACTCGATGCCGAAGTGCCCGAGGAAGGCGACCGCGCAGCGCGTGTGCAGATCGCTGGTGCGCCCGGTGACCGAGGAGACCGCGGAGGCGACGTGCGAGCCGAGCATCTCGGGCGGCACCAGCAGGCCCGTCCAGCGCAGCATCCGCACGCGGTCGAGCGGGTCCTGGTTGTCGGAGGTGTGCACCCGGTCGGTGCGCTCGAGGATCCCGAGGTCGACGCGGCCGCCGCCCGAGGCGCAGCTCTCGATCTCGAGCTCGGGGTGCCGCTCGCGCAGCTCGTCGAGGAGCCGGTAGAGCGCGAGGGTCTGCTCGTGCACGGCCGGCGCCCCCGTCGCCGGGTGGCCGGCGTCGATGAGGTCGCGGTTGTGGTCCCACTTGAGGTAGGCCACGTCGAGGTCGGCGACGAGTCCGTCGAGAACGCCGAGGATGTGCGCGTACGCGTCGGGGTTCGTCAGGTCGAGCACCTGCTGGTGGCGCCAGCGCGCGGGCAGCTCGGAGGCGCGGGCGCGGAGGATCCAGTCGGGGTGCGCGCGGGCGAGGTCCGAGTCCTCGTTGATCATCTCGGGCTCGACCCAGAGGCCGAACTCCATGCCGAGCGAGCGCACGTGCTCGGCGAGGGGGCCGAGCCCGTCGGGCCAGGCGACCGGGTCGGGAGTCCAGTCGCCGAGCCCCTTCGTGTCGGAGTCGCGACCGAGGAACCAGCCGTCGTCGAGCACGTACCGCTCGACTCCGAGGGCCGCCGCGCGGTCGGCGAGCTCGGCGAGGGTCGCGAAGTCCTGGTCGAAGTACACCGCCTCCCACACGTTGAGCGTGACCGGGCGCGGACGGCGCGACGAGCGGGAGCGCTCGCGGAGGAACGAGTGGTAGCGGGCGGCGGCCGCGTCGAGCCCCGCGCCGAACGAGCCGTAGACCCAGGGCGACTCGTAGCTCTCGCCGGCCGCGAGCCGCACCTCGCCCGGCAGCAGCAGCTCGCCGCCGCGGAAGGCCAGGAGCCCGTCGGTGCGCTCGACGGCGTGCTCGTGGTCGCCTCCGATGCCGACGTGGCAGAGCCAGACCTCCCCGGAGCCCGCGTCGAACCCGGGGGTGCCGATCGCGACGACGGTGGTCGCGTCGAGTCCGGTCCGCCCCCGGCGCGAGCTGCGCGAGTGCGTGCCCGTGACGATCGGGTGCCGCTGCGGGATCTTCTCGGTGCCCCAGCGGCCCGAGAAGTCGAGCACCTCGCGGGCCCGGGTCGGGATCCGCAGCGCCGGGTCGACGCCGATGACCTCGAGTCGATCGCCGCCGTCGTTGCGCACCGAGACGCGCGTTCGGAGGAGTCCCGAGGCAGTGAGATCGATCTCTAGAATCACCCCGATTCCGTGCTCGGCATCGCTCGCCTCGACCACCGCCCGACCCCCGGGACGCTGCGCGACCGCCCCCTCGGCGAGGGGCGCTCCGTCGACCGAGACCGACGAGACGGACAGTCGCGGCGACCAGGCGGCGCCCGCGCGGTGCACTCGCAGACCCGGCAGTCCACCCCATCCGGAGGTGTGCTCCGGCAGCAGGGAGGGCTCGTAGGGCACGTCGGAAACGCCGTCAATCCCCGTGCGCACCGCCGTTCCCGCGTATTCGATGAGGTCGGCGTCGCTCGCGCGGAGGCTCGGGCCCCAGTGGGCGAGGACGGGCAGCGAGTCTCCTGTCTGGGTGAGGACGGCGGACACGTCGGCACTGACGAGATGGATCACCCGCGAAGAAGGCATACGCACATTCATACCGTCGATCCCCAGCTGAGTACAGTGAGAGATCGATCTCGATCAACGATGAGGAGCTCCCATGACGCTGACCCACCCGGCCCCCTCCGAGACCCGTCTCTCGCGCGGAGTCTTCGACGACCGGCGTCGGCTGAACCGCTCCTACCTGCTCTCGCTGACCGACGAGGGGCTGCTGCAGAACTTCCTCATCGAGGCCGGGATCGGCGACCAGGGCTGGCATCTGCACCCGTCCGAGGACAGCCGGGAGGCCCGCGGCCTCGACCGGCACTGGGGCTGGGAGACTCCCGGATCGCAGCTGCGCGGGCACTTCCTCGGCCATTGGCTCTCGGCCGCCGCCCGCGAGGTCGCGGTCACCGGCGACGCGCTGCTGCGCGCCCGGATCGACTCGGTGCTCGACGGCCTCGAGCGCTGCCAGGAGGAGAACGGCGGAGGCTGGATCTGGGCGATCCCGCGCGGCTACCTCGATCGCCTCGCCACCGGTCGCCCGATCTGGGCGCCGCAGTACGCGATGCACAAGCTGCTGATGGGGCTCGTCGACCTGCACCGCGACCTCGGCGACGAGCGCGCGCTGCGCATGGCCCGGGAGGCGACCACTCCGCTGCTCGAGTGGGTGCGGGGCTTCGACGACGCGCAGTTCCAGCGGATCCTCGAGGTCGAGACCGGCGGGATGCTCGAGGTCTGGGCCGATCTGCTCGAGGCGACCGGCGACCCCGTCTACTCGGAGCTGCTCGAGCGCTACTACCGCCGCTGGCTGTTCGACGGGCTCCTCGAGGGCCGCGACGTGCTGACGAACAAGCACGCCAACACCACGATCCCCGAGGTGCTCGGTGCCGCGCGCGCCCACGAGGTCACGGGCGAGGAGCGCTGGCGGAGGATCGTCGAGGCCTACTGGGAGCAGGCGGTCACCCTCCGCGGCACCTTCTGCACCGGCGGGCAGACCTCGGGCGAGATCTGGACGCCTCCGTTCGAGTTCGCCGCCCGCCGCGGCGAGAAGACGCAGGAGCACTGCGGCGTCTACAACATGATCCGCCTGGCCGACGTGCTGCTGCGCTGGACGGGCGACCTCGCCTACGCCGACTACATCGAGCTCAACCTCTACAACGGGATCCTCGCCCAGCAGAACCCGCGCACCGGCATGGTCGCCTACTTCCTCCCGCTCGAGGGCGGCGCACGCAAGAACTGGGGATCGCCGACCGAGGACTTCTGGTGCTGCCACGGCACCCTGGTGCAGGCGCACACCCGCCACTCCGGGCTGGTCTTCTACCGCGGAGGCGACACCGAGCTGGTCGTCGCCCAGCACATCGACGCGAGCACCCGCGTGCAGACCGCCGCCGGCGAGGCGAGGGTCCGGGTCGAGGTGCTCGACAACGCGGGCTACGTCGGACCCGACTCGAACGCGGGGGAGGCGGGAGACCTGCGGCGCCCCCGGGCGTCGCGGCTGCGCATCGAGGTCGAGGGCGCCCCGCTCACCGTCAGGGTGCGGGTGCCGGAGTGGACCGTCGGCGCACCGGCGCTCGCGGGCTCCGACGCGGCCTCGGTGGTCGACGGCGCTCTCGTCCTCGAGCACGCGGGCGGCGTGACCCGGGTCGACGCGGCGTTCGGCACCGAGGTGCGCGTCGTGCCGATCCCCGACGAGCCCGGCACGGTCGCCTTCGTGGAGGGGCCGGTGGTGCTCGCCGGCCTGGTCGACCACGAGGTGCAGCTGCGCGGCGAGGTCCAGTCCGCCTCCTCGCTGCTCGCCCCCGACAACGAGCGGCAGTGGACCCAGTGGCTCCGCGGCTACCGCACCGTCGGGCAGCCCTCGTCGATCAGGTTCCGGCCCGTGCACGAGATCGTCGACGAGCCGTTCTCGCTCTACTTCCCCGTCTCGACTCGCCCGTGAGGGGCGCCGTCCCGCGTTCGCGGCTCCTGCTGCCGATATTCGCGATGCTCGTGGGCTTCGGCCCGCTCACGATCGACCTGGTCCTGCCCTTCCTCCCGACGCTGCAGACCGATCTCGGCGTCTCGGTGGCGACCGCGCAGCTCGTCGTGACGGGGGCGACCTTCGGCTTCGCCGCCGGCCAGCTCGTCTCGGGGCCTCTGAGCGACGCGGTCGGGCGCAAGTGGCCGCTCGGAGTCTCGGCGGCGCTGCACATCGTGGCGAGCCTGGTCGCGGCGACGACGTCCGACACAGCGGTGCTGCTCTCGGCGCGCTTCGTGCAGGGGGCGGCGTGCACCGCGGCCGGAGTGGTCGTCACCGCGATCGTCCGCGACCTCTACAGCGGCAAGCGGCTGGTGACGATGCTCGCGAACCTCGCGGTGATCGTCTCGGTGTTCCCGATCCTGGTCCCGTCGGTCGGGGCGCAGCTGACCAAGATCATCGACTGGCGCGGGTCGTTCCTCGCCGTCGCCGTCTGGGGAGCGGTGGCGACCGCTGTGGCGCTCGTCGTGCTGCCCGAGACCCTGCCCCCGGAGCGGCGGCACCAGGGCGGCCTGATGCCGTCGCTGCGCAACTCCTTCGGGATGCTGCGCCGACCCCGCGTGATCGCGCTCGCCGCCGCGTCGGCCGCCGGCTGGTCGGTCGGCTTCGCCTACCTCGCGACCGCGCCCTTCCTCTACACGAACGTGTACGAGGTGGGCCCCGATCTCTACGGGCTCCTGTTCCTCGCCACGTCGCTCGTGACGATCGCCGTCGGGCAGACGACGGGCCGGGTGATCGTGCCGCGCTTCGGTCCGCGCTTCGCTATGATCGCCTCCGCGATCGTGACCGCCCTCGGCGCCGTGGTCGTCGCGGGGCTCGCCCTCGCCGGCACCCCGCCGCTGTTCGTCGTGGTCGGCGGGCTGACCTTCGCGCTCGCGGGCCGCTCGCTCGGCTACGCGCCGGTGCAGTACCTGTCGCTGCAGGGCCCGTCGAGCGAGGCGGGCAGCGTCACGGCGATCCTCGGCACGGTCAGCTTCACGGCCGCCGGGCTCGTCATGCCGGTGATGGGCGCGTACGCGGAGGTGTCGCTCCTGCCGTTCGCGATCCTCCTGGTCGTCGCGGCTCTGGTGGAGGGCGCGGTGGCGCTGCTGTTCCGCCCCGGATCGCGGCACTTCGACTCCGGTGGCACACGACTCGACGACGAGAGAGGCTGACATGGCCCCCCTGGCACTGCACTGCGGCGGATACACCCTGCTCTTCCGAGCGGGCGGCATCGAGGTCGAGGCGGGCGGGCGGATCCTCTACGCCAACCCCCGGCCGATGTTCGTGACGGTCAAGACGGCCTTCGCGGTCAGCGAGTTCTCGGACGGCGCGTACTCCGAGGTGGTCGAGACCGGAGGCGCGATCGAGGCCCGGGGCACGATGACCGTGCCGACGGGATCGGTCTTCGCGTTCACCGACGTCTACGAGGCGATCGGCGAGGGGGTGCGGGTGAGCCGCGCGGTCGAGGTGCTCGAGGAGGGGGACGACCTCGGCTTCTCGACCAAGGTGTCGCTGTCGATGCTCGAGTCCGACGCCGTGCGCGACTACGACTGCTTCGCGCCGGGCGTCCGCTACCGGCAGAACGAGTACGCGCCGGGGGAGGATCTCGACGCCGAGTACTTCTGGCGGAGGGAGACGCGCTACGGGCTCCCGCTGTTCGCGATGCAGAACCGGGCGTCCGGAGAGACGGCGACGCTCGCGCGCTGGGCGGCCGACGTGACGCTGCCGACCCCCGACGTCGTCTGGTCCGAGAACATCACCGATCCGCTCTGCACGGTCGGCGCGATCGGCATGAGCCGACCGCAGAGCAGGACGCTGAACTACCTCTACTACGGCTTCGGAGTGCGCAAGCAGCTCGACGTCCGCCCCGCCGGGCTCTCGATCGACTACGTCTACCCGGCGGCCGACGGGCAGCTGCCGCTCGACAACCCCTACGCGGGCCTCGACTACGACGAGGCGCCCCAGAGGTTCCAGCGGATGAACCACCCCGTGACGACCGGCTTCGTGCAGACGTACTCCGTCGCGCTCACCTTCGGCCGCTACGACGGCTTCGCGTCGATGATGCGCGAGGTCTGGCGGGAGGCGTACGCGCGCCTGCGCGACACCCTGTTCGAGGTCGACAACGAGCGCCACTACCGCCACGGGATGGAGATCCTGAACCGGTCGACCCGCGCCTACGGCGACTCCTGGGGCCTGCCCTTCGCCTGCCAGCTGCCCGACCTGGACGTCTCGAGCGTCTCGTTCCAGTTCGGCTTCGTGGGGCAGCAGCCGGGCATCGGCTACCAGCTGATCCGCTACGGCGACAGGGAGGGGGTGCCGGAGGCGTTCGAGAAGGGCGTGGGCGTGATCGACTTCTGGGCCCGGGAGGCGATGACGTCGTCGGGTCTGCCGCAGATGTGCTGGAACCCGACCCTCGGCGGCTTCGAGCCCTACCCCCACTACCTGCGGATGCTCGCGGACGGCGTGGAGGCGGTGCTCGACGCGTACCTCCACCTGCGGGCGACGGGCGACGAGCGGGCGGGCTGGCTCGAGTTCTGCCGGCGCGCGGCCGACTGGCTGGTGCGCGTCCAGAACGACGACGGGAGCTTCCACCGCGCGTACCACGCCGACAGCTCGGTCCGGATGGACTCGAGGTCGAACACGCCCAGCGTGATCCGGTTCCTGGTGCAGTTCCACCTGGTCTCGGGCGACGCGAGGTACCGGGAGGCGGCCATCCGCGCCGGCGAGTGGACGTTCGAGAACAGCCACCGCACCCTCGAGTACCGCGGCGGCACCTGCGACAACGCCGACGTCCAGGACAAGGAGGCGGGCATCTACGCCCTCTTCGGATTCCTCGCCCTCCACGATCTGACCGGCGAGGACCGCTGGCTCGAGGGGGCGACCCGCGCCGCCGACTACACCGAGACGTGGACGTACGCCTGGTCGTTCCCGGTGCGCACGATCTGGCCGAAGCACCCGTTCAACCGCTACTCGATCAGCGGCCAGAGCATCATCACGATCGGCGGCGGCGCCGACGTGTACATGGCCGCGTGCTCCTACTCCTACTACCGGCTGCACCTGCTCACCGGAGACGAGCACTACCTCGACTTCGCCGAGTTCATCCACAAGAACACGCGCCAGTCGACCGACGTCGACGGCAGCATCGGCTACGCGATGCCCGGCCTCGGGCACGAGAGCGGCGACTTCGCGAGCCAGACCCTGCAGAGCCAGTACCACTGGCTGCCCTGGTGCACCTTCGTCGAGGTCGATCCGTCGTCGCGGCTGCGCGACACCTTCGGCGGCTACGAGATCGCGGATGCGCAGCGCCTGCCACCCGAGGAGCGTGCGGCGCGGAACCGCATCTACGACACCTACGGGCGGGCCGGCTGAGCCCGCTCGGGGGCCGGGGGTGCTGCGGGCGCCGGCGCTGCGGTTCCCGCCGGGTCGGCGCCTCCTCGGGTCGCCGAATCGTCCCGTGAGGTCAGTGTGCCCGCAGCGCGTTCACGGGCAGCCGGCTCCCGGCGACCGAGTCGGCCGTATGCGGGAGAGGCTCCCGCCCGCCGGGCTCACCGAAGGGGTCATCGGGCAGTGCAGCGGGTTCGCGACGGAGCAGCCACAGCAGAAGTGCCTTCACTCGCTTCATCTCGGACTCCCTCGGGTCGGCGTTCTCCGACGGTAGCCGACCGTGAGCCCGATCCGGCCGGACGGGTGTGGGGATCGACGGGCGTGCCCCGCACCCGCCGTCACCGCTCGTCCCGGTCCTGTGTCTGCGGGAGCTCGCGCTCGTGCGCGTCGTGACCGTGACGCTCACGAGTGCCGCGGCTCCCACGGCGGCGATCGCCGCGACCACGAACGCCGCGGAGTAGCCGGCGGAGAGGGCGCCGCTGCTGATCGGATCGGGCTCCGCGGCACTGACGGCGACAGCCGTGGCCGTCAGGGCGGCCAGGCCGATCGCGGCGCCGACCTGCTGCGCGGTGTTGACGAGGGAGGAGGCGATGCCGACGACCTCGTGGGGCACCGCGCGCACGGCGGTGAGGGTGAGGACGAGGAAGCTGCCGCCGAGCCCGGCGGCGGTGAGGAGGAGGGCGGGGGCGATGTGGAGGAGGTAGCTGCTCTCCTGGCTGATCCGGGACAGCCAGAAGAGGCCCCCGGCGGCGACGAGCAGGCCTGCGCCGGCGAGGAGCCGGGAGGAGGCGCGCGAGGCGAGGGACGAGCCGACGGCGCTGCCCGCGATGATGCCGATGCTGAACGGGATGAAGGCGAGGCCGGTCCTGAGGGGGTCGTACCCGGCGAGGTTCTGGAGGAAGAGGGTGAGCAGGTAGAAGCCGCCCATGAGCCCGCCGCCGATCACGGCGGTCGCGACGTAGGATCCGGCGCGGTTGCGGTCGGCGAGGATCACGAGGGGGAGCATCGGCGCGCGCGCGAGCCTCTGTCGAGCGAGGAACACGAGGAGCACGACCGCGGCGAGGGCGAGAGCGGCGAGGGTGACGGGCGCGTCCACTCCGGCCTCCCCGGAGTGCGTGACGCCGAAGACGAGGGCGACGAGCCCGGTGGTCGCGGTCACCGCCCCGAGGACGTCGAGCCGGCCGCCCGCGCGACCGCTCTCGGTGAGGGTGCGGGTTCCGGCGAGGACGACGAGGCCGATCGGGAGGTTGACGAGGAACACGGACCGCCAGCCGAGCGTGCTGACGAGGACTCCTCCGAGCAGGAGGCCGCCCGTGATCCCGATGCCCGACACGGCCGCGTAGACCGCGAGCGCCTTGTCGCGCGCCGCGCCGGGGGAGTACGTCGTGGTGATGAGCGCGAGCAGATTCAGTGCGGCGAGCGCCGCCCCCACACCCTGCAGGGCGCGGGCGGCGATCAGTGCCTCCTGGGTTCCCGCGATCCCGGCGACGACCGACGACGCCGTGAAGAGGACGAGCCCGATGCGCAGGACCCGGCGCCGACCGGCGAGGTCGCCGAGCGTTCCGCCGAGCAGGAGCAGGCCTCCGAAGGCGAGGATGTAGGCGTTGATCACCCACGGCAGCGTGCTGCTGCGCATGCCGAGCTCGGCCTGGATGCTGGGCAGGGCGATGTTCGCGATCGTGTCGTCCAGGACCAGCATCAGCTGCGCGCTCGCGATGACGACCAGCGCGGCGCGGGCCCTCTTCGCGTCTGTCGGCGGGGTCGTGGTGGTCGTCATGGCGCTCCTCCGGGATCGGGGTGGTCTCTCTCCACCATACCCCCGGGGGGTATCCGACCGAGTGCGGGAGGAGGAGCGCGGTCAGCCGGGGAGGTCGGCGATCCCGAGCCCCGGCGCGTCGTCACGCCGCCCGCCCCGGAAGGTCACGAGAGGGGCCACATCCGCCCAGCCGAGGCTCTCGTAGAGCCGGCGCCCGCTGACGCTCGCCATGAGGAGGGCGGTCGTCGCGCCGGTCTCCGCAGCCCAGGCGCTGAGACCGGTCATCACGAGGCCGCCGAGGCCGCGGCGACGGAACGAGGGCATCGTCTCGATGCGGTCGAACACGACATCGCCTGCGCGCACCGCCGCCTGCCCGCGAGCGGCGAGCTCGCCCCGCACCTCGATGCGGGCGTGCGCGACCCGGCCGTCCACCTCGATGCGCACGCTCGCGGGCACCTCCGCGGGCACGATGCGCGTGGTCATCATGCCCTCGCCGCTCGTCACGGGATCGAGAGCCGCCACGGCGTCGCGGCTCTGCGCGTCGAGGTCTCCGACGAGAGTCAGCCACACGTCCGGCGCGGTCGTGGCGGCCACCAGACGGCGCAGCTCGGGGAGCGACGGCGCGACGCTGATGTACTCCCGCGAACGGGTCTCGGCCGCGACCTCGACGAGCCACCCGTCGCCGTCACGGCGCCGGAGCATCCGGCGGGAGTCGCACCATCCCTCGACCCACCGTCCTGCCAGAGCTCTCGTCACGACCATCCGGACACGGTAGCGGCAGGCTCGCCGCGCCCGGCCGCACCCTCTCGGAAGGGGTCGCCGCCGGCGCTGTCCAGCCCAGGCGACTCCCTGGAGGGCATCGGCATACTCGGAGGCGGCGACGATCTCGCCACCACCCCCGAGGAGAACCATGCGCACCGTCAACGCCTACGCCGCACCGTCCGCCACCGAGCCGCTCGTCAAGACCACCGTCGACCGCCGCGACGTCGGACCCCGCGATGTCTCGATCGACATCGCCTACTCCGGCGTCTGCCACTCCGACATCCACACCGTCCGCGGCGAGTGGGGCCCCATCCAGTACCCGCAGGTCGTCGGCCACGAGATCGTCGGCCGCGTCACCGAGATCGGCTCCGAGGTCACCAGGCACGCCGTCGGCGACCTCGTCGGCGTCGGCTGCATGGTCAACTCCTGCAAGCAGTGCGAGCAGTGCCTGGCCGGCCAGGAGCAGTACTGCCTCAAGGGCAACATCCAGACCTACGGCGGCACCGACCCGGCCGACGGCACCATCACGCAGGGCGGCTACTCCGAGGCCGTCGTCGTCGACGAGGACTTCGTGCTCCGCGTCCCGGAGTCGCTCGACATCGAGAAGGTCGCGCCGCTGCTCTGCGCCGGCATCACCACCTACTCGCCCCTGCGCCACTGGAACGCCGGCCCCGGCACGAAGGTCGCGGTCGTCGGCATGGGCGGCCTCGGCCACATGGCCGTGAAGATCGCGCACGCCATGGGCGCCGAGGTCACCGTGCTGTCGCAGACGCTCTCGAAGAAGGAGGACGGCCTCCGCCTCGGCGCCGACCGCTACTTCGCGACCAGCGACGAGTCGACCTTCGACGAGCTCGCGAGCTCGTTCGACCTGATCATCAACACCGTCTCGGCCAAGCTCGACATGTCGAAGTACATCGGGCTGCTCGCGATCGACGGCACGCTGGTCAACGTCGGCGCTCCGTCGGAGCCGCTCGAGATCCCCGCGTTCGCGCTCATCCCCGCGCGCCGCAGCTGGGCCGGCTCGATGATCGGCGGCATCGCCGAGACGCAGGAGATGCTCGACTTCTGCGCCGAGCACGGCATCCTGCCCGAGACCGAGCTCATCTCGGCCGACCGGATCAACGAGGCCTACGAGCGCGTGCTGAAGTCGGACGTGCGCTACCGCTTCGTCATCGACGCGGCCACCTTCGCCTGATCCGCCGGTACCGGCGCGCGCCCCGAGAGGGCGTGCACCGGGCCGCCCGGACTCCAGGAGTTGTCGCACTCGACCTCGACTGCGACAACTCCTGGAGTCTCGAGGCCCCCAGGCTCCCGGGCGTCACTCCTCCGGGTCGACCACGAGCCCGACGCCACCGCCACGGCGCTCGGGTTCGGCGACCGCGATCATCCGCCCCGAGGGCTCGACCTCGATGGCCGCCACCGCGCCGATCTCCGCGGCCGAGGTGAACGTGTCGCCCGAGGGCGTCAGCTGCTGCCCGAACGGGGCGAGGTCGTCGGCGTACGCCTCGATGAACGCGGGCTCGGCCGAGGTCGATGCCGTGTTGCGCTGCGATGCCCGGGGCGCCGCGACCGCCTCCGGGAGGGTCATCCCGAGGTCTATGCGGTTGACCAGCGTCTGCAGCACCGTCGTGATGATCGTGGCGCCTCCCGGCGATCCGACGACGAGCTTCACCTCGCCGCCGTCGAGCACGATCGTCGGAGACATCGACGAGCGCGGGCGCTTGCCCGGCTCGATCCGGTTCGGGTCGCCGTCGACGAACACCGTCGAGAAGTCGGTGAGCTCGTTGTTGAGGAGGAAGCCGCGCCCGGGCACGGTCATCGCCGATCCGCCGGTCTGCTCGATCGTCAGCGTGTAGGAGGCGGCGTTGCCCCACTTGTCGACGACGGAGAGGTGGGTGGTCGAGATGTTCTCGGTGTCGGGCTGCTCCTGGGCGACGGCGGTCGAGCAGGCGGATCCGTCGAGGGCACCCGCGGCGACCGGTCGCACGGAGGCCGTCGTCGGGTCGATCGTGCAGTCGCGGGAGTCGGCGAACTCCTGGCTGAGCAGCGTCTCGGTGGGCACGTCGGTGAAGGCCGGGTCGCCGACGAAGGCGCCGCGGTCGGCGAACGCGCGGGCCGAGGCCTCGAGGTAGAGGTGCAGCGCGCTGCCGGTCTCCTCCGCCCCGAGGTCGTGGTTCTCGAGGATGTTGAGCGCCTCGCCCACCGCGATCCCGCCCGAGGAGGAGGGGGCCATGCCGTAGACGTCGAGTCCGCGGTAGGAGACGCGGGTGGGCGCCTGCTCGAGGACGGAGTAGGCGGCGAGGTCGGCCTCGGTCAGGGAGCCGGCCGGTGCGGGGAGGGCGGAGCCGTCGACGATCCGCGGGTTCTGCACCGTGTCGGCGATCTCGGCGGCCAGCGGTCCCTCGTAGAACGCGCTCGGCCCGTGGAGCGCGATGCCGGCCAGGGTCTTCGCGAGATCGGGATTGCGGAAGGTGCTGCCGACCTTCGGCGCGTCCCCGCCGGGGAGGAACAGCTCGGCCGTGTCGGGGAACTCCTGGAACCGCTCGAGGTTGTCGAGCGTCTGGCTGCGGAAGGTCTCGTCGACCGGGAAGCCCGTCGCGGCGAGCGCGATGGACGGCGCCAGCACGACTCCGAGCGGCAGGGTGCCGAAGCGGTCGACCGCGGCGTCCCAGGTCGCGACCGTGCCGGGGACCCCGACCGCGACACCCGAGGACACGAGGTCGGGGGTGAAGGGATACGGGGCGCCCGTCGCCGGGTCGATGAACGCGTCCGAGGCGATGCCGGCCGGTGCGGTCTCGCGCCCGTCGATCGTGCTCACCGCCCCGGTGGCCGCATCGAAGTAGACGAAGTACCCGCCGCCGCCGATGCCGGCGCTGTAGGGCTCGGTCACGCCGAGGGCGGAGGCTGTGGCGACCGCGGCGTCCGCCGCGTTGCCGCCGCGCTTCAGGACCTCGAGCCCGACCCGGCTCGCGTACGCGTCGACCGACGAGACCGCGCCGCCGTCGCCGACCGAGGTCGAGGGCGAGACGACCGGACCGCCGAGCGCGCCGCGGATGTCCTCGGGCGAGAGGTTCGGGAGCCCGGGGATCGTCCTGTCGAGAGCGGTGGCGGGCGCGGCGCCCGCCACCCCGAGAGAGACGACCGCGACCAGCGCGAGCGCGATCCGTCGGAGACCTGATGTCGTGGCCATGGTGTTCCTCCATCGGAACTCGGTGTGGCGCGGAGCGGGTGTCCCCAATCTAGGGGCGTACTCGGTCTGCGGGCTACGGCACCGGGCGCTCCGAGCGGACCGCTCAGACCGCGGTGGGCTCGGCCGGTGCGGGCTCCTCCGTGGTGCGGGAGGCGGTGAGGGACAGCGAGCCGATCGTCGCGATCACGCCGACGAGGGCGGCGACGACCAGGTAGGCGATCCGCTCGCCCGCGAAGAAGCTCTGCACGAGGTCGGAGCTCCACGTGCCCGCCGGGAGGGTCTTCGTGACCAGGGCGGCGATGAGGGTGCCGACGACCGCCGTGCCGAGGCTGGTGCCGAGCTCCTGGGAGGTGTCGTTCAGGGCGGCGCCGATCGAGGTCCGGTTCTCGTCCATCGCCTCGACGAGGGCCACCGCGCAGATCGTCATGATCGTCCGCAGTCCGATCGTGAGGAGGACCATCATGGCGGCGATCGCGAGGTAGCCCTGGTCCACCGCCCAGGCCAGGCCGAGCAGTGCGCCCACCAGCAGCGCGGTGCCGACGAGGCAGGCGAGGCGGTGGCCGAGGCGGGCGGCGAGCTGCTCGGCGATCGGAGTCGCGGCGATCATCGTGACGATGACGGGCAGGTTCGCGAGGCCCGCCTGCATCGCGCTCCAGCCGTACGCGTACTGGAAGTGCAGGATCAGAGCGAACAGGACGCTGGCGAACGCGACGGAGGCGGCGAGCTGCGTGAGTGCGGCGCCGCGGACCGGCCCGGTGCGGAAGATCGCGAGGTCGATCATGGGCGATGCGGCGCGACGCTCCCGGAGGACGAATCCGGCGACGGCGGCGACCGCGCCCAGGGCGCACGCGATCGTGACGGGCGAGAGCCAGCCGGCCTCCACGCCGCTGGTGAGGGTGTAGCAGCCGAGCCCGATCGCGGCGACGGTGAGCACCGCGCCGGGCAGGTCGAGCCGCTCGGAGGTCAGGTCGGCGCGCCGGTCGGCCGGCACTCCGACCCGGACGCCGATCCAGGCGATCAGGGCGATGGGTGCGTTGACGACCAGGAGCCACTGCCAGCTGAACTGGCTGAGGACCGTGCCGCCGAGGATCGGGCCGAGGACGAACCCGGACATGCCGACGATCATGACGATCGTGATCGAGCGCATCCGCAGCTTCTCGTCGTCGAAGAGCCGGAAGATCAGCGACATCGTGACGGGGGCCATGGCCGCGGCGGCGCCGCCGAGCACTGCGCGCAGGGCGATGAGCTGGCCGATGTCGGAGACGAGGACGACGGCGAGGCTGATCAGGCCGAAGGCCGCGAGGCCGGACAGCAGGACGCGGCGCCGGCCGAACCGGTCGGCGGCCGACCCGGCGGTGAGCAGCAGGCCGCCGAAGGTGAGGGAGTAGGCGCCCGTCACCCACTGCAGCCCCGCCGTCCCGCTGTCCAGCGAGCGGCCGATCGTGGGCAGGGCGATCGAGAGCAGGGTGTTGTCGACCATCTCGACGAAGAAGGCCAGGCAGAGGGCGGCCAGCGGGAGGGCCGCGGCGCGCAGCGAGGTGTAGGCCGGAGCCTTGGCGGGGGTGATCGTGAGTGCGCTCATCGCGGACCTCTCTATCGAACACCGTACGACTATCGAACGACGTTCGTCAACATAGAACGGCGTTCGGTAAGATGCAAGACATGGCTGCAGATCGATCGAAGGAGACCGAGCGCCCGGGCCCCACCCGTGCCCGGGGTCGCCAGCGGGCGTCGCACTCGCTCGACACGGTGCTGGGGGAGGCCATCGCGATCCTCGACGAATCGGGCGAGCCTGCTCTGACCTTCCGCGCGCTGGCGGCGAGGCTCGGCGGCGGCGTGGCGAGCATCTACTGGTACGTCGCGAGCCGCGACGAGCTGCTCGACCGGGCGACCGAGGAGGTGATGGGCCGGGTCCTCGAGGACAGCGAAGCGCTCGTCCACGGGCCCGACCCGGTGGCCAACGTGCGCGCCCTCGCCCTCGCGCTGTTCGACGAGTTCGTCCGGCGGCCGTGGTTCGGCCAGTTCATGCTCCGCAACAACGGGCTGCAGCCCAACTCGATGGCGATGTACGAGCGGATCGGCCAGCAGCTCATGAGGCTGGACCTGACGCCGCGGCAGCGCTTCCACGCGGCGTCCTCGATCGTGAGCTACGTCGTCGGCGTCGCCATCGACCTCGCTCAGCCGCCGCCGCCGGAGTTCCTGGAGAGCGGGCTGGACCGGCTGGAGTTCCTGGCGGTGTTCGCGGACCGCTGGCGCGACCTCGACCCCGAGGCGTTCCCCTTCGCCCACCAGGTGGCCGACGAGATGGCCACGCACGACGACCTCGACGTGTTCCGCTCCGGCCTCGATCTGCTGCTGGACGGGCTGCGGCTGCAGGCGGGCCTCGGACCGGCCGGCTGGGTGGTGGCGGGCGACGCAGGAGAACCGGCGCCGACGGACGAGCGGACTGCGCGCGGGCCGTCCGCCTCCGCCTGAGGACTGCGAACAGAGAACTGCTCCCGGCCCTCGTGACGAGGACCGGGAGCAGCGCGACCGGATGAGGGGGGATCACCCGATGTCGCGGTCTTCACGGTAGGAGCGGGCCCTATGGTCCGCCCCTGCACGGTCTCGGTGACTCCCCTGGAGGCCGATCAGTGGTCGAGGGCGAGGTGGAGGGCGAGGAGCGATCTCCCGTAGTCGTTGCCGTTCGGGGTGCGTACATCGGAGTGGATGTGCTGCCGGGAGGGAGTGTCGGCGGCGCCCCAGCCCTGCCCGATGGGGCCCGGCGTCTCGCAGTCGAACTCGATCCAGACGACAGGGGTCGGCGTCGCGGGGCACGTTCTCGTGCGAGTGCCGGGCGGAGCCGGAGGAGGCGGGATCGGTCGGGGGAGTGGGTTCGCTGGTCATGGGACTCACTGTGGGATCGTGCTGCGGAGGGCGGCAAGACGCTCCGGGGCTTCCTTGCGGGCTTCTGGCCCGGCCCACAGGCAGGGCCTCCGGGCGCGCCGCGAGCCCCGATGCCGGGTCGCATCGGGGCGTCGGGCGCAGGGCGCTAGTGAGCGTCCACCCGCGTCGCGGCCGTCTGCTCTCCGTGCGGAGCGGTGGCTGCTCCGTCCGTTCCGGCAGGGGCGGGTTCGTCCGGTTCGGGGTCTCGGAGGTCGCGGGTCTCGGTGCGGAAGATCCGGATGCTCTGGCCGAGGCCGCGAGCGAGTTGGGGGAGCTTCCCTGCGCCGAAGAGCAGGATGATGACGGCCAGGACGATCAGGCCGTGCCAGCCCGTGATGTTGTGCAGCATGAGGGTTCCTTCTCTCCGATCAGTGGTCGAGGGCGAGGTGGAGGGCGAGCAGGGACTTGCCGTAGTCGTTGCCGTTGGGGGTCCGCACGTCGGAGTGGATGTGCTGCGCGGAGACGACGCCGTCCTCGGCGCCGTCTCCACGGCCGACGGGGCCGGGGGTCTCGAAGTCGAACTCGATCCAGATGACCGGCGACTGCACCCGGAAGTAGAAGAGGTCCTCGTCTCCGGTGCCGCCGACCCAGGCGAAGTAGGTCTCGTCGAGGTGCTCGTTCACCTCCGCCATCTTCACGGCGGCGTGTCCGTCGTCCATGTTGCCGACGAACCGGGCGATCAGCGCGATCACCGCCGCCTGGGACGCCGAGCCGAGGTCGGTGAGGACGACGCCCTCGTACGGCTGCACGAGGTTGTCCTTGAAGGCCTCGGCGACGTTGTCGTCGCCCGTCTTCGAGGAGCTCGTGATCGCCGTGCTCTGCTCGCTGCTCGAGAGGGTCTGGATCGTGGTGCGCGCCAGTGCCGTCTCCTCGGTGAAGATCGACACCCCCTCGTACTCGTGGTCGAGTCCGAAGTTCGCGTTCACCGGTTCGGAGCCCATGAACGTCGGAGTCATCACGACCTGGTCGCCGAGGACGAAGTAGTTGATGACGAGGTGGTGGCCGTCGATCTGCCACCCCCACGGATCCGTGCTCGAGGGGGTGCCCATGATCGTGAACCAGTACAGGCCCTCGTTGAACTGCGACTCCGACCCGATCAGGACGCCGGCGTACTCGTTGAGCTTCATGATGTTGCGGCTCGTCTCGAGTCCCTGAGCGCTCAGTCCGGCCTCGAGGATGGCCATCGCGGCGGTCTTCTGGTCGTCGGTCATGTCGCCGAGGCTGAGTCCCTGGCGGGTGTAGCCGTCGACGTTGCTCCACATCCGCCACTCGTCGGTCGTGTAGTCGGTCGGGTCGACGTCGAAGAGGACGGACGCCTTCTGATCGTCCGTCAGCGTCGCGAGCCAGGCCGTCGCTGCGGCGACGACCGCGTCGGTGCTGACGCCGGTCTCGTAGACGCTGAACAGGTCGGGGATCACGGTGCCGTCGGTGGTGAGGCCGACGAACTCCTCCGTGACCCCCTCGCTCATCCCGCCGGCGCCGCCCTCGCCACCGGCTCCCGGGGCGCCGCCCTGTCCGCCGGCGGACGCCGTCGAGGTGGCGGTGGTCGACCCGGTGCTGCAGGCGGCGAGCATCATCGAGAAGGCCGCGGCGCCGGTGGTGGCGAGCACGCCGGTCATGAACCTGCGGCGGTTGAGGCCGCGAGGGGAGTCAGCGCTGTAGAGGCGATGCCCGTCGGCGTCACGGGCGAGGACCTCGGCGTCGTCTGACGCGGACGGAGTGCGGGGGTGCGAATGACCGGGGCGGGGGGTGATGTCGTTCATGAGCACACTGTCCGATGCGCCCGACGGACCCGGCAAGAGACCATCGGAACCGCATCGAATCCTCATAGGAAGCACCAAGGAGACGCGGCCCACGGACCTCGGTCACGGTCATCGGAGGCCCACTGACCGCGCATAGACGGGTCATAGGAACGCTGGCGAGAGTGTGCGCATGAGAGTCAGCCCCACTCCTCCCGGTCTCGCCGTGCCGCTGCATCGCCGCCCGCTCGCCGCCCCGATCGCCGTGATCATCGGACTCCACCTCGTCGGCTGGGCGAGTCTGCTGCTGATCATCGCCCCCCAGCACCTGACCGTCGGCACCGATGCGTCCGGCACCCCCGTCCTCTTCGGTCTCGGGCTCGGCTTCGCGGCCTACGGTCTCGGCATGCGTCACGCGTTCGACGCCGACCACATCGCCGCGATCGACAACACCACCCGCCGCCTCGCCGGCGACGGCAAGCCGGCCGCCACCGTCGGCTTCTGGTTCTCCCTCGGCCACTCCAGCGTCGTCGTCATCCTCTGCGCCCTGCTCGCCCTGGGGGTGAAGAGCCTCAGCGGACAGCTCGATGACGAGGACTCGGCGCTGCACAGCGTCACCAGCGTCGTCGGCCCGACCGTGTCCGGGCTCTTCCTCATCCTCATCGCAGTGCTCAATCTCACCGCCGTCATCGGCATGGTGCGGATCGCTCGCCGACGTGCCGCGACTCCCCACGATCCCGAGAAGCTCGAGCAGCTGCTGCACAGGCGAGGCCTGCTCGCCCGCCTCGTGGACCGCACCGGCGCCGGCATCAGCAGCCCGCGGCGGATGTACCTCGTCGGATTCCTGTTCGGCCTCGGCTTCGACACCGCCACCGAGATCGGACTGCTCGTGCTCGCGGGCACCGCCAGCGCCTACGCGCTCCCCTGGTACGCCATCCTCACTCTGCCGATCCTGTTCACCGCCGGGATGTGCGCCCTCGACACGGCGCAGGGGATCATCATGCGCCGCGCGTACAACTGGGCGGGCGCCGTCCCCCGCCGCGCCCTCGTCTACAACGTCGCCGTCACCACGATCTCCCTCGTCATCGCCTTCGCGATCGGCATCGTCGAGCTCTCGAGCGTCGCGGCGGACCGGTTCTCGCTCGACGGCCCCGTCGGCTGGCTCGGGACCATCGATCTCAGCACCCTCGGCTTCGCCCTCACCGGCATCGTCCTCACCGCCTGGATCGGTCTCCTGCTCGCCCAGCGGGCCGACAGCCGTCGTCGCCGACGCTCGAGCGTCGCGACCGCCGCCGGCCACTGAGGCGATCGGCGGTCCGCCCCGTCAGCGGTGGGCGAGCAGGGCCCGCGCGGCGTGGGTGACCAGCTCGCGGTCCGTGGTGAGGACGAAGTCGTACTCGCCCTCGGCGTGCCGAGCGACGTCGACCTCGCGAGCGGTCAGGGCCGCCGCGTGGTCGGCGGTGAGCACGATCACGTCCCACTCGGCCGCGAGCCGGGCGTCGCGGTCGATCGTCCGGTGGAGCGCTCCGGCGGGCAGGCCGGAGGCGCCGCCGACCGTGAAGACGGTGAGCAGGCAGCCGCCCGCGGCGAGACGCTCGTAGCGGCGCCGCGTCCCCGGCGTCACGTTGGAGTCGTGCTGGAACGTCGCGAGGAGCACGGCGCTGTCGCCACCCGAGTGCGCGCGCTCCTCGAGGAAGGTGCTCACCTGGAGCAGGAGTGCGCGGTCCGCTCGCCGGGCCGGGAGGGCGGTGCTCACGATCTCGAACGGGGTCGCCGCGCGAGCGGAGGACGCCTGCGCCGAGCGCGCGATCCTGGCCCGCCACTCGAGTCGTTCAGCGGGGCTGGTGACGACCCGCGAGGCCGCCTCCGCGGACCCGGGACGGCCGTAGTGCCAGCCCTGCCCGAGGGTGGCGCCGAGGGCGCGGGCGATGAGCTCGTGCCGCTCGGTCTCGATGCCCTCGGCGAGCACGACGGTCTCGTTGCGGCTCGCGTAGTCGGCGACCGCTGTCATGATCCGGGCGGCGTGCACATCGGGCCGCTGCCGGATGAGGCCCATGTCGAGCTTGATCACATCGGGAGCGATCAGCGGCAGCAGCGCGAGCGTCGCGGGCTCCGCGCCGAGGTCGTCGACGGCGATGGCGTGTCCGTGCGCGCGCAGGCGCTCGATGGCGGAGAGCAGTCGGCCGGTGTCCTGCGCGAGCGCCCGCTCCGTGATCTCGATCGTGAGCGGCAGCCCGCTCGTGAGACCGGCCGGCAGCCGCTCGCGCCAGAGCGTCGGCGGCTCCACGTTGACGAACAGCTCGTGAGCGTCCCGGCCGCCCAGCCCGTCCGCTGCCACGACCGCGCGGCTGATGCACTGGTCGTCCATGATCTCGACGGCGCCGCGACGGTACGCGTCGGCGAAAGCGGAGTCGGGCGCGACCGGGCCGGCGGCGTCGGCGAAGCGCGACAGCGCCTCGTGCGCCACGACCCGGCCCGACGCGAGATCGACGATGGGCTGGAAATGCGTGTCGACGACATCGATCAACCCGACAACCATGGGACAAGTATCAGCGACACTCCGCCGGGTCGGGGCCACTGCACGGGATGGGGACGCCGGTGCGGAGGATGTCAGGCTGCCGCCAGGCTGGTCCGGACCGGAATCACTCGTCCGACAGGTCCTTGAAGTAGCGGGCGACGGGCCACCGCTCGAAGCCCTCCGCCTCGTAGGCGCGGCGCGCCGGCTCGTGGCCCGGGTCGTCGCCGGTCTCCACCATCACCATGCTCATGCCGGCGGCCCTCGACCGTTCGAGCGCGTGGGCGAGCAGAGCCCGCCCGACACCCTGCCGTTGCAGGGCCGGTTCGACGGCGAGCACGTACACCTCGCCCATGCTGTCCTCCGGGTGCGTGCGCGTGCACACCCATCCGGCCGCGCGGGAGTCGAGGCGAGCGACGTCGACGTTCCCCGGCTCCCCGTCGAGCACCGCCGCCAGATCGGCGTACTGCCTCGCCCGCCAGCCGTCCGGGTAGAAGGCCCGGTAGACGAACGGCGGCACCGCGTCCTCGGTCAGCGGGAAGACCGGTTCCCACGCCCGCAACGCCAGGGCGAGCAGGTCGTCCCTGTCGTCAGGTGAATAGGGCGCGATCCTCAGCATGTCTCCACGCTATCCGCGCAGTACCGGATCGTTCGTCGGGCTCCAGGTGGTTGCTGTGGGTCACCGGCGATCGGCGGATGTCCTCGGAACGGTCGGCCGGGCCCGCCGGTCCGGTGAGGTCGCGATGCCGGCTCAGGAGGCGGGGACGAGGGCGCTGTCGCGGCGCAGGGCGCGGGCGGCGAGCGCCGTGCACAGAGCGCACGCGGCCGCGGTCACGCCGAGGAGGATCCACATCGGCGCGAACGAGGTCAGTGCCGCGAGGGCCGCCGGGAGGAGGAATCCCGCGTACGTCAGCGAGTAGTAGACCGCCGTGATGCCCGCGAGATCGTGCGGTGTCGCGAGGGCCTGGGCCCTGGCGAGTCCGGAGACCATCGCGAGGCCGTAGCCGGCTCCGAAGACGGGCGCGGCGACGAGCACGATCCACACCTGGTGCGAGGAGGCGGCGGGAATCAGCAGGAGTGCTCCCGCGGCGATGAGGGATCCGCCCACCAGCCCCATGCGTCCGCCGAGGTGCTTCGCGAGGTGGCCCGAGAAGAACTGGGTGACCCAGCCGACACCGAGGGTGATGACCGTCACGAGGGTGGCGAAGCCGACGGTGTAACCCGCGAGGCGGTCGCTCACCAGGCTCGGGCCCACGGAGAACGAGAGGGCCGGCGCCGCGAACACCCAGGGCGCGAGCGGGAGGATGACCCGCAGGAACGTCGGTCGGGCCGGTGGCGGGATGCGCAGATCGCCGAGCAGGCTCGTCACGCCGGGGTCGAATCGTCGGGTCTCGGACGCCTGCAGCAAAACGATCACGGCGACCACGCACGCGGAGATCTGAACGAGGTAGGGCAGCACCGCGGGCCACGGACCCCACTGGGCCAGGGCCCCGCCGATGCCGGCGCCGCCCCCGAAGCCGATCGTGAGCATGCCCGCCGCGCGCCGCGCTCCCGCCGTGGAGCGTCCCTCCGCGATCGAGAGCTCCTTGATCCAGGAGGTGCCGACCACCATCCCGGCCGCGACGCTGAGGCCGCAGATGAAGCGTCCGGCGCCGAGCCCGGCGAAGCTCGAGCTGGAGCTCGCGAGCACGATGCTCCCGAGGATGCCGATGACCAGTCCCGCGATCAGCACCGGCCGCCGTCCGTACCGGTCCGACCAGGCCCCCGAGAGAGCGAACCCGGGGACGATGCCGAACACGTAGGCACCGAGCAGGATGTCGACCTGCACCTGCGAGAAGCCCTCCACCTGCCGGTAGTACTGCATCAGCGGCAGGAAGTGGTTGCCACCCCAGCCGAGGACGATGAGCGCGGGGGCGACGAGGAGCCAGGATCGGGCGCGCGGGGCATCGCTCACGGACTACTCGTGGTCTCCGGCTTGATAGACCTTCCGGAACGCGTCCTTGCGGGCGATCTTCCCGCCGCGGAACTCGTAGATGTCGCAGCCTCGCGTGGTCTGGACTTCTCCGTCAGGGCCGGGTCCGGTGAAGGACCAGGTGGCCGCACCGCGGGACCCGGCGATGATGGGCTCCTCCTCCTCGTGCCGCTCCTGTCCCTTGTCGTGGGCGAGCATGAGCGCGAAGCCCTCCCGCACCTGCTCCCTCCCGGACCAGGTCCGTCCGGGCTCGGGACCGACCGACGCGCCGTAGACGCAGTCGTCGGTGACGTGGCTCATCAGCGCCTCGAGATCGTGGCGGGTCCAGGCATCGCTGAACGCGGCCAGCACCTCGGGCGTCATCTCACTCGTGCTGTTCTCGGTCGAAGAGGAGTCATCCATCGTGAACGTCGATCCTTCGAATCGGTGGACCGTCGTCGGTCGCCCTGCGACCGTGACAGGTGTCCGGCCGCGGTGGCAACGCCCTCAAGCGGCCATGTCCGGAAGCGGGCGGTCGATGCTCGATCGGTGTGCTCGTCGCGGTGCGGACTGCGGCACTCGGTGGCGGTGATCCTCGTCGCGAGCCGACCGGTTCGGCGCCTAGGATCGCGGAATGTCGAGGTGGACGGTGTCGGACCGCGCGCAGGCGCTCCTCCTCGCCCGGCCCTGGATGCTGGCGGCGCTCAGCGGAGTGTTCGTCGCGATGATCGTCGCGCTCGCCGCCGACGCGGGCTGGGATCCGACCGCCGTCATCGGCGGCGGCCGGCGGCACGCTCCGCTGTGGCTGGTGGCGGGCATCGGTCTGCCGTTCTTCGGCACCGGAGTCGTCGTGGGCGTCGTGAAGCAGATCGGACTCGTCCGGAGACGCCGCCGTCCCGTGCCCGACGCGAGTCCGGACCGGACGCACCAGGACGGGCCGGGCTGGCTGAGTCGGCGGGCGGATGACGCGCGCGAGCGGGAGGACGAGGCGCGGCTGCGCCGGTCGCGGGAGTGAGAGGTCGGGGGTCAGCTCCTTGAGCCGGACAGTGCGAGCGCGCCGCCGAGACCGATCATCATGGCGCCGCCCGTGCCGGTGAGAGTCGACATCCGCCGGGGAGAGGAGGCGAACCAGGCGCGCGCCGTGCCCGCGGCGAGGGCCCACACGCTGTCGCAGAGCAGTGCGAGAGCCTGGAAGGTGAGGCCGAGGAGGATCAGCTGCATCCAGACGGGGCCCGCGGCCGGGTCCACGAACTGCGGCAGGACGGCGACGAAGAACGCGATCGTCTTCGGATTCGTCAGCGAGACGACGAACCCTTGGCGCAGGAGAGTCCACGAGGACGCGGGCGCGAGGGGGGTCGTGCCGGCGTGCGCGTGGCGGTGGCGGATCGCCTGGACCCCGAGCCAGACCAGGTAGACGGCGCCCGCGATCTTGAGGACCGTGAAGGCGACGATCGAGGAGGCGATGACAGCACCGACTCCGAACGCGACCGCCAGAACCGCCGGTGTGACTCCGATCGCGTTCCCGATCACGCTCAGCACGCCCGCTCGGCGACCGAAGGCGATCGATCGGCTGATGGTGAAGAGGACACTCGGCCCGGGAACCACGATCAGCGCGACCGAGGCCAGGACGAACGCCGGGAAGTGCTCGGGGAGGGTCATGCCCGAACGGTACCGCTGCGCGGGTCTGCGGGGGGACGGACGATCGGGGGCGGGGGAGTCGCCGCGCGCCCTGCGACCGTGGTCGAACGATGAAGCCGACCGGCACTCCCGAGGGAGCGCCGGTCGGCGAGGGTGCGACTGCCGAGGGTGGGCCGGGTCAGCGCTGGACGAGCGGGATCGCGATGTCGGTGACGTCTGCGCCGAGGGCACCGAGCGAGGTGGCGGTGCCGTCGAGCAGGCCGACCTGGTAGAGCGACCCGTTGACGGCGGCGAGGCCGATCGAGCCGACCGAGCTGCCGTCGCGGAGGACGGAGTAGATGTCGAAGCCCGTCACGCCCGCGGCGTCGACGCCGAGCTTGCCGGTCGGTGCCAGCGATCCCGCGTTCGCGGGGGACTGGATGGCGACCTGGTCGAGAGCCGTGTCGAGGACGAACAGGGTGGTCGCCGTGTCCGGGTCGAGATCGTTGTTGGTGTACGCGGCCCCGTTGACGCCCGTGGCGGTGGCGGGCGCCGCGTAGCTCAGCGCGCCGTCGGCCACCGTCGCCGCGCCGGGGGTGGCGAACGGCTGACGGAGGTTCTGCCCGGTGTCGCTGACGACGCGGAGGGCGTTGGCGGCCGGGTTGAAGTCGACGCCGAAGGTGGTGCCGCTCAGCGCCACGGTGAGCCGGGTGACCTGGGTGGCCACTCCGGTGCTCGCGTTGATGGAGTAGACGCCGGCGCTCGCCGCGTTGTCGCCGACTCCGTAGAGGTTGCCGTCCTGGACCCGGTAGTCGATGCCGACGAGCGCGGTGTCTCCGCCCGTCAGGCCGCTCACGGCGACGCTGCCCGTGATCCTGCCGGGCTTGAGGGGATTGAACTGCACCAGCTCGGTGCCGCCGTCGGCCAGACCGACGACGCGCAGCGTGCCCGCCACCGACCGGGCGGCGCTGACGAGGTTCTTGGCGGCGGCGTTGACCGACGCGCTGCTGGAATCACCGGTCGCGGCGGCGGGAGCGACACTGCTCGCGCCGGCCATCACGGGTGCCACGGCCATCACACCGGCGACGGCGACGGCGGCGATGCCGACTGTGAAGGACTTTCTCATCGTGAACTCCTTGAGACTTCCGGTCGCCGGAGATCGGCGACTCGGAAGGGTGTACTGCCCGGTGCGCCCCCGCGTTCATCCGGGCGCGAGATTCTCTGCCGCCGGTTCGGCCCGACGCTGTCAGTCTCCGCACCGCGCCGACCCCGATGATGGGGCGATGTTCATCCCGACCAGAGCCGCCGGTCTCGAGGCGCTCGACGATTTCGTCGCCCGAGCCGGCAGCGCGTACGCGCGCGATCGCAATCACGACCTCGGACCGTCCCGGGACAACGTGTCCGGGCTCTCCCCGTACCTCCGCCATCGACTGGTGACCGAGCGGGAGGTCGTCGCCGCGGTCCTCGCGCGTCACAGCCTCTCCGCAGCCGAGAAGTTCGTCCAGGAGGTGTTCTGGCGCACCTACTGGAAGGGCTGGCTCGAGCAGAACCCGGAGGTGTGGCGCCGCTACCGCCGCGAGGTCGACGACGTCGCCGCGGGCGGTCTCCCGTCGGGATACGCCGACGCGATCAGCGGGCGGAGCGGGATCGAGGCGATGGACGCGTGGGTGCGCGAGCTCGTCGAGACCGGCTACCTCCACAATCACACGCGCATGTGGTTCGCGAGCATCTGGATCTTCACCCTCGGCCTGCCCTGGCAGCTCGGCGCCGACCTCTTCTACCGGCACCTGCTCGACGGCGACGCCGCGTCGAACACCCTGTCGTGGCGGTGGGTCGCCGGTCTGCAGACCCCGGGGAAGACGTACCTGGCGTCCGCCTCCAACATCGCCCGGTACACGGAGGGCCGCTTCTCGCCGAGCGGCCTCGCCACCACGGCGCCCGCGCTCACCGAGGAGCCGTTCCCTCCCCGGGAGGCGATCGAGCCGGACGACGTCGTCGGGACCATCGGCGCTCGCCCCGGCCTCCTGCTGCACGAGGAGGATCTCGATGCGGGAAGCCTGCTCGCCGAGCAGCCGGGGCTGGCGGAGCGACTCGTCTCGAGCGCGGCGTTCGCCGACGCCCAGGAGCGCTCCCCGTTCGCGGTCTCCGACGCGGTGAGCGCCTTCACGGCAGCCGCCGTCGCCGATGCAGCGGCGAGAGCGGAGGACGGGAGCGGCGGACCGGCGCGAGTGCTGGCCGATGCGCGGCCCGCGACCGTCGTCGACTGGGCGAGGTCCGAGCGGCTCGACACCGTGGTGGTGCCCTACCCGCCGGTCGGTCCGGTTCGCGAGCGACTGGAGACGCTCCGCTCCGCCCTCGCCGGCGAAGGCGTCGCTCTCGTCACCGTGCGCCGCCGCTGGGACAGCACCGCGTGGCCGTCGGCGTCGCGGGGGTTCTTCCCCTTCCGGAAGCGCATCCCGGCGCTGGTGCGTCACCTGGAGGATCCGGCCGACGCCGTCCGGCTGTTCTGAGCCGCCCCGGGCTCAGGTCCCGCTCAGCGCTTCCTCCTCCGCGGTCGAAGACCAGACACTCCATCGCCTCCCTACGGCGCCGGCAGTGAGTCCGACGACCACGTGAAGGTCGGCGTGCTCGCGGGCTCCTTCCTCGCCGCGGTCATCGGTGGGACGATCCTCGCGATCTGCAACCGGCACTACCGCCCTGCCCACAACGACGACGAGAACGTCGCCGTCGCCGAGCCCCTCGCTTGACCCGCGCACCGATCGCGGTGAGGAGCGGGCTCAGCCGATGACCGGGGTCTCCTCCGGATATCGGTAGAGGAGGTTCCTCCGCCTGATCGCCAGCGCTGAGGCGAGGCCGATCGGGCCGATCCGGCCGGCGAACATCAGCGCGGCGAGGATGTACTGCCCGGCTGGTGGCAGCTGCTCGCTCAGCCCGACGCTGAGTCCGCAGGTGGCGAAGGCGGAGATGACCTCGAAGAGGATCCGGTCGAGGGGCTCGTCGCTGACGAGCATGATCGCCGCGGTTCCTCCCAGGACCAGGGTCGCGCCGAGGAACGTGACGCTGATCGCGACGCGGAGGGCACCCTGGGGGAGGGTGCGGCCGAAGATCATCACGTCACGGTCGCCCTTGGCCTCGGCGACGATCGCGAGGAACAGGATCGCGATCGTCGTGACCTTGATCCCGCCGGCGGTCGAGGCCGAGCCACCGCCCACGAACATCAGCGCGTCGGTCGCGAGCAGCGTGATCGGCTCGGACGCCCCAGTGTCGAGGAGGGAGAAGCCGCCCGAGCGCATCATCACGGAAGAGAACAGGGCATGGAGGATCTTCTCGCCCGCACTCATGCCCCCGATGGTCGCGGTGTTGCTCCACTCGAGCACGCCCCAGAGCACGGCGCCGACGACGAGGAGCCCTGTGGTGACGGTCATGGTGAGCTTCGCGTGCAGCGACCAGCGCCGCCAGTGGTGCCGACTCATCATGAGCACCAGGAAGACGGGGAATCCGAAGCTGCCGATGAAGACGCCGATCATGATCGGGATGAGGATGAACAGGTTCCCGTCGAACGCCGCGAGGCCGCCCTCGTTGGCGGCGAAGCCGGCGTTGTTGAACGCCGAGACCGAGTAGAAGACCGCGTGCCAGATCCCGAGCGGCACCGAGTCCTCCGCCAGGACGAACGCCGGCAGCAGCACGGCCGCGAGGGCCGCCTCGATCGCGAGCGTCGTCACCACGACGATGCGCAGCAGCGACTGCACCTCGCCGAGCTTGCTCGTGCCGATGCCCTGCTGGGCGAAGATCCGCGAGCGGACGCCGAAGCTGCGCGTGACCGCGCGCGCCAGCAGCAGCGCGATCGTCACGATGCCCAGACCGCCCGTCTGAACCGCGAGCAGGATCACGAGCTGACCGAAGAACGACCAGTGGGTGGCCGTCTCCACCGAGACGAGGCCGGTGACCGTCACGGCGGAGAAGGCGGTGAAGAGCGCGTCGTGCAGCGGGGTCGCTCGTCCGTCCGCGGCGGAGAACGGCAGGGACAGGAGCACCGTGAAGAGCACGGCGACGGCGAAGAAGATGCCGAGCGCCAGCAGCGCGGGGGAGACGTGCGCGAGCGGGCTGATCGCCATCGCGGCATCGGTGGGGCGGCGGTCCGCTCTGCGCTGTCTCACAGCGGCCCGAGCTCGGAGGACGTGCGGTCGAGGTGACTCGTGGGGGTGGGAATCATGGAGCGTCCTTTGTCAGCGTTTCGGCGGCATGCCGCCGCCGGCCGACCAGACTTCCCGGCGCTCCTTCTGCAGAGTAGCCCTGGTCGGGTCGGTCCTTCTCCTCCGATCGACCCGATCGTCGGGGTCCAGGTCGGGGTGCGGTGGTGGTGCAGGGCAGGCGGGCTTACGGTGGGGCGCATGTGGTTCGACACCTGGTCCGACGTCATCCGTACGCTCGTTCTGGGTGCGGCGTCCTACGTGACGCTGGTCGCGCTGCTGCGGTTCTCGGGGAAGAGGACGCTGAGTCAGCTGAACGCGTTCGACTTCGTGGTGACGGTCGCGCTCGGGT
Organism: Rathayibacter sp. VKM Ac-2759; assembly: GCF_009834225.1. Lineage (NCBI taxonomy): Bacteria > Bacillati > Actinomycetota > Actinomycetes > Micrococcales > Microbacteriaceae > Rathayibacter > Rathayibacter sp. VKM Ac-2759. The sequence goes on from NZ_CP047176.1 coordinate 475,694, forward strand.
CCACGCTCGCGACGATCCTCCTCAGCAGCGACGTGTCCTGGGCGGAAGGGGCAGCAGCCCTGCTTCTGCTGGCCGGGCTGCAATTCGTCGTGGCCTGGTCGACCGCGCGGTGGCAGCGTTTGCGGGGACTGGTCACGTCCTCCCCGCGGGTGCTTCTGCGCGACGGGGTCCTCGACGCGGTGGCTGTGCGCTCGGTCCGCCTGACGGATGCTGAGGTGCGTCAGGCGGTGCGCTCCAGCGGATCCGGCGACCTGTCCTCGATCGCTGCCGTCGTCCTGGAGACCAACGGAACCCTCAGCGTCATCCCTCGCGTCTCCTTCGGGAACGGCTCCGCGATGGCCGACCTCGACGCCTGAGCCGGCACGCTCCGGGCGGCGTCAGTCAGCGGGTCCTCGAGTGGTGTCCTGGCGCGGCACGTCGCGCGCGGCGGTGCTGCTGCGGAAGTACGCGCCGAGCGAGCCGGCGACCGTGGCGAACACGACGACCGAGTACAGCGCCAGCAGCAGCCGGAGGATCCGCGTGAAGAGCCCCTCTCCCTCGAGTCCCGTGCCCGTGATGGTCGCGAGCGCCGACTGGTGGAGAGCGAGCCGGCGGCAGTCGTTCCGGTCGGTCATCATGCCGGCCGGTAGCGGCGCCGACTAGTCCTCGTCCTGCCGGGCGGGCGGTGTCGGGGGCTGCTCTCGCGTGATGCGGCGCTTCACCGTGCGGAGGAAGTGCGCCGGCTCTCGCTCGGCCGGCTCCTCCACCTCGAGGCCGTAGAACGAGCCGATGTCGCCGACGAACGCGGCACGGCGGGCTTTGTCGTAGGCGCGGATCTCGCGCCGGAAGGCGATCACGGTCGCGACGCACATCAGGATCATCACCACGCTGAACGGCAGCGCCGAGAGGATCGCGGCCGTCTGCAGGGCGTCCAGCCCGCCGGCGAGTAGTAGGGCGATCGCCAGGAGGGAGGTGACGACGGCGAAGAACACCCTGACGCCGTTGCGCGGGTCGGCGGACCCGCCGGTCGCGATCATCGACATCACGAGCGAGCCGGAGTCGGCGGAGGTGACGAAGAACACCCCGATCAGCAGGATCGCGCCGAAGGTCATGACGGTGCCGGCGGGGAGGCCCTGGAGCATCGAGAACAGCGCCGAGTTCGAGTCCACCGCGCCGTCGGCGCCGACGAGGCCGCCGTCGCCGTAGAGCTCGCGGTAGAGGGCCGTGCCGCCAAGGACGCTGAACCAGAGGAACGTCATGATCGTCGGCACCAGCAGCACGCCTGCGACGAACTCGCGGACGGTGCGGCCCTTGGAGACGCGGGCGATGAAGATGCCGACGAAGGGCGCCCACGACATCCACCAGCCCCAGTAGAACGTCGTCCAGGAGGCCTGCCAGGCCTCGCCCTCCTGGCCGGCGAAGGCGCTCACGGTGAAGGTGAGGCCGACGAAGTTCTGCAGGTAGTTGCCCAGCGACTGCACGAACTCGCGCAGCAGGAACTGGGTCGGGCCCGCGAAGAGGACGAAGACCAGCAGTGCCGCGGCGAGCAGGAGGTTGCCCGTGGAGAGCCATTTCATACCCTTGCCGACCCCCGAGATGAGGGAGAGGATCGTCACTCCGGTGATGACGGCGATGACGATGAGCTGGATCGTGAGGGAGGACTCGACCAGTCCCGCGGCTTCCAGGCCCGCCGAGATCTGAGTCACGCCGAGGCCCAGCGAAGTCGCGACTCCGAAGATCGTCCCGACGAGAGCGACGACGTCGATCGCATTGCCCCAGCCTCCGCGCACGCGCTTGCCGAGCAGCGGCTCGAGCGCCCAGCGGATCGACACCGGGCGCTTGCGCCGGTGGATCGCGTAGGCCAGGGCGAGGCCCACGACGACGTAGATGGACCAGGCGTGCACACCCCAGTGCAGGTAGGTCTGGGTCAGGGCGTTCTGCGCGAGCTGCGTCTCGGTTCCGGTCACGCCCGGGCGCGGGCTGGCGAAGTGGTTCAGCGGCTCCGCGACCCCGTAGAAGACGAGACCGATGCCCATTCCGGCCGCGAAGAGCAGAGCGATCCAGGCGAGGAGGGAGAACTCGGGCTCGTCGTCGTCCTTGCCGAGCTTGATGTCGCCGAACCGGCTGACGCCCATCCAGATCGCGAACGCGACGAACACCGCCGCGATCAGCACGTAGTACCAGCTGAAGGTGTTCACGACCGTCGTCTGCAGCGTCGAGAAGACGCTCGTCGCCGCGTCCGGCGCGATGATCGCGAAGGCGACGATCGCCAGCACGATGACGGCGGCGGGCCAGAACACCCAGCGCGCGAGGGAGGGGGAAGCGGTCACGTCCGCGCGGGCCGAGGGTGTGCTCCCCGCGGTAGCGGGGAGGTCGTGCTCAGGCATGGTTCGCCTCTCTCATCACCTGTCACGGCGACGATGGTCGGATGCGCTCGAGGAGCGAGCGGCGAAGGATCAATCGTTCGACTGCGAGGGCGGGGGAGCCGTTAGGGCTCTCAGGGCTCGAAGTGCTCCGCGGCATCGAGGACCCGCAGCACGAGCACCCGCCAGTCGGGATCCTCGGCGATCATCTCGTCCGCGACAGGACCGGTGCGGTACCCCTCCACGCGGAACGGTGAGCCGTCCCCGTCGTTCCGGGTGAGGGCCGCGATGAAGATCCCCTCGGGGGTGAAGACGCTCCAGGAGGAGTCCTCCGGGGCGTATCGCAGGATCGCCGTTCGGCCGTCCTGCTCGAACTCGTACTCCTCGATCCGCGGGGGCGGCTCGGTCGCAGTGGCGGTGTCGTGCTCGTGCTCGGTCATCACAGTCCCATGATCAGAAGGTCTTCCGCCGCGGGTTCTCCTGCGGCGGTGGTGAACAGCAGGAACGCGTCGCGCAGCTGCTCTTGCTCTGCGGAGCTCAGCTCGCTGAGGATCGCGGCGATCCGGCGTCGCCGGCGCTCGGTGACCTCGTCCACGAGCTGCCGTGCCGCGGGAGTGGCGCTGATGAGCACCTCACGCCGATCGGAGCTACCCGGGGATCGCGCGACCCAGCCGCTGCTCTCCAAGCGGTCGACGACCCGGGTGAACGTCGACGGGACGGCCCCCATCGAGTCGGCGAGATCGCGCATCCGCAGCGGCCCCCTCGAGATCAGCAGCACCAGCACGCGGAACTGCGGCAGGGTCACCCTCTCGAGAGCGTCACCGAGGGACCGAGCGATCACACCCAGGAGGGATCGTGACACCCGCAGAGTGGCCTCCGCCGTCTCGTCGCTCACTGTCATCCCGTCACCTCCGGTACGGCCTCATAGTGATTGCAGTCACACAACTATTGCAAAGCTCGAAGCAAACGAGAAGCCGACCAGAATGCAGAACCTCTGTTCCCGGGGCGCGCGGGAGCATGTCTCCCTCCACTGCGGCGGCAGACGAACCCAGCCCTCACCCCCGCTGAAGAGTTCATCAACGGTCGTTCACGAGACGGTCGAGCAGCGCAGCGCCGGCGACGGTGTTGAGCGCTGTGCGCATTTTCGCCTGGAAGCCTTCGGCAGCGCTCGGGCCTCCGGCGTCCACGCACGCCACCGTGCGGCCGGCTCCTCCGAGGTTCTCGGCACGCGGTCGCTGCGCTCCCTCCCATCGCGCCGACAACCTCTCCGCCTCCGCCCTCCAGATTTGCTCTCCCGCCGCCGACCCTGCTCGGCACTACGTGCCTTCCAGACCAGAACGCCGGGAGAGAAGGACGAGCAACCGAGCCAGACCACCCCCGCTGGCTTGACAGATCTGATTGAGAATCACGGCAGCCGCCGTCGCCGATGCAGCGGAGAGAGCGGAGGACGGGAGCGGCCGGCCGGCGCGAGTGCTGGCCGATGCGCGACCCGCGACCGTCGTCGACTGGGCGAGGTCCGAGCGGCTCGACACCGTGGTGGTGCCCTACCCGCCGATCGGTCCGGTTCGCGAGCGACTGGAGACGCTCCGCTCCGCCCTCGCCGACGAAGGCGTCGCGCTCGTCACCGTGCGCCGCCGCTGGGACAGCACCGCGTGGCCGTCTGCGTCGCGGGGGTTCTTCCCGTTCCGCAAGCGCATCCCGGCGCTGGTGCGCCACCTGGAGGATCCGGCCGACGCCGTCCGGCTGTTCTGAACCGCTCCGGGGAGGTCTCGGCGCTCAGGTCCCGCTCAGCGCCTCCTCCTCGGCGGCGACGTTCTTCTGCACGGCGAACTGGGTCCGGTGCAGCTCCTCGTACCGGCCGGCCGCAGCGAGCAGCTCGTCGTGCGTCCCGCGCTCCACGATCGCGCCGTCCTCGATCACGAGGATCAGGTCTGCGCTGCGGATGGTGGAGAGTCGGTGGGCGATCACCATCGCCGTCCGTCCCTCGAGCGCCTCGCTGAGCGCCGCCTGCACGGCGGCCTCCGACGTCGAGTCCAGTGCCGCCGTCGCCTCGTCGAGGATGACGACGCGCGGCTGGGCGAGCAGGAGCCGCGCGATGGTCATCCGCTGGCGCTCGCCGCCGGACAGCCGGTAGCCGCGTTCTCCGACCATGGTGTCGAGCTGGTCCGGCAGCGACCGGATGAGCGGCTCGAGTCGCGCCCGGCGGACGGCGTCCCACACCTCGTCGTCGGACGCCTCCGGCCTCGCGAGGCGCAGGTTGGAGAGGATCGTCTCGTGGAACAGGTGGCCGTCCTGCGTCACCATGCCCAGGGTGTGCCGCAGCGAGGCGAACGTGACGTCGCGGACGTCCGTCCCGGCGAGCCGCACCGCGCCGCTGTCGACGTCGTACAGGCGCGAGAGGAGCTGCGCGATCGTGGACTTGCCGGCGCCGGACGTGCCGACGAGGGCGACGGTCTGCCCCGGCTCGATCCTGAAGGACACGCCGTGGAGCACCTCCTCGCCCCCGCGGGTGTCGAGCGTCGAGACCTCCTCGAGGGAGGCGAGGGACACCTTGTCGGCCGACGGGTAGGCGAAGCGGACGTCGTCGAACTCGACGGACACCGGGCCGTCGGGGACGGTGACGGCGTCGGGCTTCTCCTGGATGAGCGGTTCGAGGTCCAGCACCTCGAAGACGCGCTCGAAGCTCACCACCGCGCTCATGATCTCCACGCGGGCGTTCGCCAGGCTCGTCAGCGGCGCGTAGAGGCGGGTGAGCAGGAGCGCCAGGGTGACCACCTCGCCGGTGTCGAGCCCGCCGCCGAGCGCGAGGGAGCCGCCGAGCCCGTACACGAGCGCGAGGGCGAGAGCGGAGACGAGCATCAGTGCGGTGAAGAAGACGAACTGCAGCATCGTGCTCCGGACCCCGATGTCGCGGACGCGGGCGGCGCGGGTGCGGAACTCCTCGGCCTCCTCCTCGGGCCGGCCGAACAGCTTGACGAGGGTGGCGCCGGGCGCCGAGAAGCGCTCGGTCATCTGCGTGCTCATGGCGGAGTTGTGGTCGGCGGCCTCGCGCCGGAGCGCTGCGAGGCGGCCGCCCATCCGGCGCGCGGGCACCAGGAAGATCGGGAGCATGACCACGGCGAGGACCGTGACGAGCCAGGACGTGCTGAGCATGACGATCAGGGTGAGGATCAGCGCCACGAGGTTCGTGACCACGCCGGACAGCGTGCCGCTGAAGGCCTGCTGGGCGCCGATCACGTCGTTGTTGAGGCGGCTCACGAGGGCGCCTGTCCGGGTGCGGGTGAAGAACGCGATCGGCATCTTCTGCACGTGGTTGAAGACGGCGGTGCGGAGGTCGAGGATCACGCCCTCGCCGATCCGCGCGGAGTACCAGCGCGTCACGAGTGACACGGCGGCGTCCGCCACGGCCACGAGGGCGATGACGACGGCGAGCCACACGATCGTGCCGACCGCGCCCCGGGCGACGATGACGTCGACCACCTGGCCGGCGAGCACCGGCGTCGCGACTGCGAGGAAGGCTCCCGCGATCGACAGGGTGATGAAGACCAGCAGCTGCGACCGGTAGGGCACCGCGAACGTCATGATCCGCCGCACCGACTCCCGCGAGATGCCGCGCTTGCCGTCCCTGACGGTCGAGATCTTGTACAGCGAGCTCCAGGCCGCGCCTTCCATGCTCATTGCGGTTCCTTCCGTGGGCACCAGACCCAACCTAGGGGGCAGGGTGCCGAGCGCGGGGGTCTTGCGCTCGCCTCGACGTCGACCCGCTGGTGGACAGCGCGACTGCGCGCCTCGTCGAACCGGCCGCCGAGCGGTGATCGGTCGACGCCCTGCCGAGCGGTCAAGCCCCTTCTGACCATTGGAGGGCCCTGCCTAGCGTCGAAGGGCGGGCGATGAGGTCCGCACCGACTGCTCCTGGAAAGGTACGACCCGCATGTTCTTCCACCGTCAGGAACTCCAGTTCAAGTCCACTCCCTCCAAGCCCGACGCCGTCTTCGCCCGCCGGTTCCAGGAGGTGCTCGGCGGCCAGTACGGCGAGATCACCGTCGCGATGCAGTACGGCTTCCAGGCCTGGAACGCCCATGAGCCGGGCAAGTAGCGCGACCTGCTCTACGGCATCGGCGCGGAGGAGTTCGGGCACGTCGAGATGATCGCGATCATGATCGCCCAGCTGCTCGAGAACGCCCCCGTCGAGCAGTCCGAGGACGCCATGCGCAAGGATCCGGTCCTCGGCGCGGTCATCGGCGGCACCGACATCCAGGCCGCGATCGTCGCCGGCGCGGGAGTCCGCCCCGTCGACAGCAACGGCAACCCGTGGCAGGGCTCGTACATCACGGCGAGCGGCAACCTGCTGGCGGACTTCACCGCCAACGCGAACGCCGAGATGCAGGGCCGCCTGCAGGTCGCGCGGCTGTACCACATGACCGACGACCACGGCGTGCGCGACCTGCTCTCGTTCCTCCTGGCCCGCGACACGATGCACCAGAACCAGTGGATCGCCGCGGCGGCCGAACTGCGCGCCGAGGGCGCGGAGGACCTGCCGGTTCCCTCGAACTTCCCGCTCTCGAAGGAGGAGCGCTCGGTGTCGTACGAGTACATCAACTTCTCCGACGGCGCGGCCGCGGCCGAGGGCAGCTGGGCCTCCGGACCCACGCCCGACGGCAAGGGCGAGTTCAGCTACCGCACGGCGAGCCCCGACGACGGCGTGCCGATGCCCCCGCCCACTCAGCCTGACGAGCGCTTCTACGGCACCTCGCCGAAGCCGAACCTCGTCGAGAAGGCCGTCGGAGCCGTCAAGGACGCGGTCACCGGCAAGTAGCCGCTCAGGGGCCTCGGTGGCCGCCCGCCTTCGATGGAGGGCGACGCGGCCACCGCCGCCGCGGTGGTGTGCGTCCGCACGGGGACGTGTCCGTGACAGCCCTCACCCCCCGTCGTCCTCCATCGGAAGACGGTCGGTCGGGACCGGTCGGTGACGGACCTGTCGGGCGCTGTACCCGTGCCCGAGTCCGGAGGCGCACTCCGAGCAGGCGGTGCCGCCGCTCGACCCGGCTTCTGCGAGGTGCTCCGCCCGGGGGGCGCGAGCACTCGGTGCAGCGCGCGGCGAGCAGGACCCGGCGTTCAACGGGACGCTGCGGAGGCCTGCTCGGTGGAGGCCGTGACGACATCGACTCCCGCTTCTCTCGCTTCCCAGGCGACGGCGGGAGGGATGTCCGGGAGCGTGACGATGGTGTCGAGGTCTCGGAACGATCCGAAGCGGTGCGCGGCGGTGCGGGTGAACTTGTCGGGTGTCGCGACGAGCATGACGCGTCGGGAGGACTCGATGGCGGCTCTCTTGACCTGCGCGTCGCCCCAGCTCGCGACGGTGAGGCCGGTCTCGGGGTCGGCGGCGCAGGCGCCGAGGATCGCGACGTCGAACCGCATCGCGCGGATCGCTTCTGCTGCGCCGGCTCCGGTGAAGGCGAGGTCGTCGTGCCCGACCGGCCCGCCGGGGACGATGACCTCGTTCCCAGGGGTCCTCGCGAGTGCTGCTGCCGCGTGGAGGGAGAGGGCCATGGCGGTGATGCCCAGGCCCGACAGTTCTTCCGCGACGGCCAGGGCGGTGGTGCCGTTGTCGATGAGGACGCTGTCGCCGGGCGCGATCATGCCGGCCGCCGTCCGCGCGAGCAGGGTCTTCTCGGAGGCGTCCTCGCTGCGCCGGATCGCGAACGGGTACTCGGATCCGCGCGTGGCGACGGGTGCTGCGCCGCCCCGGACGCGTCGGAGCGCGCCCTGCTCGGCCAGTTCGGTCAGGTCGCGGCGGATGCTGATCGCGGAGGCGCCGGTGAGGGTGACGAGCTCGCTGACCGAACGCTCTCCGGAGTCGACCGCGCGGATGATCACTCTCTGACGTTCTGATCGTTGCACGTGATCATTCTAGTTCGTAGCGTGCATCCCATGACGAGGACGAGCAGGACCGGGCTGGCAGCCCCGGCGGGTGTGGGCATCATGTTCGCGAGCAACGGGGCGCTGTTCGCAGCGCTCCTGCCCTGGTATCCGCTGCTCACGCAGCGGCTGGGGCTGAGCGCGGCGGAGTTCGGGATCGTGGTCGCCGCCTTCGCGGTCGGGGCGATCGCCTCCTCCGCGCTGCCTGCCCCACTGATCGCGCGCTTCGGTGCGACGCCGGTGGTCATCGCCGGGACGGCGCTGGTCGGGCTGGCGGTCGCGGGGGCCGCCTGGGCGACGTCGGGGTGGATGCTCGCCGCGGCGATCTTCCTGATCGGGTTCTTCGACGCGATCGTCGACGTCGCGCAGAACCTCGCCGGCATCCGGGTCCAGGAGCTCGCGGGCCGCTCGATCCTCTCCTCCCTGCACGCCTTGTGGAGCCTGGGTGGCGTCGCCAGCGGCGCGATCGCGACCCTCGCTGCCGCGAACGGGATGGACGTCCGGTTCTTCCTCGCGGCGGCCGCCGTCGCGGGCGTCGTCCTGGTGATCGTCGGAGACCGACTCGTGGGCCGCGCGGCCGACGCTCCCGCCGCGGAGACCGGCGGGAGCGCGCGTGGTGGGGGAGCGCGGAAGGTCGTGTTCCTGGCTGCTCTGCCGCTGATCGCGATCGCGATCGGCGGCACGATGCTCGAGGACGTCGCGAACAACTGGGCGGCGATGTCGGCGGTGCGGATCGGCGGGATGCCGGTCGCCCTCGCCGGGCTCGCGTTCACCGTCACGATCGGCAGCCAGTGCATCGGCCGCTTCTCCGGCGACCTCCTCATCGCCCGTTTCGGCCGCGCCGCGGTCGCCCGCGTCGGCGGCTTCCTCATCGCCACCGGCGCGCTGCTCGTCGTGACCACGCACGAGCAGGTCGCGACGCTGCTGCTGGGCCTCGCCCTCGCCGGCTACGGATCCGCGACCCTCGTTCCCAGCGCGATGACCGCCGCCGCCGCGCTCCCCGGCGTCAGCGCCGGAGCGGGTGTCACCCTGGTGAGCTGGCTGATGCGCGTCGGTTTCCTCGTCACCAGCCCCGTCATCGGCGCGCTCACGGATGCGACGAGTCTGCGGTGGGGACTGTGCGTGCTCGTCGTGGTCGGCGTCACCGTCTCGCTCCTCGCCCCGAGCCTCGCCGCCGCCCCGGCGCCCGTCGGCTCATCGCGTCGAGTGGAGACCCGCCGCGACCGTGGACGTCCCGCCGCGCGGTGACCGACCGACGCTCTCCGCAGTGTTCCGGAAGGGGTACTGGACGCGGCACTCGTCAGACGACCGAGGACATCGGGAGAGAGGGTTCAGCCGTCAGGTCCCGCATCCGCCTGGCCCCCGCGCTCGACGTGCCTGTCGGCGGATCCGGCCGCGCATGCCTGACCGCGGCCCGACGACGGACCGCCTACTGCGGCTTCGTCCAGGTGAGCAGGTAGCGCCACATCGGCAGGCGGGCCCACGAGTGCCCGGTCAGGATGCGGTCCGCGCTCCGTCTCACTTCGGTGTAGCTGTGCAGCGGTGCGGAGGTCGCGGCGGTGTGCTCCCAGACGGCGTGACGGCGTTCGTGCGCGCGGTGCTGGATCAGCCCGGCGAGGTCGTAGAGGGCGTCCCGCGGGGTCGAGGAACGGGCGAGGCCGACGATCCCGACGAACCCTCCTGGAGCGGCCAGCTCCGCCAGACGCTCGAGCGTCTGGTCGAGGTCGGGAAGGTGGTGGACGACCGCGACCGCGGTCACGACGTCGAAGGACGCCGGCTCCAGCGGGGCAGTCATCAGATCGCCGTGCACCCAGTTCACCCCGGGGTCCTCCTCGCGGGCCGACTCGAGAACAGTTGCATCAGGATCGAGCCCGGTCACGTCGGGAATGAACTCATGGAGTTCAGCCGCCAGGATCCCGTTGCCCGTTCCGACGTCCAGCGCCGTACGCGCGCCGACCGGCACCGCCTCGAGGAGTCGTCGCTGGTAGTGGAGGTTGTGGTTCCAGCGTTCGGGGTGCCGATGCGTCATCCGTCTACTGTGGCTCCTCCGGAGAGGAGGACGAGCGTCTGCAGGCGGTCATCCACCACCGCGACCGCCGACCTGTCGAGGCCGCAGTGCCGAGCCGTGCCGCGAGGGGATGGTCCGCCGGGCGTTCAGCTTCTGGTCGCGGGCCGGGTGAAGTGGCGCACGCCGTAGATCGCGAGGAGGAGGATCCCGCTCAGCTGCAGCGCGAGCGAGAAGCCGGAGGAGAACTCCTCCGTCGGCCACAGCAGCCTCAGCATCGTCGCGACGAAGATCGCCACGACACCGATGATGGACAGAACTCGACCCTGCATCCCTCGAATATACGGTCCGGTCGGACGGAGGCCGACTCGCCCGCCGCTGACGTCCTGGAAGGGGATCCGTGACCGGCCGCTTCTGCCCTGGAGGGTCACGGAGCTTCCGGTTCCGCTGTTCCGTCGTCCGCGACGAAGATGCAGAACGGATGGCCGGCCGGGTCGGCGAGTACGGAGAGCGCCTCCTCCGAATCGGCGCTCCGATCGTCGACGACCGTGGCGCCCAGTGCGACCGCTCGCGCCCGCTGCTGCTCGAGCTCGTCCGCATCCGCGACGGTGAAGTCGAGGTGCAGCTGCTGGGGCACCGGCCCGTCGGGCCAGGTCGCTCGGGGGAGCTCTCGGGCGGTCTCCGGTGCCCGCGCTCGTCCGGTGTCAGCCGAACGGATCTCGCTGAGGCGCCTCGAGGTCGGCGGTGTCCGGGTAGTCCAGGAAGTCGAGGGGCGGGATGTCCGTCATCTCCTCGTCCCAGGACGGCCGCGCGGGCTGCATGCGGCGCGTCTCCTGCTCGATGTGAGCGATCGCCTCCGCGTCGTCCGGTTCCTCGACCTCGCTGCTGTCGATCGGCACCGACCACAGCTGGCTCGCGGGACCGATGAGCAGGTGGGCGTACGCACGGCCGCCACCCTCGGTCAGGACCGGGACGGAGATGACGTCTGATTTGCCCACGTCGGCGAGGGCTCTGGAGTAGCGGAGGACCGCCTTGCAGGTGAGATCTCCGACGAGCAGGTGTCCGCTTGAGTAGTGCAGCTTTCTCATGCCACCAGGTTTCTCATGCAACGGAAGGCCCTCAAGAGGGTTGCGGCCCGCGCTCATCTCAGTAAGACGATGACCGGGCCATGAGTGTCGTTCGAACTACTTCCTGGCGCCTCTCGACGACGGCTGTGCCTCGGGTGAGTCACCTCTTCGCTTCCCGATCGCGTGGCGAGAGAATCGACGGCATGAGGCGCTGGCTCCGCGATCACGGTCTCCTCCTGGCCAACCTGCTGTTGTTCGTCGTGTTCTTCCTGGGCATGGTCGTGAACGGTTTCCAGGTCTACAACGATGAGAATGCCGCGCACGGCTCGCCGCCCGGTGCCCTCTCCGAGTACCTGACATCGGGCGACTTCGTGGAGGCGACGTTCGAGAACTGGGAGAGCGAGTTCCTCCAGATGGGCTCCTACGTCGTCCTGACCATCTTCTTGTTCCAGCGGGGGTCGTCCGAATCGAAGTCACCCGACGGGCCGTCACCTGAGGATGAGGATCCGCGAACCGTCCCGCCGACCGCGGAGCGTCCCTGGCCCGTTCGGCGCGGTGGGTGGGTGCTGACTCTGTACGAGAACTCCCTGGCATTGTTCTTCCTCGTGCTGTTCGCGGGCTCGTTCGTGCTGCACGGGCTGGGCGGCGCGTCGGCGTACAACTCCGAGCAGATCGAGCACGGGGGAGCGACCGTGACGGCCTGGCAGTACTTCGGCACCGCTCAGTTCTGGTTCGAATCGTTCCAGAACTGGCAGAGCGAGTTCCTCGCCGTCGCCTGCATCGTCTGAGCCTCCGTGTACTTCCGGCAGCGCGGCTCGGCGGAGTCCAAGCCCGTCGCTGAACCGCACAGGGCGACGCCCGACTGAGTGCGGCCAAGTCGGTTCGGGCGACGGGCGACTCCGCCGCTTCGGCGTGGACCCTGTTCACTGACGGGTCGGCCGTCACCTCGTGCGCTGGCCCATCACTGCCAGGATCGTCACCATCGCGATGATGCCCAGGAAGACCGTTCACTCCGCGCGCGAAGCGCTTCCAGTTCCAGCAGGCGCTGCTTCGGCGGACGGCCCGAACCCCACGAGCCCGATGCTCAGGAGCGCGACTCCGAGACCGGACCGCAGCCGGAAGCGGCGCGGGCGGCGCTCGTCCGCGACGGCGCGTGCGATCGCATGCGCTTGCGCTGCGTTCCCCGGATCCGATCCCCACGCAGGCGGTGCAGCTCGACGCACCAGCTCATCGATGTCATCCATGTCGTTCCCCCTCAGTGATTGCCCTTCACTGTGGACATGTCCGGACAGCGCTCTGTCGTAATGCGAAGCCTCAGAGAGTTTCGCGAACCGAGCGCAGAGGATCAGCGAGCCGTGATTCTCGCGCGCAGCACTCGGCACTACATTGCGGGCATGACCCGTCGCACGCTCGGCAACACGTACACGGCCGTCTTCCTGATTGTGGGTGCCGCAATGACCCTCATCGGATCGCTCACCTCAGGGTCAGTGGGCGCCACTGCCGCCGTGGCCTTCGGCGCAGCCGCGGTGACGGCGGGGCTCGTGCTCATCGGCATCCGCTTGACCACGCCCGGCCGCTAACTACGCAAAGAGGCGGATCGAGCAGTCCGAGTCCGGAGCTTGCTCCGATCAACGAGACCGTCTCGGCTCGTCAGCTGGTGATCAAGCCCTCGATACGGTCGGCGGCGGCGGTGATGGTCGACACTGCGGCGAGGGTGAAGAGGCACGCGATGCCCCAGAACCAGGCGCGGCCGGGTGCTCCGGCGCTGCGTCTATCGAACGCGAGCCACCAAGCTCCTACCACCGAGACGCACGCAGCAACGACTGAGCCCAGCGCCATCCGCACGTGATCCTCCGGGCCGGGGGAGGACCACGAGGTTGTCGCGAGCACGATGAGCACCGGCACCACGATCATGCCGAGAGCACCCAGCAGCACCGAGTGGAGGTAGCTGCGCGGAGCGGTACCGCCCGTCGACATGTTGGTGGTCTGCGTTCTTACAGCGGTCATGTCACTTCTCCCATCGTCGCGGGCTTGATCCGCGTTACTTACGGTCGCGATCGACACGCGCGACGATCGCTCGCAGCGCTTCGATCTCGATACGGAGGGCGGCGGCGCCCTGAGGGGTGAGAGCCACCCAGTTCTTCGCCCGTCGCCCGTCGTACCCACGTCGCGTGGTGATGTAGCCGGCGCCGAGCAGGACTTCGAGGTGTCGCCCGAGGTTTCCGTCAGTCAGGTCGAGGGTGGTGCGTAGGAAGCGGAAATCGGCTTCGCCGGCCTCGTGAAGGATGGTCAGAATCGCGAGACGTGTTCGCTGGTGGACCGCATCGTCCAGGGACGCGAACTCGTCGTCCGCCGACCCCTCAGCGAATGGTGGCGCGGACACGTTCCGTCTCCTGCCGCAACACGCGGACACCCATCAGGGTGAGCGCGAGGCCGATGCCCGCGAGCACGGCGTCATCGACGGTCAGCGGGGTGTAGCGGTACGCGTCGATCGGGATCAGCCATCCGGAGGCAGCGTTCTGCAAGAAGCTGTAGCTCAGAAGCGGAGACGCTGCCGCCACCAGTACGCCGGCGATCCACTGAGTGCGGTTCTCGAGCCGCCAGCCGACCACGAACAAGAGGACTCCGACGAGGAAGGCCGGACCCGCGAACATCGTGATCAAGAGAGTCAGAACCGAGACCACGGTCACGATCGCCGCGACGAGCCCGATCCGCTCGCGACCCATCCCCACCCCAGCCCGCGCAGCAGCCGCCTTCAACGCGACCCACAGGGCGATGCTCGTGACGGCAGGAACCAGGTAGCCGACGAAGAACAGCGGCGACCCGGCCAGCGGTACCAGGCCAGCTGCGATGACCCCGACGCCGGAGATGACGAGCGGCAGCGATGACACCCGCCGAGCGGCGCGGACTCGTTTTTCCAAGGGGGTGCGTGTCAACGACATGCCGCTCCGATCACTCTGCGATGTAGAGCAACCTACTCTGCGATGCAGAGTTATCGCTAGGCCGTCCCGTATGGGGATCGCCAACCGGTTCAGCCGGTGGCTCTCGTTCGAGAGTCGGCCTGTGGTGAGCCATGAGGGGTCCGGAACCGAGTGCGGCGCGAGGGTGCTAGCTGCTGGCCGCTCGAAGCGTCTTCACGAGCTCCTGCAGTTCAGTCGCGTGGTCCTGCTTCCACTCGCGGATCGCAGGAGTCGCGAGCGGGTCCGTGTCCTCGGACACGGAGTCGTACCGCACCACGGCCACGTCGAGAACAGTGGCGAACACGTCGTCGTTCGGCTCCATGGAAGTGCCGGCGACACCGACCGTCGCAGTGTGATCAATGCCTACTCCGGAGAGGGCGATCGTCCACACCTGAATCGGACCATCGGGTGTCTGAGTAGCGTCATTGGTTCTCGCGTGGGAGACCTCGATGAGGACAGTGCCTACTGTGCGCTGCATGGCCCGATCGTACTCAGCTGCTCTCTGCGCAGCCGAGCGTCGCGTATGGGGATCGTCCACCGGTCGCCGGAATCAAGTTTGCGTCAGCCACTGCTCCTAGGGCTCTACGTCTCCCAGGTGAACTTGATTGCCCCCGCGTTCTGCGCCGCAGTAGCGACGATGAAAACGATCCCGGCGGTGACTAGTGCAGTGGCTACCAGCCAGAGCCAGCCGCGTGCTCGAGGCCCCGAACGCAAGCGCCACCATCCCTGCGCGCCGCAACCGAGTGCCGCGACACCCACGTACACGACACCTCCCCACCGAGCGAACTCGGTCATTTGAACGCCGAGCAGGGCCCCGCCCCACACGACCACGATCACCACCCCGGCCAAGCCGGCCGAGAGTAGCCACAGAGCAGTCGCAGCAAATTGGCGCCAGTCTTCGGGTACCGGCTCGTTCTCGGGGTGTTCTCGGTGGAACTGCTCGCGGTAGCGCTCGACCGAAGGGAGCAGGTCGCGTACTTGCTGGGGAAGATCAGCGGTGGGGAGTGCGAGGAACTTGGGGAGATCACGGGCGAGCAGGCCGGCTCCTGCTAGCAGGCGCGCGGCGCGGTCGCGCTCGAAGTCTGAAGTCTGACCATCGAGAGCGAGCCCCCATCGCCCGGCCTGGTCGGGTGCGCCGATCTCGCGGTATCTCGTGATCAGAGCGAGTCTCGTGGGCTGTTCCGACGGGAACCGCCGCACGTGAGCGCAGAGGAAGTTGAGGGCGGCTGCGCGGCGACCTTCTCTCCACAGCTCATCGGCTCGCTCGATCGCCGCCGCTCCGTCCACGCGCTCATCGTCGCACCTTCCATCAATCAGGCGAACTGCCGTTCCGTATGAGAATGGTCCAGCGGGCGTCCGGTGGGGGTCGTGGATCGGTACGGTGAAGCATGCTTCCGGTTCCGACTGAGCGCCTTCGATTCCGTCAAATGCGTGAGGAAGACTGGGACGACATGGCCGCCCTTCTCAGCGACCCGGACGTGATGCGTTACTACCCCGCTCCGAAGACGCGAGCTGAGGCGGCGGATTGGATCGCCTGGAACCTCGCCAACTACGCGACGCACGGGTACGGGCTGTGGCTCATCGAGACCCTGGACGGAGCATTCGTCGGTGACTGCGGGCTCACCTGGCAGGAAGTCAACGGAGTCCCAGCGCTTGAAGTCGGGTACCACGTTCGCGCTGCGTTTCAGGGCCGCGGGCTCGCCACCGAAGCAGCGGCCGCATCCCGGGACTTCGCTCGCGATCAACTACAGGCGGCGGCCCTGGTCGCGATCATTCACCCCGACAATCGCGCGTCCGAGCGCGTGGCACAGAAGATCGGGATGACCCGTGCAGCAGACGATCTTGGCGGGCGCATTCCCGTACGGAGAGTCCTGAGCATGCTCCTGGACTGACCGGCGGGGGTCGCCATCCGGGCGTCCGGTATGGGGGTCGCTCAACGCTCCGTTCCGACTCGTCAGCCGCCGCGCGGACCGGCACGCGCACCGGTGTCCCGTATGACCCGCCCGCTGAGAAGCCCGGTGAGGGGGCGGCTATCGGGACACGAGGAAGCCGGACCAGGACGTGCCGTCACCCACTCGCGCCGGCGTCCGCCCCGGTCGTCGGGTTCGCGCACGCGGGCGTGCGGAAGACTGGTCGGATGACAGCGCAAGCGCGAACGCCCGACCCTCGGACCCCGGCAGCGGACGCCCCCGTGCCCGCCCTGCCTCCGACCCTCGCCGATGCGCTCGTGCAGCGCTTCGCAGGGGCTCGACCGACCGCGCCGTCGGCGACGTTCGCCCTCTTCGACCGCGCGGGGGTCCTCCTCCAGCACGGCGTCGGCGAGCACAGCCTCGACGGGCGGTCGCCCGCGCTCGGGACGGTCTACCGGATCGCGTCGATGTCGAAGAGCGTCGAGGCGGCGGCGGTGCTGGTGCTGCGCGATCGCGGGCTCCTCGACCTCGACGACCTCGTGTCGGCGCACGTGCCGGAGTTCGCCGACCCGGTCTACGACGGCGCTGTCGTGCCGGTCACGCTCCGGATGCTCCTGACCAACTGCTCCGGGCTGCCGGAGGACAACGGCTGGGCCGACCACGTGATGGGGATGACGCGCGAGGAGTTCCTCGCCGTCATCGCGCGGGGCCTGACCTTCAGCGAGCGGCCGGGGAGCGGCTACCAGTACTCGAACATCGGCTTCTGGCTGCTCGGGGTCGTCGTCGAGAACCTCACCGGGCAGACGTTCGCCGAGTTCGCGACCCGCACGCTGCTCGAGCCGCTCGGGCTCGAGCGCACGCGCTACGCCGTCACCGACTACGGCCCCGACACCGAGGTCGCGCACGGGTTCAGCACCTACGACGAGGGGGCGACCTGGGTCGAGCGGCCCGTCGTCGGCTCGGGAGCGGGGGCCTGCGCGGCGAGCCTGTTCAGCACGGTCGGCGACATCGCCCGCTGGAGCGCCTGGCTCTCGAGCGCGTTCGACGCCGACTCCGAGGAGGACGCGGTGCTCAGCCGCGCCTCGCGCCGCGAGATGCAGCGGGGCGCGACGGTCATGCCGTCGATCGCCGACCGCCCCGCCGAGAGCGTCCTCGAGGGCACCGCCTACGGGATGGGCCTGGTCATCGAGCACGACGTGCGGTTCGGCGCCATCGCCCAGCACTCGAGCGGCCTGCCCGGCTGGTCGTCGAACATGCGCTGGCACATCGCGTCGGGCCTCGGTGTCGTCGTGTTCGCGAACGCCGACGGCGCGAAGCTCGCCCCCACGGCGGCCGCGCTCCTGCGGACGGCGCTCGAGGAGCTGCAGCCGCCCGCCCGCGAGATCACGCTGCTCCCGTCGACCGTCGACGCCGCCCGGGCGATCGAGGCGGCGATCGACTCCGGCGACCTCACGGAGGCGTCGGCTCTGTTCAGCCCGAACCTGCTCAGCGATGTGCCGGCCGAGGTGCGCGCCCGCCGCCTCGCCGACGTGATCGCCGAGGTGGGCGGTCTCGCGGAGGACCGCGTCCCGCTCGCCGACCGTCTGCTCTGGTGCCTGTCGGCGGCGCACGTGGCGTTCGCGGTGCCCGGTCGGGACGGCGAGCTCGAGTGCCGGATCGAGACGACTCCGACCGTTCCGGCTCTCGTGCAGCGCCTGATCGTCGTGAAGCGCGAGCCGCTGACTCCGCTCTCGCCCGTGACGAGGAGCTACCGGCCGCGTATCCGTCCCTGACGCGGCCGTCTCGGTCAGTCGCCCGTGTGCGCCGTCATCGCGATGGACACGAGGAGGCCGGGCAGGTCCGGCCCGAGACGGGCGACCGCGCGGGCCGGAGGAGCGTCGCTGAAGACGGCGGAGTACGCCTCGTTCATGCCCGCGAAGTCCTCCGGCCGCGCGAGCAGGACCGTGACCATCGTGACGTCGGCCAGCGTGGCCCCGCCCGCGAGCAGAACGGCCTCGCAGTTGAGCAGGGCCCGACGGGTCTGATCCTGGATCGACGGCCCCGCGACCGCGCCGGTCGCCGGATCGATCCCGACCGTCCCCGACACGGCGATCACCGACCCCGCCCGCACCCCCTGGCTGTACAGCGGCGAGCTCGGGGCGTTCTCGGTGCTGATGATGTGCCTGGTCATGGTCGGGAGCGTACGCCCGGTGCGCACGTCGGCGTCCCGCGGTCGGGCTCGGCAGCTGCACGGCGGGAGCGCCTACCCCGACGGCGACCCGATGCTGCGCGACGAGGCGACGCTGGTGCTGCGCCTGGGCAGCCCGCAGGGGGCAGCCCCGGTTTCGTGCAGACGATCACTCCCTACGCCGGCGTCTGGGACGAGGTGCCCAGCGCCGGCTGAGCGGCCTCCCGCCTCCCGGCGCGGCGACGACTCAGGCCGTCGATGAGCGAGAGCAGCTCCTGCATCGACTCGACCACGAGCGGAGTCGGCTCGTCCCCGGGCGACCTGCAGACGAGGGTCGGGGGAGTGGTCGCCACGACGTCGCCCTTCGCCTCGCCGTCCACCCAGACGGTCAGTAGCCGCCCCTCGTCGTTCGGGCCAGGGCTTCCGACGAGGAGCTCGCTCGCGCCGAGGAAGCCGGTGCGCGGGTCCTTCCTCGCGGTGCTGATCCACGACGGGATCCGGTAGCGGTCCGTCGTACCGGCCGGGTCGATCGCCCCCTGACCGGTGGTCTCTACCGCTGCAGTCCGCCTCACCGTGCGTCCTCTCCTTCGAAGCCTCCCGACCAGTGGACGACGTCCCCGCCCGGCCGTCACGAGGGTTGACTTCCCGGCGGGAGCCGGTCGGCATCGGTCCGGCTGTCAGCGGCTCACCGTCGACGGTCGCGCGGACGAGCAGATGACCCGGACGTGGTCGGCGGAGTTCGGGCCGCGCGGAGTCGACGTCGACACCGCGGCTCGCCTCCTGCTCCGTGTGCTCGGGGCGCGCTCACTCCGTCCACTCGAGCTCGACGCGCACGGGCTCGGCGCCGATCCGCAGGCGCCCCGTGTCCACTCCGTCGACCCGCACGGAGGCGGCACGCAGGGCCCGCACGAGCGTCCCCTCCGCCGGTGCCAGCCACTCGGTGCCGGGCACGCGCCGCACTGTCAGCGACGCTCGCCCCGGCTCCCACTCGAGCCGGTCGACGACGAGGCCGCCGCGGGCCCGCAGTCCGGTGACGGAGCCGCGAGGCCAGGAGGCGGGCACCGCGGGCAGCACTGTCAGTGCGTCGCCGGTCGACCCGAGCAGCATCGCCGCGACGAGGCCGGGCAGGCCGCCGCTCGCGTCGAGGTTGAAGATGCGCCCGGCGTCGTGCCGGGTGGTCAGCGTCGGCGACCAGTGCTCGACGGCGAGCCACTCCGCGCACACGAGCGCCGCCTCCGCATCGCCGAGTGCTGCCGCCGCCTGGCCGACCTGGACCAGGCCGAACGCCATCTCCATGCGCCCGGGCGGCGCGGTGGGCGCCTCCGCCCGCCACGCGATCTTGGCGGCGACGGTCGCGGCCGCCGCATCCCGCAGCACGGGCGCCTCGAACGCGGGGTCGGCCTCGTACCAGAGCGGGTAGAGCTGCGACGCGTGCCGGTGCGCGATCTGCTCCGCCCAGGCCGGGTCGAGCCACTCGGCGAGGGTGCCGTCGTCGGCGACGCGGTACGGAGGCAGAGCGCGCACCACCGCGGCCCAGCGCGCGTCGAGCGCGTCGTCGCCCCGCGCGCGGCCGAGCAGGGCGGTGGCCCGCGCGGCGTCGCGGAGGATCGCCACGTCGATGGTGGCGTCGGTCGCGAGCGGGACGCGGGCGCCTCCCGGAGTGTTCTCGGGGGAGTAGGAGGGGACGAGCCGCCGGACGCCGTCGACCACGACCGTGCCGGTCTCGGCGAAGCGCAGCACGCCCTCCGCGAGCTCCCACAGCCGGTCGTCGACGATCGAGCGGTCGCCCGTCGCCGAGACGACGTCGGCGGCGATCCGCAGCACCCAGCCGCCGCAGCCCGCCCAGAACAGGTGCGGGTAGGGCTCCGCGAAGTGATCGGCGCGGCCGTGGGTCGACATGCGCGAGGGGAGGAGCATCCCCTCGGCCCCGTAGACCAGGCGGGCGTTGTCGCGGTAGTCGTCGAGGTGCGGCAGCACCAGCTCGAGGAGGGAGAGCGCGAGCTCCGGGGTGCCGGTCGCGATCATCCCGGCCATCGCGCCGTTCTGCACGTTGCCGTTCAGCGTGTAGTCGGCCGACCAGGCGGGGCGCCAGGTGCCCTGCCAGACGCCCTGCAGGGTCGGCGGCAGCTCACCGGTCGACGCGATGATGTTCGCGCGGCCGCTGAGGTACGCGATCTCGACGACGCGACGGCGGGCGTCGGCGTCGCCGGAGCGCGCGGCGGCCCAGAGGTCCTCGGTGGTGGCGGCGGGCGATCCGGTGTCGGCGGTCGATCCGCCGAGGTCGAGCGTCGACGCGGCGACGAGGGCGCCGTGCGACTCCCGCTGGGTCTCGCGGAGCGACTCCCAGGTCGGGGGAGCGACGGCGGCCAGCGGGCCCGCCAGTGAGACCGCCACTCGGACGAGGCCGGGCTCGTCGGGGCCGCTCGGCACGCTCGCGCGGGTGACGCCTCCGTCGACCCGCCACTCGGCTCCGGAGTCGGCCGTCACGCTCGCGCGGACGGCGTCGGCGCCCTCGCCCGCGTCGGCGACGAGCAGCCCCCGCTCGCCGCCGGTGGCGGTCGCGGTGACCGCCTCGGAGGCGTCGGGCACGCCGGTCTCGAAGGAGGTCGCGTCGCCCGCTCCCAGGCCGAGCTCGACGACGGTGCTCGTCGGGCGGTCGCTCTCGAGGGCCAGCCAGACGGAGGCGGTGCCGCGCGGGGCGATCAGGCGCAGCGCGTGCCGCCCGCCCGAGCCGTCGGTCCACTCCACCGCGACCTCGCCGAGCAGCGGGTCGACCAGGCGTCGGGCCTCGGCGACTCCGCCGGGGGTGCGGACGGTGAGGGTCGCGCACAGGCCGAGCGGGTCGGTCCAGATCAGGCCGTCGTCGTAGCCGCTCGCGCGGGCGCCCGCGGCGAGGGCGGCGCTCGCCGTATCGGCGTCGCCCGCGAGCAGGGCGCGCCGGATCTCGTCGCGGACGCCCGCCAGGTCGGGAGCGTCGGGCCGAGCGTTCACGGGGAGGAACCAGCGCTCGTGCGCGAGGGACACGGTGATCGCATCGGCCGGGCCGTGCGCGACCGCGCCGAGGACGCCGCTGCCGACGATCACGCCCTCCTCCCAGGTCGGGGCGTCGGTGGCGGTGACGAAGGGGGTGGCGGTGCGCGACGGTGCGCAGTCGATCGAGGGGATGATCGTTCCTTCCGAGCAGGGGCCCTGATATGTTGCGAGGAACTTCAAATTACCCCTCGCGGGCCTCGAGCGCGCGGGGAGTCGAGAGCGAGGAACCGCGATGACGCGACCGATCACCCTGTTCACGGGCCAGTGGGCCGACCTCCCCTTCGAGGAGGTGGCGCGACTCGCGGGCGAGTGGGGCTACGACGGCCTCGAGATCGCCTGCTGGGGCGACCACATCGACGTCGCCCGCTGGGACGACGCGGAGTACGTGCAGAGCCGCAGGGACATCCTCGAGAAGAACGGCCTGCAGGTCTGGGCGATCTCGAACCACCTCACCGGCCAGGCCGTCTGCGACGACCCGATCGACGCGCGCCACCGCGACATCCTCAGCGACCGCGTCTGGGGCGACGGCGATCCGGAGGGCGTGCGTCAGCGCGCCGCCCAGGACCTCAAGGACACCGCGCGGTTCGCCGCGGCCCTGGGCGTCACGCAGGTCAACGGGTTCTCGGGCTCCTCGATCTGGAAGGGCGTGGCGATGTTCCCGCCCGCCTCCGACGAGTGGATCGCCGCCGGCTACCAGGACTTCGCCGACCGCTTCCACCCGATCCTCGACGTCTTCGAGGAGGTGGGCGTGCGCTTCGCCCTCGAGGTGCACCCGAGCGAGATCGCCTACGACTACTGGACCGCGAAGCGCACCCTCGAGGCGATCGGGCACCGCGCGTCGTTCGGCTTCAACTTCGACCCGTCGCACTTCGTCTGGCAGCAGCTCGACAGCGTCGCGTTCGTCCTCGACTTCGCCGACCACGTCTTCCACGTGCACGTGAAGGAGTCGATCACGAACCTCGACGGCCGCAACGGCGTGCTGGGCTCGCACCTGCCCTGGGCGAACCCGCGCCGCGGCTGGACCTTCGTCTCGACCGGGCACGGCGCCGTCCCGTGGGAGCCGGTCTTCCGGGCGCTCAACGCGATCGGCTACACCGGGCCGACGAGCGTCGAGTGGGAGGACGCGGGCATGGACCGCCTCGCCGGAGCGCCCGAGGCGCTCGCCTTCGTGCGGAAGCTCAACGCGATCACCCCGCCGGCGGACGCGTTCGACGCGGCGTTCTCGACGTCGCGCTGACGGGCGCCGCACAACTGAGGCCGAGAGCCCGGAACCGCCGAGAACCCGACGGATCCGGGCTTTCGGCCTTACTTGTGCAGACGTTCACCCTGCCGGCCCGCTGGAGCCGGTGGGTCTCGATACGCCCCTGCGGGGCTACTCGACCAGCAGGCTGCTGGTGGCCGCCCTCGGTGCTTCCCGCACATCTGCCCGCTGATCGAGTAGCCCGCGCAGCGGGTGTCTCGAGATCCCCCGTCAGAAGCGGAGGGGCAAGCAGAACGGCCGGCCCCCGCGAGGGGAGCCGGCCGTTCTGCGGTGCAGAGACCTACAGGCCCTGCGAGAGGCGGTAGTACGCCGCGTTCGAGCGGATGTCGGACTCGAAGCCGCGCAGAGTCGTCGACTCGTCGATGACGAGCAGCTCGACGCCGGCGATGCGGGCGAAGTCCTCCCACGCCTCCAGACCGATCTGCGTCGTCATCACCGTGTGGTGCGCGGCACCCGCGGTGATCCACGCCGCGGCGCTGGTGCCGAAGTCGGGGGCGGGCTGCCAGACGGCGCGGCCGACCGGGAGGTGCGGCAGCGTCTGCGGCGGCTCGACGGTGCGCACCTTGTTGGCGACCAGGCGGAAGCGCTCGCGCACGTCGCTCAGCGCGACCACGACGGCATCGCCCGCGTCGGCGGTGAAGACCAGGCGCACCGGGTCCTCGCGGCCGCCGATGCCCAGCGGGTGGATCTCGAGCGACGCGCGCTTCGACGACAGCGACGGCGACACCTCGAGCATGTGCGCGCCGAGGATGAGCTCCTCGCCGGGCGTCATGTCGTAGGTGTAGTCCTCCATCAGGCTGGTGCCGCCGGGGAGGCCGGCGCCCATGACGGCGGCGATGCGGATGAGGACGGCGGTCTTCCAGTCGCCCTCGCCGCCGAAGCCGTAGCCGTCGGCCATCAGGCGCTGCACGGCGAGGCCGGGGAGCTGGCGGAGTCCGCCGAGGTCCTCGAAGCTGTCGGTGAACGCCTCGAAGCCGCCCTCCTCCAGGAACGCGCGCAGGCCGATCTCGATCGCGGCGCCGTAGCGCAGCGACTCGTGGCGCTCGCCGCCGGGGAGCAGCTCGGGCACCACGTCGTAGCTCTCGACGTACTCGGCGACGAGAGCGTCGATCTGCTCGGCGGTCGCGGCGTCGACGCGCTCGACGAGCTCGTTGACACCCCAGGTGTTGACGCTGACGCCGAGACGGATCTCGGCCTCGGTCTTGTCGCCCTCGGTGACGGCGACGTTGCGCATGTTGTCGCCGAAGCGGGCGACCTTCATGCCCTGCGACGCCGACCAGCCGGCGGCCGCGCGTGACCAGACGCCGATCGTCGAGGTCACCTTCGGGTCGCTGGCGTGGCCGACGACCGTCTTCCGCGGCACGCTCATCCGGCTGAGGATGTAGCCGTGCTCGCGGTCGCCGTGCGCGGCCTGGTTGAGGTTCATGAAGTCGAAGTCGATGTCCTGCCACGGCAGGGCGACGTTCGCCTGGGTGTGGAAGTGCAGCAGCGGCTTCGCGAGGGCGTCGAAGCCGTGGATCCACATCTTCGAGGGGCTGAAGGTGTGCATCCACGTGATGACGCCCACGACGGAGTCGTCGGAGTTGGCGTCGATCATCGTGCGGCGGATCGCGTCGGAGCTCTTCAGCACCGGCTTCCACTCGATGGTGACCGGGATCGACGACGACTCGTTCAGCTGCGCGACGACGGCCTGCGACTGCTCGGCGACCTGGCGGAGGGTGTCCTCGCCGTAGAGGTCCTGGCTGCCGGTGAGGAACCAGACGGTGCGGGTGGTGAGGTCGGGAATGATGCTCGTCATGCGAGGGCTCCGGTGGGGTTCTGTCCGTAGACGTTCTGGTAGCGGTCGAACAGGGCGTCGATCGACTCCTGCGGGATGGGGACGAGCTCGCCGCCCTGGCGCGCGAGGTGCACGGTGCGGGCGACGTCCTCGGCCATGACGGCCGCCTTCACGGCGTCCTTCGCGTCCTTGCCGATGGTGAAGACTCCGTGGTTCTGCATCAGGACCGCGCGCGAGCGGTGCCCGGTCAGCGTCGCGACGATGCCGCGGCCGATCGAGTCGTCGCCGATGATCGCGAACGGGCCGATGGGGATCCCGCCGCCGAACTCGTCGGCCATCGCGGTGATGACGCAGGGGATCGCCTCAGCGCGGGCCGCCCAGGCGGTCGCGTAGGTGGAGTGCGTGTGCACCACTCCGCCGACCTCGGGCATCTGCCGGTAGACGTAGGCGTGGGCCGCGGTGTCGCTCGAGGGCCCGCGCTCGCTGCCGAGGCTGCCGGGCACGACGACGCCGTCGAGGTCGCAGAGGATCATGTTCTCGGGGGCGAGATCGTCGTACGAGACGCCGCTCGGCTTGATCACGAACAGGTCGGCTCCGGGCACGCGGCCCGAGATGTTGCCGCCCGTCCAGATGACGAGGCCGTAGCGGACCAGCTCGGCGTGCAGGCGGGCGACGTCCTCGCGGACGCGGCTGATCGCCTCCTCGACGGCGGGATCGAAAGCGGAACTCATGCGGTGTCTCCTTGCGTGGTGAGGGTGTCGACGGCCGTCTGCTCGACGGCGAGTCCGGCGCGGTAGCGCTCGAGGTAGGCGGTGAAGCCCGCGACGTCGGAGGCGTCGGGCGCGACGGTCTCGAACTCCCCGTCGCCGAAGACCGTCCCGGTCAGGTACGCGTCGAGGGTCACGCCGTCGGTCAGGCGGTAGGCGGCGAGCACCGCCATGCCCCACGGGCCGCCCTCGGAGGCGGTCGCGGCGACCGAGACGGGTGCGTCGAGCGCTCCGGCGAGGAAGCGCTGCGCGACTCCGGCGGTGCGGAACATGCCGCCGTGCGCGAACATCTCGTCGATCCGCACGCCCTCGCCGGCGAGCACGCGCATGCCGAGCGCGAGAGTGCCGAACACGCCGTAGAGCTGGGCGCGCATGAAGTTGGCGAGCGTGAGGCGCGAGTCGGGGGTGCGGACGACGAGCGGACGGCCCTCGACGAGACCCGCGATCGGCTCGCCGGCGAGGTGGTTGTAGGCCAGCAGTCCGCCCGCGTCGGCCTCGCCCTCGAGCGCCTCGGCGAAGAGGGTGCCGTAGACGGCGTCGCTGTCGGAGGGTCCGCCCGACGCGGCGGCGAACCGCGAGAAGAGGCTCACCCAGGTCGCGAGCTCGCTCGCGCCGTTGTTGCAGTGCACCATCGCGACGAGATCGCCGGCCGGAGTCGCGACGAGGTCGAGCTCGTGGTGGACGCTCTCGAGGGGGCGCTCGAGCACGACCATCGCGAAGATGCTCGTGCCGGCGCTGACGTTGCCGGTGCGCGGGGCGACCGAGTTGGTCGCGACCATGCCGGTGCCGGCGTCGCCCTCGGGCGGGCAGAACGGGGCGCCGGGCTGCAGCGCGCCGGTGGGGTCGAGCAGCAGAGCGCCCTCGGCGGTGAGCTCGCCCGCGGCGGCGCCGGCGGGGAGCACGGCGGGCAGCAGGTCGCGCAGCGGAGGCAGGGTGCCGGCGACGCGGGCGTCGTAGCGCTCGAGCACGGTCTCGTCGTAGTCGCGGGTCGCGGGGTCGGTCGGGACCATGCCCGACGCGTCGCCGACTCCGAGGACCTTCTCGCCCGTCAGCTGCCAGTGCACGTAGCCGGCCAGGGTGGTGAGGAAGTCGATCCTCTCGACGTGCGGCTCCGAGTCGAGGACCGCCTGGTGCAGGTGCGCGAGCGACCAGCGGAGGGGGATGTTCGCTCCGAACAGCTCGGTCAGCTCGGCCGATGCGGGGCCGGTGCTGGTGTTGCGCCAGGTGCGGAACGGCACGAGCAGCTCGCCCGCCGCGTCGAACGCGAGGTAGCCGTGCATCATCGCCGAGACGCCGAGGGCGCCGACGGAGGTGAGGGTCGCGCCGTGACGCTCCTGTGCGTCGGCGACGAGGTCGGCGTACGCGGCCTGCAGGCCCGCGTGCACGGCGTCGAGCGAGTAGGTCCAGCGCCGGTCGACGAACTGGTTCTCCCACTCGTGGCTGCCGACCGCGAGCACGATAGAGGGATCGGCGGCATCGACGAGACACGCCTTGATCCGGGTGGAGCCGAGCTCGATGCCGAGGGCTGTCGCGCCACTCGAGATCGCCTCGGCGGGGGCGGGCCGTCGCTGGTCCATGGTGCTCCTCGCTCGGGCGATGTGACCGTTCACAAAGCCCCGGGTCAGCCTAGGCGAAAGGCCTCGGGGTCGGCAATGAGCGGGGTGCGGCGAGGAGCGTCTCCCTACGGGCCTGCTGGTCGAGTAGCCGCCGCAGGCGGCGTATCGAGACCCGCCGTCGCCCGAGGATCGGCCGTGTGAGCCGGCCTTCTGATGCTGGTGGGTCTCGATACGCCCCTTCGGGGCTACTCGACCAGCAGGCCGGCGCCCGCCCCTCCGTCTTCAGTGCGCGGCGGTCGACGCCCGCTCGACCAGAACGGGCGGTACGGGCCGGTCGACGGTGACCGTCTCGCCCCGCAGCTCGGCCAGCACCACGCCGATCGTGCGGCGGCCGACCTCGGCGAAGTCCTGGCGGATGGTCGTCAGCGGCGGCTGGTAGTGCGCCGCCTCCGGCACGTCGTCGAAGCCGACGACGCTGAGATCCTCGGGCACACGTACCCCGCGGTCGGCGCACGCGTGCAGCAGGCCGAGCGCCATCTGGTCGTTCCCGGCGACGACGGCGGTCAGGCCGGGGACCTCGTCGAGGAGGCGGAGACCGGCGCGGTAGCCCGACTCGGCGCTCCAGTCGCCGGCGATCACGGCGGCCGGGGCGAGACCGGCCTCGCTCATCCGCTCGGTGAAGCCGTCGAGCCGGGCGTGCGCCTCGACCCAGTGCTGCGGGCCGGCGATGTGCGCGATGCGGGTGTGGCCCTGCGCGAGCAGGTGCTCGGTGGCGAGGCGGGCGCCCGCCGCCTGGTCCACCAGGAGGCGCGGGTCGGCGCCGCGGCCCATCGCCCCGAGCGCGACGAACGGCACGCCGATCGCGAGGCTGTCGATGGCCTCGAGCGCCCGCTCCTGCGGCGCGAGCACCACGATCGCCTCGACCGACTCGCGCTGGAGGTGCGCGAGGCCGTCGGCCAGCGACTCCGCATCGGGCGCGGCGTTGACGACCGGCACCCGGTAGCCGGCGTCGCGGGCGGCCTGCTCGATCGCGGCCATCGCGGTCGCGGTGCCGTAGAAGCTGTGGCTCTCGGCCGCGAGGATGCCGATGAGCCCGGAGCGGCTCGTCGCGAGCGCCCGGGCGGCGGCGCTGGGGCGGAACCCGAGCTCGTCGATCGCCGCGAGCACGCGCTCCCGAGTGCGCGGGCGCAGCTGCGGGCTGTCATTGAGCACGCGCGAGACGGTCTGGTACGAGACGCCCGCCCGGACCGCGACATCGCGGATGGTCGGCTGTCTCGGCATGGGGTCACCGTAGCGGGGTGCCGCGCGCTCTAGGGTCCGCCGAGCCAGTGGTCGATGCGGTGGTGGTCGGGGGTGAAGCCGTGGTCGACTCCCCAGAGCACGGCCTGGGTGCGGCTCTCGGCGCCGATCTTGCCGTAGACGCTGCGGATGTAGGACTTCACGGTGTTGGGGCTGAGGTAGGTGAGCGCCGCCACCTCGGCGTTGCTCTTGCCCTGCGTGATCAGCGCGAGGATCTCGGACTCGCGGTCGGTGATCCCCTCGTGCCGCCCGGGCCAGTCGAGCCCGGGCGCCGCGCCCGCGCGCCGGGGCGGGTCGCTGACCTCGATCGAGCCCGCGCCGACGCGCTCCAGCGCCGCCACCAGCTCGCGGGCCGGCAGGGTCTTCGACAGGTAGCCGTGCACACCCTGCTCGAGGGCATCGGCGATCAGGGCGGGCTGGAAGTTCCAGGTGTAGACGACGACGTGGCGGGCGCGCTCGTTGCGCACCAGCTCGGCGAGCTCGTGGTGGTCCGACTCCGGCTGGGCGAACGAGTCGTAGAGCACGATGTCGATCGTGTCCGAGAGGCCGGCGTTCGCGTCGATCTCGGCGATGAGGATGCGGTCGCGGTAGTGGTCGAACATGTGCGCGAGACCCGTGAGGACGACGTCGTAGTCGTCGACCAGCGCCACGGTGAGGGGCGTGGGTCGGGGCATGCTCGGACGCTACCCCAGACGGCGCGACGGGAGCTACACCCCCAGGGGTGTACCAGCGCTGCCCCCGGGGTGGTTCCGTAGTCATCGGCCCCGCAACCGCCGGGCCGCGAACTGCAGGCCAGCCCTGCGCTACAGGAAGGTGACCACCGTGATCGGTCTCATCATCAGTCTCATCGTCGTCGGCCTCATCGCCGGGGCGCTCGCCCGTCTGATCGTCCCCGGACGCCAGAACATCAGCATCCTCATGACGA
The DNA here is from genome assembly GCF_009834225.1 of Rathayibacter sp. VKM Ac-2759. Taxonomy (NCBI): domain Bacteria; kingdom Bacillati; phylum Actinomycetota; class Actinomycetes; order Micrococcales; family Microbacteriaceae; genus Rathayibacter; species Rathayibacter sp. VKM Ac-2759. Next base: position 504,682 of record NZ_CP047176.1, read on the forward strand.
TCGTGCTGGGCATCATCGGCTCGTTCGTCGGCGGCTTCCTCGGCTTCCTGCTGTTCCAGCGCGACGCCACGGACGGCTTCCTCCAGCCCGCCGGCATCATCGGCTCCGTCATCGGCGCGATCATCGTGCTGCTGATCTACACCCGCTTCGCGGGCCGCTCGACGTCGCGCCGCTGATCGCATCGACGCACGCCAGGCAGGCACCGGTGGGGGTGCCTGCCTGCCAGCCCGCTGGTCGAGTAGCCCCGCAGGGGCGTATCGAGACCCACCTGCGTCAACAGATCGGCCTTCTGGCCTCGCCTGCTGATGCTGGTGGATCTCGATACGCCCGCTTCGCGGGCTACTCGATCAGCAGGCGGGCGGGCGGGCAGGCAGGCAGGCAGGCAGGCAGGCGGGCAGGCGGGTGGGCGGCAGGCAGGCAGCTGGCAGGCAGGCAGGCGGCAGGCGGGCGGCACGTGGCGGGTGGGCGGCACAGGGCGGGCGTCAGCCCGCCGGCCCTGGCACGCCGCAGGTCCCGTCAGCCCGGCAGGCGCGGGGTGCGCGACGGCTCGACGCGGCGGCGGCCGGTCGCCTCGAAGGCGGCCGCGATCGCCAGCAGGCGCGAGTCGTCGTACGCCGCCCCCGCGAAGGTCAGCCCCACCGGCATCCCGATGTCGGCCGCGATGCCCATCGGCACCGTGACCGTCGGGATGCCGAGGTGCCGGATCGCCAGGTTGCCGTTCGCCACCCACACGCCGTTCCGCCAGCCCGCGTCGGCCGACGCCTCGTCCACGTCCATGTCGGCCGCGCCCACGTCCGCCACCGCCGGGAACACCACGGCGTCGAGCCCGAGCCGCACCATCCACTCCTCGAGGTCGAGGCGCCGCGTCTCCTCCAGCCCCCGCAGCCCCGCGGCCAGCTCCGGGATGTCGGCGACGCCCGAGACCGGATGCCGCCGCACCTGCTCCGGGTAGTCGGCGATGTCGTCCTCGAACCCCGTGTACCGGTCGGGCAGCGCCCCCTCCGGAGCGGGGAAGATGCGCGCCCCGTCGACGTCGGCGAGCGTCCGCAGCGCCGGGTCGCCGTTCGCCGCGAGGAAGTCGTCCCACGCCCACGCCGACAGGTCGACGATCTCGCGGCGGAGGAACTCGGCGCTCACGAGTCCGCGCGTCGCGATCGTCGGCGCCCCGGGCCGGTCGCCCTCGTAGTTCGACACCGCGGGGAAGTCGACCTCGACGACGACCGCGCCGGCCGCCTCGAGGTCGCGGCGGGCCGACTCCCAGAGCGCGAGCACCGACTCCCGCGGCGTGATCGCGCGGCCGGTCGGACCGCCGATGCCCGGGTCCGCCGCGGTCCCCGCCTCCGGATCGGTGCCGAGGTACATCCGCGGCACCCCGAGCCGCACGCCGCTCAGAGTCCTTCCGGCGAGGGCCCGGTACGACGCGGGCCGCACCTCCGACGCCCGCGGCAGCCGGATCCACGGCTGCACGCGCCAGAAGTCGCCCCGGCTCTCGGGGTCGTCGGCGACGAGCACCTCGAGCACGGCCAGCAGATCGGCCATCGAGCGCGTGTGCGGCACGACGACGTCCATCGTCGGCACCAGCGGCCAGTTGCCGCGCACCGAGATCACCCCGCGCGAGGGCGTGTAGGCGCAGAGGCCGCTGTTCGAGGCGGGGCCGCGTCCGCTCGACCAGGTCTCCTCGCCGAGGCCGAACGCGGCGAAGCTCGCCGCCGTCGCGGTCCCCGATCCGTTCGACGAGCCGGAAGCGAACGGCGCGGCCAGGAAGTCGGCGTTGTAGGGGCTCTCGGCGCGGCCGTAGAGTCCGCGCTGCATGCCGCCGTTGGCCATCGGAGGCATGTTCGTCAGCCCGAGGCAGATCGCGCCGGCCGCGCGCAGCCGCTCGATGCTGAACGCGTCGCGCTGGGCGACGAGGTCGGCGAACGCGGGGCTGCCCCCCGCGGCGGTGAGGCCCTCGACGAGGTAGCTGTCCTTCGCGGTGTACGGGATGCCGTCGAGCGGGCCCCTCGTGCTGCCCGCCGCGCGGCGGGCGTCGGAGGCGGCGGCCTCCTCGAGCGCGCGGGGATTGCGGACCACGACGGAGTTGAGCGCGGTGGCGGTGCCGGGGGTGTCGTAGGCGTCGATCCGCGCGAGGGAGGCGGTGACCAGCTCGACCGCGGTCGTCGCTCCGCTCGACAGCGCCTGGGCCAGATCGTCGATCGACGCCTCGACGACGTCGATCATGCGCTCACGCTCGGCTGCTGCTGGGTGATGCAGTGCACGCCTCCGCCGCGCGCGAAGATCGGCCGCGCGTCGACTCCGACGACCCGACGACCGGGGTAGGCCTCGGCCAGGATCTCCTGCGCCACCGCGTCGGCGCGCGGCTCGCCGAACGAGCAGGCGATCACCCCGCCGTTGACGACCAGGTGGTTGAGGTAGCTCCAGTCGACGAAGCCCTCCGCGTCGCGGAGCGTCTCGGGCGCCGGGACGTCGATGATCTCGAAGGCGCGCCCCGCGGCGTCGGTCTGCGTCTCGAGCAGGGCGCGGATGTCGCGCATCACCGCGTGGTCGGGGTGCGCCGGATCGTCCTGCCGGTGCAGGAGGAGGCGGCCGGGCGAGGGGATCGTCGCGACGATGTCGACGTGGCCGTTCGTGCCGAAGTCGTCGTAGTCGCGGGTGAGCCCGCGGGGGAGCCAGACCGCGTGCGTCGCGCCGATCGTGCGCTCGAGCTCGGCCTCGACCCGGGCGCGGTCGAGGTAGGGGTTCCGGCGCGGGTCGAGCTGCACCGTCTCGGTGACGAGCACGGTGCCCTCGCCGTCGACGTGGATGCCGCCGCCCTCGTTGACCATCGTCGAGCTGACGAGCTCGCTGCCGGCGGCCGAGCTCGCGAACCGCGCGATCTCGGCCGACTTGCGCCACTCGGACCAGCCCGGGTCGCCCCAGCCGTTGAAGGTCCAGTCGACGGCGCCGAGCACGCCGGGCCGCTCGTCGTCGACGACGAAGGTCGGGCCGGAGTCGCGCATCCAGAACTCGTCGATCGGGGCCTCCAGCAGCTCGATGCCGGTGCCGAGCATCCGGCGCGCCCGCGCGGTCTCGCTCAGGTCGACGACCATCGCGACCGGCTCGAACTCGGCCACGGCGAGGGCGACGGCGCTCCAGGCGGCGTAGCACTCCTCGCGCTCGGTGGCGGTCTCGCCGAGGGAGGGGCCGGCGACCGGGAAGGCCATCCACGTGCGGTCGTGCGGAGCGGTCTCCGCGGGCATGCGCCAGGTCATGGGGCACCGTCCTGCTCGGGTCGTGTCGGGGGAGGTGCGCCGATTATCCCGCGCGGGGCGCGGTGCGTGCCTGCTGATCGAGCCCGCAGCCCGCGCATCGGGCCGATCGAGATCCACCATCGTCCGAAGATGTGGTCGGATGGCTGATCTTCTGGAGTCGGTGGGTCTCGATACGCCCCTGCGGGGCTGCCCGACCAGCATGCTGGCGGCGCGACATCAGCTGAGAAGGGGTCGCCTCCCCTGTCGGGCGAGGCCCCGCCTTCTCAGCTGATGTTGTGCCTGCCTGCTGATCGAGTCTCTGCGGGGCTACTCGACCAGCGGGCTGGCGGCCGGCCGGCCGCTGCTACTCGGCGGGCACCGCGCGGTAGGGCGCCAGCACCGTGCGCGCCGACTCGAGGAGGACGCGCGCCAGCACGTCGCGGTCGGCCGAGCGGAGCGAGGGGTCCATGCCGGCGATCATGAGGCCGCCGCCCGCGACCGCGAGCGCGATGCGCGCCTCCTCGGCCGGATCGGCCCCGATGAGGTGCCGGTTGATGCCCGCGGTCGCCTCGACGAAGGCCGGATCGCGCCAGAGCAGCTGCACGACCGCCGGGTCGCGCTGGATGGCGGCCGCGAACTCGCGGTGCTCGACCGCGAGCCGGACCAGGCCCTCGAGGGTGACGTCGAAGGCGCGGGCCGGAGGGGCCGCGTCGGCCTCGCGCACGAGCTCGGCCATCCGCGTGAAGGCGGGCTCGACGACCGCGAGGACGATCTCGTCCTTCGACGCGAACTGGTGGTAGACGGCCGCCTTGGTGACCCCGAGCTCGTCGGCGATGGTCTGCAGCGAGGTGCCGTTGACTCCGCGCTCACCGAAGAGGCGGAGCGCGGTCTGCAGGAGGCGGGCGCGTGATTCGCCGCGCTTGCCGACCGGTCGAGCCATCGCTCCTCCTCGTTCGCTGACGATCCTAGGCGGCCGTTGTCGAAAGCTAGCCGATCGGCTAGTTTTGCGGCAGATCACGGTTCACCGGAGGACGCGGGCGACGCTCTCGACCCTCCGACCCCCGTCCCCAGGAGGAACCTCATGCTCACCTCGAAGAACACGGTCCAGCAGTGGCTCGACGACGCCGTCGGCGGCCCGATCCTCCGCGGGATCCTCGCTCAGGGCGGCCAGTCGGCCGACGACCTGGCGCCCGCCGCCGGCCTCAGCCTGCAGACCCTCGTCGAGCTCGGCGGCGGGCGATTCCCGCAGGAGCTCGTCGACACCCTCGTGCGGCAGGCGAACGGCGGAGTGATCCCGGAGGAGGAAGCGGAGCCGGCGATCCAGGCGCGCTTCGCCGGCCGCACGGTCGTCGTCACCGGCGCGGGCTCCGGCATCGGCCGGGCGACCGCGCGCCGACTCGTCCGCGAGGGCGCCCGCGTGGTCGCCGTCGACGTGGTGCCGACGGGCATCGACGAGCTGGCAGCCGCCTCTCCCGAGGGCTCGATCGTGACCGTGACCGCCGACATCACCTCGGCCGACGGGATCGCGGCCATCGTCGCCGCGGCGGGCGAGCGGATCGACGGGCTCGCCAACATCGCCGGGATCATGGACGGGATGACGCCCCTCCACGAGGTCGAGGACGCCCTCTGGCGCCGTGTCTTCGCGGTCAATGTCGACGGGACGTTCGCGCTCAGCCGCGCGGTGCTGCCGCTGATGCTGGCGCAGGGCCGCGGCTCCGTCGTCAACGTCGCCTCGGAGGCGTCGCTGCGCGGCAACGCGGCCGGCACCGCCTACACGGCCTCCAAGCACGCGGTGGTGGGCATCACCAAGTCCGCGGCGTTCCTGTACGGCCCCTCCGGCATCCGCACCAACGCGGTCGCCCCCGGCCCGACGGCGACGGCGATCGAGGGCACGATGGCGTCGGAGTTCGGGCGCGAGCGGCTGTCGCCGTTCTTCGCGTTCATCCCGCCGGTCGTCTCGGCCGACACGATGGCCGCCTCGATCACCTGGCTCCTGAGCGACGACTCCGCCAACGTGAACGGGATCGTGCTCGCCTCGGACGGCGGCTGGTCGGTGCAGTAGCCCGCCGGCCGGCGTCCGCCGGGGCGCGGCGAGCCCGAGATCAGAGGTCCCGGGCGAGGACGCGCGCCGCGTCCCGTCCGGCGCGGTTCGCGCCGACCGTCGACTGCGAGGGGCCGAACCCGATCAGGTGCACCCGCGGGTCGGCGTCCACGCGGGTGCCGGTCAGGGTGATCCCGCCGCGGTCGTTGCGCAGCCCGAGCGGATCGAGGTGCGCCAGATCGCCGCGGAACCCTGTGGCCCAGAGGATGTCGTCGACGGGCGTGAGCGTGCCGTCGGCCTCGCGGACGCCGTCGGGCTCGATCGCGGTGAACATCGGCCGTCGCACGAGTGCGCCGCGATCGCGGGCGGCGACCGCGTACGGCGTCCAGGCGAGTCCCGTGTACGACACGACGCTGCCCGCCGGGTTCCCCGCCTCGACGTCGGCGGTGACGCGGGCGATGATGTCGCGGCCCTCCGTCTCGGGCGTGAAGGCGCCGGGGAGGAAGACCGGCTCGCGGCGCGTGTACCAGAGGGTGGTCGCGCCCCGCGAGATCTCCTCGAGCTGCTGGACCGCCGAGATGCCTCCGCCGACGATCGCCACGCGTCGGCCGGCGAAGTCCTCGGCGCGGACGTAGTCGCGGGTGTGCAGCTGACGCCCGCGGAACGAGTCCTGCCCGGGGTAGCGGGGGAGGAGCGGGTTGTTCCAGGTGCCGGTGGCGTTGATCACGGCGCGGGTCGTCCACTCGCCGGCGTCGGTGCGCACGAGGAGGTCACCCTCCGGATCGTCGTCGACGGCCTCGACGCTGCGCACCGTCACCGGGCGGACGATCGGCAGCCCCTCGGCGCGCTCGAAGTCCGCGAAGTACCGCGGCACCGCGGTCCGTGACGGCTCGGCGGGGTCGATCGGAGGCACCGGGAAGCCGGGCAGGTCGAAGATCCCGTTGACGGTCGCCATCCGCAGCGACTCCCAGCGGTGCTGCCACGCGCCCCCGGGTGCCGGGTTCGCATCGAGCATCACCACGGTGCGAGCGGCGGAGTCGTCGGTGAGGGCGCTCGAGAAGCCGCGGCGCATCAGATGGTGACCGGCCGAGAGCCCCGCCTGCCCGGCGCCGATGACGACGACGGTCGCCTGCGTCACCCGAGCTTCCCCGAGCACGCCCCGTCGGGGCCGATGGAGGCGGCGATCTTCGCCGCGATCACCCCGAGCTGCTCCACCTCGTCGCGGGTCAGATGGTCGTACACGAGCCGCCGCACATGGGCGACGTGGCCCGGCGCGGTCGCGACCACCGTGGCCAGGCCCGCGTCGGTCAGCGTGGCGAGGGTCGTCCGGCCGTCCTCGGGATCGGGCCGGCGCTCGACCCAGCCCTGCTCCGAGAGCCGGTTCACGACCTTCGACAACCGCGAGAGCGTGCTGTTGGCGATCCGGGCGAGCTCCCTGAGGCGGATCGTCCGGCCCTCGCTCTCCGACAGGGCGGCGAGCACCCCGTACTCGAAGGTGCTGAGGCCGGCATCGCGCTGCAGCTGCAGGTCGAGGGCGGCGGGGAGCCACATCACCGTCGTCAGCAGGGGGATCCACGACGCCGTCTCCGTGTCGTCGAGCCAGCGCACCCCGTCGTCGTCCATGGCTCCAGCGTACCCGTTTCACTTGACAAGGAAAGTATCGACCCCCACACTCTCACTTGCCGCGGCAAGCGTTCGACGGTCGTCACCCCTCAGGAGCCCCCATGGTCATCGTGTTCTTCGTCCTCGCCGGCCTCGCGGCCGCCGTCTTCCTCGCCGCCGGACTGACGAAGCTGGTCCGGCCGATCCCCGCCCTCAAAGCCGCCGGCATGGGCTGGGTCGACGACGTCCCCGCCCTGTCCGTGCGGCTGATCGCGCTGGCGGAGGTGCTCGGCGCGATCGGACTGATCGTCCCGATGGCCACCGGCATCGCCCCGATCCTGTCGCCGATCGCCGGTCTCGCCCTCGCGGTCGTCATGGTGGGAGCGGTCATCGTGCACGCGCGCCTGAAGGAGCCGCTCGGTCTCCAGATCGGCCTCACGGTCCTCGCGCTGGCCGCCGCCGTCGTCGGGTTCCTCGTCCTCTAGGAGACGTCAGTACAGCGATCGCTGTACAGTCGGAGGCGTGCCCGCGACCCTTCCCGCCACCCTCCCCGTCACCGCGACGCTCACCCACACCGCCGCACTCGCCCGCCTGGGCTCGGCGCTGTCGGATCCGACCCGCGCGAGCATCCTGCTGATGCTGCGCGAGGCGCCGGCGTTCCCCTCCGACCTCGCCGACGCGCTCGACGTCTCGCGGCAGGTGATGTCGAACCACCTCGCGTGCCTGCGCGGCTGCGGCCTGGTCGCGGCGATCCCGGAGGGGCGGCGCACCTGGTACCGCCTCGCCGATGCGCACCTCGCCCCCGCGCTCGACGACCTGCTGCGCGTCGTGCTCTACGTCGACCCCGACTGCTGCGCGGGCGAGGGGTGCACCTGCTCGTGACCGCGCTCACGGACGACCGCCGCACGCTGCTCCGCCGCCGGGTGCGCCTCCTGGTCGCGGCGACCATCGGCTACAACCTCGTCGAGGCCGTCGTCGCCCTGAGCGCGGGCGCCGCGGCGTCCTCGACCGCGCTGATCGGCTTCGGACTCGACTCGGGCATCGAGGTGCTCTCGGCCGCCGCGGTCGCCTGGCAGTTCACGCGGACGGACCCGGAGCGCTACGAGAAGGGCACGCTGCGGGTGATCGCCGTGGCCTTCTTCGCGCTGGCCGCCTACGTCACCGTCTCGTCGGTGCTGGCGCTCGCGGGTGCCCGGGAGGCGGAGCACAGCCCCCTCGGACTCGTCATCACCGCGCTGAGCGTCGTCGTGATGCCGTTCCTGTCGTTCGCCGAGCGCCGCACCGGCCGCGAGCTCGGCTCGGCGAGCGTGGTGGCCGATTCGAAGCAGACCCTGGTCTGCACCTGGCTCTCGGCCGCGGTGCTGATCGGGCTGGTGCTCGACGGCCTGCTCGGCTGGTGGTGGGCCGACCCGGTCGCGGGCCTCGTGATCGTCGTCTTCGCGCTGCGCGAGGGCGTGGAGGCGTGGCGCGGCGACGCGTGCGCCACCTCCGTCGGCATGGTGCTCGAGGAGGACTGAGCCGCGTCTCAGCGCCGTGCGCGATCCTCGGAGGGTGACTCCCGCCGTGCCCGATGCCCTCGTTCCGCTCGCGCTGCGGCTGATCCGCGCGAACCGCACCTTCGTCACGGCCGAGGGTGCCCGGCGGAGGATCCGCGAGGCATCGCTGCGACCGGCCCCCTACGGACCGCCCCCGCGCCTGCGGCCCGGGGTGCGGGTCGACGTCGAGCAGGTCGACGGCTGGCCGGTCTACACGATCCGGCCGCGGCGCGTCCTCGGCGGCGTGGTCTACGCGCACGGCGGCGGCTGGGTCAACGAGATCGCGCCGCAGCACTGGTGGCTCGCGGCGCGGATCGCGGACGAGGTGTCGGTCGCGGTGACGCTCCCCATCTATCCGCTCGTGCCGTTCGGCACCGCGCTCGAGGCGCGCGACGGCGTGCTCGCGCTCGTGCGGCGGAGCCTCGAGCGGCACGGCCCGACCTCGCTCGCGGGCGACTCGGCCGGCGGGCAGATCGCGCTGTCGACCGCGCTCGCCCTCCGCGACGAGGGCACCGTCCTGCCCGGCACCGTGCTCATCTCGCCCGCGCTCGATCTCACCTGGAGCAACCCGCGCATCCCGCTCGTGCAGCCGACCGATCCGTGGCTCGGCACCCCTGGCGGCCGCGTCCTGGCGGACCGCTGGCGCGGCGATCTGGAGCTGGTCGACCCGGTGGTGAGCCCCCTCTTCGGCGACCTCGCCGGGCTCGGACCGCTGACGGTGTTCACCGGCACCCGCGACGTGCTGAACCCCGACGCGCACGTGCTCGCGGGGAGGGCCGCGGAGGCGGGGGTGCCGCTGACGCTGCACGAGGCGGCCGGGCAGCTGCACGTCTATCCGCTGCTGCCCACGCGCGCGGGCCTCGCTGCGCAGCGCGCCGTGGTGGCGGCCCTGCGTCCGCACAACGAAGGCTGAACGCTCCGAACTCCCTATTCCTGGACGATGCGTGACGTTCAGCCTTCGTTGTGCGGGTGATCGGTGCAGGACAGGGTCTCCGCGGAGCGCGGACGAGCAGTTCAGCGGAGCCCGTTCCTGAGGATGAAGGCGTCCAGCGCCGCGCGGTCCGGCAGGAGCACCGAGGGGATGACCGACTCGTCGTGCAGCCGTCGATAGCGCCCCCTGCTCCTCCGCGAGGGCCCGAGGAGGAACCGCAGCATCGCAAGGCTCACCCGGTCGCGGGTCCCCTCCAGGCCGCCGACGCGTTCCTGCCGACTCCACGTGCGGCGGAGGTAGCGGACCACCGTCGCGGTCGTCGTCGACTCGAGTGCGATGAGGCCCGTCGCCCGACCGAGGCGCTCGGGCAGCCAGCGCGAGTAGTTGCCCTCGATCACCCAGCGCTCGCCGGCGACGGCCGCCGCGTGCAGTGCGGCGAACTCGTCGGCTCCTCGCTCGACCCAGTGCGTCCCTGGCAGGTGCCAGTACTGGTCGAGGTGCACCACGGGCATCTTGCGGGCACGGCCGATCGCGGCGGCGAGCGTCGACTTGCCGCTGTTCGAGGGGCCGATGATGCAGAGGCGGTCGCCGAGGTCGTCGAGGTTCATCCATCGATCCTGGCGAGTCACGGGGCGTCCCCGTGGAGTGGGAGGAAGTCTCAGCCCCCCCCCCGCCAGCTGGTCGAGTAGCCCGCAGGGGCGTATCGAGACCCACCACCGCCAGCAGAGGGGGCGTCTGGCCCCGTCTTCTGACGAGGGTGGATCTCGATACACCCGCCTTGCGGGTTACTCGATCAGCGGGCAGGAAACAGGCGGCCGGCCGCAGGGCCTCAGGCGCCCCAGCTCGACTGCGTGCCGCCGACGCGCTCGTCGGCGATCGCCTGCGCGTGGCCCGACGCGGCGTAGGCCGCCATCGGGTCGGCCGGCAGGCCGCGGGAGGAGCGCCACTCGGCCAGCGCCGGGCGCACGTCGGAGTAGAACGCGTCCATGAAGATGCCGTTCGCGCCGAGCACATCGCCGGCGAGCTGCGCCTCCTCGAGGGCAGCGCGGTCGACGAGCAGCGCGCGCGCCGTCATCTCCTGCACGTTCAGCACCGAGCGGATCTGGCCGGGGATCTTGTCCTCGACGTTGTGGCACTGGTCGAGCATGAAGGCGACGGGCGAGTCGGGCCCGTAGCCGCCTCCGCGGACCACCTCGAAGAGGATGCGGAAGAGCTGGAACGGGTCGGCCGCGCCGACGATGAGGTCGTCGTCGGCGTAGAAGCGCGAGTTGAAGTCGAACGAGCCGAGCTTCCCGAGGCGCAGCAGCTGGGCGACGATGAACTCGATGTTGGTGCCGGGCGCGTGGTGGCCGGTGTCGAGGCAGACCAGTGCGCGGTCGCCGAGCGCGGCGACGTGGGCGTAGGAGGTGCCCCAGTCCGGCACATCGGTGTGGTAGAAGGCGGGCTCGAAGAACTTGTACTCGAGCACGAGGCGCTGGGTGGTGCCGAGGCGCTCGTAGATCGCGGCGAGCGAGTCGGCGAGTCGGTCCTGGCGGCCGCGGATGTCCTGCTGGCCCGGGTAGTTCGAGCCGTCCGCCAGCCAGATCTTGAGGTCGCGCGACCCGGTCGCGTCCATGATGTCGATGCACGCGAGGTGGTGGTCGATCGCCTTCTGACGGATCACGGGGTCGGAGTGGGTCAGCGACCCGAACTTGTAGTCGTCGTCCTGGAACGTGTTCGAGTTGATGGTGCCGAGGCTCACTCCGAGCGAGGCGGCGTGGTCGCCCAGCGCCGCGTAGTCGTCGACCCTGTCCCACGGGATGTGCAGCGCGACGCTCGGGGCGAGGCCGGTCAGCTCGTTGACCTTCGCGGCGTCCGCGATCTTCTCCTCGATGGTGCGCGGGGTGCCCGGGGTCGAGAAGACCTTGAAGCGGGTCCCGGAGTTTCCGAACGCCCAGGAGGGCAGCTCGATCGCCTGCTGCTCGAGCTGGCTGAGGATGTCGGGGCTGAGAGCGGTCACGGTGCGGTTCCTTCTGTCTGTGTGGTGGCGAGCTGGTCCTCGAGGTGGAAGACCTCGGTGAGCGGGAGGAAGCCCTCGTCGGGCGCGCCGTCGAGGTCGACGAAGAACTCGGCCATCTCGGCCTGCCAGCGCGCGTTCACCTCGGTCTCGGCCATCGCTGCCTGCGCGTCGGCGAGCGACGGAGTCTCGACGTAGCCGATCAGGAGGCCGTCGTCGCTGACGAACAGCGAGTAGTTGTTCCAGCCGGAGGCCTTCAGCGCCCGGAGCATGTCGGGCCAGACGGCGGCGTGGCGCTCGCGGTACTCGGCGAGCCGCTCGGGCTTCACGCGGAGCTGGAAGCAGGCCCGGGTGAGGGGGGTGTCACTCGTCATCGAGCGGCTCCTTCAGTGCGGAGGTGGCGATCCCAGGGGTGTGAATCGTTTCACCCGGAGCGTAGCGCGCGCCGCAGGAGGCTGTCAAAGCCCGGCGTGCGGGTCGGCCCGCGGCCCGGTGTCATACTTCCGGGACGCCCCGATCCCGAGGAGGAGCCGTGCCGTCCGTGAGCATCCGCGACGTCGCCGCCCGCGCCGGAGTGTCGGTGGGCACCGTGTCGAACGTGCTCAACCGGCCCGAGAAGGTCGGCGACGAGTCGGTCCAGCGCGTGCAGGAGGCGATCGCCGAGCTCGGCTTCGTCCGCAACGACGCGGCGCGGCAGCTCCGGGCCGGCCGCAGCCGCAGCGTCGGGCTCGTCGTGCTCGACGCCGGCAACCCCTTCTTCTCCGAGCTCGCGCGCGGCGCCCAGGCGAGGGCCGCGGAGGCGGGACTCTCAGTGTTGCTCGCGAGTACCGACTCCGACGCCGCCCGCGAGGACTCGTACCTCGACCTCTTCGAGGAGCAGCGCGTCAGCGGGGTCCTCATCTCGCCGCAGGGGGAGGAGTCGGCGCGGCTCGCCCGCCTCCGCGCGCACGGCATCCCCTGCGTGCTCGTGGACCGCGAGTCGAGGGACCCCGCGTTCTCCTCCGTGGCGGTCGACGACATCGCCGGCGGCCGCCTCGCCGTCGAGCACCTGCTGCAGCTCGGCCGCCGCCGCATCGCGGTGATCGGCGGTCCGGAGTCGGTCCGCCAGGTCGCCGATCGGATCTCGGGAGCGCGGCAGGCGGTCGCCGCCGTCGAGGGGGCGACCCTGGAGGAGATCCCGACGGAGGCGCTCTCGGTGCTCGCCGGGCGCGAGGCCGGGCGCGCGATCGCCGAGCGCGACGCCTCCGCCCGCCCCGATGCGGTCTTCTGCGCGAACGACCTGCTCGCGGTCGGCGTGCTGCAGGCGCTGGTGCTGCTCGGCGAGATCCGGGTGCCGGAGGACGTGGCGCTGATCGGCTACGACGACATCGCGTTCGCGACGGCGACGGTCGTGCCGCTGTCGAGCATCCGGCAGCCGAGTGCGCTGATCGGGGCGACGGCCGTCGAGCTGCTGCTCGAGCAGGAGCCGCGCCAGGTCGTCTTCCAGCCCGAGCTCGTCGTCCGCGCCTCCACCTCCGGCTGACCTCGCACCCTGACCCGTTCCGCGAGTCTCCGCTCGGGCGTCCTGCATCATCCGCCCATCGCCCGATCGAGCTGGGACTCGCGGAGTTCCGCCTGCGGCGCGCGACGGCTGGTAGCGTTTATGGGCCGGGTGCAGATATCCGGAGCCACCCCGTCGGAAGTCGTCATGTCACTGCGCTCTCTCCTCCCCGTCGCCGCTCTCGCCGCGTCCGCCCTCCTCCTGAGCGGCTGCACCGCCGCCTCCGACGACACCGCGGGCGGAGGCTCGGCCACCCCGGTCGCCGACGGCACGCTCACCTACGCGTCCGGCGACGCCGAGCCCACCTGCCTCGACCCGCACGTCGGCGGCAACTACCCGCAGGCGCTGCTCGCCACGCAGGTGCTCGAGTCGCTGGTCTCCCGTGACGAGTCGGGCGCGATCACCCCCTGGCTCGCCGAGTCGTGGACCGTCTCGGACGACGCGCTCAGCTACGACTTCACCCTCCGCGAGGGCCTCACCTTCACCGACGGCACGCCGCTGGACGCGGAGGCGGTCGCCGCGAACATCGCGCACCTCCAGGACCCGGCGACCAAGTCGTCGACCGGCTACCTCGCGGTCGCGAAGGTCGCCTCGGTCGAGGCCGTCTCGCCGACGGTCGCGCGCTTCACCCTCAGCGCCCCCGACAGCGCCCTGCTCGAGTCTCTCGCGCAGCCCTGGACCGCCATCGAGTCGCCCGCCGGCATCGCCCGCGGCGAGGAGGCGAACTGCGAGGCGCCCGTCGGCACCGGCCCGTTCACGGTGACGGAGTGGGTCAAGCAGGACCACGTGACCCTCACCCGCAATGACGACTACGACGCGCAGGCCGGCCCGACCGGCGAGGGGCACGACGGTCCCGCCTACCTCTCGAGCATCACCTGGCGCTTCATCCCCGACTCCGCCACGCGCTACGCCGCGCTGCAGGCGGGCGAGGTCGACGTGATCGACAACGCCCAGCCCGACACGCTCGCGTCCGCGACCGACGCCTCCGACCTCGTCGAGATCGACGCGCCCCGCCCCGGCTCGGTGAACCGCCTCGAGCTCAACTCGGGCCAGTCGCCGTTCGACGACGAGAGCGTGCGGGAGGCGTTCATCCGCGCGGTCGGCGTGAACGACGCGATCGACTCCCTCTTCTTCGGCACCGCCGAGCGCTCGTACTCGCCGCTGTCGAGCAGCGAGGCGACCGCCTACTCCGAGCCCTCGCTCTTCGAGGACGCCGGATCCGACGACGAGGTCGCCGCCGCCGAGGACCTCCTCGAGTCGGCCGGCTGGGTCGACTCCGACGGCGACGGGATCCGCGAGAAGGACGGGACGCCGCTCACCCTGCGCCTGCCCGTGAGCACCAACCAGTCGATCCCGGCCGAGCAGTCGCTGTTCGAGCAGATCCAGGCCTCCGCCAAGACCGTCGGCTTCGACGTGCAGATCAGCCTGCTCGACCTCTCGAGCTGGTACGCGGCGCTCGCGGCGAACGAGTACGAGCTGGTGAGCGCGCCGTACACGAAGGTCGGCCCCGACGTGCTGCGCATCCTGTACTCGTCCTCGGGCATCACCCCGGCGCCGAGCGGGTACTTCGCGAACCACGCCCAGGTGTCCGACCCGGCCCTCGACGCCCTGCTGGAGCAGGCGAGCGCGACGACCGACGAGGCCGAGCGCGCCGACCTGTACCAGCAGGCGCAGAAGATCGTGCTCGACGGCTACTGGATCCTGCCGCTGTACGACCAGCAGAACCACTACCTGCACCGCTCGGCCGTGCAGGGCGTCGCCGCCCTGGCGACCGTCTCGACCCCGTGGTTCGCGGACGCCTGGGTCTCGTAATGAGAGCGGGCCGGCGGCCTGCCGCCGGCCCGCTGGTCGAGTAGCCCCGTAGGGGCGTATCGAGACCCACCTGCGTCAGTGGATGCGGTCTGCAGATCTCGCCTGCGGGAGCCGGTGGATCTCGATACGCCCGCTGCGCGGGCTACTCGATCAGCAGGCAAGGGCGGGCATCGATGAGGCAGGGCAAGAGGAGGCACCGCATGATCCGTCGCGTGCTCGTGCGCCTCGGCGGCGCCCTCGTCGTGCTGTGGGCCGTCGCCACGGCGGTCTTCTTCCTCATCCGGCTCATCCCCGGCGACCCGGCGCAGGCGATCCTGGGCGGCCCGGGCTCGCAGGCGTCTCCGGAGGCGCTCGCCGCCGTCCGCGTCGAGTACGGACTCGACCAGCCGCTCCTCGTGCAGTACCTCACGCAGCTCGGCCGCCTCGCCCGCGGTGACCTCGGCACCTCCTACTCCCTCCGCACCCCGGTGGTCGACCTGCTCGGGCAGCAGCTGCCCGGCACCCTGCTGCTGGCCGCCCTCGCCCTCGCCGCTGCGTGGATCCTCGCGCTCGCGACCGCCCTCTGGTCGACCCGCGGCGGGCGGGTCGCCGCCGCGATCGGCGCCGGACTCGAGTTGACGGCCGCCGCCCTGCCGCACTTCTGGCTGGCGACCGTGCTGATCGCGGTCTTCGCGACCGCGCTCCGCTGGCTGCCTCCGGTGAGCACCAACACTCCGAACGGGCTCGTGCTGCCGGCCCTCACCCTCGCGATCCCGCTCGCCGGATTCCTCGGGCAGGTGATGCGCCGCTCCCTGCTCGACGCGCTCGAGTCGCCCTTCGTCCTGGCCGCCCGCGCGCGCGGCGAGGGCGAGCTCGGGATCCGCCTGCGCCACGCCCTGCGCCACGCGGTGCTGCCGGGAGTCTCGCTCTCGGGCTGGGCGTTCGGCTACCTGATCGGCGGAGCCGTCGTCGTCGAGACGATCTTCGCGAGGCCGGGTCTGGGCCGCACCCTGCTCTCGGCGGTGACCGTCCGCGACGTTCCGGTCGTGACGGGCGTCGTGCTCGTCACCGCGCTCGCCTACATCGTCGTGACGCTGGCGACCGACCTCGTGACGCGCCTGGTCGACCCCCGGCTGGCCCGGGAGGCGCGCGCATGAGCGAGCTCGAGCTGCGCGTGCCCCGGAACCGCGCCGGCCGCCTCCGCCCGGGTGAGGTGCTGGCCCTCGTCTTCGTCGCGCTGCTGCTCGCCTCCGCGCTCGCCCCCGGCCTCCTGGCGCCCGCCGATCCGCTCGCGGTCGCGCCGACGGAGGCGTTCGGCCCGCCGTCGCCCGCGCACCTGCTCGGCACCGACGAGTCGGGCCGCGACGTGCTCAGCCGCCTGATCGCCGGTGCCGGCGCCTCCCTCCTGATCGGCGCGAGCGCGACCGCGATCGGGCTCGCGCTCGGCGCGGTGCTCGGAGTGGTCGCCGCGTTCGGCGGGCGGTTCGTCGACGGCGTGATCGGGCGGGTCCTCGAGGTGCTGTTCGCGTTCCCCGCCCTGCTGCTCGCGCTGCTGGTGATCGTGGTCACGGGCCCCGGAGTGGTCCCCGCGACGATCGCGGTCGGCCTCTCGACCGCCCCCGGCTACGCCCGCATCCTGCGCACGCAGCTGCTGGGCATCCGCGACTCCGGATACGTCGAGGCGGCGCGCGTGCTCGGCCACCCGCCGCTGCGGATCCTCGTCGGCACCGTGCTGCCCAACACCTTCGGCCCGTTGGCGGTGCTCGCGACCCTCGGAGTCGGCCAGGCGATCGTCTGGGCATCGGCGCTCAGCTACCTGGGCCTCGGCGCCGAGCCGCCCGCTCCGGAGTGGGGCGCGATGCTGTCGGCCGGCCGCACCTACCTCGCGAGCGCGTGGTGGCTGACGGTGTTCCCGGGGCTCGTGATCGTGCTGACGACGCTCGCGACGACGGTGCTCGGCGGGCGACTGCGGGGTGCGCGGTGAGCGCGGTCGTCGTGGAGGGCCTCCGGGTCGCGTTCGACGGCGTCGAGGTCGTGCACGGCGTCTCGTTCCGCGTCGAGCCCGGCGAGTGCGTCGCGATCGTCGGCGAGTCCGGCTCGGGCAAGAGCGTCACCGCCCGGGCGCTGCTCGGGCTCGGCGGAGGCGCGGTGTCGGGCAGCATCCGGGTGGGCGATCAGGAGGTGGTCGGCGCGGGCGAGCGGGCGCTGCGCCGCCTCCGCGGATCCGCCGTCGGCTTCGTGCCGCAGGACGCCCTGCAGTCGCTCGACCCGCTGCGTCCGATCGGGCGCGAGATCGGAGACGTGCTCCGCCTGCACGCGCGGCTGCTGGCGGCGGAGTCGTCGCGCCGGGTCGCGGAGGCGCTCGCGAGCGTCGGCATGCCCGACCCCGTCGAGCGGATGCGCGACCGCTCGGGCGAGCTGTCGGGCGGCCTCCGCCAGCGCGCCCTGCTCGCCTCCGCCGTCGTGCTCGACCCGCCGCTGCTCGTCGCCGACGAGCCGACGACGGCGCTCGACGTCACCGTGCAGGCGCGCGTGCTCGAGCTGTTCGCCGAGCAGAAGGCGCGCGGCCGGGCGCTGCTGCTGGTGTCGCACGACCTCGCCGTCGTGGCCGGGCTCGCCGACCGCATCCTGGTGCTCGCCGACGGCCGCGTGGTCGAGGAGGGGACCGCCGAGCAGGTGCTGCGCGCGCCGGTCAGCGCCGAGGCGCGCGCCCTCGTCGCCGCGGTCCCGGCCGGGCGTCCGCGCGGGTCCCGGCTCACCGGCCCCGACGCGCCCCTCGCCCCGCCCGCGCCGCCCGGCGAGGTCGTGCTGAGCGCCTCCGGACTCGTCGCGCGCTTCGGCGCCCGGACCGCCGTCGACGGCGTCGACCTCGAGCTGCGGCGCGGCGAGACCCTCGGGCTGGTCGGCGAGTCGGGCTCGGGCAAGAGCACGGTGGCCCGCCTGCTGCTGGCGCTGCGCCGGCCCGACGAGGGGTCGGTCGAGTTCCTGAGCGAGCAGTGGTCGGAGGCGCCCGAGCGCGAGCGCCGCCCCCGACGGCCCCGCATCGGCGCGATCTACCAGGACAGCCTCTCGTCGTTCGATCCGCGCTGGAGCGTGGGCCGCCTCCTGCGCGACGCGGGTGGCCGCGGCGACGGGCCGCACGCCTCCGCGCCCGAGCTGCTGACGAGCGTGGGCCTCTCGCCGGCGCTCGAGCGGCGCTCGCCGCGGACCCTCTCGGGCGGGCAGCGGCAGCGCGTCTCGATCGCCCGCGCCCTGGCCTCGCGCCCCGACGTGCTGATCTGCGACGAGCCGGTGTCGGCGCTCGACGTCTCGGTGCAGGCGCAGATCCTCGACCTGCTCGACGACCTGCAGCGCCGCTACGGACTCGCGCTGCTGCTGATCTCGCACGACCTCGGCGTGATCGCGCACATGAGCGACCGCATCGCGGTGATGCGCGACGGCCGCCTCGTCGAGTCCGGCCCGGCCGCCTCCGTGCTCGGCGCGCCCCGCGAGGAGTACACCCGCCGGCTGCTGGCCGACGCCCCGCGCCTCGACCCGTGACAGCGAGAAGGGCCTCCGGCCCCCGCCGCCGATCGATCCGTCGCAGATGCACCGTGTGGTCGACTCGGACGGTGCATCCGTGACGGATGGGCCGCGTCGGAGACTGCGACGGATCGATCGGGCTCAGCGCAGTCCGCGCACGAACTCGCGGATGTCCGCGACCAGCAGCGCCGGCTCCTCGAGGGCCGCGAAGTGGCCGCCGCGGTCGGGCACGTCGGTCCAGCGCACGATCGTGTGCGCGTCCTCGACGAAGCGCCGGATGCCGATGTCGTGCGCGAAGCAGATCACCGCGGTCGGAACGCCCGAGTCCTCCGGTACGGCGCCCCACTCCGACTCCTGGGCGTAGCCGACGTACGCGGCCGAGCCGGCTGTCGCGGTGAACCAGTACAGCGAGGCGTTCGCGAGCAGGAACTCGAGCCCCACCACGTCCTCCGGCGCCGCCTCGAGCGGATGCGTCCACGCGCGGAACTTGTCGATCATCCACGCCAGCTGCGCGACGGGGGAGTCGCTGAGCAGCTCGCCGACCAGCCCCGGGCGGGTCGACTGGAGCGCGATGTAGCTGAACTCGTTCCGCAGGAAGTCGCCGATCCTCCGCAGCCGGTCCTGCTCGAGCGGAGTGAGCGAGGCGGCGGTCTCGTCGTCGACCTCGGGCACGAAGCCGAGGGTGCCGTTCACGTGCACGCCGATCACGCGGTCGGGCGCGACCCGCGCGACCTCGGGCGCGACTCCGGCGCCGAGATCGCCGCCCTGCACGGCGAACCGGTCGTAGCCGAGCCGCGTCATCAGCTCCGCCCAGGTCTCGGCGATCCGCCGCGTCGTCCAGCCTCCGGAGGTGAGCGGCGCCGAGAAGCCGAAGCCGGGGAGGGAGGGGATCACCACGTCGAACGCGGCGTCGGTCAGCGTCTCGATCAGGCCGAGCAGCTCGAGGAAGGAGCCGGGCCAGCCGTGCGTGAGCAGCAGCGGGACCGCGCCCGGCGCCTCCGATCGCACGTGCACGACGTGGATCGTCTGCCCGTCGATCGCGGTCGTGAACTGCGGTACCGCGTTGAGCCGCTCCTGGTACTCCGCCCAGTCGAAGCCGGCCCAGGCGTCGACGAGCCCGCGGAGGTAGCCGGTCGGGACCCCCGTGTCCCAGCCGTCGCCGGGCAGGGGCTCGGGGAGGCGCGTGCGGCGCAGACGCGCGCGCAGGTCGTCGACGGCGCTCGGCGCGATGTCGACGCGGAAGGGGTGGAGGCTCTCTGCTTCGCTCATGCCTCCACCCTGCTCGCCATTGCGGTCAGGATACGGCCGCGATCGCTGGGACGATGGCACCATGCCCCGCACCACCGGACGCACCCTCGACCTGCTCGGCCTGCTGCAGACCCGCCGCGACTGGAGCGGCGCCGAGCTGTGCGCCCGGCTCGGCGTGAGCGCGCGCACCCTCCGCCGCGACGTCGACGACCTGCGCGGCCTCGGCTACGGCATCGACTCGGTGCCGGGCGTCGGCGGCGGGTACCGGCTCGGGATCGGCGCGTCCGTCCCTCCGCTGGTCCTCTCGACGGAGGAGGCCGTCGCGATCGCGGTCGGGCTGCGGGCGGCCGCGAGCACCACCGTCACCGGGATCGAGGACGCCGCCGCGCGCGCCCTGGTGAAGCTCGAGCAGTCGCTGTCGGCCGAGACCCGCGAGCGGATCACCGCGGTCGAGCGCGCGGTGCTGACCCTCGGCGGCTCCGTCGAGCCGGTCGACCTCGACACCGTGGTCACGATCGCCCGCGCGATCCGGGATGCGCGCAGCCTCCGGATCGACTACACGCGGCACGACGGCGAGGAGGTGCGCCGCACGATCCAGCCGCACCGCATCGTGCACACGGGCTCGCGCTGGTACGTGGTCGCGCGCGACGCCGACCGCGACGCCTGGCGCACGCTGCGTCTCGACCGGCTCGTCCCGCGCCTCCCACTCGCCGAGCCGTTCACGCCGCAGCGGATCCCCGACGACGCGGTGCGCGAGTTCACGAGTCGCAGCATCTCGGTCGCGCCCTATCCCCACCGCTACCGGGTGCGGATGCACGCGCCGGCCGCCCGCGTCTCGGCCCTGTTCGGTCCGGAGGTGGCGCGGGTGACGGTGCTCGATGCGTCCTCGTGCGAGCTCGAGGCGGGGGCGGCCTCGCCGGAGCAGTTCGCGCTCTACATCGGCACGACGGGCATCGGGTTCGACGTGCTCGAGGGCGACGACCTGCGCGCCGCACTCACGGAGATCGGCGAGCGCCTGCTCCGCGCCGCGCTCAGCCCGCGAGGGCGCGCGTCCGCTGCACCGCCCACACCGTGAGCGCGAACCCCAGGACGCTCGCCGCCGCCAGCAGCAGGGCCGTCCAGCCGCCGGACTGCCAGAGCACGCCCGCGAGCGCGGACCCGAGCGCGCCGCCGGCGAAGTTGCCCACGATGTAGACGGTGTTGAGGCGGCTGCGCGCCGCGGGATCGATCGAGAGCATCCGCGTCTGAGCGAGCACCTGCACGGCCTGCAGCCCGATCGAGAAGACGCCCACCGCCACCAGCACCACCACGATCGACGCCGCGCCGATTCCGGCGATCACCAGACCGAGCAGCGCCACGGCGAGGCCCACTCCGAGCGCAGGCAGGGACAGCCCCCGGTCGTACAGGCGCCCGACCCGCTGCGCCGAGATCGCGCCGGCAATGCCGACCAGGCTCACGAGCCCGATCGCCGTCGCCGAGTAGGAGTAGGGGGCGCTGCCGAGGAGGAAGGTCAGGCCCGTCCAGAACAGGGTGAACGCGCACATCGCCGACCCGCCGATCAGCACCGTCACCCGCACGGTGCGACTGCCGGCGACGGTCCGCAGCACCGAGCCGAGCAGGGTCGCGTAGCGCACGCGCTCGCGCGGCGGCAGGGCCGGCAGGCGTCGCGCCATCACGACGGCGAGCACCAGCATCAGCACCGCGGCGCCCGCGAACACGGAGCGCCAGCCGAGCAGATCGGCGACGATCCCGCTGATCGCCCGCGAGATCAGCAGACCGAGCACGAGTCCGGAGGCGACGGTGCCGAGCACGCGACCGCGCTGCTCGTCGCTCGCCAGGTCGCCGGCGAGGGGAGTGAGTAGCTGACCGGCGACGGTCGTCACTCCGATCATCGCGAGGGTCGCGAGCAGCACCGGGAACGCGGGCGCGAGAGCCGTGGCGGCGAGGAACACCGCCGCGAGCACCATCAGCGCGGGGATCATCCGGCGACGGTCCACAGTGTCGCCGAGGGGCACGAGGAAGAAGACCCCGAGCGCGTAGCCGACCTGCGTGACGGTGACCAGCAGTCCCGCGGCGCTCGTCGTGACTCCGAAGGAGTCGCCGATCACCCCGAGCAGGGGCTGCGCCCAGTAGAGGTTGCCGACGGCCGCCCCGCCCGCGATCGCGAAGAGGAGCGTGAGGCCGGGGGACATGCCGGGGCTGGTGCGGGTCGTCACGCGGAGGCGTCCTCCGCGAACACGCGCTGCGCCACGTCGATCGCCGACAGGGCCTTCGGCCAGCCGGCGTAGAAGGCGAGGTGGGTGGCGACCTCCACGATCTCCTCCTCGGTCAGTCCGTTCGCGAGTCCCATCCTGACGTGCGACTCGAGCTGCACGAAATTCCCGCCGGTGACGAGCGAGGCGATCGTGACGAGGCTGCGGTCGCGCTTGACGAGCTCCGGGCGCTCCCAGACGTCGCCGAAGAGCACCTGCTCGGTCAGGTCGACGATCTTCGGCGCGGTCTCGCCGATCGTGGCGCGGAGGGGGCTGGGGGTGACGTCGGCCATGGGGTCCTCTCGTGAGCGGGCGGTGCCGCACGACCAGACAAGTCCTCCCCGCGGGTGCGGGGGAGTGCCTGTCCGGACGTGTTCCGGCAGGGCACCCCTCCGCTCTCCGCGACCCCCGCGTCACTCGTAGCGGAGCGACGTGACCGGGTCGGCGCGCGCCGCGCGGGCCGCGGGGAGCGTCCCCGCGAGGAACGCGATCAGCATCACCACGAGCACCACCAGCAGGATCGACGCCGGGTCGAACGCGATGAGGTTCAGGCCGGGCAGATCGGCCAGCAGCGTCCCCGAGAGCACCCCGCTGATCGCCGTGCCCGCCGCGACGGCGAGGAGGGCGCCGATCGCACTGCCGAGGAACCCGATGAACGCCGCCTCGATGCTGAACAGCGTGAACACCCGTCCGCTGCCCATGCCCATCGCCTTCATCAGGCCGATCTCGCGGGTGCGCTCCTGCACGCTCATCAGCAGGGTGTTGACGATGCCGAAGCTCGCCGCGAGCAGCGCGATGATCGCGAAGGCGTTCAGCACGAGCACGATGCCGTCGACGACCGTCTTGATCGTGCCGAGCTGGTCGGCGACGGTGCTGCCGGTGTAGCCGGCAGCGGCGAGGCGGTCCTTGAGCGCGGTGATCTGCTCGTCGGTTGCGTCGGGTGAGAAGCGGACGCTCGCCTGGGCGTAGCGCTCGACCTGATCGGCCGGCACGCCGATGTTCTGGGTCGCGAAGAGCTCGTCGGTGAGGGCGTCGTTGGGGATCGCGCTCGCTCCGGTGGCCGACGCGACGCTCGCCTCCGCGACTCCGACGACCGTGGCCTCGACCACGTGCTGCGTGCGCTGGGCGTCCGTGATCGCGATCGAGACCGTCGCCCCGACCGCCGAGGCGTCGTCGGCGAAGCCGAGCGGCTCGACGTACGAGACGGGCAGCACCACCTGGTACTCCGCTGACGAGTCGTCGGGGACTTCGCCCGCGGTCAGCTGGATCGTCTGCCCCTCCACGAGGCTGCCGACGCCGATGACGTACTTCGTCCCGTCGCCCTGCTCGATGTAGTCGGCCGAGATCGACTTCACCGCGGTCACCTCGAGCACGCCGTCGATACCCGAGAGGGTGTCGAGGTCGTCGGGAGTGAGGGCGACGACGGTCTGCCCGGGACGGCCGACTCCACCGCTCGCGACGGTGTCGGGGTCGTACTCGGTGGGGCCGGAGTCGAGCCCCGCCTGGTCGTCCGAGGCCTTGGTGACGGTCATCACGTCGGAGGCTCCGACGCCGTTGACGGTGTCGTCGATGTAGGCGTTGATGCCCGTGCCGAGGCCGTTGGTGAGCGTGAGCGTGAAGGCGCCGACGAAGATCGCGAGGATCGTCAGCAGCGTGCGGGTCTTGGAGCGGAAGGTGTTCGAGACCGCGGTCCCGATCAGGTCGACGGTCCTCATGCGGCCACCGCCCCCGAGTCCTCGACGAGCACGCCGTCGCGGATGAGGATCCGCCGGTCGCAGCGGGCCGCCAGCTCCTCGTCGTGGGTCACGACGATCAGGGTGATGCCGTTCTCGCGGTTCAGCGCGAACAGGATGTCCTCCACCACGCCTCCGGTCGCCGTGTCGAGGTTGCCCGTGGGCTCGTCCGCGAAGAGGATGCGCGGGTTGTTCACGAGGGCGCGCGCGATCACGGTCCGCTGCTTCTGCCCGCCCGAGAGGTCGACGGCCCTGCTCCTCGCCTTGCCGTCGAGCTCGAGCTGCTCGAGCGCCGCGAGGCCGCGGCGCTTGCGCTCGGCCCGGCCGACGCCGGCGATCTTCATCGGCAGCACCACGTTGTCGAGCACCGAGGCGTTCGCCGTCAGGAAGAACTGCTGGAACACGAAGCCGAACGTGCGGTTGCGCGTGGTGTTGAGCCGGCGCCCCTTGAGGGTGCGGGTGTCGACGCCCTCCAGCTCGACCACTCCCGACGTCGGCGCGTCCAGGAGCGCCAGCACGTGCATCAGCGTCGACTTGCCCGAGCCGCTCTTGCCGACGATCGCGACGCTCTCGCCCTCGCGGATGTCGAAGCTCACGCCCTTCAGCGCGTCGAAGCGGTTCTGGCCCTTCCCGTAGGACCGGTGGACATCTCTCACCGAGATGATGGGCGTGCTCATGGGTCTCCCTCGCGGCGCGTCCCGGGCCGTCCGGAGCGCCGCCTCCAGGCTCGAGGACCCGCCGCCCCGGCGCGTCCTCCACCCGCGTCGTCCGTGTACCGCGGTCGCGGTAGTCGCGGCACCGCACCCGGGGGACTCGCGGCCGCGACGGCGCCCGGGACAATGGGGCATGGCCATGATCGAGCCCGGGCACCTCCCCGGGCACCGCAGACCCCCGGGGTGGGTCGGCGACGTGATCGCGGCGATCGTCATCGCGGCGCTGGCCCTCGCTCCGTTCCCGGGGCGCGAGTACCGCGCCACGAGCGGCCTCGCCCTCGGGCTGACGCTCACGCCGATCCTGCTCCTCCCGCTGCGGCGCCGCCTGCCGGTCGCCGTGCTCGTCGGCACGGTCGCGCTCTACGGAGCGGCGGCCCTCACCGGCACGCTCTCGCCGGGCATCGTGATCGCGGCGGCCGTGGCCATGTTCGCCGTGGCGAACCGGCGCCCGCGGCGGCTGAGCGTGATCGTGATGATCGCGACGGCCGCCTCGATCCTGCTCCTCAGCCTCCTCGCGGCGACCGTCGGCGCCCTCGATGCGCGGGTGATCCAGTTCGCCGTGATCATCGCCTTCGCGGGCGCCGCGGGCGACGCCACCCGCTCGCGGCGGGAGTACATCGTGGCCGTCACCGAGCGCGCCGAGCGGGCGGAGCAGACCCGCGAGTCGGAGGCGCGGCGCCGGGTGACGGAGGAGCGGCTGCGCATCGCCCGCGACCTGCACGACGCGGTCGCGCACCAGATCTCGGTGATCAGCCTGAACGCCGGAGTCGCCTCCTCGGCACTCGAGACCCGGCCCGACCGGGCCCGCGAGGCTCTCGGCACGATCCGCACCGCTGCGCGCTCGGTGCTCGGCGAGATCGGCGACCTGCTGGAGGTGCTGCGCAGCGACGAGCGCCTCGCCGAGTCGGCCGGCCCGCAGCCCGGCCTCGAGCGCCTCGACGAGCTGGTCGGCCGCTTCGAGGCCGACGGCCTGCAGATCACGCTGCGCACCGAGGGCGACCCCGCCGCGGTGACCGGCGCGGTCGATCTCGTCGCCTACCGCGTGGTGCAGGAGGCGCTCACCAACGCCCACAAGCACGGCGCCGACCACCGCGCCCACGTCCTCCTCGACATCGGCGGCGACCGGGTCGGGATCGTCGTGACCAACCCGGTCCCGGCGGAGGCGGCGCCCGCGCCCCGGGGAGCCGGGCACGGGCTGCTCGGCCTGCGCGAGCGGGTCGCCTCCGTCCGCGGCTCGGTCACGACCGGCCCGGCGCCCGGCGGCTACCGCGTCGCGGCGACGCTGCCACTGCCGCAGCAGCAGCAGCCACCGCCGCAGCACGTGCCGGACGCCTCCCACGCGACCGCCTCCCGTGCGACTCCCTCCCACGCGACTCCCTCCCTCGGATCGGACGGCGACTCATGACCACCGTGCTCGTCGTCGACGACCAGGCGCTCATCCGCCAGGCCGTGTCGGACATCCTCGGAGCCACCTCCGACATCGAGGTGGTCGGCGAGGCGCGGAACGGGCGCGACGCCGTGCAGCTGGCGCGAAGCCTCCGCCCCGATGTCGTGCTGATGGACATCCGGATGCCCGAGCTCGACGGGATCGGCGCCACCGCCGAGATCTGCGCCGACCCGGCCCTCGCCGGCACGCGGGTCCTGATCCTCACCACCTTCGAGGAGGACGAGTACCTCGTCGCCGCCCTGCGCTCCGGAGCCAGCGGCTTCCTCGGCAAGGGCGCCGAGCCGGAGGAGATCGCCGCGGCCGTCCGCGCCGTCCACGCGGGCGACAGCCTGCTCTCTCCGGCCGCCACCCGCAGCCTCATCACCCGGTACGTCCTCGCGCCGTCGACGACGCTGATCGTGCCGCCCGAGTTCGAGCACCTCACCGAGCGCGAGCGCGAGGTGCTGCTCCTGGTGGCGCGCGGGCGCTCGAACCAGGAGATCGCGCAGGAGCTGTTCATCTCGCCGCACACCGCGAAGACCCACGTGAACCGCACGATGACCAAGCTCGGCGCCCACGACCGCGCGCAGCTGGTGATCCTGGCGTACGAGAGCGGGCTGCTGGCGCCGGGCGCCCCCTGAGGCGCAGCCGGTGGAAGGCCCTACAGGCCGATGTCCACCGGCGCGCCCTCGCCCGTCTCGCCGGCCGAGTCGTTCATCGTCGCGTAGACCCCCGTCGGCACGCTGGGCAGCAGCGCGACCGAGCGCGCGACCGCCGCGAGCTCCGCCTCCGTGCCGCCCGTGACGAAGAAGAGGTACTCGGGCTCGCCGTCGGCGTTCGCCCACTCCTCGCCGCTGTCGTACTCCTCGACCGGCCCCTCGAGCTCGGCGAGCAGCGTCTCGATCTCGTCGATCCACGGGAACAGGTACTCGTCGTCGTCGGCCTGCTCCGGCGCTCCGGGCTCGCGGGTCAGGGGCACGTGGATCTCGAGGAACGTCTCGCTCATCCTGCGACCGTACCGCGCCCGAGAGGTGTCCCAGCAGGGCCTCCCGCGCCGCCGCGCCGCGATCGAGCATGGAGGCACCATCCGCCCCGAGAGGACACCGTGAACATCGAGCCCGCCGCCCCCACCACCAAGAACCCGCCCGAGCAGTTCGCCGGCGACGTCTGGGTCGAGCCGATCGCCGTGCCGCACGGCCCCGAGCAGCGCGCCACCGACGCCAGGGTCCGCTTCGCGCCCGGCGCCCGCACGGCCTGGCACTCGCACGCGCGCGGCCAGTACCTGCACGTGACCGCCGGAGTCGCGCGTTTCGGCGGACGCGACGGCACCGTCGTCGAGGTCCGCGCGGGCCAGACCCTCTACACCCCGCCCGGGGAGGAGCACTGGCACGCCTCCGCCCCCGGTGTCTTCATGGAGCACCTCGCGATCCTCGAGAGCGCCGAGGATCCCGCGCTCACCACCACCTGGCGCGAGCACATCACCGACGCCGAGTACGAGGGCCGCTGACATCCCCCCCGGGAACCGGTTCTCGCCGGGACACCGCGTCGGACGCGGGATCCGGCCGAGAACTGGTTCCCTCGGGAGTGTGACAGCCCCGACCCCCAGGAGGACCCCGTGACCGACGCCGACGCCATCCCCGAGCTCGAGCAGCAGGAGCGCGAGCTCGTGCTCGACGCCTTCGACCACGGCACCGCCTGGGAGCTCGGCTCCCGCATCACCGGGCTCGCCCGCGGAGCCGCCGTCGCCGTCGACATCCGCCGCCCCGGCCTGATCCTCTTCCGCGCCGCGCTGCCCGGCAGCACCCCCGATCAGGAGTCGTGGCTCGCCCGCAAGTCGGCCGTCGTGCTGCGCCTGGAGTCGAGCAGCGCCCTCGCCGCGGCCCGCTTCGCCGCCGCCGGGGGCGACCCCTCGACCGGCGGCTGGCTCGGCCCCGACTACGCCCTCACCGGCGGCTCGTTCCCGATCCGGGTGCGCGGCGTCGGAGTCGTGGCCGCCGCCACCGTCTCGGGCCTCGCGTCGATGGACGACCACGACCTCGTGGTCCGCGGCCTGCGCGAGCAGCTCGGACGCTGAGCCGAGGTCGCCCCGTCTCGCAGGTCGCGCGGGTCGCCCGGAGGGAGGACGATCTCACCGGAGTCCCGATCGAGCAGCGCGTGCGCGGACGGATCCCGGGTGACGGGCACGCCCCCGGCCGCGGCTCGCGGAGTCCTCGCCTGAAGGGACGCCTCGTCTCGTCCGTTCGGACGAAATGTCCTCGAGAACGCGCCGGCCGGAGTGATCGGGCCGTTAGCGTCGGGGCATGCCCGGACTGTCGCGCCGCCTCCCGCCGCAGCTCATCGACGTCGTGCTCGCGCTCGCCTTCGCCGGGTTCTGGCTGTCGGCGGAGGCGGGTCGCCTCGCCTACGAGGGCGGTCCGGTCCGAGCCGCGCTGATCGTCCTGATCGCCGTGGTCGTCGGAACGAGCGGCGCGGCGCCCGCGCTCGGCCTCCTGACGGCCGCGGCGGTCACCGCTCTCGCTCTCCTGGGCGCCGACGCCGGGCTCAGCGGGGCGTGGCCGCTCGTCGCCGGGCTCGTCTACGCCGCCGCCCGGTCCGCGACTCGCCCGCAGGTGCGAGTCCGCGCGGTGCTGGCCGTCGCCCTCCCCGCCGCGGCAGCGGCTCTCGCCTTCCGGGCGGAGGGACCGGCTCCCGCCGCGGCCCTCGCCGGCCTCGTCGCCCTCGGGCTCGCCGGCGGACTCCTCGTCCGGCTCCTGCGCGAGCGCGCACGACTCCTCGCCGAGCAGCGCGCGCTCGAGCGGAACCTCGAGGACGCCGGTCGCGAGCTGTCGCTCATCGCCGAGCGCACGCGCATCGCGCGCGACGTGCACGACATCATGGCGCAGTCCCTCTCCATCGTCCTCGCGCAGGCGGACGGAGCCGTGAGGCTCGTCAGGACCCGGCCGGATCGCGCGGAGTCATCGTTCGCGGTGATCTCCGACGTCGCCCGCACGTCGCTCGTCGAGGTGCGGATGCTCATCGAGTCGATCGGTCCCAGCGCGGTCACCCTCGACCAGCCGACCCTCGAGAACCTCCCGCAGCTGCTGAAGCGGTTCGACGCCGCCGGTCTCGTCGTGGGCTTCTGCGAGAGCGGCGAGCCCCTCACCCTCTCCGACGGCCAGCAGCTCGCCGTCTACCGCATCGTGCAGGAGGCGCTCACCAACGCTCTCCGCCACAGCGGCGACCACCCCAACGCGTTCCTCCGCCTCCTCTGGGACGGCACCGCGCTGCTGCTCGAGATCACCTCCCGCGGACACCCCGGCCGCGAGCCCTCGATCGGTTCCGGGATGGGGATCGTCGGCATGAAGGAGCGCGCCGAGCTCGCCGGCGGCTGGCTCACGGCCGAGGACGCCGACGGCGGAGAGACCTTCATCGTCACCGCCTCCATCCCCGCGCCGCCTCGCGGGGCCGGCGCGTGATCCGGGTCGCGGTCGCCGACGACCACCTGCTCTTCTGCTCGGGGCTGCAGATGCTCATCGACGCCGAGCCCGATCTCGACTTCGCGGGAGCCGCCGTCGACGGAGCGGCGGCCGTCGCGCTCGCGGTCCGCGAGAACCCCGACGTCTTCCTCCTCGACATCCGGATGCCCGTCCTCGACGGGATCTCCGCCGCGCGGCAGATCACGCAGCACCCCGGCACCGGCACTCGCGTGATCGTCCTCACCACCCATCAGCACGACAGCGCGATCGCCGAGTCCCTCGCCGCGGGAGCCGTCGGCTTCCTGATGAAGGACGCCTCCACCGATCTGCTCCTCGGCACCGTCCGGGCCGTCGCCGCAGGCCGCACCGTCGTCGCCGGCGCCGGCGATCGAGCCCCGCTCCACGACTACGTGTCGAACGCCCCCGCCGCCGCTCCGGACGTGCTCGCTGCTCTCTCCCCGAAGGAGCGCGAGATCTTCGCCTCCGCCGCGCAGGGCCGCAGCATCGCCGAGATGGCCGCCGAGGCCCACCTCAGCGAGTCCACCGTCAAGAGCCACGTCTCGAGCATCCTCAGCAAGCTCGGTCTCGCCTCGCGCCTCCAGCTCGTCGCGTTCGCCCACCGGCACGGGCTCGCCTGAGGAGCGGCGCGAGCTACCCCTGCACGAACGAGGCCGCCCGCGCCCGCGTCCGCAGCCGGTACACGCTGGTGGTCGCGGTGATGAACAGGTCGGTCCCGTCCGGTCCGCCGAAGCAGACGTTCGACACGACCTCCGGCACGGGCGCGAAGAAGACCTCTGCGCCGGCCGACGTGAACACGTGCACGCCGTCCCCGGCGGACGACCAGACGCGCCCGTCCTCGTCGACGGCGATGCCGTCCGGCGCACCCCGGTCGATCTCCGCGAAGAGCCGGCCGTCGCGGGCGGCGGTGCCGCGGCCGACGACTCCGTAGGCGCGGATCCAGTGGCCGGGGCCGTCGCCGTTGACGCGTGCGGTGTTGGTCACGTAGACCGTCCCGCCGTCCGGCGAGAACGCGATGCCGTTCGGCTGCACCATGTCGGTGATCATCGGCGAGATCCCGTCCTCGGCCGACCAGCGGAAGACCCAGCGGGCTCCGTACTCGAGCTCGCCCGGGTGGCCCTCGCGCGGCTGGCTGATGCCGTAGTCGGGGTCGGTGAACCAGTAGGAGCCGTCGGGCGCCAGTGCGACGTCGTTCGGCGAGTTCAGCCGTCCGCCGTCCCAGCCCGCCACGAGCTCCTCGAGGGTGCCGTCCGGCCGCTCGCGCTCGAGGCGGCGGCGCCCGTGCGAGCACTGCACGACGCTCCCGTCGGCGTCCAGGAGGCGGCCGTTGGTGAACTCCACGCCCTCGCGGTGCACCGACGTCTCCCCGGTGGCGCCGTCCCACTGCAGGATCCGGTCGTTCGGGATGTCGCTCCAGCGCAGACGCCCCTCGGCGGGGATCCAGAGCGGACCCTCGCTCCAGACGGCTCCCGTGGCCAGCCTCTCGAGCGCTCCGTCACCGTGAAGCAGTGCCATCGGCTCCGCCCTTCCTCTCGTCGTCGAGTCCGCGGAGCAGCGCCCGCTGCGTCCAGTCTGCCGTGGTCCGGCTCCTACGCGGTGGAGCCCGCGATGCGCGGGAGCAGCCGCTGGATCGCCGTCGCGGCGGCCCCGCGGGCCCACTCGATCAGCCCGCCGTCGTCGACCAGCAGCATCGGAGCCCGGGCGTCCGGGTCGCGCGTCGCCGCGATCGCCGCGTCGACGAGGGAGGTCTGCTCCGAGTACAGCGCCACGCCCTCGCCCGCGAGGATCACCGTGTCGACCATCGCCAGGTTCGCGATCGCCGAGATCATCGTCCCGAGCGCCCGCGCCGAGTCGCCGAGGATCCGCGCGGCCGCCGCGTCGCCGCTCGCGGCCAGAGCCAGGCCCTCCACCAGCGTCAGGGAGCGGCCGGAGGCGACGAAGAGCTGGCGCTCGATCGATCCGAGCGTGAGCATCGCCGTCGAGCAGCCGCGGTGGCCCGTCTCGCACACCGGCCCGCCCGGGTCGAGCGGGAAGTGCCCGCCGAGCCCGAGTCCCGCGGCCGGAGGCGCGACCACGCGGTCGTGCACGACCAGTCCGTAGCCCACTCCGGCCCCCATCGTCAGCACCGCGAAGTGCGAGAGCCCGCGTCCGCGCCCGAACCAGTGCTCGGCGGCGGTCAGCGCCACCACGTCGTTCTCGAGCGCCACCGGCAGGCCGAGCGCCTCCGAGACGGGGCCCGCCAGGTCGACGTCGCGCCAGCCGAGGAAGGGCGCGCGGCTCACCCGCCCCGCCGCGTCGACGCTGCCGCCGATCGTGATGCCGAGTCCCGCGAATCCGGAGGCGCCGCCCAGCTCCTCGACGACCGCCACGATCGCGTCGATCACGTCGCGCGGCGCCGTGCCGCCGAGGTCGCGGACGATCTCGAGGTCGGACTGCGCGCGCAGGTCGGTGCGGACCGCGAGCACCTGCGTGCCGGTGACCTTGACGCCCGCGAAGCGCAGCGCCTCCGGTCGGATGTCGAGCGGGCGCGCCGGGCGGCCGATGCCGGTGCTCTGCTCGGCGCCCTCGACGAAGAGCCCGCCCTCGATGAATGGCCGCGCCAGGCGGGTGAGGCTGGCGGGGGAGAGGCCGAGGCGGCGGCCGAGGGCGCCGCGCGAGATGGGGCCGTGGATGAGGACCTCGCGGGCGAGCAGCTCCGCCGAGGTGCCGGTGCCGTCCTCGGCCGCGATGGTGTCCGTCATGTCCGGCGCCCTTCTTTCCCTATCGGTACGAACCTAGTCGCCGCCTGCTCTCCAGCACTCCCGATCGCGCACGGCGATCGCTCTTGACACCCGCGTTACTTCTGCCGTAGAAAGAACGCATGCAGCGCAGCACCGACGCCACGGCACCCGCAGGGGCCCTCCGATCCGCCGAATCCTCCCTGTTCCACCTCCGCAGCGGAGGCACGAGCGTCGTCGTCGACGCCCGCTCGGTCACCTTCCCCGCGATCGTGCACTGGGGCCGCGACCTCGGTGATCTTTCCGCTCCTGAACTATCGGCGCTCGCCGACGCCGCCGTCCCGCAGCGCGTCTCGGGCGGGCTCGACGCCCCCGCCCCCTTCTCCCTCGTCGCGGTCGAGGCCGACGGCTGGCAGCACGCCCCCACCCTCGAGGGCACGCACGAGCGCGCCACCAGCACCGAGCGCTTCGTCGTCGAGGCGCTCGAGAGCGTCGACCAGTCCCTCCGCGTCACCGCCACCGGCGCCGGTCTGCGGGTCTGCATCGACCTCGAGCTCGACACCGCGGGCCTGCTCACCCAGCGCGCCCGCGTCGAGAACCTCGCCGAGCGCCCCTTCCGCCTCGAGCGCCTCGAGCTCGGCTTCCCCCTGCCCGCCACGGCGCGCGAGATCCTCGACACCACCGGCCACCACCTCCGCGAGCGCCACCCGCAGCGGCACACCCTCACCATCGGCGAGCACGTCCGCTCCACCCGCCGCGGCCGGCCCGGCGCCGATGCGACCCTCCTGCTCGCGGTCGGCACCCCCGGCTTCGGCTGGGAGCGCGGGCTCGTGCACGGCGTGCACCTCGGCTGGAGCGGCAACGCCGCCGTCCGCGCCGAGCGCACGCCGGAGGGCGTCTCCCTCCTGGCCGCGGGCGAGCTGCTGCGCCCCGCCGAGCTCGAGCTGGCCCCGGGCGAGAGCTACGAGACCCCGGTCGCCTACGGCTCCTGGGGCGACGGGCTCACCGCTCTGCAATCCCGCTTCCACGCGGCGGTGCGCGCCCGCGCTCAGCACCCGGCGACGGCGCGGCCCGTCACGCTCAACACCTGGGAGGCCGTCTACTTCGATCACGACCTCGCACGCCTCACCGCCCTCGCCGAGCGCGCCGCGCGGATCGGCGTCGAGCGCTTCGTCCTCGACGACGGCTGGTTCCTCGGCCGCCGCGACGACACCACGGGTCTCGGCGACTGGAGCGTCGACCCCGCCGTCTGGCCCCAGGGGCTCTCGCCGATCATCGACGTCGTCACCGGACTCGGGATGCAGTTCGGCCTCTGGGTCGAGCCCGAGATGATCAGCCCCGACTCCGAGCTGGCGCGGGCGCATCCGGAGTGGATCCTCGGCCCCGCCGGGCACCTCCCGCCGTCGGGCCGGCAGCAGCAGGTCCTCGACCTCTCGCAGCAGGGCGCCTACGACCACGTGCTCGGCGCCCTCGACGCGCTGCTGGTGGAGTACCCGATCCCGTACCTCAAGTGGGACCACAACCGCGACCTGGTCGAGGCCGTCTCGTCGGCGACCGGCCGCGCGGCGGTGCACGAGAACGTGCTCGCCCTCTACCGCCTGCTCGACGAGCTGCGCGCCCGGCACCCCGGCCTCGAGATCGAGGCCTGCGCCTCCGGGGGCGCCAGGGTCGACCTCGGGATCCTCGCCCGCACCGACCGCATCTGGACCAGCGACTGCATCGACCCGCTCGAGCGGCAGACGATCCAGCCGTACACGCAGCTGGTCGTGCCGCCCGAACTGATGGGGCAGCACATCGGAGGCCCGCAGTCGCACTCGACGAAGCGCGCGCACTCGCTCGCCTTCCGCGCCGGCGCGGCCTTCGCGGGCCACCTCGGCATCGAGTGGGACATCTCCGATCTCGACCCCGCCGTCGAGGAGGAGCTGACCCGCTGGGTCGCGTTCCACCGCGAGCACCGGGCGATGCTGCACACCGGAACGGCCGTGCGAGCCGACCTCGCCGACACCGCTGCCGCGCTCTCCGGAGTCGTCGCCGCAGACCGGCGATCGGCCCTCTTCACCTTCGCGCAGCTGCGCACGGGTGAGAGCTACCCGCCCGGGCGCATGACCTTCCCCGGCCTCGATCCCGACACCGCCTACTCCGTCCGTCTCGCCCCCGTCACCTCGCCGCTCGGCGGCCCCGGCCAGTCGGGCCTCGGCTGGACCGAGCGCGAGACCGTCCTGCCCGGCCGCGTCCTCGCCTCCGTCGGCCTGCAGGCCCCCGTCCTCGATCCCGAGCAGCTCGTCGTGCTCGCCCTGACGGCGGTCTGACCCGCCCGACCCGCCGCCTGCCGGTCGCACCCCGCGACCTGCAGGCTGCTCCGCCCTGCCCTCACATCCCCCCAGCGCAAGGAGGCGCCACCATGTCAGCACGCCCCGCACCACCTCCCGGGTTCTCCCGGAGGCTCTTCCTCTCGGTCCCGCTCGCCGCCGCGTCCGCCGCCGCGCTCGCCTCCTGCGCCTCGCCCGGCGCCGACGGCGTCACCACGCTCGACTTCTTCCAGTTCAAGGCGGAGGCGGTCGAGGACTTCGCCCGCATCATCCGCGACTTCGAGGCCGCCAACCCCGACATCCGCGTGATCGCGAACAACGTGCCCGACCCCGACACGGCCATCCGCACGCTGCTCGTCAAGGACAAGGTGCCCGACGTGCTCACCCTCAACGGCAGCGGCTACTACGCCGACCTCGCCGAGGCGGGGGTGTTCCACGACTTCACCGGCGACGAGCTCGTCGACCGGGTGAACCCCGCCGCGCTCGAGATCCTCGCCGACCTCGGCTCGTTCAACGGCGAGGAGGTGAACGCCCTCGCCTTCGCGAACAACGCCGACGGCATCCTCTACAACCGCACGATCTTCGCCGAGAACGGCATCGAGGTCCCGACGACCTGGACCGAGCTGATCGCGGTCTGCGACGCTCTCGTGGCCGCGGGCGTCACTCCGTTCTACGGGGCCCTGCTCGACAACTGGACCGGCGCGCCCGCCTTCAACGCGATCGGCGGCCAGCTGCAGCCCGAGGGCTTCTTCGACGCGATGCGCGAGGAGGGAGCGTCGCTCGGCGCCGACTCCCCGGTCTCGTTCTCGAAGGACTACGCCACCACCATGGAGCGGCTCGGCCAGATCTTCTCGTACACGCAGGAGGGCGCCTTCGGCCGCGGCTACGACGACGGCAACCAGGCGTTCGCCGCGGGCGAGGCGGCCATGTACCCGCAAGGGATCTGGGCGATCAACCCCGTCCGCACCAACAACCCCGGCATCGACCTCGGAGTGTTCCCCTACCCCGTCCTCGACGACCCGGCCGAGACGCGGGTCACCTCGGGTGTCGACGTCGCTCTGGCGATCGGCCGCGGCACGCCGAAGCTCGAGGCGGCCCGCCGCTTCGTCGACTACCTGCTCACCCCCGGGGTCGTCGAGCCCTACGTCGAGAGCCAGGCCGCGTTCTCGCCGCTCGTCGACGCGGCGCCCAACTCCGACCCGACCCTCGCCGAGCTGCAGCCGTACTTCGAGGAGGGCCGCCTGATCGGCTTCGTCGACCACCAGATCCCCGCGAGCATCCCGCTCAACCCCACCCTCCAGGCGTTCCTCGCCGACGGGGACGCCGACGCGGCGCTCCGGACCCTCGACAGTGAGTGGCGCAAGGTCGCGGCACGCACGACCAGGAAGTGATGAGGCCATGACCACGACCACGACAGCCGCCGCGCAGACGGTGGCGGCGACGCCTCCCGAGACGCCCCGCAAGCGGCGCACCATCGGGCGCACCTCGAAGACCTTCTACTGGATGACGATCCCCGCCGTCCTGCTCTTCTTCGTGCTGCACACCGTCCCGGTGCTCACCGGCGTCTTCTTCAGCTTCACGAACTACGCCGGCTACGGCTCGTGGGATCTGATCGGCGTCTCCAACTACCTCGCCCTGCTGCAGGACGACCGGGTCTGGAAGGCCTACGGCTTCACCTTCGGCTTCGCGATCGTCTCGACGATCCTGGTCAACGTGATCTCGCTGGCGATCGCGATCGCCCTGAACGCGAGGATCAGGTTCCAGACGGCCTTCCGCGGGATCTTCTTCATCCCCTACGTGCTGTCGACGCTGGTCATCGGCTACGTGTTCCAGTACCTCTTCGCCAACTCGCTCCCGCAGATCCTGGGCGCGATCCCGGTGATCGGCGAGAACATCCTCGCGAACCCGGACTGGGCCTGGGTCGCGATCGTCGTGCTGGCGGTCTGGCAGGCCTCGGCCTTCTCGATCATCATCTACCTCGCGGGACTGCAGACCATCCCGGGCGAGCTCTACGAGGCGACGTCGCTCGACGGAGCGACCACGTGGCGGCAGTTCACCTCGATCACGTTCCCGCTGATCGCGTCGTTCTTCACCATCAACATGGTCATCTCGATGAAGAACTTCCTGCAGGTCTTCGACCACATCATCGCGCTGACCAACGGCGGCCCCGGCACGTCGACGGAGTCGATCACGCTGCTCATCTACCGCGGCGGCTTCCAGGGCGGCGAGTACGCCTACCAGACGGCCAACGCCGTCCTCTACTTCCTCATCATCATCGCGGTCTCGCTGATCCAGTTCCGGGTCCTCAGCCGCAGAGAGGCGTCGTTCTGATGACTTCGACCATCACTCCCACCACCGCCATCGCCCTGGGTGAGCCGCAGGACGGGAGGCGCCCGCGCCGCCCCTCCCGCGACACCTACCGGATCAACTGGTGGGCGACCGCCCTGATCGCGGTCTGCTCGCTCACGATCCTCCTGCCGCTCTACTTCGCCGTGGTGACGGCGCTGAAGACACCCGATCAGCTCGGCGGCACCGGCTTCGAGCTGCCGACCTCGATCTCGTGGGAGAACTTCTCGGCGGCGTGGACGGCCACCCGCTTCCCGCAGGCGTTCGTGAACACGGCGCTGATCACCGTCGGCGCGGTCGGGCTGACCCTCTTCTCGAACTCGATGGTCGCCTACGCGGTGGCCCGCAACCTCGACAAGCCGTTCTTCAAGGGCGTCTACTTCTACCTGCTCGCCGCGGTCTTCGTGCCCTTCCCGATCATCATGCTGCCGGTGGTGAAGGAGACGGCGCTGCTCGGCCTCGACAACCAGGTCGGCCTGATCCTGCTCTACGCGGTGTTCGGGCTGTCGATCAACACCTTCATCTACACGGCGTTCATCCGCTCGATCCCGATCGAGCTCGAGGAGGCGGCGCGCACCGACGGGGCCTCGACCTGGCGCACCTACTGGCAGGTGATCTTCCCGCTGCTCGGACCGATGAACGCGACGGTCGGGATCCTCACCTGCGTCTGGGCGTGGAACGACTTCATCCTGCCGCTCGTGGTGCTGTCGGATCCCTCCGCCCGCACGCTGCCGCTCGCCGAGTACGTCTTCCAGGGGCAGTTCAACACGAACTACACCGTCGCCTTCGCGTCGTACCTGATGGCGATGGCGCCGCTGCTGATCGTGTACCTCTTCGCCCAGCGCTGGGTCGTGAGCGGCGTGATGCGCGGCTCGATCAAGTAGGGCGTCGAGGGAACCCCGGGCCGTCGAGACCGCCGTTACGGGCGGGCCACCTCGACGGTCCGGGGTTCCCTCGGTGGTTCACGCCGCGGGCCGCAGGGTGCGCAGGAGGGGGAGGCAGAGCAGGAGGGCGACCGCCGGCAGCAGGAAGGCGGGGCCGAGGGACGGGCCCGACGCGATCACGCCGAGGACGACGGCGCCCGCGACGGCGCCGGCGTAGTTGAACAGGTTGACGCGCGCGATCACCTCGTCGCTGCGCGCGGGGAGGATCGCGCCGGCGGCGCTGAAGGCGAGCGGCACGAGCGCCCCGGTCGCGAGCCCCGCGACCGCGAAGCCGATGATCGCCCCGGCGGCGGAGGGGACGGCCGCGACCGCGATCAGCCCGAGCACGCCCGCGGCGAGGGCGAGCGCCGCCAGCCGCTGCCTCCCGAGCCGCGACTCGAGCGGGTCGGTCGCGAGCCGGGTGAGCAGGATCGCGCCCTGGTAGGCCGCGTAGCCGAGCGGAGCGATCGCCGCCGCGACCCCGAGCCCGGTCTGAAGGTACGCCGTGCTCCAGGTCGAGACGGCGGAGTCGAGCAGGAACGCCACCAGGACGATCATCCCGACCGCGACGAGCCGACCGCGCGGAAGGACCGCCCGGTCGGCGACGCCCGCGCTGCGCGCCGCTCGCGCCGGGTCGAGCCAGAGCACCCCGACGGCCAGGACCGCGACATCGACCACGGCCGCGACCACGAGCGCGCCGGTCACCGCGCCGCTCGAGGCGAGGAACGCCGACATGCACAGCGCGCCGACGATGGCCGCCGCCGTGTACGCGGCGTAGAAGCGGCCCATCAGCGCCCGCCCGCTCGAGCGCTCGTGCAGCACGCCCTGCATGTTCTGCGCGGCGTCGAGCATGCCGAGGCCGACTCCGTAGAGCACGATCGAGCCGAGGAACACCGGGAAGACCGATGCCGAGGCGATGCCGAGGATCGTGACGGCCTGCGCGAGCAGCGCGAGGCACATCGCCGCCCGGCTGCCCCACCGGACCGCGACCAGATCGGCGAGCAGCGAGCCGATGGCCGCGGCGATGCAGGTGCCGAGGACGATCAGGGCGACGACCGTCGCGTCGAGCTGCCAGCGGGCGGCGGAGGAGGGGAGCGAGGTCATGATCGCCGCGTAGCCGAGCCCCTGGGCGGCGAATCCGGCGCCGACGGCGAGGCCGCGCCGATCGGTCCTGCGGGTGGCGGGCGTGCGGGTGAGGACGGACACGGGCGGCTCCTCGAGGGGTTCGCAGAGTTGGACCGGTGTCCAACTCGGGACAAGAGAAGCCCAGGAGGAGGCTGCGGGCAAGCGGCACGAGAAGTCTTCATCCGCTCGAAACGCGGCCGAAACGGCGGGCGCGCGAGGCTGCCCGGACCTCTTGACTCG
Organism: Rathayibacter sp. VKM Ac-2759; assembly: GCF_009834225.1. Lineage (NCBI taxonomy): Bacteria > Bacillati > Actinomycetota > Actinomycetes > Micrococcales > Microbacteriaceae > Rathayibacter > Rathayibacter sp. VKM Ac-2759. The sequence continues at coordinate 543,375 of NZ_CP047176.1, forward strand.
TGCCCGCCGAGCGGCTTTACTCGACGGAGTTGGACGAGCGTCCAACTTCACGGAGGGACTCCATGCCGCACCACCGCCCCCTCGCCGTCGTCACCGGCGCCAGCTCCGGACTCGGCCGCGGGTTCGCCCTCCGGTACGCGGAGCGCGGCCACGACCTCGTGATCGTCGCCCGTCGCCGCGACCGCCTCGAGGCGCTCGCGCTCGACATCGAGCACCGGTTCGGAGGAGTCGTCACCGTCGTGGCCGCCGATCTCTCCGACCCCGCCGCCCCCGCGGCGCTCCTTGCGGAGCTGCGCGAGAAGGGGCTCCGCGCCGATGTGCTCGTCAACTGCGCCGGCTTCGGCACAGCGGGGCCCTTCGCCGAGGAGGACCCCGCGCGCCTCGCCGACGAGATCCTCGTCGACGTGCTCGCCCCAGCACTGCTGGCGCGGCTCCTCCTCCCCGACCTGCTCGCCTCCTCCCGCGGCACCCTGCTGATGGTCTCGAGCACCGCCTCCTTCCAGCCGCTACCGGGAGCCGCCGCGTACGGCGCCTGCAAGGCCTTCGTCACCTCGCTCACCGCGGCGATCTGGCAGGAGACGCGGGGGAGCGGACTGCGCGTGCTGGCGCTGTGCCCCGGGCCGATCGAGACGGAGTTCTTCGAGGCGGCGGGGTCCGACACGTTCAAGATCGGCACGGTCGACACCGTCGACGCGGTCCTCGACGCGACCTTCCGCCACCTCGACCGGAGCACGGAGCCGGTGCTGACGATCGGACTCGGCAACCGGGTCCGCGCGCTCGGCGCGAAGCTCGCCCCGCGCCGGATGATCCTGGCCGTCGGAGCCCGGCTCACGGGGGCGCACTGATGCGCCGCATCCCCGTCACCCAGCGGCGGGCCGAGCTCGTCGACGCCGCCATCCGCGTCATCGCCCGCGACGGACTCGCCGCCGCCACCACGCGCGCGATCGTCGCCGAGGCAGGCATGCCCCTCGGCGCGTTCCACTACTCCTTCGCCTCGCGCGACGAGCTCGTCTCGGCGGTGATCGAGCAGGTGACCGACAGCGAGCGGCTCGCCGCGATCCTGCACGCCGACCACGTCGACGCGCAGCACCCCGCCGACATCGCCACGGTGCTGACCGACGGACTCGAGGGCTACCTCGCGCTGCTCGAGAGCGCGCCCAGCGGCGAGCTGGCCCTGCTCGAGGTCGCGCTCTACGCCGTCCGGCACGACCCCGACGCGGTGCGCGCGCAGTGGGCGGTCTACCGGGCCGCGTCGGAGGAGGCCCTCGCCTACGCCGCCGGGATCGCGGGAGTCCGCTGGACCCGCCCCGTCGCCGAGCTCGCCCACTCCCTGACCCGCTCGCTCGACGGCCTCACCCTCACCTGGCTCGCCGACCGCGACTCCGACGCCGCGCGCGCCTACATCGCCTTCACCGCGACAGCCTTCGCGGCGCTGACCACACCCGCCGCGGATCCCGCCACCCCGAGCCCCGGAGGACACGATGCTGACCGAACTCGATGACCGCGTCCTCGCCGCGATCAACCTCCACGCGGTCCTCGGCGCGCTGCCCCGCCTCGTCGAGCTGTCGCCGGAGGCCGCTCGCGCCCTCGCCCCGGTGCGGACGCCGACCACCCTCACCCTGATCGCCCCCGGCGGCCTGCGCGCGAGCTACACCTTCACCTCCACCTCGATCCGCCGCGGCGGGGGAGCGCCCGGCCCGACGCTGCTGTTCTCCTCCGCGAGGCACCTCAACGCCGTCATCGCCGGCACCGCGCAGCCGATCCCGCTGGCGGGTCCGCGCGGCATCCGCTTCCTCACCGGCGTCTTCACGCCGATCAGCGCGCTGCTCGGCGAGGCGCTGGGGTCCGAGGACCCCGTGATCACCGAGCGCACCACGCTGCTCACGCTCGAGGTGGTCGCCTCCGCCCTGACCGTGGTCGCGAACGGCGACCGGGCGGGGAGGGTCTCGGCGGAGCACATGGCCGACGGCGATCTCGACATCGAGGTCGGCGACGACCTGCGCTACCGCATCCGCGTGAGCGGGCACCGCCTCTCGCGCCGGAGCGACCCGGTCGGCGGCCCGCGCGCCGCCCTGCGCTTCCGCGACCTCGGCGTCGCCGGCGACGTGCTCTCGGGCCGCGAGACCGCGCTGGCCTGCGTGGGCGACGGCCGCGTCACGATGCGCGGCTACATCCCCCTGATCGACAACACCAATCGACTCCTCGACCGCGTCGGGGCCTACCTCGGAGCATCATGACCCTCGCCACGGTCCCCTTCACCCACCCGCGCAGCCAGGAGGCGTTCGCCCGCGCCTCCCGGGTCATCCCCGGCGGCGTCCCCGGCCACCTCGGCCCGGCGGGCGGAGGCATGATCCCGCGGTCGGCCTATCCGCTCTTCTCCGAACGGGCCGAGGGCACGCGCTTCTGGGACCTCGACGGGCACGAGTACCTCGACTACATGTGCGGCTACGGGCCCAACGTGCTCGGCTACGTCGACCCCGAGGTGACCGCGGCCGCGACCGCGCAGACCGCGCGCGAAGACGTGGTGTCGCTCCCGTCGACCGTGATGATCGACTTCGCCGAGCTGCTCGTCGACCAGGTGGCGAGCGCCGACTGGGCCTTCTTCGCGAAGAACGGCGGAGACGTCACCACGCTCGCGATCATGACCGCGCGGGCGGCGACGGGTCGCCGGCGCATCGTGATGATCTCGGGCTACTACCACGGCGTCGACCCGTGGTCGCAGAAGCTCGACTACCCCGGAGTGCTGCCGCAGGACGTCGAGGGCAACCTCGAGATCCCGTGGAACGACCTCGCCGCCGTGCGCGCCGTCTTCACCGAGCACCGGGGCGAGATCGCCGCGCTGATCGGCCAGCCGTACATGCACGGCAACTTCGCCGACAACGTGCTGCCCGACGAGGGCTACTGGCCGGCGGTGCGCCGCCTCTGCGACGAGTTCGGGGTCGTCCTGATCATCGACGACGTCCGCGCCGGCTTCCGTCTCGACCTGGCCGGCAGCGACCACTACTACGGCTTCGAGGCCGACCTGATCTGCTTCTGCAAGGCGATCGCGAACGGCTACAACGTCTCGGCGCTCTGCGGCCGCGAGAGCCTGCGCGCGACGGTCGGCAGCATCACCTACACCGGCAGCTACTGGATGAGCGCGGTCCCGTTCGCCGCGGGCATCGCGACCCAGCGCAGGCTCGTCGAGCTCGACGCCCCCCGGCTCTTCCGCGAGCTCGGGGTGGAGCTGACGACCGGACTGGTCGATGTCGCGGCCTCGCACGGCCACACCCTGATCACCTCCGGCGAGCCGGCGCTGTTCTACCTGCGCCTCGTCGACGACGGCTCGCTGATGCTGCACCAGCAGTGGATCGCGGAGTGCGTGCGGCGCGGCGTCTTCTTCAGCTCGCACCACAACCACTTCCTGAACGCGGCGCTCACCTCGGCCGACATCGCGCAGACGCTCGACGTGGCCGACGAGGCGTTCCGCGCGCTGGGCTGACGGCGCGCTGCATCACGTCCCCCGCCGTCGTCGTCCGCCGATGCCTCTGCGTCATCCCGGTGCCGTCGACGACGGCCCGACGATCCGGCGGGGATCCGATCGCCGGCCGGGCACGTAGGCACCCCAGTTCAGGGGTGAGACACGCCGTTCGCGCGCTTATGTCATCGGACTGATCACGAGGATCCGAGCCCTCGAGAGCCTCGCTGTCGCTAGGTTGCGTCGCAGAGAGAGTCCCGTCCGCAGAGACTCTCGAACGACTACTCGGGGGCCACCGCATGACTCTGCACGACCGCATCCGCCGCTACCTCGGGTGGGAGCCCGCCGATCGACCTGCGCCGTCCCGGAGCAGATCGAGCCCTGTGCGTCGGATCGCAGGGGTCGCTGCGCTCGCAGTGCTGATGGGCGGCGGTCTTCTGGCGCCGACCGCGTCGGCCGAGACTGCCGCGGTCGAGACCGGGACGATCGTCGGAAGAGTGACGGATTCGGCGGGTGCCCCGCTGGCGGGAATCGCCGTGCAGACCGTCTCCGGACCGGGAAACCTCCGATACGGGACCACGAACACCGACGGTCGCTACGAGCTCGTTCTGGTGGAGGTCGGGGCTCATCAGGTCCAGTTCTCCGTCTACGGGGTCTATCCCTACCAGCGCTGGGGCTCGAGCCCTATCGATCTGGACGACGGCGCCGAGGTCGCCGTCACCGCCGGAAGCGCGGCCAGCGCGGACTGGACGATGATCGAGTACGAGTACGCCACCGGCCACGTCCGCGCCGTCGACCGCTACGGGAACACGGAGTCGCCACGAGTTCCCGTCGAGGTGACCGCCGGCGAGTGCTACGGCGAGAACATGTGTCCCGGAACGGGCTTCGCGGTCGCTCCGGCGGCAGATGGGAGCTATTCCCTCCCGCTCGCACCGGGGAACACCTACGTCGTCGGCTTCCGACAGCAGACCACCGGATTCTCGGCCACCTACCGGGACGAGTGGTGGCGCAACGCCTCCACGCCGGCCGAAGGAAGGCGACTCCCAATCACCGCAGGGTCTTCGCCCTCCGGCATCGATGGCACCCTCCGCCCGCTCGACTACCTCCCGCAGCTCTTCGTCGACGTCCCCGAGGCGCACGTCTTCTACGGTCCGATTCAATGGATGGGCGATGAGAAGATCTCGACGGGCTACCCCGCGGCGGGAGGTGGCACGGAGTACCAGCCCGAGGGCGTCGTGACCCGTGAGGCGATGGCGGCCTTCCTCTACCGGTACTCCGGAGAGGCCTTCACTCCGCCGGCCACCCCGTCCTTCACCGATGTTCCGACGAATCACACGTTCTATCGCGAGATCGAGTGGATGAAGGCGGAGAAGATCTCGACAGGCAACGCCGACGGCACCTACGCGCCGAAGGATCCGGTCAGCAGGCAGGCGATGGCGGCGTTCCTCTCCCGCATGTCGGGCGAGCCGCCGGTGAGTCCCGCGACCCCGTCCTTCTCGGACGTGGGACCTGCCAACCCGTTCTACTCGCAGATCGAGTGGATGAAATCGGACGGCATCTCCACCGGCAACGCCGACGGGACCTACCACCCGCTCGAGGATGTCTCGCGGCAGGCCATGGCCGCCTTCCTGTTCCGCTACGACCGTCGCGCCCCGTAGTCGCGGCGACCTGAATCGGGTCGGGTGGGTGGAGCACGACCGATCGTGATCCACCCGCCTCAGCCGATACTCGAGCAGTGCGGAGAGACCTGGCGTCACTGCACGCCGGGCGGATCCACCGCCAGCACGCGGTCGTCCTCGCCGCCCGGCGCTCCCCGGCCGTCGGTGTTGCTCGTGACGATCCAGAGCGTGCCGTCCGGAGCCGCGACCGCATCGCGCAGGCGCCCGTACTCGCCGATCGCGTAGTCGCTCTGCGTCGACGGATCCGCGACCGGCACCGCCCGCAGCACCTCTCCGCGGAGGTTCGCGAGGTAGAGGACGTCGTCGATCGCGACCATGCCGCTCGGGCTGGCCGCATCCGGGTTCCACTGCTGCACGGGGTCGACGAACCCGTCGTCCTCGGCGATCCCCTCGACGACCGGCCAGCCGTAGTTCGCTCCCGGAGTGATCACGTTCAGCTCGTCCCAGGTGTCCTGCCCGAACTCGCTCGCGAACAGGGTCCCGTCCGACGCCCAGGCGAGTCCCTGCGGATTGCGGTGGCCCGAGCTGTAGACCAGCGAGCCCGGGTACGGATTGTCGGCGGGCGCCTCCCCGTCGAGGGTCATCCGCAGGATCTTCCCCGACAGCGAGTCGAGGTCCTGCGCCGCCTCGCGCTGCCCGGCGTCGCCGACGGTGGCGTAGAGCATCCCGTCGGGCCCGATCGCGAGCCGCCCGCCGTCGTGGTTCCGCGCGGCGGGGACGCCGTCGAGGATCGTCTCCGGCGCACCGAGCTCGAGCGCGCCCGGCTCGCCCGAGACGTCGAAGCGCTGGATGCGGTTGCCGTCGGGCCCGGTCGAGTACGCGAAGAGGGTCCGCCCGTCGACGGCGAGACCGAGGAGCCCGCTCTCGCCCTCGGCGACCACTCCGTCCACGGAGCCGATCTCCCGCGTCCCGCCGTCGTCGGCGACCTCGAGGATGCGCCCGCTGTCGCGCTCGCTGACCACCGCCGTGCCGTCGACGAAGGCCACCGACCACGGCGCCTCGAGATCCTGCGCGACCGTGCGGACCTCGCCGTCCCCCTCGGCGAGCAGGCTGCTGGGCGGTGGTGCGGCGGTGCAGGAGGCGAGCAGGCCGCCGAGCGCGAAAGTCGCGGCCACGAGGCCGGCGCGGGTCATGGTGCGGGTCATCGGGAGTCCCTCCGATCGCGATGGCCTCCGAGCCTCCCACCCGAATCTTCGAGCCCTCTCAGCAAGGCGCGAGCCCGGCGCGATGCCTGACTGCTCGCCTCGCCTGCTCGCCTGCTCGCCTGCTCGCCTCGCCCGCTCGCCTGCTCGCCTCGCCCGCTCGCCTGCTCGCCTCGCCCGCTCGCCTGCTCGCCTCGCCCGCTCGCGCGCTCGCCCGCCTCCTGCTGGTCGAGTAGCCGCGGAGCGGCGTATCGAGACCCACCACCGCCGGCAGGAGTGCTCACAGACTTCCCCTTCGGACGCGACACGGCCCGGGCGCACCGGTGCGCGTCCTCCACAGGCGCGGTCCGGGGGTGGGTTCTCCCGTTCGAGCATCGGAGCCGGTTCCGTGTCGGAGGTCCCTGATTCAATATCCGTATGGAGAGAACGGGTGCGGAAGCAGCGGTGGTGGTGACGCCTGACACGGTCAGGACGCTCACCGACATCGCTGTGCGCTCGGACGTCACCTCGTCTCGCGCGCAGCTCACCAGAGCCACCGCCGTGTACGCGGCGTACCGGGCGGCACGGCTGATCCCGGAGGCGTTCGTGCGCGGCGGCAGTCTCGGCCGCAGCGAGTCCCGCGAGCTGTTCGAGCGGTCGATCCGCGCCGACCTCGCGGTCTCGATGCGGACCACGGAGCGGAGGCTGTCGCGCATCCTCGAGCACGGGCAGCTGCTGAACGAAGACCTCCCACACACCCGCGCTGCCCTCGCGGACGGCATCATCCTGTGGGAGGCGAGCCAGGTGATCTGCGACACCGCGAGCACCCTGCCCCGGTCATCGCGGGCCGTCTTCGACGAGCGCGCCGCCGAGATCGCACTCACCGCGAACCCGACGCAACTCCAGCGGGCGGTCGCTCGGATGCGGGATCAGCTGCACGACAAACCCCTCGCCGCACGGCACGTGCGCGCTCGCGCGGACCGGGGCGTGTGGGTGAGTCCCGAGATCGACGGGATGGCCACCCTCGGCGCGCTCCTGCCGGCCGAGGTCGCGATGGGCGCGTTCCACCGCATCGACCGCATCGCCCGGACCCTCCGGGAGGGCAGCGCCGACGCCCCGGGCGACGAGCGGACCCTCGCTCAGCTGCGCGCCGACGCCCTCGCCGACCTGCTCTGCGACGGAGACGTCGCCGGCACCACCCCGGCCGGAAACGGCCCGACGGCCTCGCCGACGTTCGTTCCGGGGGTGCGCGCCGAAGTGCGGCTGACGCTCGCCGCGAGCACCGCCTCCGGAGCCGACGACGCCCCGGCCGATCTCGACGGCTACGGACTCGTCCCCGCCGACGTCGCGCGGGAGCTCGTCGGCGTCGGAGCGTCCTTCACGCGGATCCTGACCGACCCGGACACGGGAGCCGTCGCCTCCGTGGGTCGCACCCACCGCGTCCCACCCCCGCGGATGCGCCTCCACCTGCAGCTGCGCGACCAGACCTGCCGCTTCCCCGGTTGCACCCGACCCGCCTCCACCAGCGAGGCCGACCACACGATCGAGTGGCGCAACGGCGGCGACACCGCCCTCGCCAACCTCGCTTCCCTCTGCACCGGGCACCATCACGTGCGCCACGGTGACCGGTGGACCTACGTCCTTCATCCCGATGGGACCGCCCACTGGACCACCCCCACCGGACGCCGCATCACCACCCGACCACCGACACTCCTTGCACGACCACCCGACCCGCCTCCACGACCCCGCTTCGATGACACGCCGCCACCGCCCCGAGATCCGGATGGCGGGTGACCGGGCGTCGTCTCGCGGGGCGAACCGATCGGCGAGCCCGGATCGACGCGCAGAGACCCGACACGAGCGCCCCGCCTCCGAGTTCCCCCGACCTCCACCACGTGTCGGAGGTGCGGCGTAGCGTTGCCGAGGTGACGAGTCCAGCGATCAACACCCTCGGCCAGCTGCGCGCCTCCGGCCACGTGCAGAAGAGCCTCCGCACCGAGATCCGCGAGAACCTGCTCGACGCCCTGCGCGAGGGGCGCGACCCGTGGCCCGGGCTGCACGGCTTCTCCGAGACCGTGATCCCGCAGGTCGAGCGCGCGGTCCTCGCCGGCCACGACATCGTCCTGCTGGGCGAGCGCGGCCAGGGCAAGACCCGCCTCCTGCGCACGCTCAACGGCCTGCTCGACGAGTGGACGCCCGTCATCGACGGCTCCGAGCTCGGGGAGCACCCCTACGAGCCCATCACCTCGATCAGCCGCCGCCGGGCCGCCGAGCTGGGCGACGAGCTGCCCGTCGCGTGGCGCAGCCGCGAGGAGCGGTACGTCGAGAAGCTGGCCACGCCCGACACGAGCGTCGCCGACCTCATCGGCGACGTCGACCCGATGAAGGTGGCCGAGGGCCGCAGCCTCGGCGACCCCGAGACCATCCACTTCGGCCTCATCCCGCGCAGCCACCGCGGCATCGTGGCGATCAACGAGCTGCCCGACCTCGCTGAGCGCATCCAGGTCGCGATGCTCAACGTGATGGAGGAGCGCGACATCCAGATCCGCGGCTACGTCCTCCGCCTCCCGCTCGACGTCCTCGTCGTCGCCAGCGCGAACCCCGAGGACTACACGAACCGCGGCCGCATCATCACGCCGCTGAAGGACCGCTTCGGCGCCGAGATCCGCACGCACTACCCCGCGGCGCTCGCCGACGAGATCGCGGTGATCCGCCAGGAGGCGGAGCTCGTCGCGATCGTGCCCGACGCGCTCATCGAGATCCTCGCCCGCTTCACCCGCGCGCTGCGCGAGTCGAGCTCGGTCGATCAGCGCAGCGGCGTGAGCGCCCGCTTCGCCATCGCCGGCGCCGAGACCATCGCCGCCGCCGCCCTGCACCGCGCGACCCGCCGCGGGGAGGACGAGGCGGTCGCCCGCCCGATCGACCTCGAGACCGCGGTCGACGTGCTCGGCGGCAAGATCGAGTTCGAGTCGGGCGAGGAGGGCCGCGAGGAGGAGATCCTCGACCACCTCCTCCGCCAGGCCACCGCCGAGACGGTGCGTGCGCACCTGCGCGGCATCGACCTCGGCCCGCTCGTCGACGCCGTCGAGAACGGCAGCATGATCACGACCGGCGAGCAGGTGACGGCGCAGGAGTTCCTCGCCGGGCTCCCGATGCTCGGCGAGGCGACCGTCTACGACGAGATCGCCGAGCGCCTCGACGCCACGGGCGACGGCCGCATCGCCGGAGCGATCGAGCTGGCTCTCGAGGGTCTCTACCTCTCGCGCCGCCTCAGCAAGGAGACCGGCGGAGGCGAGGCCGTCTATGGCTGAGCGGTGCCGCGGGATCCGGGGCCGTCGTGGCTAGGGGCAACCGGAGGCTGCACCGCGACGCGCGGTACGCGAAGTACGCGGGCGGTCCCGACCCGCTGGCCCCGCCCGTCGATCTCGCCGAGGCGCTCGACGCGATCGGCCAGGACGTCATGGCCGGCACGTCGCCCGAGCGTGCGATGCGCGAGTTCCTCCGCCGCGGCTCCCGCGACGGCCAGGGCCTCGACGATCTCGCCGCGCGCGTCGCGGAGCGGCGCCGCGACCTCGCCCGGAAGCACAACCTCGACGGCACGCTCCGCGAGATCCGCGAGCTGCTCGACCGCGCCGTCCTCGCCGAGCGCAAGCAGCTCGCCCGCGACACGCAGATGGACGACGCCGACCGCACTCTCGCCGAGCTGCAGCTCGACAGCCTCCCGCCGAGCCCCGCCGCCGCCGTCTCGGAGCTGTCCGAGTACCGCTGGCAGAGCCCCGAGGCGCGCGCCGACTTCGAGAAGATCCGCGAGCTGCTCGGCAGGGAGATGCTCGACCAGCGCTTCGAGGGCATGAAGCAGGCCCTCGAGAACGCGAGCGACGCCGACCGCGCCGCCATCGACGCCATGCTCCGCGACCTCAACGAGCTGCTCGAGGCGCACGCCCGGGGCGAGGACACCCCCGAGCAGTTCGACGCGTTCATGGCGCAGCACGGCGAGTACTTCCCCGAGGCCCCGGAGTCGGTCGACGAGCTGATCGACGCCCTCGCGGCGCGAGCGGCCGCGGCGCAGCGGATGCGCAACTCGATGACCCAGGAGCAGCGCGACGAGCTCGACGCTCTCGCTCAGCAGGCGTTCGGCACCCCCGAGCTGATGCAGTCCCTCGGCCGGCTCGACGAGACCCTCCGGGGCCTGCGTCCCGGCGAGGACTGGGGCGGATCCGAGCGGATGGACGGCGAGCAGGGCCTCGGTCTCGGCGACGGCACCGGCGTGTTCCAGGAGCTCGCCGACCTCGACGCGCTCGCCGACCAGCTCGCGCAGCCGTCCGAGCGGTCGAGCCTCGACGACCTCGACCTCGACCTCCTCGCCCGCCGCCTCGGCGACGACGCCGCGGTCGACGCGCAGACGCTGAAGCGGCTCGAGAAGGCGCTGCGCGACTCCGGAACGATGCGCCGCGGCTCCGACGGTCGGCTCACGCTGACGCCCAAGGCGATGCGGCAGCTCGGCAAGGCGCTGCTGCGCGACATCGCCGACACGATGTCGGGCCGCCAGGGCGCGCGCAACCTCCGTCGCGCCGGCGCCGCGGGCGATCGCTCCGGTGCCACCCGCGCATGGGAGTTCGGCGACACCGAGGCCTGGGACGTCACCAGGACGGTCACGAACGCGCTGACCCGCACCGCCGGCGACGGCCGCCCGACGGGCTCCGGAGTCCGGATCGAGATCGGCGACGTCGAGGTGCAGGAGACGGAGGCGCGCACCCAGGCCAGTGTCGCGCTCCTCGTCGACACCTCGTTCTCGATGGCGATGGACGGCCGCTGGGTGCCGATGAAGCGCACGGCACTCGCCCTGCACACGCTGATCTCGAGCCGGTTCCGCGGCGACGACCTGCAGCTCATCGCCTTCGGCCGGCAGGCCGAGGTGATGGACGTCGAGCGGCTCGTCGGCCTCGACGCCGAGTGGGAGAAGGGCACCAACCTGCACCACGCCCTGCTGCTCGCCAACCGGCACTTCCGCAAGCACCCGAACGCGCAGCCGATCCTCCTGATCGTCACCGACGGCGAGCCGACCGCGCACCTCGAGCCCGACGGCGGGATCTTCTTCGACTACCCGCCCGACCCGGTGACCATCGCCGTCTCGGTCCGCGAGCTCGACGCCTCCGTCCGCCTGGGTGCGCACACCACGTTCTTCCGCCTCGGCGACGATCCGGGGCTCGCGCGGTTCATCGACTCCCTCGCCCGCCGCATCGGCGGCACGGTCGTGAACCCCGAGTCGGACGACCTCGGCGCGGCCGTCGTCTCCTCCTACCTCGGCGCGCGCGGAGCCGCTCCCGGCAGCGGCCCCCTCGGCGACGAGCTCTTCGGCCGCGGCTGGAGCTTCTGAGCGGCGCCCCGGCTCAGAACAGCGGCCACGGCACCGCGGGCATGCCGCCGCGCGGTGCCGGGAAGCGCGCGGAGGAGCGGAGGCGGTCGCACCGCTTCGCGAACGCCGCGATCTCCTCCGGGGTCAGCAGCTCGCCGAGAGCCGCGCCCAGCGCGCCGTCGATCTCGGCGCGGAGGCGTCCCAGCGCGGCGATCTCGTCGGCCGTCAGCGGCTCGCCGACCCACCCCCAGAGCACCGTCCGCAGCTTGTGCTCGGCGTGGAACGTCAGCCCGTGGTCGACGCCGAAGCGGTGACCGCCGGGCATCTCGAGCACGTGCCCGCCCTTGCGGTCGGCGTTGTTGACGACCACGTCGAAGACGGCCATCCGCCGCAGCGGCACGGAGTCCTCGTGCACGAGCGAGATGTCGCGGTCGTTCTCGTCGCTGCCGTCGAGCACGTGCCGCCAGCCCTCGGGCACCGCGGCGGCCGGCACCAGGTCGACCGCGTCCTGCTCGGGGTCGATGTCCTGCCACAGCTGCACCATGCCGACGCCCAGCGGCCCCTCGCGCAGCCAGGTGCGGGGCACCACGTTCCAGCCCAGGGCCTCGGAGGCGAGGTACGCGGCCCGCTCCCGCCCCGCGAGCTCCCCGTCGGGGAAGTCCCAGAGCGGCTTCTCACCGGCCACCGGCTTGTAGACGACGGAGGTGTCGCCGATCTGCGCGAGGAACGTCGCGTTCGAGGCGGTCGTGATCCGGCCGGTGAGCTCCAGCTCGCCGTCGAGCAGGTCGGAGTCCTCGCTCACGGGCACACGGTGGTGCTCATGCCAGCGGGCAGTCGTGTCCGTCGGGGTCCATCGGGTCGCCGCAGCGCGGGCACAGCGGGCGGCCGGCGCCGACGACCTCGAGGGTCCGCTTGGCGAAGGCGCGCGCCGTGCCGACGGGGATCCGCACCTGCAGCACCTCGGTCGGCTCGGACTCCTCCTCGTCGGTGGCGTCGTCGTCGATCGGGTACGCCTCGATGAGGATCTGCGCGGTCGCCGGGTCCCAGCCGAGGCTGATGCCGCCGACGCGGAACTCGGGCTCGACGGGCTGCTCGAGCGGGTCGTTGTCGACGAGTTCCGGAGGCGTCCCCGCGGGCACGCTCACCGGGTTGCCCTCGGCGGCCATCAGCTGGTCGAGGATCTCGTCGATCTTCTCGGCGAGCAGAGCGGACTGCTGCTTCTCGAGGCCGACGCTGACGACGCGGGGGCCGGTCTTGGCCTGGAGGTAGAAGGAGCGCGAGCCGGGGGAGCCGACGGTTCCGACGACGACGCGGTCGGGCCAGTCGAACCCGTGGACGATCGGAGGCATGACCCCAGTCTAGGAGCCGTCGGCTGGCACCCGCCCGGGTGCGCGCTACTCGTGCCCCGCGCCTCCGCCGACCGGCGCGTCGGCCGCGGGGGCCGCCGCACGCAGCCACGCCAGGTCGCCCGCCTCGGTGTTCGTCGCCACGACCTCGGGCCGCCCGGTGCCGTAGCGGATGATCGACACCGAGGCCGGCCCGACGGTGATCCTCTGGAAGAGGTCGAGGTGCATCCCGAGCGCGTCGGCGAGGACCGCCTTGATCGTGTCGCCGTGGCTGACGGCCGCCCACACCGCTCCGGGGCCGTGCTCCGCGGCGATCGCGGCGTCGTGCCTCCTGATCGCGCCGACCGCGCGGGCCTGCATCGCGGCGAGCCCCTCACCTCCGGGGAACACGACGGCCGACGGCTGGTTCTGCACGAGCGACCAGAGCGGCTCCTCGGCCAGCTCGCGCAGCGCCCTGCCCTGCCACTGCCCGTAGTCGCACTCGGTGATGCCCTTCTCGATCGACGTCGCGGGCGAGCCGGTCTGCCGGTCGAGGAGGAAGCGCGTCGTCTGCCGGCAGCGCTCCAGCGGGCTCGAGACGATCGAGGCCAGCGGCACCGCGGCGAGCCGCTCGCCGGTGCGCGCCGCCTGCTGCCGTCCGACGTCGTCGAGCCGGACGCCGGCGGTGCGCCCCGCGAGGATCCCGGCGGTGTTGGCCGTGGTGCGCCCGTGCCGGACGAGGAGGAGGGTGGGCATCGCCCCAGCCTAGACAGCGCACCTCCTCCCTCGGGTGGATGCCCGCGCGCACCCCTCCGCCTACCGTGGAGGGAGCGGCCGCCCACCGCGGCCCATCACGTGCACGCACCACTCTGCACACGAAGGGACACCCATGGATGCGACGCCTTCCGGCACCGAGCCGATCAGCGCAGCGCAGGACACTCCCGCCACGCCCGAGTGGGCGGCTCCGGAGGCGACGGGCCGCCAGGACGAGATCGCCCTGCGCATCCGCGGCCTGCGCAAGCGCTTCGGCGACAAGGAGGCGGTCGGAGGCATCGACCTCGACGTGCCCGCCGGCTCGTTCTTCGGCCTCGTCGGCCCGAACGGCGCGGGCAAGACGACGACCCTCTCGATGGCCACAGCGCTCCTCCGGCCCGACGCGGGCACCGTCACCATCCACGACGTCGACGTCTGGAAGGACACCCTCGAGGCCAAGCGCCTGATCGGCGTGCTGGCCGACGGCGTGAAGCTCTTCGACCGCCTCACCGGCCTCCAGCTGATCACCTACTACGGCCTGCTCTGCGGGATCGCGCGCCCGACCGTGCTCGAGCGCGCGAACGACCTGCTGGCGCTGCTCGGCCTCGAGCCGTCCGACCGCACGCTCGTCGTCGACTACTCCGCGGGCATGACCAAGAAGATCGCGCTGGCCTGCGCCCTGGTGCGCGCCCCGCGCCTCCTGGTGCTCGACGAGCCGTTCGAGTCGGTCGATCCGGTGTCGGCGGCGAACATCCGCGACATCCTCACCGGCTTCGTCGCCTCCGGCGGCACCGTCATCGTGTCGAGCCACTCGATGGATCTCGTCGAGCGGATGTGCGACCGCGTCGCCGTCATCGCCGACGGCCGCGTCGTCGCCTCCGGGACCCTCGAGGAGGTCCGCGCCGGATCGAGCCTCGAGGAGCGCTTCGTCGAGCTCGTCGGCGGCCGCACCCACCAGGAGGGCCCGGCATGGTTGCGCATCTCCTGACCCTCCGTCTCCTGCTGCTGCGCAACGCCCTCACCCGCAACGTCTGGCAGCTGGTCGGCGTCGTCTTCGGGGCGCTCTACGCGGTCGTGGCGCTCGGGCTCGTGGTGGTGGCGCTCGTCTCGCTCGGCGCCTCCGACCCCGCGTTCGCGAACGTCGCGCTGACCCTCGGCGGCTCGGTGCTGCTGCTGGGCTGGGTGCTCGGGCCGATCTTCGTGTCGGGGTCCGACCAGAGCCTCGACCTGGCGACCCTCGCCACCTTCCCGATCCCGCTGCGCACGCTGATGCTGGGCCTGGCCGCGGCGGGAGTCGTCGGGATCCCCGGGATCGTCACCTCGCTCGGCGCCCTCGCGTCCGCCGCGGCCTGGTGGAGCAACCCGATCGGCATCGTCCCGGGGCTGGTCTGCGCCGTGATCGGCGTCGCGACCTGCGTGGTCGCCTCCCGGCTGATCGGGGCGCTGACCACGGGGCTCGGCTCGAGCCGCCGCTACCGCGAGGTGATCGGCGGCGTCGTGCTCGTCGTGGTGATCCTCCTCGGACCGCTGATCATCGGCATCACGGGCGTCGTCAGCGAGGGTCTGGACGTGCTCCCCGTGATCGCCTCGGCCCTCGGCTGGTCGCCGCTCGGAGCGATCTGGGCGGTGCCCGGCTCGATCGTCGCGGGCGACGGGCTCGCCGCGCTCGCGCGCTTCGCGATCGGAGTCGCCACGCTCGCCGTGGTCACCTGGGCCTGGTCGCGGGCACTGCGCCACGCGCTGTCGGAGCCGGCCGCGTCGACCTCGCGCGCCGCCTCCGGATCGGTGGGCATCGGCCTGTTCGGGCGCTTCCCCGGCACGCCGACCGGCGCGGTCGCCGCCCGAGCGCTGGGCTACTGGTGGCGCGATCCGCGCTACAGCCGCGGCCTCCTCGTCATCCCGGCCGTGGTGGTGCTGGCCGTCTTCTACAGCGCGATCGGCGGAGGCGGCGACACCCTCGTGGTCCTCTCCTCCCTCTTCATCGGACTGATCTTCGGCGTGACCCTCTGCGCCGACGTGTCGTACGACGGCACGGCCTGGGCGGCCCACGTGAGCTCGGGAGTGACGGGGGCGGCCGACCGCGCCGGCCGCGTCATCGCCGCCGCGATCGTCGGGGTGCCCGCGGTGCTGATCGTCGGCATCGGCACCTGCCTCTACGTGCGCGAGCCCGAGCTGATCCCCGCGGTGCTCGGGATGTCGCTCGCGCTGGTGCTGAGCGGGTTCGGGGTCTCGAGCGTCGCCTCCGCCCTGATCGTGTATCCCGTGCCCGCGCCGGGCGACAGCCCGCTCAAGACGCCGCCGGGCTCGGGGATGATCTCGAGCGTCGTGATGCTCGCCTGCATGACGGCGACGGCGGCACTCTCGCTGCCGTCCCTCGTGCTCGGAGTGGTCTCGCTCGTCGTCGGGAGCACGGAGTTCGGAGTCTGGTCGCTGGCCGCCGCGATCGTGCTCGGCTCGGTGCTCGCGCTGGTCGGCGTCCGCGTGGGCGGCCGCATCCTCGATCGCCGCGCCCCCGAGCTCTTCGCGGCCCTCGTCAAGGTCGGCTGAGGTCGCACCCGCGGTTCTCCCTCGGCGAGAGCGCGAGAGTTGTCGTACTCGACCCCCGAGTGCGACAACTCCTGCGTTCTCGCGGAGGATGGGGGCATGCGCAGCGTCGAACTCCTCCTGGATGCGGAGTCGGAGGCGCGGATCAGGGCGCAGTGGCAGGCCCTCGAAGCCGCCGGCATCCCGAGCCTCTCGCTGCACACGTCCGCCAGCAACCGGCCGCACGTCACGCTCGTCGCCGGCCCGGGGCTCGCCGCGCCGGAGCCCGGGTCGCTCGGGCCGCTGCCGGCGAGCGTCGAGCTCTCCGCCGTCCTCCTCTTCCCGCACGCCGGCCGCTACGTGCTGGCCTGGGGCGTCACCCGCTCGCCTGCGCTCGACGCCCTGCACGCCCGCGCCACCCGGCTCGTCCCGGGCGGCGTGCCCACCTCGCTCCCGGAGGCGTGGGCCCCGCACGTGAGCGTCTCGCGCCGCCTCCGCCCCGAGCTGCTCGCCGAGGCCGTGCCGCTGATGGGCGAGCCGTTCGCCATGGGGTTCTCGAGCGTGCGCTTCTGGGACGGCGACGCGAAGACCGTCACCGAGCTCTGAGCGCCGCTCCTCCCCAGCCCGCGCCCTGAGCGTCCGTCCACAGAACGGGCGGCTCCCGAAGCCGCGTCGGAGGCGGCCGGTAGAGTTCCACGGGTGACCGAGCCGACCGCGACAACCCTCCCGAGCATCGACGCGCCCCCCGCGAGCGGAGCCGCCGGGGCGTCGTCCGAGGCCGGATCGTCCGAGGCGCAGGCGATCCTCGAGAAGGTGTTCGGCTACGGCTCGTTCCGCGGCGAGCAGCAGGCCATCGTCGAGCAGGTCATCGGCGGAGGCGACGCGGTCGTCCTCATGCCCACCGGCGGCGGCAAGTCGCTCTGCTACCAGATCCCCTCGATCGTGCGGCCCGGCACCGGCGTCGTCGTCTCGCCGCTGATCGCCCTGATGCAGGACCAGGTCGACGCCCTGCGCGCGAACGGCGTCGCGGCCGAGTTCCTCAACTCCACGCAGGACGCGGGCGAGCGCGCCCGGGTCGAGCGCGCCTACCTCGACGGAGAGCTCGATCTGCTCTACGTCGCGCCCGAGCGCCTCGGCAACGAGGGCATGAAGCAGTTCCTCGCCCGCGGGCGCATCGCGCTGTTCGCCATCGACGAGGCGCACTGCGTGAGCCAGTGGGGCCACGACTTCCGCCCCGACTACCTCGCCCTCGGCGAACTGGCCGAGCGCTGGCCCGACGTGCCGCGCATCGCCCTCACCGCCACGGCCACCGAGGCGACCCACCGCGAGATCACCACGCGCCTGCACATGGGCTCGGCCCGGCACTTCGTCTCGAGCTTCGACCGGCCGAACATCCAGTACCGGATCGTCAACAAGGTCGAGCCGCGCAAGCAGCTCATCGACTTCCTCCGCCGCGAGCACGCGCACGACGCGGGCATCGTCTACGCGCTCTCACGCAAGAGCGTGGAGGCGACGGCCGAGGCCCTGCGCACCGCCGGCTTCGACGCGGTCGCGTACCACGCCGGTCTCGACGCGCGGGTGCGGGCAGCGGCGCAGTCGCGCTTCCTCCGCGAGGAGGGCGTCATCGTCTGCGCGACCATCGCGTTCGGCATGGGCATCGACAAGCCCGACGTGCGCTTCGTCGCGCACATCGACCTCCCGAAGTCGGTGGAGGGCTACTACCAGGAGACGGGGCGCGCCGGCCGCGACGGCCTGCCCTCGACCGCCTGGCTCGCCTACGGCCTGCAGGACGTCGTGCAGCAGCGCCGCATGATCGACGAGTCGCCGGGCGATCTCGCGCACCGTCGGCGGATGTCGGCGCACCTCGACGCGATGCTGGCGCTCTCCGAGACGGTCCAGTGCCGCCGGGTGAACCTGCTCGCCTACTTCGGCCAGGAGAGCACCGCCTGCGGCAACTGCGACACCTGCCTCGAGCCGCCCGCCAGCTGGGACGGCACGGTCGCCGCGCAGAAGTTCCTCTCGACGGTCGTGCGCCTGAAGCGCGAGCGCAACCAGCAGTTCGGCGCGGGCCACATCATCGACATCCTCCGCGGCAAGACCACGCCGCGCACCACCCAGCACAAGCACGACGGCCTCTCGACCTGGGGCATCGGCGTCGACCTGAGCGACACCCAGTGGCGCGGAGTCGCGCGTCAGCTGCTCGCGCAGGGCCTGCTCGGCGTCAACGACGACGGATTCGGCACCCTGGTGATCACGCCCGCCTCCGCCTCCGTGCTGGGCGGCGAGCGGAAGGTGGAGCTGCGGCAGGAGCCGGAGAAGCCGGCGCGCTCCAGCGGATCGTCGCGCTCCGGCCGGTCGACCGTGTCCGAGCTCTCGAGCGAGGCGCAGCCGCTGTTCGAGCGCCTCCGCGAGTGGCGGGCCGCGCAGGCCCGCGCGCAGTCGGTGCCGGCGTACATCGTCTTCAACGATGCGACCCTCCGCGAGATCGCGACGGCCGAGCCGGCCACGATGGACGCGCTGAGCATCATCGGCGGCGTCGGCCAGAAGAAGTTGATCACCTACGGCGACGCCGTGCTCGCCGTCGTCGCGGGCGAGACGCCCGAGATCGCCGAGCCCGATGCGAGCCAGGAGGCGCCCGCGCCGCGCCGCGCGGCACCGTCGCGCTCGAGTGCGTCGCGGCCTTCCGCCTCCGCCAGGCCCTCGTTCGGTGCCGACAAGGCGGGCCCGCCCGTCACCTCGGCCGCGCCCGAGGACGACTGGGTGCCGCCGGACGAGCCCGACTGGGAGCCCGGCTGGGACAGCTACTGATCCCGTGAGCTGCTGAGCCCGCCCGGCGTCAGCTCCCCGAGCCGACCGTGGCGAGCCACATCCCGAGCAGGGTGAAGCCGAACGACAGCACGAGCCCCGCGATCGGCACCCAGAACGCGATCCGGCGGACGACGAGCAGCACGATCGAGACGACGACGGCGGCGAGGAACGGCAGCCAGACCCCGCCCGCCGCCACCAGCACGCCCCAGCCGATCAGATCGGTCCGGCAGTCGTTGCCGCCCATGCAGGCGTCGCTCGCCATCGCGAGGAAGAGTCCGAAGTAGGACAGCAGCAGCGTGCACCCGCCCGCCCCGAGCAGCAGCACGATCGTCAGCACCAGATCCCAGACCCGCACGGGTCGTCGAGTGCGTGCCGCGGTCCACGGAGCCGGGGCGCCGGTCGGCGGCGCGAAGCGCGGAGCCGGGTGGCCGGAGGGCTCGGCACGCGGGGGAGGGGGCGGAGGCAGCGGCGGCTCGCTCATGTCCCGAGCCTAATGACGCACCGACCGGTCCGCCTGGCCGGACCCGCCTGGCCGGACCCGACAACGGGCCGACGGCTCCGCCCGGCCGCCTTTGTCGCCCCGCGACGGATCGTTTCCGCGATCCGGGAAGCCGATCTAGCGTGCAGAGCACCGCCTCCCGATGATCGTCGGCCAGGGATCGACTCCTCGATCCGACGACGACTCGCGGGCGGGCCGAACCGACGACGGTCGAAGGGATCCTCCAGTCATGGTCACCACCGCTCCCCGCCCCCGCTCCGCCAGCGACGCCGCCGACAAGGCCGCCACCGGTCGCACCCGGGCGCGGCGCTCGAAGGCCGGCGCGATCGCCCCGACCCCGCCCGTCGACTCCCTCGGCTCCGAGGTCGACGCCCGCCTCGACGCGGACGGCGCGCCGAGCGTCGACGTCGCCGCGCTCGGCGAGGTGCTCCTGGGTGCGTGGCGCGAGCAGCGGCTCGCCTCGCGCGCCCTCACCGCCCGCGAGGAGCTGCACCGCGTCGACGGCCTGACGATGGCGGAGCACCGGGCGAACGTCACGCGCCAGATGCACGTCCTCGCCAAGGAGGGCGGCGTGCACCGCGCGTTCCCGGCCGATCTCGGCGGCGAGGCCGACCATGGCGGCAACATCGCCGGCTTCGAGGAGCTGGTCACCGCCGATCCGTCGCTGCAGATCAAGTCGGGCGTGCAGTGGGGGCTCTTCGGCGCCGCCGTGCTGCACCTCGGCACCCGCCCGCACCACGAGAAGTGGCTGCCCGGCATCATGAGCCTCGAGATCCCGGGCGCCTTCGCGATGACCGAGACGGGTCACGGCTCCGACGTCGCCTCGATCGCCACCACCGCGACCTTCGACGAGGAGGCGGGCGACTTCGTCCTGCACACCCCGTTCCGCGCGGCCTGGAAGGACTACCTCGGCAACGCCGCCGTCGACGGGCGCGCCGCGGTCGTCTTCGCGCAGCTCGTGACCCGGGGCGTGAACCACGGCGTGCACGCCTTCTTCGTGCCGCTCCGCGACGAGGAGGGCGCGTTCCTCCCGGGCGTCGGCGGCGAGGACGACGGGCTCAAGGGCGGACTCAACGGCATCGACAACGGCCGCCTGCACTTCGACCAGGTCCGCGTGCCGCGCGAGAACCTGCTCGACCGCTACGGCAGCGTCGCGGCCGACGGCGCCTACTCCTCGCCGATCGCGAGCCCCGGCCGCCGCTTCTTCACCATGCTGGGGACTCTGGTGCAGGGGCGCGTGTCGCTCGACGGCGCCTCCGTCGCCGCCGCGCGCATCGCGCTGACGATCGCCGTCACCTACGGCGACCAGCGCCGCCAGTTCACCGGGGGCGGCGACCGCGAGGAGGTGCTGCTCGACTACCAGCGCCACCAGCGCCGCCTGCTGCCGCGCCTGGCCACGACCTACGCCGCCGGCTTCGCGCACGACAAGCTGCTGAAGGCCTTCGACGACGTCTTCTCGGGCGCGAACGACACGGACGAGTCGCGGCAGGATCTCGAGACGCTCGCCGCGGGCCTCAAGGCGCTGTCGACGTGGCACGCGCTCGACACCCTGCAGGAGGCGCGCGAGGCCTGCGGTGGCGCCGGCTTCCTCGCCGAGAACCGCCTCACGCAGCTCCGGGCCGATCTCGACGTCTACGCGACGTTCGAGGGCGACAACACCGTGTTGCTCCAGCTCGTCGCGAAGCGGCTGCTCACCGACGTGGGCCGGCGCTTCAAGAACGCGCAGCCCGGCGTGCTCGCCCGCTACGCCGTCGAGCAGGTGGCGGAGGCGACCGTCAACAACTCGGGGCTTCGCCGCCTCGCCCAGGTGGTCGCCGACCGCGGGTCGACCGCCCGCTCGGTCGGGCAGCTCCGCGAGGAGCAGCGCGAACTGCTGACCGACCGCGTCGAGAGCATGGTCTCGGGCATCGCCTCGCGCCTGCGCTCCGCGTCGAAGCTGCCGGCCGACGAGGCCGCCCGGCTGTTCAACGCGCACCAGAGCGAGCTCATCGAGGCCGCGCGGGCGCACGCCGAGCTGCTGCAGTGGGAGGCGTTCACCGAGGCGCTCGCCACGATCGAGGACGAGGGGACCCGCACGGTCCTCACCTGGCTCCGCGACCTGTTCGGGCTGGGCCTCGTCGAGAAGCACCTCGACTGGTACCTCATCCACGGCCGCCTGTCGTCGCAGCGCGCGCTCGCCGTCACCTCGTACATCGACCGGCTGCTGGCGCGGATCCGCCCGCACGCCGGCGATCTGGTCGCGGCGTTCGGCTACGGCCCCGAGCACGTCCGCGCGGCGATCGCGACGGGCGCCGAGGCGACCCGCCAGGAGGAGGCGCACGCCTACTTCGAGGCGGCTCGCGCGGCCGGCACCCTCCCGACCCCCGAGAAGGCGCCCCGCCACTGACCGGACTCACGAGGCGTCTCGCGGAGGAGGTCAGCGCTTCAGGTAGGCCAGCGCGGCGTCGCGCTCGGCGCGCAGCTCGAGCACGGACTCGTCGATCTTGGCGCGCGAGTACGCGTCGATCTCGAGGCCCTCGACGATCCGCCACTCGCCGTCGACCGAGCGGACGGGGAACGACGAGATCAGCCCCTCCTCGACCCCGTAGGAGCCGTCGGACTCGACCGCGGCCGACGTCCACTCGGTGCCCGTCACCCAGTCGTGGACGTGGTCGATCGCGGCGGAGGCGGCGGACGCGGCCGACGACGCCCCGCGCACCTCGATGATCTCAGCGCCGCGCTTGGCGACGCGCGGCTCGAACTCGCGGTGCAGCCACTCGGCGTCGACCAGCTCGGTCACCGGCCGGCCGTCGACGCTCGCGTGCGTGACGTCCGGGTACTGCGACGCCGAGTGGTTGCCCCAGATCGTCACGCCGGCGATCGAGTCGACGGGGGCGCCGAGCTTCGCCGCGAGCTGCGCGACGGCGCGGTTGTGGTCGAGGCGTGTCATCGCGGTGAAGCGGCCGGCGGGGATGTCCGGTGCACTCGCGCGGGCGATCCAGGCGTTGGTGTTGGCGGGGTTGCCCACCACGAGCACGCGGACGTCGTCGGCGGCGTGCGCGTTCAGCGCGGCTCCCTGCGGGCCGAAGATGCCGGCGTTGGCGGCGAGGAGGTCGGCGCGCTCCATCCCGGCGCTGCGCGGACGCGCGCCGACCAGCAGGGCGACGCTCGCGCCGTCGAACGCGGCGGCCGGGTCGTCGGTCGCCTCGATGCCGCGCAGGAGTCCGAAGGCGCCGTCCTGCAGCTCGAGCGCCGTGCCGGCGGCCGAGCGGAGGCCCGCGGGGATCTCGAGGAGGTTCAGCCGCACCGGCACGTCCGGGCCGAGGAGCTGACCCGAGGCGATGCGGAACAGGAGCGCGTAGCCGATCGCGCCTCCCGCTCCCGTGACGGTGACGGTGACCGGACTGCGCTGCTGAGTGCCCATGGCGCCGACGCTAGACCGCGGTCCTGCATGCCCGGTCCGAGTCGGGCACCGCCTGATCCGCGGGGGGTGCGGTCGAGGCGCGCAGCACCAGCCGGTTGCGCAGCAGCAGGTGCTCGGTGCCGAGCGTCCCGCCGCCGATCAGCGTCATCAGGGCGCGCGCCGCCGAGCGGCCGACGCGGTGCAGGGGCTGCCGGACCGTCGTGAGGGGCGGCACGATCCGCGCGGCGTCGGGCACGTCGTCGAAGCCGACGACCGAGAGCCGCTCCGGAACCGCGACGCCGAGCTCGCGGGCCACCTCGACGACGGCGATCGCCGACGCGTCGTTGGCGGCGAACACCGCGGTGGGCGGGTCGGCGAGTGCGAGGAACGCGCGGGCCGGCTCGAGCGACGCGTCGTGCCGGTAGTGGCCGACGCCGACCAGCTCGGGGTCGAACGGGATCCCGGCCTCGGCGAGCGCCCGGCGGTAGCCCGCCTCGCGCAGGTGCGCCGACTCGAGGTCGGGGCGGCCGCCGAGCAGGGCGATCCGGCGGTGGCCGAGCTCGACGAGGTGCCGGACCGCGAGCACCGCGCCTCCGAACTCGTCCGCACCGACCGAGGGCAGCTCGGTCTGCGCGATCAGCGGCCCGATCACGACGAGCGGGAGGTCGGGTGAGGAGATCACGGAGGAGGGGGTCACCGCGATCACGCCCTCGACGCGCGCGTCGCGGAAGCGCTGGAGGGAGTCGCGCTCCCAGCCGATCGTGTCGTGGTGGCTCGCCCCGGTGCTCGCGAGCAGATCGAAGCGGGTGCCGCGCAGCGCGGCCGCGACTCCCTTGAGCACCTCCGCGCTGAACGGCTCGAAATCGCAGATCAGGACGCCGATGAGGCCTGGGCCCTCGCGCGTCGCCGCATCGACGGCCGCGTCGTCGCGGACCTTCGCTCGTGGAGCCATGCGGAGGCCATCACCCTTCCGGCGGGCGCTCGGAAGGGCCGCTCCGCCCTGCGCCGGGAATCGAATCGCATCCTTGCAATCGAAAATGTTCCCGGTAACATTGCGGCAAGACTAACTGAGTTTCTCCTCAGCAGTCGAGTGCGATACGTGACGGAGCAGCCTCCCTCTCCTCAGTGCTGACGGGGATCGAGAGCTGCGGCGAGCGACAGGACGCTGTGGAAGCGGCTGCGCAGGCGCCTCTCCGCCGTCACCCGCGCGCCTTTCGACACCCGTCGCGCCAGGTGCCCTCGAGGCACTCCTCCGCGCGTCCATTCCGCAGCAGCGGAGCCGCTCGCCGAGCGCCGCTCCGCGCTCGATCTGATCGGCGACGACGCCGATCGAGGAGGTCCGACCACCCATGAACACGACATCCCCGTCCACGACATCCCCCTCCTGGCTCCTCCGCTCGGCAGCGGCGCTCGCCGGCTGCCTGGTGCTCACCGGAGTCGCCGCCGGCGCGGCCATCGCCGACACGGAGTACGGCGACGAAGGCGTCGACGTCTCCGTCGAGATCAGCCCGATCGATCAGCCCGGCGTGCTCGCGATGACCGTCGCCGGCACCTCCGCGGCGCTGACCGAGACCGGGTCGACCGAGACCGTCCGGCAGTTCACCGGCGCGCTCCCCGCGGTCACCGTGACCGACACCCGCGCGGCGGACGAGATCCCCGAGGGAGCCGGCTGGTACGTGCTCGGCTCGGCGACCGACTTCACCGGCGCCGACGGCCAGGAGCCCATCGGCGCCGACCACCTCGGCTGGACCCCCGAGCTCGTCGACGGCGGGGACTCGGGTCTCGTGGCCGAGGGCGACCAGGTCGACACCGTCCTCGACGAGGGCCCCGACGCCGTCGGCCTCGTCGACCAGGAGCTGCTCGCTCTCGCGGTCGACTCCGCCGCCATCGCGGAGGAGGGCTCGTGGACGGTCACGGCCGGCCTGACCCTGAAGACCGAGGCCGACGTCGCTCCCGGCGCCTACTCCTCCGTGCTCACGCTCTCCCTCTTCGAATGACGACGACGACCCGGGGCGCCGGAGTGAGGGCGCTCGCCGTGACCGCCGTCGGAGCCCTGCTCTCGGCCGGGCTGATCGCCTCGGCGGCACCCGCCGTCGCGGCCGAGCCGTGGTCGCCGCGCCCCTCGTACACCTCGACCGACAGAGGGGACGGCACCTACTCGGTGCCGCTGCTCAACGCGGATGTGCCCGACGTCAGCGTCGAGCGCGTGCCCGCGTCCGAGAACGACGAGGGCCGCGACGTCTACTACATGATCTCGACGACGATGCACCTGAGCCCGGGCGCCCCGATCATGAAGTCCTACGACCTCGTCAACTGGGAGATCGTGAACTACGTCTTCGACCGGCTCGAGATCGGCGACCGGTTCTCGCTGCGCAACGGTCAGAACTCCTACGGCAACGGCCAGTGGGCGTCCTCGCTGAGGTACCACGACGGCCGCTACTACGTGGTGTTCAACACCAACAACCTGGGCGGCTCGTACCTCTACTCGACCGACGACATCGAGAACGGAGCGTGGACCCGCGTGGCTCTGGGGCGCGCGTTCCACGATCCGTCGCTCTTCTTCGACGACGCCGACGGAGGCACGCCCTACATCTTCTACGGCTCCGGCTCGACGAGCGCGGTGAAGCTCAGCGCCGATCTCACCACCGTGGTCGCCGAGTACCCGAACATCCTCCGCACGTCCGACTACCCGGGAGCGTCCTACCTCGGCGGACTGTTCGAGGGAGCGCAGGTGCAGTACATCGACGGGCAGTACTACATCGTGATCATCACCTGGCCCTCCGGTCAGGGCCGCCAGGTCGCGCTGTTCCGCTCGTCGGAGCTGCTCGGACGCTACGCGACCGCGGACGGCAGCAACCCCTACGAGGGCAGAGGAGTCCTGAACTCCAGCGGTTTCGCGCAGGGGAGCCTCGTGCCCATCGCCCGCGAGGACGGCACGACCGACTGGCACGGCATGTTCTTCCGCGACAGCTTCCCGACCGGCCGCATCCCCGGGCTGATCCCGGCGACGTGGAAGGACGGCTGGCCCACCTTCGGCACCGACGGCTCGGTGCCGGTGGGCGGCAGCTTCCCGAAGCCGATCGCGCTCAGCCCCGAGGAGCAGCTCTTCGAGAGCCAGAAGAGCCTCGTCGTCTCGGACGACTTCGACAACGACGCGGCGGCGAAGGCCTACCAGGACGAGGAGTGGACGATCCCGGCGGCGCCGAGCATCGACCCGTCGCTGATCGGCGTCGAGCTCCTGCAGAACCCGGGCGCGGAGTCGGGGACGGCGCCCTGGGCGGGCCAGTTCGGTGCGACGCTGACCGCCGACACGAGCGATCCCGCCTCCGGCGCGGCTGCGCTGCGCGTGAGCGGTCGGACCCTCAACGGCTCGGGACCGAACCAGATCCTCGCCGGCAGGCTCCAGCCCGGAGTGACGTACACGGTCTCGGCCAAGGTGAAGTACACCGCCGGCCCCGCCTCGGTGCGCTTCAACCTCTGCGCCGACTTCGGCTCCGGCCCGCAGACGATGGTCTTCGCGACCGTCCCGCAGGGTCAGTGGACGACGATCACCGGGACCTACACGGTGCCGCAGAACGCGAACGTCTCGAACGTGAAGTTCGCGGTCGAGACCCCGTGGGGCAACCCGCAGCCGGCGTCCTCGAGCGTCGAGTACCTGCTCGACGACGTCTCGATGATCGGCTCCGCGCCGACGACCGAGCTGCCGAGCGCGGCCGAGATCGAGCCCAACGGCTCCCGCCTCGATGCGGCCTGGCAGTGGAACCACGCCCCCGACAACCGCTACTGGTCGCTGACCGACCGGGACGGCTGGCTCCGGCTGACGAACGGCAAGGTGGTGACGGGGAAGTACCTGCACTCGAAGCTGTCGAACTCGCCCGAGCTGACGTGGCTCGAGGAGGCGCGCAACACGCTCTCGCAGCGCATCGTCGCTCCGCAGCAGTCGGCCGAGGCGGCACTGGACGTGTCCGGGATGAAGGACGGGGACGTCGCCGGCCTCGCGGCCTACAACCGCGGCTTCTCGTACGTCGCGGTCAAGCGCGTCGACGGAGTGAGCACGGTCGGAGTCGTGAACCGCAGCCAGCCGTTCGCGCAGACGTTCGACCAGGCCGCCGTCGAGTCGTTCCTGCCGGGGACGACCGCGACCCTGCCCGACGCCGCCGAGGTGCACCTCAAGGCCGACCTCGAGCTGAACGCGCCCGCCGGGCAGCTCTGGACCACCTTCTCGTACAGCCTCGACGGCCTCACCTGGACGAGGCTCGGCGACCGCGTCGGCCCGCAGACGCTCGACGGGACGCTGACCCACTTCATGGGACACCGTCTCGGCCTGTTCAGCTACGCCACGCAGACCACCGGCGGCCACGTCGACGTCGACAGCTTCCTGCTGAGCGACACGCTCTCGTCGGAGGGGAAGGCGCTCGACCGCACGCAGCTCGACGCGGCGATCGAGCACGCCGCGACCCTCCGCGAGGCCGACTACCCGGCCGACGCCTGGACCGCGATGCGGACCGCGCTCGCGAAGGCCGCCGCGGTCACCACCGCCGGCACGCAGAACCAGCTCGACGCCCCCGAGCGCGCGCTCAGCTACCAGCTGGCACGCCTCGGGACGCTGCGAGCGGCGCCCTCGCTCGACGTGACCGCGGAGGCGACCACCCGCTGCATCGCCGGCAGGGTCGTCCTCACCGTGAAGGCGACCAACCGCGACCAGGTGCCCGTCGCTCTCGAGATGACGAGCGCCTCCGGCACGAAGTCGTTCGCCTCGGTGGCCCCCGGCAGGAACGCGAGCCACGCGTTCAGCACCCGGGCGACGAGCGTGCCGGCCGGCGAGGTGACGGTCACCGCGACCGCCACGGTCGACGGCGCACCGGTGACGACCACCGTCCGCGCCGCCCACCCGGCGGCGACCTGCGGGTGATCCTCGCGGGCGCCCGGCCCTCGCGGCCGGTCGCCCGCGACCCCAGACCCGTCGCCGGCGCTCGTCGCCGACGACGATCCACAGCAAGACGCGATCAAGGAGGATTCGTGAGAACTCAACGAGAAGCCGCGCCGAAGGGCCGGCTGCGCGTGAGGCTGCTGGCCACAGCGGCCCTGACAGCACTACTGGTGGCGCCGTTCGCCGCCCAGACCTCGATGGCCGCCGAGCAGGAGCTCATCGTCAACGGCGGCTTCGAGAACGGCGTGGCGAACTGGTTCGTCAACAACGGCAACGCCGCCGACTCCGGCACCCTCGCCACGACGACCGACGCGAAGACCGGCGCGAGCGCCGCTCTCGTGACCGCCCGCACGACGACCGGCTCCGGCGCCATGCAGGACCTGACCGGCAAGGTCTCTGCCGGGCAGACCTACCAGGTGAAGGCGCAGATCAAGTACGAGAACGCGGCCGGACCCGCGACCAAGCAGTTCTTCGCCACGATGCACTACGGCGGAGGCACCTACACGAACCTCGCGAGCGTCACCGCGACGAAGGGCCAGTGGGCGTCGCTCAGCGGCTCGTTCACGATCCCCGCGGGGCAGAGCGTCGCGACCGCGCGCCTCTTCTTCGAGACGCCGTGGACCGCGACTCCGTCGGCCGCGCCCGACACCCACCTGATGGACTACAAGCTCGACGACGTCTCGCTCGTCGGTGCGGCGCCGCCCGCGGCCCCGTCGAAGACCATCGAGGTCGTCGGCAAGCTGCCGGGCGACCACAACCCGCTCATCGGCTGGAAGTTCGGGGCCGACGGCTTCGGCTTCGTCGAGAACGGCCGCGTGTACATGTACATGACGAACGACACCCAGGGCTACGCGCCCGACCCGGTGACGGGCGTCTCTCCGCAGATCAACTACGGGAGCATCAACCAGATCACGGTGATCTCCTCCGACGATCTCGTGAACTGGACCGACCACGGCGAGATCCAGGTCGCCGGCTCCACGGGTGTCGCGCCCTTCACGGGCAACTCGTGGGCGCCCGGCATGGCCAAGAAGACCGTGAACGGAGTGGACAAGTACTTCCTCTACTACGCCAACGGCGGCGGCTCCAGCAACGTGATCACCGGTGACTCGCCGGTCGGCCCGTGGACCAGCCAGCGCACCAGCACGCTGATCAACGACACCACCCCCGGTGCCGACGTCGCGTGGAAGTTCGACCCGGCGCCGCTCGTCGACGACGACGGACGCAACTACCTGTTCTTCGGCGGCGGGCCCGCCTCGACCGCGCTCCCCGCGGCTGAGCGCTTCAACAACCCGAAGAACATCCGCGTGATCGAGCTCGGCGACGACATGATCTCGACCGAGGGAACGGCCGCGGTGGTCGACGCTCCGGTGGCGTTCGAGGCGGCCCAGGTCTTCGAGCGCGAGGGCAAGTACTACCTCTCGTACTCGTCGCACTTCGGCGGCAACGACTTCGGCGGCAACCAGACCCGCGTGCCCGGCTACCCGGGCGGCGGCGAGATCGGCTACATGATCTCGGACGACCCGATGTCGTGGCCCAAGGAGACCTACGCCGGCGTGATGTTCCCCAACCAGAGCCGCTTCTTCGGAGCCGGCACCGGCGGCAACAACCACCAGTCGGTCTTCGAGCTCGGCGGCAAGTACTACTTCACGTACCACGCCCCCACGCTCAACAAGCGGATCAACGGCGACACCACGCAGGGCTACCGCAGCCCGCACATCCAGGAGCTGCAGTTCAACGCTGACGGCACCGTGCAGCAGGTCGTCGGCGACTACGCCGGAGTGGACCAGGTGAAGGACTTCGATCCGTTCCGCACCGTCCCGGCCGAGACCATCGGCTGGAGCAAGGGCATCGCGACCGCACCGCTCGGCACGCCCACCGCGGGCGCGACGCAGAACCTGGTGCTGCGCGACCTCGACAACGGCGACTGGACCGCGCTGTCCTCGGTCGACTTCGGCGACACGGGAGCGGCGACGTTCTCGGCCCGCGCGAAGGCCCTCCAGGCCGGCGGCACCCTCACGGTGCGCCTCGACTCCGAGACCGGACCCGTCGCGGGCACGGTCGCGGTGAACGGCGCCACCGGCGAGTGGGCCGACGTGAGCACCGCGCTCACCGGAGCCACCGGAGTGCACGACGTGTACTTCAGCTACTCCGGCCCGACCGGCGACCTGTTCGAGCTCGACACCTTCGCCTTCACCGAGGGCGAGGCCGCTCCGGCGCTCGATGTCACCGCGACCGCCACCACCCGCTGCATCGCGGGTAAGGCGATCATCACCGCGCAGGCGACCAACGGCAGCGACACCGCCGCCGCCGTGACGATGACGACGGCCTACGGCACCAAGACCTACCCCTCGGTCGCCGCCGGCAAGACCGTGTCGCACGCCTTCACGACGCGCCAGGCGGATCTGCCCGCCGGGTCGGTCACGGTCGGCGCCACGGCCACGATCGACGGCTCGCCCGTCTCGACGGAGGTGAGCGCACCGTACGCGGCACGCCCGTGCAGCTGATCCGCTGATCGGCTGAGGGAGCGCCCTCGACCCTCCGGGGCCGGGGGCGCTCCTGCGTGCGGGGTCCGCTCAGGGGGAGCCCTCCGGGAGCCGCTGCCTCACGAGGAGCGCCCGGGGCGGCGCGTCCGACGATCGGCGGCTCGGAGCCACAGCCCGCCCGCGAGCGCGAGAGCACCGAGGAGGGCGAGACCCGGGAGGCCGTCCACCCCCGTGGCGGCGAGACCGTCGCCCCTCGTCGAACGCTCGCCCGCTCCCGCTCCCACTCCCGCTCCCGCGGAGGAGCCGTCGGTGCTGTCGTCGGGGACGCCCGAGGCGGGTCCGGCACCCGGCCCGCTCCCGAGGGGCGGGCCGTCGTCGGCGACGACCGTCAGCGTGCCGTCGACGTAGTGGACCTCGTAGTCGGGATGCTCGAAGCCGCGGCACTGCACCGCCTCCGGGTAGACGCCCGGCGGGGTCTCGGGCGTGACGTCGACCGTGCAGACCGGGTCGAGGCCGAGCGACGCGAGGGTGTCCGAGTCGATGAGGGGGGAGTACTCGGGAGTGACGACGGGCGGCTCCGACCCCGCGACCATCTCCACATCGGGCCCGAGCACCTCCAGGTACGCCGGATCGATGATCAGCCTCGTGCTCCGCGAGACGTAGCGACCCTCGGAGGGGGTCTCGCCGGAGGCGTTGTAGACGAGGACCCGGTAGAAGGTGCCGTCGTTGCTCATGCGGGTGTTCAGCCGGTACGTGGACGACTGCGCGAGCGGGAGAGGTGTGAAGGTCCGGTCGTCGACCGACGAGTACCACTGGTACCGCACGTCGGGGCTGCCGCTCGCGTCGACGTGCAGGGTCCGGTAGGAGCCCGCAGTGACGCGAGTGGAGCTTCCCCAGTACTCCTGCACGCGGGGCGCGACCTTCTCGACCCCGATGATCTGGGTCGCCCTCTCGGCGGGCGGGAAGAACGCTCGTCCCGCCTGGTCGGCGTGGACGGCGCACTCGCCGGAGAAGGGGAGGTCGATGGTCGCGGTGAACTCCACCCGGCCGTCCTCGCTCACGGTGCACCACGGGCTGTCCGGGTCGGTGGAGAACACGACCGGCTCGCCCGACGCGCCACCGGAGGCGTCCACGTCGTACGCCTCGCCGACCCGCCCCGGAGTCGGCGGCTCCGACTCGAAGCGGATCTCCTGGGTCACCGCGTCGACGGTGAGGGTGGCGGGTCGGTAGTCGATGTCGTAGCGCGGCGAGCTCTGACCCGAGCACTCGACGGGGTACGTGCCGGGCGGCAGCTCGCGATCGGCGGAGGGGCGGGAGTCGCAGCGCAGATCGCCGCGGAGGGAGTCGGGGCCGTCCCCCAGCCGGAAGCCCTCGTCACCGGTCCCGTAGTCGGCCTCGAACGCGGGGGCGTCGGTGCCGTAGTCCATCCGCGCGTCTCGGGCGGTCACGGTGAGCGGAGCCGGGAGCACGGTGAGCTCGGCGGTGTCGGAGGAGCTCTCCCCGAAGACGCTGACGGCGACGGCGCGGAACCGGGTGCCCGTGTCGGTGCGGGTCGGCGGCTGGTACCGGGGGCCGGTGGCCCCCGCGATGTCCTCGAAGGGCGAGCCTGCTCCCGCCGACCGCTGCCACCGGAGCGAGGTGCGGGGTCCGTCCGCGATCTCGACCGAGAGGGCGGCCGGGGTGTCTCCGTAGGTGATGACGGACGACTCCGGCTGGGTGGTGAAGACCGGGGCGCCTGCCGGGCGCACGACGACGAGCACGTCGGCCGTGCTCGGCCGGACGTCCTCGGTGCGCGAGGAGGAGCCCGAGTACGCGGCGGTGACGCGGACCGCCCCGGTCTGCGGGAAGCTCGCCGCCGCAGTGGCGCGGCCGTCGACGACCGGCACTCGGGCGATCGCCGACGGCGCCTCCGACCCGTCCGTCGGCGCGCTCGTGAACGTCAGCTCGCCCCCCTCGACCGGGCGGCCGTCGCCCCGGGTCACCGTGGCGCTCAGGCCGACGTCGTCGCCGGCGTAGGGAGTCGACGGAGAGGCCTCGACCACCGTCGTCGTCGGCACGACGGCCGCGACCTCGACGGACTGGGCGGCGGAGGCGCTGCTCGAGAGGAACCCGACGCGCTCGGCGTCCCCGCCCGGATAGCGCACCTGCACGCTGAGCTCGCCGGCGGGCCGGACGCCGAGAGGGATCTCCGCCGTGCCGTTCGAGAGGGTCCCGGTCAGCACGTCGCCGCCCGTGCGGAGCTCGACCGCGCCCACGGGCACGGGTCCGCCGTCGACGCCGGTCACGCGGACGATCGCGACGAGCTCGTCGGACACGTAGGCGGGGGACGGGGCGATCGTCACCGTCGTGACCGTCGGGTAGAGCGGGACGACCTCCACGTTCGGACCGTCCTGATCGGTGCTGCCGTTGCGCAGCGTGCCCGAGCGCTGCTGGTCGGTCGGCGGGTTCGGCGAGATGTAGGGCGGGAGGTAGTTCGCCCCGCCGCCGCCGCCTCCCGAGCCGCCGTTGGTGCCGCCACCGCCGCCTCCGCCCCCGTAGAGGCCGCCTCCGCCGCCGCCCGCGTACGCGGAGACGATGGCGGCGGTGCCCGCCCGGCCGCCGGCGAGGTAGGTGCCCGGAGCGCCGGCGGTGCCGGAGTCGAAGAATCCGCTGTAGCCGGCCGCACCGCCGGCGCCGCCGCCCGAGGGGGTCCCGGAGGTGCCGCCGGCCCCGTCGCGGGCGTCGTTGGCGCCTCCGTCGCCGCCCTTGGACCCCGGTGCACCGCCGGAGCCGCCGGTGGAGCCGGAGGAGTGGTCGCCGGCGTCGCCGCCGCCCCCGCCGCCCCCGGCGACCGCCAGGAAAGCGTCCTTCGGGAACGCGGACGCGGGGCTGCCGCCGCCCGGGCAGTAGGGCGCGGGGTCGATCGTCGAGACGAAGGAGCCGTTGCCGCCGCTCCCCGAGTAGGTCCGGGAACCCCCGGGGAGCAGCGTCGATCCGCCGGCCAGCCAGAGGCGCTGACCGGGGAGCACCTGCACGACCGCCTCGGTGACGCCGGCGGCTCCTGCGGATCCGGGAGCGGGCCTCCTGGCGGTGTCGACTCCCGCCTGGCCCTTCTGGCCGATCACGAGCATCCGCGCGAAGTGCACTCCGGCCGGGATGTCGACGACCGCGGTCGCGCAGAGGGCGTCGGGCTCGGCCGTCGGCTCGTCCGCCTGCGCCGCCGGGGCGAGCGCCACCGCGGCGACGAGACCGAGGATCAGCGCTCCCGAGAGCACGGCGGCGGTCGGTCTCGGGAAGCGGGGACGCGTTCGGTTCACGGTGCAGGCTCTCAGCCCGGTGGGCCGGGCGCACGCCCCCCGTTAAGGCTCGGAGTCAGTGACCGCGCGCGATCCACTCCTCGCGGTGCGGCGCCTCCGCCCCGATCGTCGTCGACTGCCCGTGCCCCGTGAGGACGACGGTCTCGGCGGGCAGCGAGAGCAGCCGGTCGGTGATCGACTCGATGATCGTCGGGAAGTCGCTGTACGAGCGGCCGGTGGCGCCCGGTCCGCCCTGGAAGAGGGTGTCGCCGGTGAAGACCGTGCCGAGGTCGGCGGCGACGAAGCAGACGGCGCCCGGCGAGTGGCCCGGGGTGTGCCGCACCTCGAGGTCGATGCCGGCGACCGGCACGACCTGCCCGTCGACGAGGCCGCCGGTCGGCGCGGTGTCCGGGTAGACGGCGTCCCAGAGCACCCGGTCGCCCTCGTGCAGCAGCACCGGTGCCCCGGTCGCCGCGCGCACCGCCGCGACGGCGTCGATGTGGTCGTCGTGCGCGTGGGTCAGCAGGACGGCCAGGAGCGTGCGGTCGCCGACGGCCGCGAGGATCGCGTCGGCGTCGTGGGCGGCGTCGATGACCACGCACTCGGAGTCGTCGCCGACGATCCAGACGTTGTTGTCGACGTCCCAGGTGCCGCCGTCGAGGCTGAACGTGCCGCTGGTGACGAGGTTCTCGATGCGGGCGGCCATCAAAGCACCACCACCGAGCGCAGCACGTCGCCGCCGGCCATCGTCGCGAAGGCCTGCTCGACGTCGGTGATGCCGATCCGCTCGGTCACGAACTCGTCGAGCGGCAGCCGGCCCTGGAGGTAGAGGTCGGTGAGCATCGGGAAGTCGCGCTCGGGCAGGCAGTCGCCGTACCAGCTCGACTTCAGCGAGCCACCGCGGCCGAAGACGTCGAGGAGGGGGATCTCGAGCAGCATCTCGGGAGTGGGAACGCCCACCAGCACGACGGTGCCGGCGAGGTCGCGGGCGTAGAACGCCTGGCGCCACGTCTCCGGCCGGCCGACGGCGTCGATCACCACGTCGGCGCCGAACCCGTTCGTGAGCTCCTGCACCGCGGAGACGACGCCCGCCTCGTCGAGTCCGCTCGAGTCGATCACGTGGGTGGCGCCGAGCCTCTTCGCGGCGACGAGCTTCTTGGGGTCGCGGTCGACGGCGATGACGGTGCTCGCCCCGGCGAGCGCCGAGCCGACGACGGCGGCCGTGCCGACGCCTCCGCAGCCGATCACCGCGACGGAGTCGCCGCGGCCGACGTTCCCCGTGTTCATCGCCGCGCCCAGCCCGGCCATGATGCCGCAGCCGAGCAGGCCCACCGCGGCGGGGTCCGCCTCCGGATCGACCTTCGTGCACTGCTTGGCGTGCACGAGCGTCTTCTCGGCGAACGCGCCGATCCCGAGCGCGGGGCTGAGCTCGGTGCCGTCGACGAGGGTCATCCTCTGCGTCGCGTTGAAGGTGTTGAAGCAGTACCAGGGCTCGGCGCGGACGCAGGCGCGGCACTCGCCGCAGACCGCGCGCCAGTTGAGCACGACGAAGTCGCCGACCGCCACGTTGGTGACGCCCTCGCCGATCGCGCTGACCCGTCCGGCGGCCTCGTGGCCGAGGAGGAACGGGAAGTCGTCGCTGATCCCGCCCTCGCGGTAGTGGAAGTCGGTGTGGCACACGCCGCACGTCTCGATGTCGACGACGGCCTCGCCGGGTCCGGGGTCGGGGACGACGATGTCGACGAGCTCGACGGGAGCCCCCTTCGACCGGGCGATGACGCCGCTCACAGTGGTGGGCATGGGGGCTCCTTCGGCGGGGCGGGTGGTGCGGGGATCCGCTCCACAGTACCGACCGGGGGCGGGGACCAGGGCAGCCTCCCCTCGCTGGCGCTGCCGTGCCCGCAGTGCTTGCATGGCGCCATGACCTCCGTGTCCGCACCACCTCCAGGGGCCCATCCCGACGAGCCGCACGACACCTCGGTCTCGGGCCGCCTCAACTGGCTGCGGGCCGGCGTGCTCGGCGCCAACGACGGCATCGTCTCGGTCGCCTCCCTCGTCGTCGGAGTCGCGGGGGCGACCGCGGCGACCCCGGCCATCCTCACGGCCGGTGCCGCGGGACTCATCGGCGGCGCGATCTCGATGGCGCTCGGCGAGTACGTCTCGGTCAGCAGCCAGAGCGACAGCCAGCGCGCGCTGATCGCGAAGGAGCGCCGCGAGCTCGCGGAGGAGCCGGAGGCGGAGCTCGCCGAGCTGGCGGGGCTGTACGAGGCGAAGGGCCTCACTCCCGACACCGCGCGCCGGGTCGCCTCGGAGCTGACCGCTCACGACGCCCTCTCGGCGCACCTCGAGACCGAGCTCGGCCTCCGCGAGGACGGTGTGGCGAGCCCGCTCGCCGCCGCCGGGGCCTCCGCCCTCGCCTTCACGGCCGGAGCGCTGCTGCCGCTGCTGGCGATCCTGCTGCCGCCCGCGTCGATCCGTGTCCCGATCACGTTCGCCGTCGTCCTGCTCGCCCTCGCGATCACCGGCTACCTCAGCGCCCGGATCGGCGGCAGCCCGCCCGCACGGCCGACGATCCGCGTCGTCGTGGGAGGCGCGCTGGCGCTCGCCGCGACGTTCGCGATCGGCTCACTGCTGGGCACGACGGGCGTGGTCTGATGCCCCACGTCCTCCTGGTCGAGGACGACCCCGAGATGGGCGTGCTCGTGCAGCGGGGTCTCCGCGAGGAGGGGTACGAGGTGACCCTCGTCGACAACGGCGTCGACGCGCTGATCGCCTTCGCGAACGAGCGGCTCGACGTCGCGGTCATCGACGTGATGCTGCCGCGGATGAGCGGCTTCGAGGTGTGCCGGCGTATCCGCGACACGGGCAGTGCTCTGCCTGTCGTCCTGATCACCGCCCGCGACGCCGTCGAGGACCGCATCTTCGGCCTCGACTCCGGCGCCGACGACTACGTGACCAAGCCGTTCCACTTCGGCGAGCTCAGCGCCCGGATCCGCGCCCAGGTGCGCCGCCTCGCCAGCACTCCGCAGCCCGTCGTGCACGCGGGAGACGTCCGGCTCGACGCTCTCGCCGTGCGCGCGACCGTGCGCGATCGGCCCTTCGCGCTGAGCGTCAAGGAGTTCACCCTGCTGCGCCTGCTCGCCGTGCACCTCGGCGAGACGCTCTCGCGCCCCGCGATCCTCGACGAGGTGTGGGGCTCGGCCGAGAACTTCGAGCCGACCATCGTCGACCAGTACGTGAGCTATCTGCGCAAGAAGCTCGACGTCGCCGAGGCGGGCCTTCGGATCGTCACGGTGCGCGGCGCCGGCTACCGGCTCGAGACCCTCTGATGCCGGCGCTGCGCTCCCTCTCCATCCGCGCCCGGATCACGCTGGGGAGCGTGGTGGTCGCGCTGCTCGCCGCGATCGTGCTCGCGCTGGTGCTGCAGGGGCAGTTCGTCAGCATCGTGCGCCAGTCGGAGGCGACCCTCGCCGAGGCGGATCTCGCCGCCTACGAGAGCGACCTGCGCACCAATCCGACCGAGACTCCTGACCAGCCGACCTCGGGGATCCTCGTCTCCCTCAGGGCGCCCGACGGGGACGTGCCGGTCGACACGATGCCGCACGACATCCACGAGGTGATCGAGCGCGCTCCGGGGTCGGACGATGTCCGCGTGATCGAGACCGACGAGGACGTCCGCTTCACGCTCGTGTCGCGCACCCTCGACACGAGTGCCGGCACCTGGGAGCTGTGGGCCGCTCGCAGCGGAGCCGCCGGAGACCTGACGGTGCAGGCTCTCGACCGCACCCTGCTCGTCGGCGCGGGGCTCCTCGTGGTCGTCTTCGGCTCCTCGGCCTGGCTGCTGACGACAGTGGCGCTGCGCCCCGTGGCCCGGATGCGGCGCACCGCGCAGTCGCTCAGCGACCGTCCCGGTGGCGACCAGCTGCCCGTCGGACCGGCGCGCGATGAGCTCTCCGATCTGGCGGCGACCCTCAACGACTTCATCGTGCGGATGCGCGACACGGCCCAGCGCGAGCGCGAGATGGTCTCGGCGGCGAGTCACGAGCTGCGCACGCCCCTGGCCGTCGCGATCACGCAGCTCGAGCTCGCGCACCGCCACTTCGGCGATGCGGCGGCCCTCGAGCGCGAGATCCGGGCGGCCGAGGGCTCGATGGGACGGCTCTCGGCGCTCGCCGACAACCTGCTCGAGCTCTCGCGTCTGGATGCCGGGGCGTCGACGCCTGTCTCCTCCACCGCGGCCCAGCTCGAGACCGAGGTGATGGCCGCCGTCGACCGGATGCGACTGATGGCCGGGCCCGACGGCCCCGACGTCGAGCTGGCCACCGGGATCGAGCATCCCGACGCCCGCTACCCGCTCTCGGCGACCGCTGTCGGCCGGATCCTCGACAACCTCGGGGCGAACGCGCTCGCCGCGACCCCGCCCGACGGGCGGATCGAGCTCGGCGTGCGCCAGGAGGGGCGCACCGCCGTCGTCACGGTCGTCGACACCGGCAGGGGCATGCCCGAGTCGTTCGTCCCGCGTGCCTTCGAACGGTTCTCGCGCCCCGACGAGGCCCGGGCGGCGAGCGACGGGGGCAGCGGTCTCGGCCTCGCGCTGGTGCAGGCCCTCATCAGCGACGCCTCCGGCTCGGTGACGATCGCGAACCGGCCGGGCGGTGGCGTCGTCGTGACCGCGACGCTGCCCGAGCAGCTGAACGTGTGAGCCCTCGAACACTCCGCCCCCGGTTTCTCCGGGCCTGCGTCGAGGCGCCGCCGCGACGGTGGAGGCGCATGATCCTGAACCGCTGATCACGCCCGACCCGAAGGGACGTCGAGATGAGCACCGCGACCCCGCACCGCACCGGCGCAGCACCGTCCGTCCTGCCCGCGCGCCCCGACCGACTCCGCGCCTACCGCTCGAGGATGCGCGCCGCCGACGCCCTGGTCGCCGCCGCGTGGACCTCGGTGGCACTCGCCGTCTCGCTCCTGCTCGCCTCCGGAGGCCTCGCGAGCGTCAGGGACCTCCCCTCGGCGGTCAGTGCGTCGGGCATCGTCGCGGGGCTCGTCGGCACCGACCTGCTCCTGGTCATGCTCGTGCTGGCCGCGCGCGTCCCGTGGATCGACCGCACCTTCGGCCAGGACGCCGCGATGGCCCTGCACCGGCGGCTCGGCAAGCCGGCCCTGTACCTGATCCTCGGCCACGGCCTTCTGCTCACTCTCGGCTACGCGCTCACCGACGGCGTCTCGCTGTGGCAGGAGACCCTCTCGCTCTCCTCGGGCACCGACATGCTCCTCGCGCTCCTCGCGACGACGCTGCTCGTGCTCGTGGTGGTCACCTCTCTCGTCGCGGTGCGCCGGCGCTTCGCCTATGAGGCGTGGCACGCGATCCACCTGCTCAGCTACGCGGCCGTGCTCGTCGCGGTGCCGCACCAGCTGTCGGCGGGACAGGTCCTCGCGGAGGGCTCCGGCCAGCGGGTCTACTGGATCGCCCTCTACGCGCTCGCGTTCGGCTCTGTCGCCTGGTTCCGCTTCGCCCGGCCCGTGGTGCTGACCCTCCGCCACCGCATCACGGTGGAGTCGGTCGAGACGATCGCCCCCGGCGTGTTCTCGCTCCATCTCGCCGGGCGCGATCTGCGCCGCCTCGGTGCGACCGGCGGGCAGTACGCGATCTGGCGGTTCTGGAGCCGCGGAACCTGGTGGCACGCCCACCCCGTCTCGTTCTCGGCCGTCCCGACCGACGATCACGCACGGATCACCGTCCGCGAGCTCGGAGCGGGAACCTCGCGCCTCTCGCGCCTGCGCCCGGGGACGAGCGTCTCGATCGAGGGCCCCTACGGAGTCTTCACCGAGGTCGCCCGCACGGCGCCGAAGCTCGCGATCGTCGCCGCCGGCATCGGGGTCACTCCCGCCCGTGCTCTGCTCGAGCACGCGGAGCTCGAGCCGGGAGAGGCGACGGTGCTGCTCCGCGCGACCGATGACACGCAGACCTACCTGTGGGACGAGATGCAGCGGCTCGTGCGCGCGAGCGGCGGGCAGCTCTTCGGCATGGTCGGCGCGCGTCCCGCCGGGACGGCCACCTGGATGTCGGCCGAGTCGGTCGCGCGCGGGGTCACCCTCTCCTCGGCGATCCCCTCGCTGCTCGAGGCCGACCTCTTCGTCTGCGGGCCGTCGGCCTGGGCCGACCTCGTGATCCGCGATGCACGCCTCGCCGGACTGCCCGAACGGCAGATCCACGTGGAGAGGTTCGACTGGTGAGGGCCCGCGCTGCTCTCGCGAGCGTCCTCGCCTCCACCGCCGTGCTGATCGGCGGGTGGGAGCTGGGGACGGCGGGGACCACCGATGCGCCGGTCGCGGCACAGCCC
Source organism: Rathayibacter sp. VKM Ac-2759 (assembly GCF_009834225.1). Taxonomy (NCBI): domain Bacteria; kingdom Bacillati; phylum Actinomycetota; class Actinomycetes; order Micrococcales; family Microbacteriaceae; genus Rathayibacter; species Rathayibacter sp. VKM Ac-2759. The sequence continues at coordinate 583,307 of NZ_CP047176.1, forward strand.
ACGGCTCCGACCACGCCCGCGCCGGCGTCGTCTGCGGCGCCGTCTGCTTCCGCTGCGCCGTCCGCTTCCGCTGCGCCGTCTGCTTCCGCTGCGCCGTCTGCTTCCGCTGCGCCGTCCGCTTCCGCTGCGCCGGCGGCACCGTCGTCCGCGGCCGACGGCACCTACACCGGCACCTCCGAGTCGACCCGCTTCGGCTCCGTGCAGGTGCAGATCACCGTCTCGGGAGGCTCGATCACCGACGTCACCGCGCTGCACCTCACCGACAGGGACGGCCGCTCGGTCTCGATCTCGAACAGGGCCGCGCCGATCCTCCGCTCGGAGGTGCTCGCCGCGCAGTCGGCGGACGTGCAGTCGGTGAGCGGGGCCACCTACACGAGCGACGCCTATGTCGGCTCGCTGCAGTCGGCGATCGATCAGGCCGGCCTGTGATCCGCACGTTCGACACCATGGGCACGGTGGCCTCCCTCCGTGCCCCGGAGAGCGCGCCGGCCGCGGCGATCGAGGCGGTCTTCGATGCTCTCGAACGGCGGTTCAGCCTCTACCTCCCGCAGTCCGAGGCGAGCCGCATCGCCCGCGGCGAGCTCGCCCTCCCCGCTGCGAGCGTGGCGATGCGGGAGGCGTACGCCGAGGCGCTCGCCTGGCGCACGGCGACCGACGGCGCCTTCACCCCGCACCGCCCCGACGGCGTCGTCGACCTGTCCGGCACGATCAAGGCGCAGGCGATCCGCGCCGCCGGCCGCCTCCTCGACTCCGCGGGCTGCACCGACTGGCTGCTCGCGGTCGGCGGGGACGTCCTCGGTCGGGGCGGTGCCGGAGGCGGACCCTGGTCGGTCGGCATCGTCGACCCCGCCGACCGCACCGGACTGCTGTGCGCGGTGCCGCTCTCCGCGGAGCTCCGCGCGGTCGCCACCTCCGGGACCGCCGAGCGCGGCGAGCACGTCTGGCGTCGCCCGACCGAGCCCTGTGCCGCGACCTTCCGGCAGGTGAGCGTCGTCGCTCCCGACATCCTCACCGCCGACGTCCTCGCGACGGCGGTCCTCGCCGGCGGCCGCCCGAGCCTCGACTCCGCTCTGGAGCGCTACGACATCGACGTGCTGGCCTGCACGACCGAGGGTGGGCTGGTGGTCTCGGATCGCCTCCGCGGGATCGTGTCCGTGGTCTGAGCCGACCCGCGGACGGCAGGCGCAGCCGCTGCCGCGGGTTACCGTGGTGCGTGGCTCCTCGATCCCGCGCCGTCCCGGCCCTCGCGCTCGCCGCTCTGCTCGCCGTGACGGCGGGGTGCGCTGCGACCGCGCAGGAGCCGCCCGCCGACTGCGTCGTGCGCCCCGCGGCCGAGATCGTCCCCGAGCAGGGAGCGCTGTTCGGGGTGAACCTCGACTGGGGATCGCAGACGATCGAGGAGTACTCGCGCGAGCTGGGGCAGCGTCCGGCGGTCGCCGTCGCGTTCGCCGACGTCCCGTTCACCGACGCGGAGCGCGACGAGGTGCGGTCGGCCGCTGCCCAGCTGCGGGTGAGCGGCGGCACGCTCCTGCTCACCCTCGAGTCGATCGACGGGCTCGCGGCGGTCACGGACGACGTGGCGGCCGACATCGCGGAGCTGGCGGCCTCGGTCAACGCGACCGGCGTCCCGGTGGTCATCCGCTTCGCGCACGAGATGAACGGCTCCTGGTACGCGTGGGGACAGCAGCCCGCCGCCTATGTCGAGACCTTCCGGAGGGTCGCCGCCGCGGTCCACGCCGGTGCGCCCGGTGCCGCGATGATGTGGGCGCCGAACAACGCCGACGGCTACCCGTTCGAGGGCGGAGTCGCCGCCGCAGAGCCGGGGACGGCCGACTTCGCCCTGCTCGACACGACCGGCGACGGCGTGCTCAGCCTCGACGACGATCCCTACGCGCCGTACTACCCGGGCGACGACGCCGTCGACTGGGTCGGCATGTCGCTCTACCACTGGGGGTCGGCCCACCCGTGGGGCGAGAACGAGATGCCGGAGGAGGGCAAGTTCGCCGCCCAGCTCACCGGCACGTACGACGGCGCGGCCGGCGACGAGACCGCGGCTCCCGACTTCTACCAGACCTACGGAGTCGAGCACGGCAAGCCGGTGGCCGTCCCCGAGACGGCGGCGCTCGTGGTGCCCCGCGGTGATCCGGAGGGGGAGCTCGCGATCAAGCGGGCCTGGTGGCAGCAGGTGCTCTCGGCCGAGACCGCGGCCCGCTTCCCGGAGCTGAAGATGATCAACTGGTTCGAGTGGGAGAAGTTCGAGCCCGAGGTCCAGGACGAGGTGTCCTGGTCGGTGGTCGAGGATCAGGAGACGCGGCGCGCGTTCCGGGCGGACCTCCCCGACGGGCTGGTCTACTCCGACCTCTCCTCCCGGTGCACGGGAGCTCCCGTCGCCGGCTGATCCCGCGCGCCCGACGCCTCCCCCGTCCGGGGTACGCCAAAGCTGAGCGCTCCGGCGACGGGCCGGGGGGCTGTGGAGCGACCGATACGTTCGGTGGGTGCGGGGGCGCTGTGGATGTCCCTCGCAGCCGCTGATCGTTCTCGAAGGGGTCTCCATGGTCGACGCCGTCTCGGATCCGCGTCCGGCAGCCCTCTTGGCACGGGAGATCACGGGGTCCGATGCCGAGGAGCGCTTCGATCGGATCACCCGGATGGCGCGCGACCTGTTCGGCGTCCCGATGGCCGAGATCCACTTCCTCGACGACAGCACGCTGTTCACGAAGTCGCCGCAGACCCCCGGCTGGCCGCTCGAGTACCCCCGCGCGGGCACCTTCTGCGACGCGACGCTGCAGAAGCGCTCGATGCTCGTCATCCCCGATCTCGGTGCGGACCCGGTGTGGGCGGAGAGCGCCCACGTCGCCGGGGCGCCCTACGTGCGCTTCTACGCCGGGCGCCCCCTCAGCATCGACGACGGCCGCCAGCTCGGGACGATCTGCCTGCTGGACGTCGTGCCGCGCGAGCTCACCGCCGACCAGCAGGTCCTGCTCGACGAGTTCGGGAGCTGGGTCGAGCGCGAGCTGCGCGACTCCGCCGAGCGCGACCGGGCGGCGGAGGTGCAGGCTCTGCTGCTCCCTCCGGCGCTCGAGCACCCGGAGGGCTACCTGCTCGCCGGCGTGTCCGTCCCGCGTCAGCAGGTCGCGGGCGACTACTACGACTGGTCGGTGGGAGACGGCTTCGTCGACATCACGGTGGCCGATGTGATGGGCAAGGGCACGGCCGCGGCGATCGTCGCGGCGAGCATCCGCTCGGCCTTCCTCGCCCGCACCGGCGAGATCCCGGCGCGCGCCGTCGCGGGCGCGAACCGCCAGCTGCTGCGCGACTTCACCGCGACCGGCACCTTCGCGACCCTCTTCCACTGCCGTCTCGAGACCGGGACCGGCCGCCTCGACTTCGTCGACGCCGGCCACGGACTCTCGATCGTGCTGCGCGCCGACGGCTCCTTCCAGCGACTCGCGTCGCTGGGGCTGCCGCTGGGCATCGCCGAGGACGGCGGGTGGATGACCCAGTCGGTCGAGCTCCGCCCGGGCGATGCACTCGTGTCGTTCACCGACGGCGTCCTCGACCTCTACGACGGGACTCTCGACTCGCTGGCCGAGGTCACCGCGCTCGCCCGCGCCGCTCGGAGCTCGGAGGAGTTCCTGGGCGCCGTCCGCACCCTCGCGGTCGGCGCGAAGGCCCCGGACGACGTCACTGTCCTCGTGGTGAGCCGGTCGTGAGGCGGGGCCTGCCCGGTCTGCTCGCCCGCGCCCGCGGGACGGCCGCCCTCGCCGTGCTCGCGGCGGCCGTGCTGCTGGCGGGTCCCGCCGTCGCCTCGACCGCCGACGACTCCGCCTTCTCGCCCCCGGCCGGCGCGTACCTCGGGGCGAGCCTCGACTGGAGCAGCGACAGCGCCGCCGAGCAGGCCGATCGCCTCGGCCGCCCGGCGGCGCTCCTCGAGCACGTCGCCTCCGTGCCGGTGACCGAGGCCGAGGTCGGCTACCTCGCGCAGTTCCTGCGCCAGGCCGAGGCGGAGGGGGCGCTCGCCGCCGTCACGCTCCGCCCGGTCGGCGGGCTCGACGGCTTCGACCGTGAGGAGGCCGAGGCGGCGGTCGACGCGCTCTCCCGCGCCCGCGACGGCCGGGAACTCCCGCTGTTCGTCCGCTTCGCGCCGGAGATGAACGCGAGCTGGACGGCCTGGGGCTTCGCGCCCGACGAGTACACCGCCGCCTTCCGCGTCTTCGCCGAGGTGCTGCACTCCGATCTGCCCGACGCCGTCGCGGTGTGGTCGCCCGCCGCCGGAGAGTCGTACCCCTTCTCGAGCGGCGGCGCGACCGGCGACCCGGCGCTCGACACCGACGGCAGCGGACCCCTCGACGGGGGAGACGACCCCTACGGCCCCTACTACCCGGGCGACGACGCGGTCGACTGGGTCGGTCTGTCGGCCTACCACGACCCCAGCGGCGGCGGGGCTCCCACGAACGCGATCGCCGCCGAGGGTGCTCTGGAGGCGGACCTCGACGGAGAGGGCGACCTCGCGTTCTACCAGCGGTTCGCGGCGAGCACCGGGACGCCGATGATGCTCGAGACCGCCGCCTTCTACAGCCCGGGAGCGGGTGGACCGGGCGAGCTGGAGATCAAGCAGGACTGGTGGCGGCAGGTGATCACCGCCACCTCGGGTGACGAGCACCCGCTGATCGACGTGGTGCTGTGGCGCGACTCCTCCTCGGCCAGGGCCGTCGTCGGCGAGGTCGTCATCGACTGGTCCCTGACGGGCTCCGATGCCGTCGCGAGGGCGTTCGCCGCCGACGCCGAGCAGAGCGAGCTCGTCTTCGGCCCGGTCTACACCCCGTCCACGTCCTCGTCCGCGGCGCCGTCCGGGGGAGGGACGATCACCGGCGCGGCGGCCTGGATCCTGGTCGCGGGGGTCCTCGCCGCGGCGATCGCGCTGACCGCCTGGGGGCTGCTCCGCGGTCGGAGCGGCCGGCTCGCCTACGACGGACCCCCGAACCGCGACCTCCGGATCGACTACCTCCGCGGAGTCGCGATCGTCTTCGTCGTCATCAACCACATCGCTCTCGTCTCGGTCTGGCAGAACCTCACGCAGGAGGCCATCGGGATGGTCTCGGGCGCCGAGCTGTTCGTCCTGCTCTCGGGCGGCGTGCTCGGGATGGTGCACCGGCCGAAGGTCCTCGGGGGCGGGCTCGGCGAGGTCACCCTCCGCACCGGGGCGCGGGCGTGGAAGCTCTACGTCACCGCGCTCGTGGTCGTGGTCCTCGTCGGTCTCGTGAGCCTCGTCGGATTCGTCGACTCCACTCCGGCGACCACCTACGTCGACGAGGGGACGGGAGCCGCGGGCAGCGAGGCCACGGGCCGCGTCTACGACCTCTACGCCGGTATCGGCAGCCTCCTGCGCTACCCCGTCGATCCGTCGATCGTCCTCGATCTGGCACTGCTCCGCCTCGGGCCCTGGCAGGTCAACGTCCTCGGTCTGTACGTGGTGATGCTCGCGATCGCCCCGCTGATCCTCTGGGCGCTGTCGCGCGGTCGGTGGGCGCTCGTGCTCCTGGTCAGCTGGGCCGTCTACGTGCTGCAGGCGGTCCTGAACCTGAGGGTGCTGCCCTCGCAGTTCGAGGACTCGTTCCCCCTGCTGACCTGGCAGGCGCTGTTCGTCACGGGCATGGTCGCGGGCTTCCACCGGCGGGAGATCCTGGCGTGGTTCGCGACTCGCGCCGGCCGGGTCCTCCTCGGAGTCGCCGTGGTGGCCACCGTGCTGCTGGCGGTCTTCTCGTGGAACAACCCCTACCTCTCCAGCCCCCTCGACGTCCGGCTGGGGCTGGTCCCCGCGAACACCTTCTCGGACGTCTACTCCGCCGCCTTCGAGCGCACCTCGCTCGATCCCGGTCGCGTGGTCAACGTGCTGCTCGTGGTCGTCACCGCCTACGCGGCGCTCAGCGTGCTCTGGCGGCCCGCTCACCGCCTCCTCGGCTGGTTCTTCGTCCCGCTGGGCCAGGCGACGCTCTACGTGTTCGTCATGCACGTCCTGTTCGTCCTGATCGTGGCGAACGTCCCGCTGCTTCGCGAAGGGAGCACCGTGATCAACTCGCTCGCCTACCTCGTCGTCCTCGGCCTGCTCTGGGTCATGGTGCGGACCCGGTTCCTCTTCCGGATCGTGCCCCGATGAGCGCCGGAACGGCGGTCGGCACGAGGCCCGGCACCGAGAGCACCCTCACCTCGCCCGGCCGCATGCTGCTGCTGCGCATCGTCGTGGTGCTGACGATCGTGCTCGGCGTGAACTACGTCGGCTGGCGATGGCTCTTCTCGCTCAACTGGGACGCGTGGTGGATCGCGGTCCCGCTCGTCGCGGCCGAGACCTACAGTCTCATCGACGTCTGCCTCTTCGGGATGACCATGTGGCGGGCGAGGGGGCGGGCGGCGCCGCCTCCGCCTCCCGAGGACGCCACGGTCGACATCTTCATCACGACCTACAACGAGCCGATCGACCTGGTGATGACCACGGCGCTCGCGGCGCAGGCGGTGCGGTTCCCGCACGCGACGTGGGTGCTCGACGACGGCGACCGCGCCGAGATGCGCGCCGCGGCCGAGGGCGCGGGCCTGGGCTACATCACGCGCTCGGCCGAGTGGGAGGACCGCCCGCGGCACGCGAAGGCCGGCAACCTCAACAACGCGCTCGAGCAGACCACGGGCGAGTTCCTCCTCATCCTCGACGCCGATCAGATCCCCCGCCCCGAGATCCTCGACAACACCCTCGGCTACTTCCGCGACGACGAGGTGGCGCTCGTCCAGACGCCGCAGGTGTTCTCGAACGTCGCGACCGGCGATCCGCTCGGGAGCCAGGCGCCCCTCTTCTACGGTCCGATCCAGCAGGGCAAGGACGGCTGGAACGCCGCGTTCTTCTGCGGGTCCAACGCCGTGCTGCGGCGGGAGGCCCTGATGCAGCTCGGCATCGCCGGCTACGTCCGCGAGCTCGATCGGAGCATCGCGTCGGCCCTTCGCACCGCGGCTCGCGCCGTGAGCCGGGCACGGTCGCACCCGGCCGCCGCCGACCCCGCCGTCCGCGCGGCGCTCGACGACGTCGGTGCCGCGATCACGGAGGCGCGGACCGCCATCGCCGGCGGCGCGCCGATCGCCTCGGTCACCTACGACCTGCACCGCCGCGTCGACGCCGCCGGCTACTCGCTCGTCGCCTCCGACGTGGCCGGCCTCGAGGAGGACCTCGCCGAGATCCGGGCGCTGGCCCGAGCCTCGGGCGGCGGCGGATCCTCGGTCGACACGGTCGTCGACATCGAGCAGATCGTCCAGACCCTCTCGGATCGCGAGCTCTCGCCGCTGAACGCCCTCGAGTCGGTGCAGGCGGTGCTGCAGAGCATCGCGGTCGACCGGCCGGGCGAAGCCCAGCCGATCATGCCGCTCGCGACGATCTCGGTCACCGAGGACATGGCGACCTGCATGCGCCTGCACGGCCTGGGCTGGAGGAGCGTCTACCACCACGAGCTCCTCGCGGACGGCCTGGCCCCGGAGGACGCGGGGACGATGCTCACCCAGCGGCTCCGCTGGGCGCAGGGCACGATGCAGGTGTTCCTCCGCGAGAACCCCCTGCTGCAGAAGGCGCTCAGCGTCCCGCAGCGGCTGATGTACTTCGCGACGATGTGGAGCTACATCAGCGGCTACGCGGCGGTGGTCTACTTCGCCGCGCCCATCGTCTTCCTGGTGCTCGGGATCCTGCCGGTCGCCTCCGACGCGGTCGACTTCTTCATCCGTTTCATCCCGTTCATGATCGTGAACCAGCTCCTCTTCCTGGTCGCCGCGAAGGGCACTCCGACCTGGAGGGGGCAGCAGTACAGCCTCGCCCTGTTCCCGGTCTGGATCGAGGCCTGCACGACCGCGGTCAACAACGTGATCCTGAGGATCCCGCTCGGCTTCGCCGTCACCCCGAAGACGCGGCAGGAGTCGACGGGGATCCCGTGGCGCCTGATCAGGATCCAGCTCGTGGTGATGGTCCTGCTCGTCCTCGCGATCGTGACAGGCTGCCTCCACCTGTTCCTCAACGGCGCGGAGCCGATCGGCACGGGGGTGAACATCGCCTGGGCGGTGTTCGATCTCGTGGTGCTGAGCGTGCTGTTCCGCGCCGTCGCCTACCAGGGCTTCGAGCCCGCCCGCATCGAGAAGGAGACCGCATGACGTTCACCACCGAGACCATCGAGCCGGGGATCACCGTCGTCCACGGCGAGGGCAAGCTGAACATGGTGGCGGCTCCGGAGCTGCGCGACATCGTGAAGCGCTCGATCGACGAGGGGCGCTCGCGCCTCGTGGTCGATCTGAGCGCCGTGTCGTTCCTCGACTCCTCCGGTCTGGGCGCTCTCGTCGGCTGCCTGAAGAGCACCCGCCAGGCGGGAGGGGACCTGCGCATCGCGGCCCCCAGCAAGCAGGTCTCGATGGTGCTGAAGCTCTCGAACCTCGACCGGGTCCTCGCGCAGTTCGACAGCCCTCTGGACGCCTACCGTGACTGAGCGCAGCCTGCTCTTCAGGACTCCGCCGGACACCGTCGACGTCGTGCACACCGCTCTCGAGTCCCTCTGGGACGAGCGGCCGGACATCGACGAGATGGACCGGATGATGTTCGAGACGGCCCTCATCGAGCTGACCGCGAACGTGATCCAGCACGGGTCGTCCTCGACCACGATCATCTGCCGGCTCGAGATCGTCGCCGATGAGCTGCAGCTGCGCGCCGAGCTCGTCGACACGGCCGACCCGCCCGGGATCGACACCGGGCCGCGGGAGATGCCGGACGAGTTCGCGGAGTCGGGCCGGGGCATCGCGTTCATCCAGGCGCTCGTGACCGCGTTCGACTACGAGCGCGCGGAGGGCCGCAACGTCTGGACCCTGAGCAAGGACCGTTCGCCGAGCGGGTCGTGATGCGCTCAGCGATCCGCTCGCGACTGCCCACCCGCGTCCCCGCCTCCCGTGTCACCGCGGCGGCGATCGGACTCGACGAGCACTCGCCCCTGGTCAAGCAGATCCCGGTGGCGTTCCTCTTCGCGGTCGCCGTGGCCCTCAGCCTCCTCCTCCCGACGATCGCGGTGACCGATCCGGCCGCCCTCGTGCTCGCCGCGGTCGCGATGACCGGAGCGACCGCCCTCGCCGCGGTCCTGCCGCGGATCGACCCGGGAGCGCGCGTCGTCCTCGTCGTCCCGGTGCTGGACTTCCTCGTCGTGGGGGTGCTCCGGTACGCCACCGGCGAGAGCGCCTCGATCTTCGCCTCCCTCGCGATCCTCCCGACCGTCTGGGTGGCGGCCTCTCCGGGGCGCCGCAGCGTCGCGCTCGCCTTCGCCGGCATCTGCGCGGGGCTCGTGGTGCCGTTCCTGCTCGGCTCGACGCTCGAGGAGAATCCGAACGAGCTGACCCGCGGACTGTTCTCGGCCGTCGCCTTCGGCCTCGCCGGAGCGGTGGTCAACGAGCTCGCCCGTCTCGCCCGGGCGCACGTGGAGGACGTCCGCGCGAGGGAGCGGATCACCCTCCTGGAGCTCGACCAGGCGGCCCTCGTGCAGCAGGCGCTGCTGCCCAAGACCGACACCGGCGCCGCGGGGTACGACTTCGCCGGCGTCTGCCTCCCCTCGAAGGCCGTGGGCGGCGACTTCTTCGACTGGTACCCCGTCTCCGGAGGCACCGCGTTCACCCTGGGCGACGTGATGGGCAAGGGGGTCGGCGCGGGGATCATCGCCGCGACGGTCCGCGCGGTGATCCGCAGCGCCCGCGGCCACGACGACCTCGCTGTCCCGCTGGACCGCGCCGCCGACGCGCTCTCCTCCGATCTCAGCGACACCGCCTCGTTCGCGACGCTCTTCCACGCCCGCCTCGAGCACGACAGCGGTGGGATCCGCTACGTCGACGCGGGGCACGGGCTCACCCTGCACGTGCGGGCCGACGGCTCCTGGGCGCGACTCGCGGCGCTGAACCTGCCGGTCGGCATCGGGAGCGAGGAGGTGTGGAGCGTCTCCCGCGTGGTGCTCGAGCCGGGCGACTCGCTCATCAGCTGCAGCGACGGCATCCTCGATCTCTACGACGGGACGGTGGAGTCGATGGGGCACGTCGCCCGGATCGTCGCCCGGTCCTCCGACTCCGCCGACGTCGTCTCCCGCCTGAGGGCGCTCACCGAGGCGTCCCTCGAGCGGGAGGACGATGTGACGGCGCTGGTCGTGCGGCGCCTTCCCGCCTGAGGGCCCGTCGACCCGCGGACTCGGTGGCGGGCCGCGGATCTCCCCGCTCGAGCGCCTGATCGTCAGTAGTGTGCGGCCTATGCGCACTCTGTACCCCGAGATCGAGCCCTTCGACAGCGGGATGCTCGACGTCGGCGACGGTCACGAGCTCTACTGGGAGGTCTCGGGCAACCCCGAGGGCAAGCCGGTCGTGTTCCTCCACGGCGGTCCCGGCGCGGGCACCTCGCCGGCCCACCGCCGCCTCTTCGATCCGGAGAAGTACCGCATCGTCCTCTTCGACCAGCGGATGTGCGGACGCTCCACGCCTCACGCCAGCGAGCCCGGGGCCGACCTCTCCACCACCACGACCTGGTACCTCGTCGCCGACATCGAGAAGCTGCGCGAGCACCTCGGAGTCGACCGCTGGCAGGTCTTCGGCGGCTCCTGGGGCTCGACCCTCGCCCTCGCCTACGCCGAGACGCACCCCGAGCGCGTCACCGAGATCGTCCTGCGCGGGATCTTCACCCTGCGCCGGGCCGAGCTCGAGTGGTTCTACGAGGGCGGCGCCGCGGCGGTCTACCCCGACCTCTGGGAGGCGTACACCGCCGTCGTCCCCGCCTCGGAGCGCGGCAGCCTCATCGAGGCGTACTACCGCCTCCTGCACGACGAGGACCCGGCCGTGCACGGGCCGGCCGGTGTCGCGTGGACCACCTGGGAGGCGTCCACCATCTCGCTCCTGCCGCGTCCCGAGATGGTCGAGGCCTGGTCCGACCCCGCCTACGCGCTGGCCTTCGCGCGCATCGAGAACCACTTCTTCGTGCACCACGGCTGGCTGGAGGAGGGGCAGCTGATCCGCGACGTCGGCGTGCTGCGGAACGTGCCCGCCGTCATCGTCCAGGGCCGCTACGACATGTGCACCCCCGCGTTCACCGCCTGGGACCTGCACACCGCCTGGCCCGAGGCCGACTTCCGCCTCATCCCGGACGCCGGTCACGCGTTCGACGAGCCCGGCATCCTCGACGCCCTGATCGAGGCCACCGACCGCTTCGCCTCCTGACCCGCGCGGCGCCGGGCGATGCGCGCCCGGGCCGCCGCCGCGGGCCGACGCGACTACCCTGATCAGATGCCCGCCGACGACGCCTCCGAGATGGCCACCTGGCCCACGGGTCGCCTGCTCTCGACGGCGTCCCGGATGGTCGAGCACGCCTGGCACGGCGCGCTCGCCGAGATCGGGCTGACGCACGCCGGGCTCATCGTGCTGCACTTCCTCCAGGCCGGACCGACCGCGCAGAAGGAGCTGGCCGCCGCCGCGCACGTCGAGGTGCAGACCATGTCGCGCACCATCGAGCGCCTCGAGCGCGAGGGCCACGTCGCGCGCCACAGCGACCCGGCCGACCGCCGGCGCCAGCTGGTCTCGCTGACCCCGAAGGGCGCGGAGGCGTGGCACCGCGCCCACCGCCTCGAGGTCGACATGTTCCCGGGCAGTCTCGAGCACGGCCCGCTGCGGGAGGCGCTGCTCGACATCATCCGCGACGCGAGCGAGTCCCGCTGGGGCTGACCCCCTCCGCAAGCCCCCTCGCGAGCCTCGCCGTCGCCAGTACCGTGACCGCATGACCTTCAACGACGACTCCCAGCTCAGCGGCGGCAAGGTGCGGCGGCGCGGCCGCACGACGGGCATCGCGGTCGGAGGCGGCGCGGGCGTGGTCATCGTCCTCGCGCTCCTCTCGCAGCTGCTCGGCGTCGACCTGTCGGGGCTGGCCGGGCTCGCGGGCGGCGGAGGCGGCACCTCGCCCGAGCAGATCACCAGCACCGCGGTCGCCTGCGACAGCGGCGCCGACGCGAACGCGCAGGTCGACTGCCGGCTCGAGGGCGCCGCGGAGTCGCTGGACCGCTACTGGGGCACCGCGACCGGCGCGCTCGGTGTCGGCTACACGACTCCGGCGGGCGTGATCGTCTTCGAGGACCAGACCCAGACCGGCTGCGGAGGCGCGACCGCCGCGGTCGGTCCCTTCTACTGCCCGCCGGACCAGACGATCTACCTCGACACCGACTTCTTCGACGAGCTGCGGACCCGCTTCGACACGTCGGGCGGCTCGCTCGCGCAGATGTACATCCTGGCTCACGAGTGGGGGCACCACATCCAGAACCTGACCGGCGCGATGGAGTCGGCCGACCGCTCGGGGACCGGCCCCGACTCCGACTCGGTGCGCCTCGAGCTGCAGGCCGACTGCTTCGCCGGAGCGTGGGTCGGCGACGCGTCGACCGTGCCCGACGAGACGGGAACGCCGTACCTCAAGCCGGTGACGACCCAGGAGTACCAGGACGCGCTGGGAGCGGCGGCGGCGGTCGGCGACGACCGCATCCAGGAGCAGGCGACGGGGACCGTCGACCCCGAGGGCTGGACCCACGGCTCGGCCGAGCAGCGTCAGCGCTGGTTCCAGGCCGGCTTCGAGGGCGACGCCACGAGCTGCGACACCTTCGCGGCCGCGCAGCTCTAGGCCCGCGCTCGATCCGGATCGCGCGCTGTCACGACACCGAGTCGGCCGGCTCCGTCATGTACCACTCCGTGAACGAGCGCGCCCGCCCGTCCTCGGCGAACCGGACGACCCACAGATTCAGGTAGGTCGCGTCGCCCGGGTAGATGGTCCGCGCCTCCACCACGGCGGTCTCCTCGGTCAGCGCGACGAGCCCCCAGGCGAACGTCGGGTCGCTCGGCTCCTCCTCCGCCCGCCACCACTCGACGATCGCGTCGCGCGGAGTGATCGCGTCGCGGTACGGCGCCGTGAAGTACTCGGCGTCCTCGGTGAACAGCGCGGCGATGTCCTGCGGGTCGTCGCTCGCCCAGGCCCGCTCGTAGGCGGCGATCCAGCTCTCGATGTCGATCATCCGCCCATCCTGCGCCTGCTCGGCCGGAGTCGGAAGCGCCGCCGAGGGAAGGATCCCGACCGTCGCTCGGTTCGATACCGCAGCCGGCCGATGCAAAGCTTGGCGATACGACTCGCTACCGAAGGACCTCTGTGCCCGACCGCCGCTCCCTCACCCGCTCTCCCGACCCCCGCCTGATCACCGCCGTCCTCGCCTTCGCCGGCATGAGCGCCTCGTTCATGCAGACCCTGGTCGTGCCGATCCAGTCGGAGCTGCCGACCCTCCTCGGCGCCGACCGCAGCGAGACGGCCTGGGTGATCACGGCGACGCTGCTCAGCGCGTGCATCCTCACGCCGGTCTCGGGCCGGCTCGGCGACCTCTACGGCAAGCGGCGGATGGCGATCGCCGCGCTCGTGGTCCTCGTGATCGGCTCCGTCGTCTGCGCCTTCGCGGGCGACGTCTGGACCCTCGTCGTCGGGCGTGCGCTGCAGGGCGCCGTGATGGGCGTCATCCCGCTCGGCATCTCGATCCTCCGCGACACGCTGCACCGCGACCGCCTGCCCGGCGCCATCGCGCTGGTCAGCGCCACGCTCGGCATCGGCGGCGCGCTCGGCCTCCCGCTCAGCGCCCTCGTCGCGCAGAACCTCGACTGGCACGTCCTGTTCTGGATGTCGGCGGCGCTCGGCGTCCTCGACATCGTCCTCGTCCTCCTCGTCGTGCCGGTGTCGACGCTGCGCGCGCCCGGCAGCTTCGACGTGGTCGGCACGATCGGGCTCGCCCTCGGCTTGAGCGGCATCCTGATCGCCGTCTCGCGCGGCAACGACGCGGGCTGGACGAGCCCGGCGATCCTCGGCTCCGGCCTGGGCGGCATCGTGATCCTGCTGGTCTGGGGCTGGTACGAGCTACGGCAGTCGAGCCCGCTCGTCGACCTGCGGGTGGCCGCGCGGCCCGCCGTGCTGTTCACGAACCTCGCCTCCGTGGCGGTCGGCTTCGCCTTCTTCGGCGCGCAGATCACGCTCCCGCAGATGCTCGAGCTGCCGCTCGCCTCGGGAGCCGGCTTCGGCCTCAGCCTGATCGTGGCGAGCCTCGTCCTCGCCCCCTCCGGGCTCGCGATGATGGCGACGTCCCCGGTCGCCGCGCGTCTCTCCGCGCAGTCGGGGCCCCGCATCGTGCTGGTCTCGGGCGCCGCCCTGATCGCGGTGTCGTATCTGCTGGTGCTCCCGTTCGGCACCGAGGTGTGGCAGATCCTGGTGATCAACGCGCTGATCGGCGTCGGCCTCGGCCTCGCCTACGCCGCGATGCCCACCCTGATCATGCACGCCGTCCCCGCCTCTGAGACGGCGGCGGCCAACGGCCTCAACTCCCTGATGCGCACCCTCGGCACGACCCTGTCGTCGGCCGTGACGGCCGCGGTGCTCGCCCAGCTGACGGTCTCGGTCGGCGCGATCGACGTCCCGAGCTCCGACGGCTTCCGCACCACGTTCGTGATCGGCGCCGTCGGCGCGGTCGTCGCCGTGGTGCTCGGGCTGCTCATCCCGAAGGTCTCGCGGCCGGAGGCGCGCCCCGCGCTGCCCTGAGGCTCACCCCAACGGTGTGCGGCCTACTCGCCGTCCTCGGCGAGCATCCGCTCGATCTGCAGCTCGCGGAGCCGCGCCGTCGTCAGCTGGTTCTCGCGCGCGGCGATCATGAGCCGGCACAGCAGCACCGCCAGCACGATCAGGACCACCGCGACGACGACCACGAAGGCGATGTACAGGACGAAGACGAGGTCGAATCCGGTCACCATCGTCCGACCCTACTGACGCCCCGTCCCGCGGTCGTCCCCCGCCCGGCGGAGCGCGGACCCGTCACACATCCGGCTCGCGAGATCTCTTTCGGCTCGCTGATTCCGCAGGTTTCGACGCGCCGAATCGGTTTCTGCGAGCCGAGGGTGGTCCGGTGGCGCCCTCCTCCGACCTCGGGCTCGTCGATCCGGGTCTGGCTCGCTGATTCGGCGGGTTTCGGCGAGCCGAGCCGGTTTCTGCGAGCCGGAGGTGGTCCGGTGGCGCCCTCCTCCGACCTCCGGCTCGTCGATTCAGGTTCGGCTCGCTGATTCCGCGGGTTTCGACGAGCCGAACCGGTTTCTGCGAGCCGGAGGTCGTCCGGTGGCGCCCTCCTCCGGGCTCCGGCTCGTCGATCCGGGTTCGGCTCGCTGAATCCGCGCAGTCCGGCGAGCCGAACCGGTTTCTGCGAGCCGAACGAGCCCGCCTGCGCCGACTCGCGCGGCCCGCCCGCGCTCTCCTACTCTGGGCAGAAGGCGCCCTGTCGCCGGGGGAGCGGGGGCGCGATGCAGGTCGAGCGGGTCGTGTCGCGCGCGCAGTACGACGACTTCAGCCTCCTGCCCGGCCGCCTGCACCCGCGCTCCCTCACGGTGCCGCTGCCCGACTCCGTGCTGAAGTCGTGGTGGCGCGGGTCACGGCTGCGCCCGGCCGGAGTCGAGCTGCTCCTCGCGCGCGATCGCGGCGGCCGCGTGGTCGGCCGCACCACCGTGCACTCCGATCCGCGCCTCGACGCCCGGGTCGGCGCGCGCACCCTGCTGTTCGGGGCCACCGACTTCGCCGACGCCGAGGCGGCCGCCGCGCTGTTCGCCGCGATCCGCGAGCGCGCCGGCGGCTACGAGCAGATCCTCGGTCCGATGTCCCTCCTGCCCAACGAGGGCGGCGGAGTGATCACGAGCGAGTTCTCGCAGCGCGGCTTCCTCCGCGTGCTGTGGAACCCGTCGAGCTACCCCGGCGTCTACGAGGCCGCGGGCTTCGAGCGGATCTGGGAGGGCGACACCTGGAGCGTGCCGACCGTGCCGCGGCGCGCGGGCGACCCGCTCGGCCCGGTCGCCCCGGAGGAGTGGGCCGCGGCGGGCCTGCGCCCCGGCCGACTCACCGCCGCCGGCACCGACGCCACGCGCGCCGAGATGCTCGGCGTCCTCAACCGCGCCGGAGCGGCGTCGCCGTTCGCGACCGAGGTGACGGCGGGCGAGCTCAACCGCGGATCCATCGGCGTCGCGGCGCTCGCCGCGCTCCTGGACCCGGACATCCTGCGCCTCGCCACCGACGAGGCGACCGGCCGCCTGGTGGGCTTCGCGCTCGCCGTGCCCGACTACAGCCGCTTCCTCCAGAGCACGCGGGGCCGGGTCGGCGTGCTCGATCAGCTGCAGGCGGTGCTGACCCGCTCCCGGTTCCGTCAGGAGGCGGTGCTGCAGATGCAGTGCACCGATCCGGTCGACCAGGGGCGCGGAGTCGGCACCCTGCTCGGCCGCGATCTGCAGGCGCACCTGGCCCAGCGCGGCTACCGGCGGCTCCGCATCCCCTACATCGCCCGCGACGGGGTCGCCGCGCGCGCGCAGCTCGAGCACTTCGGCGGCGTGCCGGTGCACGGCGTCACCTTCTACCGCAGCGCCGTCTCCTGAGGCACCCTCAGCGGCAGGCGGAGGCGACCGCCACCGCGTCCGCGCCCGGCTCGCCGTAGGGCTCCGTGCCCGAGCCGTCCGCGAAGCCGAGCGACAGCGCCCAGGCCGTCGCCCACTTCTCGTCGTCGCCCTCGAACGGAGCCGCGCGGTACAGCTCGTAGCAGCCGTCCTTCGAGGTGATGGCGTGGCCGACCTCGTGCGCGACCAGCCCCTGCGTCCAGTCCGCGTCCCAGTTGCGCTGGATGCTCTCGGTCAGCCGGATCGTCGCGGGAGCCCCCTCCTCGAGCGTCCAGGTCGCGAGCCCGGCGCCGCTGTCGAGCTCGCCGTAGGCCACTCCGTCGATCTCGATGCTCTCCTCCCACGTCACATCGAGCGGAACGCCTCCCGCGATCGAGTCCGCGAAGTCGAGCACCTCCTGCTTCCGCGGCCAGTCGGCGGCGGCGCGCTCGGCGAGGCCGTCGGCCTGCGACTGCTGCAGGTCGGCGACCCGGGCGAGGTAGGCGCGCAGGAGCGCGGGCTGCGACAGATCGACGGGCTCGTCGGATCCGCCGTAGCCGTAGAGGGCCTTCTCGACGAGCCAGCGCGCCTCGTGGGTCGCCGCGGTGCTCGACTCGGCGAGGGCGGTGCCGACGGCGGCCGTCGCGACGGCGAAGTCGGCGGAGGCGGTGCGCGCCGCTCCGAGCAGCGGCCGGATCCGCGCCGTCTGCTCCCGCTGCTCGGCCGCGTCGGCCTCGAGCGCCTCCGACTGCGCGTCGAACCCGTCGGCCGCGCCGAAGCGCTCCTCGGTCCCCTCCGGATCGGCGGGCGCCCGCACCGCCGCGCGCTCGCCGACGGGCACATCGTCGGCCGCGTCCACGACCGCGTCGATCGCGCCGAGGTAGGCGTCGCGACTCGCGGCGTCGACGGCGGCCGGGTCCGCCTCGGCGGCCGCGCTGCGGACACCGCTCGTCTCCGCCACGACCGCCGCCTCGAGCGCGTCCCACTCCGCGACCGCGGCATCGTGGTCCTGCGCGGTCTCGACGAGCCGCGAGCCCGCCTCCTCGAAGCGCTGCTCGGCGATCGCGCCGCGGACGACGACGGTCGTCACCGTCCCGGTGACCGCCAGGGCGAGCACGACGCCGACGGAGATCCCCCGGCGCGCGCCGCGCGACAGCGGCCGCCGGGGCGGCCGACCGGGGGAGAGGGTCGCGGGATCGGGCGGCGGGAACGAGCCGGTCGCGGCTCCCGGGGCGGCTGTGCTCACGCGCCCAGTATCGCCGAGCGCCGCACGCCGGCCGCACGGAGCGTCACGCGGCACTCACATCCGGCGCTTATGCGAGCGCGCGTAGGGTGTCCGACTGTGGATCCCCGCCCCTCAGACGTCGCCGTGCCCCCGCTGACGGACGCCGTCGCGCAGGCGCTCGACGCGACGACCGTCGCCGAGATCCGGGCGCTCCGCGACGACTTCGCGCGCTTCATGCTGCAGTACAAGTTCGGGATGGACGAGATCGTCACGAAGGTGTCGATCCTGCAGGAGGAGTTCCGCGAGCTGCAGGAGTACAACCCGATCGAGCACGTGACCAGCCGCCTCAAGTCGGCCGACAGCCTCATCGAGAAGATCGAGCGCAAGGGCTGCGAGACCACGTTCGAGGGCATCGCGGGCGCCATCACCGACATCGCGGGTGTGCGGATCACCTGCAGCTTCGTCTCGGACGTCTACCGCGTCTTCGAGCTGCTCACCTCGCAGTCCGACGTGACCGTCCTCGAGGTGAAGGACTACATCGCCGAGCCGAAGGAGAACGGGTACAAGAGCCTGCACGCGATCGTCGAGGTGCCGGTGTTCCTCTCGGGAGGCTCGGTGGACGTCTGCGTCGAGGTGCAGTTCCGCACCATCGCGATGGACTTCTGGGCGAGCCTCGAGCACAAGATCTACTACAAGTACGACCGCCAGGTGCCGCAGGAGCTGCTCGACGGCCTGGCCGACGCCGCGCGCACCGCCGCGAGCCTCGACGCCGACATGGAGCGCCTGCACCGCCAGGTCCGCGGCGAGCTCCCGCTGCAGAGCTCCGGGGCGCCGCGCGCGGTCGACGTCTGACCCGCGGCCTCAGCTCAGCGCGGTCACCAGCACCAGCAGCAGCACGGCCGTCCCGTTCAGGGTCGCGTGCGAGACGATCGCCGCGCCGAGCCGCCCCGTCACCGTCGAGATCCAGCCGTGCGCCAGCCCGGCGATCACGGTCGTCGCACCGAGGGTGACGACCGTCGCCGGGTTCACCATCTGGTGCCCGTGCAGCAGCGCGAAGACGAGAGTCGACGCGATGACGCTGAACACCGCCGCCCAGATCCGGCGGCCGCGGGTCGGAGGCGCCGCGTCGGCCGGCCGGCGGAGCATCCGGTTGCGCACGGCCCGCATCACGACGCCTCGGCAGAGGATCTCCTCGACGACGGGCGCGACGACGACGGGGATGACGACCGAGCTGAGCACGAACCACAGCGGGTCCGGCTCGAGGTCGAGGTTCGACTGCGCGTCCGCCAGGTACGGCGAGAACACCAGCAGCACGGCGACGATCGCGAGCCGCACGCCGATCCCGAGGCCGATGCCGATCGGGATGTCGACCCAGCGGAACCGCAGCCCGTAGTCGGCGGCGAGCGACCCCAGCCCGCGCAGCCTCGAGGCCGCGATCGGCACGATCAGCCCGACCAGGTAGCTCCCGAAGGCGCCCGCGAAGAGCAGCCCGGGGGAGTAGGGCAGCACGCCGAACCCGAACAGCAGGATGAGCGCCGCGAGCGGCAGCACGATCCCGACGATCGTGAGCACCGCGGTCGGCAGGCCCCAGCGCACCCGCGGATCGGGCGCGTAGAGCAGAGAGGAGTAGGGGGCGGGTCCGGCCGGCAGCTCCGATGCGCTCGGCGGCGCCCAGCCGCGGGTCGCGGGATCCGGAGGATCGAGGGCGATCGTCGACGGGTCGGGCGGCGGGAAGGCGGCGGAGTCCATGGCCGGATCAGCCTACGCACGCGACCTGGGCGAACAGGTCGGGGGCACGAACGAGAGAAACCCCCGCCATGTAGAAGCTAGGCGAGGGTTTCCGTGGCTCCGACGGGCGTCGATCCCGTGACCTCACGATTTTCAGTCGTGCGCTCTACCAACTGAGCTACAGAGCCGTGCGACGCGTCGCCGCTGAAGACCTGACGTCTTCGTGAAAAGGCCCTTCCTCTCGGAAGGGCCTCTCTGCGACCCTGACGGGACTTGAACCCGCGACCTCCGCCGTGACAGGGCGGCACGCTAACCAGCTGCGCTACAGGGCCTCGTTGCGAAGACAAGCATACTGCCTTCGAGGCTATTCGATTTCCACGCCCCGACCCTCGCGGTTCGGTGCACTTGCCGGTAGTCCTGACGGTCGATCGTGCTGACCGCCGGTCCCATCGTGACCCCAACGGGATTCGAACCCGTGCTGCCGCCGTGAAAGGGCGGTGTCCTAGGCCACTAAACGATGGGGCCGGGAGCTCGCGGGGCGACCCTGCGGCCGACCCCCCATGACTACCGACACGCAAGCATAGGGACACCGGGCCGGATATGCAAAATCGAACGTTTCGAGCGTGTGAACAACCCCGTCCGGGGCAGGGGCTGCTCTAGGCGCGCCGGTACGGCCTTGGCTAGGGTTGGTCGGAATTGCCATCCTCGCGCGACGGAGCCGCACCGTCGGAGGGGAGGCTCCGCCGACACTCCAGAGGTCCCATGCTCCACTCGCCGCGCCGTTCTCGTCCCGCACGGACCTCCGGCGCGCCGCGGCTCGGCCGCCTCCGCGGCGCGGCACTGGCCTCCGCCGTGCTCGCGCTCGTCGCCGGTCTCCTCGTCGCGTCGCCCGCCCAGGCCGTCGAGTACCCGACCTGGGAGGACGTCGAGGCGGCCAAGGGCGACACCGCCGCCGCCGCGCAGCAGGTCGAGAACATCACCTCCCTGATCGCGGGACTCCAGGACGAGGTCCAGGCCGCCCAGGAGCTCGCGCAGCAGCGCGGCGCCGAGTACTTCACGGCGCAGGAGGCGTTCGACCAGGCCGCCGACCGCGCCACCGAGCTCGACGCGCAGGCCACCGCCAGCGCCGACGAGGCCGACGCGGCGTCGCAGCAGGCGGGACTGCTCGCCGCGCAGCTCTACCGCACGACCGGCACCGACCTCTCGGTCAACATCTTCCTCGACGGGCAGGACGGCGAGGCCGACGACCTGCTCTCGAAGATCGGCAACATGTCGAAGCTCGTCGAGCGCTCGAACGCGATCTACGAGCAGGCGAGCACCTCGCGCAACACCGCCTCCTCCCTCGGCGATCAGGCGAAGGTGGCGCAGAGCGAGCGCGAGACCCTGCGGATCGCCGCCGAGAGCGCACTGGCCGAGGCCACGTCGGCGCAGGCGGCGTCGGAGTCGGCCCTCGCCGAGCAGCAGGAGCAGAGCATCGTGCTCGAGGAGCAGCTCGCCGCGCTGCAGGACACGGAGTCGCGCACCGTCGCCGAGTACCAGGCGGGTGTCGCGGCCCGCGAGGCCGAGCGCCAGCGCAAGCTCGCCGAGGAGGCGGCGGCCCGCCAGGCGGCCGCCGAGGTCTACCGCCAGGCGCAGGCCGCCGCCGCGGCAGCGCGACCGAGCTCCGGCAGCGGCTACAGCGCCCCGGCGCCGTCCGCCGGCGGCGGCTCGACCGCGGTCAACGACTCCGGCTGGGTCCGCCCCGCCGCGGGTCGCATCACGGGCACCTTCGGCCCGCGCGGCACGATCTCGACCGGCGGCGGCTCCACCAGCAGCTCGCACCGCGGCACCGACATCGCCGGCGGCTGCGGCATCCCGATCTACGCGGCGCACAGCGGGACCGTCTCCTACGCGGGCCCGAACGGCACGTACGGCAACTGGATCCTGCTCGAGCACGGCGACGGCATCAGCACCGGCTACGCCCACATCGTCGCGGGCGGCATCTACGTGAGCGTCGGCCAGCGGGTCGAGGCCGGCCAGCAGATCGCCGCTGTCGGCTCGACCGGCGCCTCCACCGGCTGCCACCTGCACTACGAGACCCGCGTCAACGGCGTCGCCGTCGACGCTCAGCCCTTCATGGCCGCACGAGGAGTCACTCTTGGTTGACGCGAAGACGACCGCCCGCAGCTTCACCCCGGCTCCCCGGGAGCGCGCCTGGAAGGGCAGGCTGCCGCTGGCCGTCTCGGCGGCCTTCGCGGTGACCGCGGTGACCGCCTCCCTGGGGCTCACGCCCGCCTCCGCCGACGACCCGAGCTACCCCTCGTGGGACGACGTGCAGAACGCCAAGACCGATGAGGCGACGAAGCAGGCCGAGATCGACTCGATCACGGGTCTGATCGCCGGGCTGCAGACCCAGGTCGACGACGCCTCCGTCGTCGCGATGAAGAAGGCCGAGGCGTGGCGTCAGGCGTCGGAGGCGCTGGCCGCCGCCGCGCAGACCGTCGACGAGCTCGAGGCCCAGGCCGCCGCCGCGTCGACCAAGGCCCAGACCTCGCGGATGCGCGCGGGCCTCCTGGCCGCGCACCTCTCGCGCGCCGCGGGCGGCGACCTCTCGATGAGCCTCGTCGCGAGCGGCGAGAACGCCGGCGACCTGCTCTACCAGCTCGGCGCGATGTCGCAGCTGACCGAGCAGTCGCAGAAGGTCTACGCCGACGCGCTCGCCGACAAGCAGAACGCCGAGTCGCTGGGCGAGCAGGCCGACGTCGCCGTCGTCGAGCACCAGAAGCTGTCGGACGCCGCCGACGAGGCGCGCTCGGTCGCCGACGCGGCCGCCGCCTCCGCTCAGTCCGCGCTCGCCGCCCAGGAGGCGAAGTCGTCGGAGCTGATCGCCCAGCTCGCGCTCCTCAAGGACTCGACGGTCGAGATCGAGACCGCCTACCTCGAGGGCGAGCAGCAGCGTCGGTCCGCGGCGGCCGCGGCCGCGGCGGCCGCTCAGGCCCAGGCCGAGGCCGAGGCGGCGCAGGAGGCGGCGCAGCCGGCCCAGGCCGCGCCCGCCCAGCCCGCTCCCGCGGCTCAGCAGCCGGCCCCCGCGGCGCAGCAGCCCGTCGCCCCGGCGGCGCCCGCGGCTCCGGCGGCCCCCGCCGCGCCCGTGGTCCAGCAGCCGGCGCCGGCTCCCGCTCCTGCGGCACCGCAGCCCGCCCCGGCCGCCCCCGCGCCGACTCCGGTCTCGAACACCAACACCGTCGAGACCGCGATCAACTACGCGATGGCCCAGCTCGGCGAGCGCTACGTGCTCGGCGGCATGGGACCGGACGTCTGGGACTGCTCCGGTCTCACCAAGCAGTCGTACGCCTCGGCCGGCGTCTACATCGGCACGCACTCGGCGACGAACCAGTACAACACCATGGCGAACGAGGGCAAGCTCGTCCCCTACAGCCAGCGCCAGCGCGGCGACCTGATCTTCTGGTCGGACTACCCCGGCGACTACTACCACGTCGCGATCTACCTCGGCGGCGACCAGATCATCGAGGCGCCGAACCCGAACTCGCCCGTGCGCGTCCACTCCATCTGGGGCAGCCCCACCGGCATGGTCGGCCGCCCGGCGTCCTGACCGGCCCCAACGACGAAGGGGACCCGCGCGAGCGGGTCCCCTTCTGTCGTCGGCCGGTCGGGGTCAGTGACCCTCTTCGGCCAGCTTCTTGATGCCGTCCTGGACGATCTGCTCCGCCTCGGCGGCGTCGCCCCAGCCCTCGACCTTGACCCACTTGTTCGGCTCGAGGTCCTTGTAGCGCTCGAAGAAGTGCTTGATCTCGTTCTTGGTCTGCTCGGGCACGTCCGCGATGTCCTGGATGTGCTGCCAGCGCGGGTCCTTCGCGGGGACCACGACGACCTTCGCGTCGGAGCCGGCCTCGTCGCTCATGTTGAGGACGCCGACCGGGCGCACCGAGACGCCGACACCGGGGAACACGGGGTACTCGAGCAGCACCAGCGCGTCGACGGGGTCGCCGTCGAGGCCGAGCGTGTTCTCGAAGTAGCCGTAGTCCGTCGGGTAGACGAAGGAGGTGAACAGCACGCGGTCGAGGTAGACGCGGCCGGTCTCGTGGTCGACCTCGTACTTGTTGCGGCTGCCCTTGGGGATCTCTACGACGACGTCGTATGCGGCCATGTTCGCTCCTTGAGTCGGTGGCGCCGTGAGCGGCGCATCGGCGGATCGGACCCGCCTCCCGAGCACTCGCTCGGGCGGCCGGATCGCTGGCATTACGTTACTTGATGTGCCCGATCGCCCCCGTCTGACTCCCGCCGTCGCCGACCTGCGCCGCGCCGTCCGCGCGAGCCTCGACGGACTCGAGGCCGGAGCGCTCGTGCTGGTCGCGCTGAGCGGGGGAGCCGACTCGCTGGCGCTCGCCTCCGCCGTCGCCTTCGAGGCCCCCCGCGGCGGGCGGCGGGCCGGTGCGGTCGTCGTCGATCACGGTCTTCAGGAGGCGTCGGCCGCGGTCGCGGGACGCGCGGCCGAGCAGGCGCGCGCGCTGGGGCTCTCGCCGGTGCTCCGCGAGGTGGTCTCCGTGTCGGCGGCCTCGGGGGAGGGGGGCCCGGAGGCGGCCGCCCGCACCGCGCGGTACCGCGCCTTCGACGACGCGCTGGTGGCCACGGGCGCCGCCGCGATCCTCCTCGGGCACACCCTCGACGACCAGGCCGAGACGGTGCTGCTCGGGCTGGCGCGGGGAGCCGGTGCGGCGAGCCTGCACGGGATGGCCGCGGTCAGCGGACCGCTGCGGCGACCGCTCCTGGGCCTCGGCCGCGACACCACTCGGGCCGCGTGCGTCGACGCCGGTCTCGAGTTCTGGGAGGACCCCCACAACGACGACCCCCGCTACTCGCGCGTCCGCGTGCGCCGCAGCGTGCTCCCCGTGCTCGAGGACGAGCTCGGCCCGGGCATCGCGGAGGCGCTCGCCCGCACCGCGGAGCAGCTGCGCGAGGACGGCGACGCGCTCGACGCGATGGCCCTCGACTGGGCGCTCGAGCTCGTCGGACAGAACGACGACGGTCACGTCACCGTCGACGCCCGCGGTCTCGCGGCCGACCCGCCGGCGCTGCGCCAGCGCATCATCCGCCTCGTCGTCGCCAACGAGTTCGGAGTCTCGCTCTCGCGCGCGCAGACCCTCGCCGTCGCCGCCCTGGTCACCGACTGGCACGGCCAGCGGGGGGTCGACCTGCCGGGCGTCGTCGCGACCCGCTCCGGGCCCGACCTCGTCTTCGCACCCACCCGCTGACCCGGCGCACCCGTAGAGTGTCCGGGTGGAAGCAGCCGACATCGCCGATGACATCACCGAGGTCCTCTACACCGAGGCCGAGATCCATGAGCGGATCCGCGATCTCGCCCGTGCGATCGAGCGCGACTACGCCGGCGAGAACCTCCTCATCGTCGGAGTCCTGCGCGGCGCCGTGATGGTGATGGCCGATCTCGCCCGTGAGCTCAAGCTCGACATCGTGATGGACTGGATGGCCGTCTCCTCCTACGGCAGCAGCACGAAGTCCTCGGGTGTGGTGCGCATCTTGAAGGACCTCGACACCGACATCACCGACCGCAAGGTCCTGATCGTCGAGGACATCATCGACTCCGGTCTCACGCTCTCGTGGCTGCAGGGCAACCTGCGCAGCAGAGGGGCGGAGTCGGTCGAGATCTGCGCCCTCTTCCGCAAGCCCCGCGCCGCGAAGGTCGAGGTCGACGTGGCCTACGTCGGGTTCGACATCCCCAACGACTTCGTCATCGGCTACGGCCTCGACTACGCCGAGCGCTACCGCAATCTGCGCGATGTCGCGATCCTCGCTCCCCACGTCTACGAGTAGCCGCCGCGCCGACACCGCCCAGCGGAGCCTCCAGCGCTTCTTCGGCGTGCCGGTGCTCGGCTACCACATGAGCTACCCGACCTCGTTCCGCGCCGATCTCGAGTTCAACTACTGGTGGCTCGCGCACGCGATCGACGCGGCCGTCGACGCCTTCGAGCGCACGGGAGACGGCGAGCACCTCGAGCGGGCCGCGCGGGTGCACCGCGCGATCCGCCTCCGCAACGGCGGACGGCTCGTCAACGGCTACTTCGACGACATGATGTGGCTCGGAGGCGCGCTCGCGCGGCTCGGCGAGGCGGCGAACGAGCCGAGGTGGCTGGACCGCGCCGACCGGCTCTGGCGCTTCGCGGCCGACCGCGGCTGGAACCTCCGCCACGGCGCGAGCCTCGCCTGGCGACGACGGCAGCTCGACTACAAGAACGCCCCGGCGAACGGGCCGTTCGCGATCCTCGGCGCCCGGCTGGAGCGCCTCCGCCCCGACGGGCGCGAGGAGCTCTCGCGGGCGGCCTTCGACTGGATGCACGTGCGCCTGCGCGACGCGCGCACCGGGTTCGTCGCGGACGGCATCGGGCGCGAGGGCGGCTCGGCGCGCGACGACTGGGCGTTCAGCTACAACCACGGCGTGTACATCGGAGCGGCCCTCGCGCTGCACCGTCTGCGCCCCGACGTCCGCCTCGTCGCGCACGCGGCGCTCACCGCCGACGACCTGCTCACCCGCCTCGCTCCCGAGGGCGTGCTCGTCGACCAGGGCACGGGAGACGGCGCCCTGTTCGGAGGCATCGCCTACCGTCACCTGGTCGACCTCGCCACGACCGACGGAGTCGCCCCCGCGACCGCCGAGCGCCTCCGCCGCTTCGTCGCCGGCAGCGTCGACGCCCTCTGGAGCACGAGCGAGCGCGACGGGCTGCTGCTCGCGGGCCCGCGCTGGGACGCGCCTCCGCGCCTGCCCGCGACCCTCTCGGCGCAGCTCGGCGCCGTGCTCGCGACGGAGGCGGCGGCCGCCCTCGCCGCGCGCGCCAGACTGGGGGCGTGAGAGCCGAGAGAGCACGCCCCGGGCGCACCGTCGCCGTCGTCGTCAATCCGAGCAAGTTCGACGACGTGGGCGCGGCCGAGGATCTGGTCGCCACCGTCGCCCGCCGCCTCGGCTGGGACGAGCCGCTCTGGTTCGAGACGAGCGTCGAGGACCCCGGAGTCTCGGCCGCCCGCGCGGCGCTCGACGCCGGCGCCGACGTGGTCTGCGCGATGGGAGGGGACGGCACGGTCCGCGCGGTCGCCTCCGTCCTCCGCGGCACCGGGGTGCCGTACGGGCTCCTGCCCAGCGGCACCGGCAACCTGCTCGCCCGCAACTTCGGGCTCCCGCTCGGCTCGCTCGCCGAGGCGGTCGAGATCGCCCTGCTCGGGCAGGACCGCGCGATCGACGTCGGCACCGCCGTGTTCGACGACGGCGAGGAGCGGGTCTTCATGGTGATGGGCGGGGTCGGGCTCGACGCCGAGATCATGGACAAGACCGACGACGAGCTGAAGAAGAAGGTCGGCTGGGGCGCCTACGTCGCGGCGGGCGCGCCGGCGATGTTCAAGGCGGGCTTCGAGGCGACGATCACGATCGACGGCGAGCCGGAGCCGCCGACGCGGTGCCTGATGGTGCTCGCCTGCAACTGCAGCTCGGTGGTGGCCAACATCGAGCTCGCGGCCGGTGCCGTGCTCGACGACGGCGATCTCGAGCTCGTGCTGCTGCGTCGCCGCTTCGGTCTGGCCCTCGATGTGGCGACCGGGAACCGCAACGGCCTCGCGTCGCTGCGCCAGTGGCCGGGCCGCGAGTTCGGCTTCGCGCTCGATCAGCCCGTGCTGGCCGAGCTGGACGGCGATCCGGTGGGTCGCACCACGGCGGGCCGCTTCGGCGTCGATCCGGGCGCGCTCCTCGTGCGCCTGCCGGTGCCGACACCGAAGAGCCCGGGTCTCACTCCGCACGACTCGGTGATCATCGACACCACGTCGATCGCGACGATCATCCCCGGGGAGGAGCCGGTCTGACGCTTGCGCCTCTTACTTTACGGTTGTAAGTTACTTACGAACGTAAGAGACGGGGCGCTGCCTCGACTCCCGAGGAGAAGAGGACGTCGTGACCGATCCGCGACTCACCCGCTCGCGCGAGCTGCTGACCGCGGCGATCACCAGCGCGCTCGACCACCCGGGCGACGCGCAGCCCTCGATCACCGAGCTCTGCGCCGAGGCGGGCGTCAGCCGGCCCACGTTCTACCAGCACTTCGGAGACGTCTCCTCGCTGATCGAGGCCGCCGCCGTCGAGCGCATGCACGCGCTCTTCGGCTCGGTGACCCCGGTGTCCTCGGCCGAGGAGTGGGAGCCCGCCGTGCCGCGGGTCGTCCACGGGCTGCTCGACGGGCTGCTCGTCCACGCCGACTTCTACCGACGGGTGCTCACCGGAGGGACCGCCCGCGCGGTCCAGGAGTCGGTCGTGGCGTTCCTCGCCCAGCGGCTCCTCACGTTCTCGCCCCTGGCCGAGCGCGAGTCCGCCGCAGGCGACCACGCCCGCGTCGAGCGCTTCGCGACCTTCCTCGCGGCCGGCACCACCTGGCTCGTCGTCGGCTGGCTGCTCGAGGGCGACTCGCGCCGCCCCGTCGCCGCCGCCGCGACCGACATCGCCGAGCTCCTCGTCACCGGAGTCGCCTCGCAGCGGCTCGCCGCTCTCCACTCCACCTCCGCGAAGTAGAAGGACCATGCCCACCTCCGCCCTCCGCCGCGCCCTCGGGCGCGTGCAGCCCCGCCTCGTCGTCGTCTTCGCCGCGATCGCCCTCATCCCCCTGATCTACGCGGGGCTGCTGACCTCGGCGAACCTCGATCCGACGCACACCCTCGACACCGTCCCGGCCGCGATCGTCGACGAGGACACCGGTGCCACCGCCGCCGACGGCTCGGCGCTCGCCCTGGGCGACTCCGTGACCGACGAGCTGCTGTCGAGCACCTCCTCCTCGAACTTCGCGTGGACCCGGCTCGACGCCGACGAGGCCGCGAGCGAGCTCGCCTCGGGCGCCGTGTACGCCGTGCTGACGATCCCCGCCGACTTCTCCTCGAACGTGGCGTCCCTCGGCGGCGACGACCCGGCGGCCGCGAGCGTCGCGAAGCTCTCGATCGAGACCGACGACGGCGCGAACCTCATCGTCGGGAACATCGCCTCGACGATCGGCTCGACCGTCACCGCGACCGTCGAGCAGGAGGTCGGCGAGAGCTACCTGAAGAACGTCTACCTCGGCTTCACCGACGTCCACGACAGCCTCGAGCAGGCGGCCGACGGAGCATCGCAGCTGGCGGACGGCTCCGCCCGGGCCGCCGACGGCTCCTCCGAGCTGGTCGTCGGGCTCACCCAGCTGCAGGACGGCACGGCGCAGCTCGCGTCGGGCGCCGGGACGCTCGCCTCGGGTGCCGGCTCGGCCTCCTCCGGAGCCGCGACCCTCGCCTCCGGGCTGCAGCAGCTCGCCGACAAGACCGCGCAGCTGCCCGCGCAGGCCGCCGCGCTGAACGACGGAGCGACCTCGGTCGCCGCGGGCGCGCAGACGCTCGACACCGGCGCCGCGGGCCTGGCGACCGGGGCCTCGAGCCTCGCCGGGTCGACTCCCGCCCTCGCGTCGGGCGCCGCCGATGCGGCGACCGGCGCGCAGGCGCTGCAGACCGGTGCCGCGTCGGTGGCGGACGGGGCGGCGAAGGCGCTCGCCGGTGCCGGTTCGCTCGCCGACGGAGCGTCGGCGCTCGCCTCGAGCACCCCGACCCTCGCCTCCGGTGCCGCGACCGTCGACACGGGCCTGCAGTCGCTGATCGCCCGGTACGGCACCCTCACCGACGCCGAGCGCCTCGCACTGCTCACGCAGCTCGAGACCGGCGCGGCGACCGTCTCGACCGGCGCGACCGGAGTCGATCGGGGCGCGCAGACGCTCTCGACCGGGGCGACCGCCCTCGTCGGCGACTCGGCGTCCGGCCTCACCGCGCTCGACGCGGGCGCCTCCTCCGTCTCGTCCGGCGCGACCGACCTGGCCTCCGGCACGCAGAAGGTCGCCACCGGAGCCGCCCAGGTCGACTCCGGCGCGCAGTCGCTCTCGAGCGGCGCGCAGACCCTCGCGACCGGAGCC
Source organism: Rathayibacter sp. VKM Ac-2759 (assembly GCF_009834225.1). Classification (NCBI taxonomy): domain Bacteria; kingdom Bacillati; phylum Actinomycetota; class Actinomycetes; order Micrococcales; family Microbacteriaceae; genus Rathayibacter; species Rathayibacter sp. VKM Ac-2759. The sequence goes on from NZ_CP047176.1 coordinate 612,719, forward strand.
GCCTCCCTCGACACCGGCGCCGCGCAGCTCGCGGGCGGTGTGGGCACCCTGGCCGGGAGCGTCGGTCCGCTCACGACGGGCATCGCCGACGCCTCGACGGGTGCGAACGCGCTCGCCTCCGGAACCGCCTCGCTCGCGACCGGGGCCGACTCGCTCGCCGACGGAGCCGCCTCCGCCGCCGACGGCACGGCGACCGCCACCGCCGGATCCGAGACGCTCGACAGCGGCATCGACTCCCTCGCCGCCGGATCGCAGACCCTCACCGACGAGCTGGCCGACGGCGCCGACCAGGTGCCGACCTACACCGACAGCCAGGCGGAGTCGCTCAGCACCGTCGCCGCCGCGCCCGTCGCCCTCGACAAGGAGCGGCTGAACGAGGTGCCGCAGTACGGCTACGGACTCGCGCCGTACTTCCTCTCGCTCGCGCTCTGGGTGGGCGCGCTCGCCTTCTACCTGATGAGCGCTCCGCTCAGCGAGCGGCTGCTCGCGGCCCGCCGCCCGGCCTGGGTGATCGCTCTGCGGAGCTACCTGCCGGGTGCGCTGATGGCGGTCGCCCAGGGCGTGCTCGCCGCGCTGGTCATCCGCTTCGGAGTCGGCGTCGAGGCCGCGGACCTGCCCGGCCTGATCGGCATCGCGGTGCTCACGAGCCTGACCTTCGTCGCGATCAACCAGGCGCTCATCTCGCTCCTGGACGCTCCCGGCCGGTTCGTCGCCCTGCTCCTGATGGTGCTGCAGCTCTCCTCCGCGGGCGGCACGTACCCGATCGAGACCGCGCCCGCCTTCTTCCAGGCGATCCACGGAGCGCTGCCGCTGACCTACACGGTCGAGGCGTTCCGCTCCCTGATCGCCGGCGGCAGCATCGGAGTCGCGAACGCCGTCCTCGTCCTCTCGCTCTGGCTCCTCGCCGCCCTCGGCGTCACCGTCCTGGCCGCCGCCCGCCGCCGGCGCGGCCCGACCCCCACCCTCCGCGACCCGGAGCCCCTCCTCGAGACCGCGTGACCCTCGCTGCGTCGAGGGAACCCCGGTTCGTCGAGGCCGCCCCGGCGGGCGGGCTCCCTCGACGGTCCGGGGTTCCCTCGACGCCGAGCCCGACGCGCCGCCTCCTGACGCCGATGGGTCTCGATACGCCCCTGCGGGGCTACTCGACCAGCAGGGGCTGCCCCTCCTCGCTGGTCGAGTGGCCCGCGAGCAGGGGCGCCCCCCCCCCCTTGCTGATCGAGTAGCCGGCGCAGCCGGCGTATCGAGATCCACTCCCGTCAGCAGGCGGGGTGTGCAGTCCCTAGTCCTGACGCCGGTGGGTCTCGATACGCCCCTACGGGGCTACTCGACCAGCAGGCAGGCGACAGCCCGACGCAGGACGCTCTGCGGATCGCGACCATCTCACGGAGCCGACCGCGGGTTCCGATGCGGCACAGCCGCATCCGAACCCATGGGCACCTTTCGGCCCACGGCGAACGCGTGGGCGGCGTTCAGAGTGCGGGAGGTAGCCTGGCACTCACATTTCCTCGTCAGAAAGGTGCCGGGTGTCGCACCCGCAACATTCATGAACGTCAAGCGCATCTTCCGGGGTCCCATTCTCTACGTCGTCCTCGCGATCGTGGCGGTCTGGATCGGCTCCTCGCTGATCACGATGTCCGGGTTCCGGCAGGTCAGCACGCAGGAGGGCCTCGAGCTCCTCCAGGACGGCAAGGTCGCCTCGGCGAAGATCGTGGACGGAGAGCAGCGCGTCGATCTGACGCTGAGCCAGGCCGACGGCGACAACGGCACGCAGGTGCAGTTCTACTACGTGGCCCCGCGCGGCACCGAGGTCGTGGACGCCATCAGCTCCGCGACCCTGGCCGACGGCTACGACGACGAGGTGCCGCAGACCAACTGGTTCCTGTCGGCTCTCGGCTTCCTCCTCCCGGTCCTCCTGATCGGCGCGTTCTTCTGGCTGATGCTCTCGGGCATGCAGGGCGGCGGCAACCGCGTCATGCAGTTCGGCAAGTCGAAGGCGAAGCTGGTCTCGAAGGAGTCGCCCAAGGTCACGTTCGGCGACGTCGCCGGCGCCGACGAGGCGATCGAGGAGCTGCACGAGATCAAGGAGTTCCTCAAGGAGCCCGCGAAGTTCCAGGCCGTCGGCGCGCGGATCCCGAAGGGCGTCCTGCTCTACGGCCCTCCCGGCACCGGCAAGACGCTGCTGGCCCGCGCTGTCGCGGGGGAGGCGGGCGTGCCCTTCTACTCGATCTCCGGTTCGGACTTCGTCGAGATGTTCGTCGGTGTCGGTGCGAGCCGCGTCCGCGACCTGTTCCAGCAGGCCAAGGAGAACTCGCCGGCCATCATCTTCGTCGACGAGATCGACGCCGTCGGCCGCCACCGCGGTGCGGGCATGGGCGGCGGTCACGACGAGCGAGAGCAGACCCTCAACCAGCTCCTGGTCGAGATGGACGGCTTCGACGTCAAGACCAACGTCATCCTGATCGCGGCGACGAACCGCCCCGACATCCTCGACCCCGCGCTGCTGCGCCCGGGGCGCTTCGACCGCCAGATCGGCGTCGACGCCCCCGACCTGCTCGGCCGCAAGCGGATCCTCGAGGTGCACGGCCGCGGCAAGCCGCTCGCGGGGGGCGTCGACCTCGAGGTCGTCGCCCGCAAGACCCCGGGCTTCACCGGTGCCGATCTCGCGAACGTGCTCAACGAGGCCGCGCTGCTGACCGCCCGCTCCAACGCGCAGCTGATCGACAACCGCGCCCTCGACGAGGCCATCGACCGCGTCATCGCCGGCCCGCAGCGCCGCACCCGCGTCATGCGCGACAAGGAGAAGCTGATCACCGCCTATCACGAGGGCGGGCACGCTCTCGCCGCGGCGGCCATGCGGCACACCGACCCGGTCACCAAGGTCACGATCCTCCCGCGCGGTCGCGCCCTCGGCTACACGATGGTGCTGCCGCTCGAGGACAAGTACTCGACGACCCGCAACGAGCTCCTCGACCAGCTCGCGTACGCCATGGGCGGCCGCGTCGCCGAGGAGATCGTCTTCCACGACCCCACCACCGGAGCGTCGAACGACATCGAGAAGGCGACCGCGATCGCCCGCAAGATGGTCACCGAGTACGGCATGTCCTCGGACATCGGCTCGGTGAAGCTCGGGTCGTCCTCGGGCGAGATGTTCCTCGGCCGCGACATGGGCCACCAGCGCGACTACTCGGAGCAGATCGCCGAGAAGGTCGACGCCGAGACGCGCCAGCTGATCGAGCAGGCGCACGACGAGGCGTGGCAGGTCATCAACGCCAACCGCGACATCCTCGACCGCCTCGCGACCGAGCTGCTCGAGAAGGAGACCCTCGACCACGACCAGCTGGCCGAGATCTTCAAGGACGTGCGCAAGATCGACGAGCGCCCGCAGTGGCTCTCGAGCGACAAGCGTCCGCTCTCGGACCTGCCGCCCATCGCGGTGCCGGTCGCGAAGGCTCCGATCGACGCGGGAGTGACCGACGGAGGAGTCACCTCCGACGCCGGCGAGATCGCCCCCCAGCGCCCGCCGCTGATCAACCCCCGCCCCGCGACGGCCTGACTCCGGTGCCCGTCGACAAGGCGCGCATCGAGGCGGCCGTCGTCGAGCTGCTCGCGGCGATCGGGGAGGACCCGGGTCGCGAGGGGCTCGCCTCGACCCCGAAGCGCTTCGCCGAGGCGTACGCCGAGTTCTTCGGCGAGTTCGAGCTCGACCCCGCCTCGCACCTCGACGAGACCTTCGCGGTCGTCGAGGGCGGGCGGGCCGAGCAGCAGACCGTGATCGTGCGCGACCTGTCGTTCCGCTCGGTCTGCGAGCACCACCTCCTGCCGTTCGTCGGCGTCGCCCACATCGCCTACCGGGCTGGCGACCGCGTGATCGGCCTGGGCAAGCTGCCGCGGATCGTCGAGACGATCGCCTCGCGCCCGCAGCTGCAGGAGCGGCTGACGGAGCAGGTCGCCGACGTCATCGACTCCGGGCTCTCCCCGGAGGGCGTGCTCGTGGTCGTCGACGCCGAGCACGGCTGCGTCCGGATGCGCGGCGCGCGCCAGACGTCGAGCTCGACCGTCACCGTCGCCGCCCGCGGCACCCTCGCCGAACCCGCCGCCCGCGCCGAGATCATCGCGCTGATCGGCGCCGCTCGGGGGGAGTGACGTGCTCCCCTCCGCGACGGATCTCGCTCCCGTCGGCCGCGCCGCGCTCCTCGGGATCCTCAACGTCACTCCCGACTCCTTCAGCGACGGCGGGCGCTGGCTCTCCGTCGACGACGCCGTGCGGCACGGCCTGGCGATGACCGCCTCCGACGGCTCCGGGCCCGGCTCGTTCGGCGCCGACCTCGTCGACGTCGGCGGCGAGTCCACCCGCCCCGGTGCTCCCCGCGTCGACGCCCGTGCCGAGCAGACCCGCGTCCTGCCGGTGATCCGCGCCCTCGCGGCCGAGGGGGTGCGCGTCAGCATCGACACGATGAGCGCGGCGACGGCCGAGGCGGCGCTCGACGCGGGCGCCGTGGTCGTCAACGACGTCTCGGGCGGGCTCGCCGACCCGGCGATGCTGCCCCTGGTCGCCGAGCGCGGCGCGGTCTACATCGCGATGCACTGGCGCGGCCACAGCGCCGGCATGACGTCGCTCGCGACCTACGGCGATGTCGTCGCGGAGGTGCGCGGCGAGCTGGAGCGCCGCGTCGACGCGGTCCGCGCGGCCGGGATCGGCGACGACCGCCTCATCCTCGACCCGGGTCTGGGCTTCGCCAAGAACGCCGAGCACGACTGGGCCCTGCTGGCGCACCTCGACGCGATCACGGCGCTCGGCCATCCCGTGCTCGTCGGCCACTCGCGCAAGCGCTTCCTCGCGCCCTTCGCCGCTCCCGGAGCGCCGGCGGCCGAGCGGGACGAGGTGACGGCGATGCTCAGCCTCGTCGCGGCCGACCGCGGCGCGTGGGGAGTCCGCGTGCACGACGTCCGCTCGAGCGCGCACGCCCTCGCCCTCGCCTCACGACTCGGACAGGAGCGACGCCGATGATCGACCCCGCCTCCCTCGCCGTCCGCGACTCGATCACGCTGACGGGGCTGCGCGTGCGCGCGCACCACGGTGTCTTCGACTTCGAGCGCGAGAACGGCCAGGACTTCGTCATCGACGCGACCGTCTGGCTCGACACCGTCCCGGCGGCCGACGGCGACGCGCTCGCCGAGACGGTGCACTACGGCGAGCTCGCGATCGCGCTCGCCGACGCCGTGACACGCGATCCGGTGGACCTGATCGAGACGGTCGCCGAGCGGCTCGCGCAGGTGGCGCTCGGCTTCGCCGCGGCCGAGGTCGTGCGGATCACGGTGCACAAGCCGGACGCGCCCATCCCGCTGCCCTTCGGCGACGTCGCCGTGCAGATCACGAGGAGCCGCCCGTGAGACCGCGACCCGAGCGGATCCGCCCGGAGCGCCACGTCGTCCTCGCGCTCGGCAGCAACCTCGGCGACCGGCTCGCCCACCTCTCCGAGGCCGTCCGCGCGCTCGCGACGACTCCCGGGCTGCGCGTGCGGGCCGTCTCGAAGGTCGTCGAGTCGCCGGCCTGGAAGCTCGACGGCGTCGACCTCGACGCGCCCGCCTACTTCAACGCGGTCGTCACCGCCTCGACGACCCTCGAGCCCGACGACCTGCTCGCGGCGACCTCCGCGATCGAGCTCTCGGGCGGACGCCTCCGCGGCGCCGACGAGCAGCGCTGGGGCGACCGCACCCTCGACATCGACATCATCGCGATGGGAGGCGTCGTCCGCGACGACCCGCACCTCACGCTGCCCCACCCGCGCGCCGGCGAGCGCGCCTTCGTGCTCGAACCGTGGCTCGACGTGGAGCCGTCGGCCGTGCTGCCCGGCGCCGGCCCGATCTCGGGCCTCCGGGCCCTGGCGACCGACCGCGTCGTCGACCGGCCCGAGACGATAGCTTGGCCCCGCGGCGCCTCCCCTCGGAGCGCCCCGACGAGCACCGCCCCCGGAAGCCCCGATCCCGAGAGCAGCACTCCGTGACCCGCACCCGCATCAGCACCCTCCTCGGCCTCGGCCTGGCCGGCGCCGTGGCCGGCTTCCTCCTCGATCTGGCGATCGCCTCCGCGGGGCGGCCCGTCCTGATCCCGCCGCTGACGGTGCCGCTCACCCTCGTGGCCGTCGCCGCCCTCGTGCTGGGCTTCGCCATCCCGATCCACCGGGCGACGAAGGGGACGCTCCGCCGCCGGATCGACCCGTTCCGCGCGATGAGGGTCGTCGTGCTCGCCAAGGCCTCGAGCCACGTCGGCGCGCTCCTGCTCGGAGCCTCCGGCGGCATCCTCGTCTACCTGCTGAGCCGGGCGGTCGTCCCTTCGCTAGGCTCCGTGTGGCAGGACGTCGCCACCATCGTGGGCTCCGTCGTCCTGCTGGTGGCCGGCCTGGTCGCCGAGCACCTGTGCACCATTCCGCCGAGTGACGACGACGATCCCGCCGTCGGCGAGGTGAACCACGCCTGACGCCGACTCCGCTCGCGCGCGGGCAGGGAGGACGTCTCTGTGACCGGAGAATCGGAGCCGCGAGCCGCTTCCGGAGAGCGCCGCAGCCGTCGCGAGGCGGTCGCGGACGGGAGCCGGCGGCTCGACGTGCAGGGCCCGTGGCGTCGGGTGTCGCCGAAGTACGTGGCCGTCGAGATCGTCTCGGCCGTGATCTCGAGCGTCGTCCTGCTCGCGGTGCCGGCGGTGCTCTGGCTGGTCGGCGTCGAGTGGGCCTGGATCCTCCTGGTCGCCGCCGCCACGCTCGCGGTGACCCTCCTGATCGTCGCGCCCCGTCGCGCCCGCGCCTACGGCTACCTCCTCCGCGACGACGACCTGCTGTTCCGCCGCGGCATCATGTTCCAGCGCTTCGTCTCGGTGCCCTACGGCCGGATGCAGCTCATCGACGTCAACCGCGGGCCGCTCGCCCGCGCGCTCGGCCTCGCCGATCTGCGCTTCGTCACGGCAGCCGCCGCCACGGGCGTCAGCATCCCGGGTCTCGTCGCCGGCGAGGCGGAGGAGCTGCGCGACCGGCTCGTCGCGCTCGCCGAGTCGCGCCGGGCCGGCCTGTGAGCGACGCCTCCGCAGCCCCCGTCCGCGGCATCGAGACCGACCTCGCCGACGGGGAGTGGCACCGCCTGCACCCGGCGACGCCCGTGCTCAAGGGCGGGATCGGCCTCCTGGTCGTCATCGGCATCGTCGTCACCAACCTCCGCGAGCGACTCGTGGAGCTCTTCCTCCCGGGCCCTGGCGGGTACGCGAGCGGCGACCCCGTCGACGAGCTGCTTCGCCGCGGACTCGTGGGCTGGGCGCTGCTCGCCGTCGCCGTCGGGCTCGCCGTGGCCGTCTTCGCGTTCTGGCTCTCGTGGCGGATGCACACCTTCCGCATCACGGACGAGGTCGTCGAGGTGCGCTCGGGCGTGCTCTTCCGCACCAACCGCCGGGCGCGGCTCGACCGCATCCAGGGCATCGCCGTGCAGCGCCCCCTCTTCGCCCGGCTCTTCGGAGCGGCCAAGCTCGAGGTGAGCGTGGCCGGCCAGGACGCCAACGTGCAGCTCTCGTACCTCGGCTCGCGCCTGGTCGACGCGCTCCGCCGCGACATCCTCCGCCTCGCCTCCGGGGTGCGCGAGCGCGAGGCCGTGGCGGCCGGCGACGCTCCGGCCGGCGGCTTCCTCTCGCGGCGGATCGAGGAGTTCGCCGACCTCGAGGACGACGGGACGCCCCCGGAGTCGGTCGTCTCGATCCCGCCCGGGCGCCTGCTGGGCTCGCTGGTGTTCAGCGGCTTCACCGTGTTCCTGGCCGTGTCGGTGGTCGCCGTCGTCCTCGTCTCCGTCTACGGGTCGCCGTACGTCCTCTTCGCGATCCTGCCGGGCCTGATCGGCTCGGGCAGCTACTACGTCCGCCAGTTCGTGCGGTCGCTGCGCTACTCGATCGCGGGCACCCCCGACGGCGTCCGCGTCGGCTACGGCGTGCTCTCGACCAGCAGCGACACCCTGCCTCCGGGGCGCATCCACGCCGTCGAGATCACGCAGCCCCTGCTCTGGCGGCCGTTCGGCTGGTGGCAGGTCAAGATCGACCGGGCCGGGCACGGAGCCTCCCGGGGCGCCAACGGCGAGCCGAACACGACGATCCTGCCCGTCGGCGATCTCGTCGCCGTCGAGCGGGTGCTCGCGCTGCTGCTCCCCGGCTCGTCCGAGGGGGCGGAGGCGACCCCGGTCGGCGACGCGCTGCGCCTGCGCGACGCCCCCGGCTTCACCCGGGCGCCGCTCGCCGCCGCCTGGCTGCGGCCGCTCTCGTGGCGGCGGACCGGCTACCGGCTCGCCGCCGACGTCGTGGTCATCCGCAGTGGAGCGGTCTGGCGGAGGGTCGCCGTGGTCCCGCTCGCGCGGATGCAGAGCGTCGGCGTGCAGCAGGGTCCGCTCCAGCGGATGCTCGGTGTCGCGTCGGCGCGGGTGCACACGGTCGCCGGGCCGGTGACGCCGATGGTCCCGGTGATGAGCGTCGCCGACGGCCGCGTGTTCTTCGACGAGCTCGCGCGCGCGGGTGTCGACGCGGCGGGGCGCGACGAGAGCCACCTGTGGGGGCGGCGCGCCGCCTCCGCTCGCGCCGACGAGTGGCCCGCTCCGCTGGATCGCACCGCCTGGCCCGCGCCCACCGGCGCACCCGAACCGGAGGGACCTCCGCATGCCTGACACCCGACGAGACGGACGCCTCGGAGTCGGCGTCATCGGAGCGGGCCCCGTCGGCCCCGTGCTCGGTGCCGCCCTCGCGGGCGCCGGCCACGCCGTGATCGGCGTCGCGACCACCAGCGAGAGCGGCCGCGAGCGGGCCGACGCGCTGCTGCCGGGCGTGCCCGTGCTCGCCGTGCCCGACCTGGTCGAGCGGAGCGAGCTGGTCGTCATCGCGGTTCCCGGAGGCGAGATCGGTGCTCTCGTCGCGGGCCTCGCCGCGATCGGCGCCTGGCAGGCCGGCCAGCTCGTCCTGCACACCGCGCCCGAGCACGGGTACGGCGTGCTGGCCCCGGCACTCTCCTCCGGAGCCATCCCGCTCGCGGTGCACCCGGCGATGGCCTTCAGCGGCACGAGCCTCGACCTCGCCCGCCTCTCCGAGACGTACTTCGCCGTGACGGCGCCCGGCCCGGTGCTCCCCATCGCGCAGGCGCTGGTCGTCGAGATGGGCGGCGAGCCGGTGACGGTGGCGGAGTCGGACCGCGCGGCCTACGCGGAGGCCGTCTCCACCGCCACCACCTTCTCGACCGCGATCGTCGAGCAGGCCGCGGGCCTGCTCGCCGGCATCGGCGTCGAGAAGCCGGGCTTCTTCCTCTCGAGCCTCGTCCGCTCCTCCGTCGACGACGCCCTGCGCCGCGCGGCGCACTGACCCCGGCCGAGCACCCGCCGCTCGAGCGGAGGGTGCGCGCCGCCGCCGGTAGGGTTCTCGGGTGATCAGCACCATCGAACGCATCGACGCCGTCCGCGAGCGGCTGCGGGCCGAGCGTCGCGCGGGCCGCAGCATCGCCCTCGTCCCCACCATGGGTGCCCTGCACGACGGTCACCTCGCCCTCGTCGACCGCGCCCGCGAGATCGCGGACGTCGTGGTCGTGTCGATCTTCGTGAATCCGCTGCAGTTCGGTCCCTCGGAGGACCTCGACCGCTACCCGCGCGACCTCGCGGCCGACCTCGCCCTCCTCGAACGGGAGGGGGTCGAGTACGTCTTCGCGCCGACAGTCGCCGAGATGTACCCCGACGGACCCTCCGCGACCCGCGTCGTCGCCGGGAAGGCCGGCACCCTCTACGAGGGCCGCTCCCGCCCCGGCCACTTCGACGGGATGCTCACCGTCGTCGCCAAGCTGCTCGGCATCGTGCAGCCCGACGCCGCGCTGTTCGGGCAGAAGGACGCGCAGCAGCTGTTCCTCGTGCGCCGCATGGTGCGCGACCTCGACCTGCCCGTCGTGATCGAGGCCGTCGAGACGGTCCGCGAGGAGGACGGCCTCGCGCTCTCGAGCCGCAACCGCTACCTCGACGCCCGCGAGCGCCGGGCCGCGCGCACCGTGCCGCTCGTCCTCGAGGCCGCGGCGTCCGCCGCCGACCGCGGTGTCGACTCCGTCATCGCCGCGGCCCAGTCCGCCGCGATGGGCGAGCCGCTGGTTAAACTGGACTACCTCGCCGTCGCTGACCCGACGACGTTCCTCCCGGTCGACGACGACTACCGCGGCCCGGCCCTCGTGCTCGTTGCCGCGGTCGTCGGCTCCACCCGCCTCCTCGACAACGGCCCGATCCTGCTCGCCTGATCGCGCCCGCCGCCTCCGACCGAAAGCACCGTTCCGCCATGGCCGACACCCCCGACCCCACCGAGCTCTCCGCCGAGGAGGCCTCGGAGCAGAAGGCCGTGCGCCTGGCCAAGCGCGAGCGCCTGCTCGAGCGGGCGGGGGACGACCTCGGCGGTGGCGCCTACCCGGTCGCCGTGGGCGTCACCGACACGATCGCCGCGGTCCGCTCGCGCCACGAGGGCATCGAGCCGGACACGAGGACGGGCGACCGCGTCGGCCTCGCCGGCCGCGTCGTGTTCCAGCGCAACACCGGCAAGCTCTGCTTCGCGACGCTGCAGTCCGGCGACGGCGAGCGCATCCAGGCGATGGTCTCGCTCGGCGACGTCGGCGACGAGTCGCTCGCCGCGTGGAAGGAGCTCGTCGACCTGGGCGACCACCTCTTCGTCGAGGGCGAGGTCATCTCGAGCAAGCGCGGCGAGCTGAGCGTCTGGGTCTCGGCGTGGACCATCGCCGCCAAGGCGATCCTCCCGCTCCCGAACCTGCACAACGAGCTCGGCGACGAGACCCGGATGCGCCAGCGCTACCTCGACCTGATCGTGCGCCCGCAGGCCCGCGACACCGTGGTCACCCGCGCGAAGGTCAACGCCTCGCTCCGCAGCACGTTCGTCGGCCACGGCTTCCTCGAGGTCGAGACCCCGATGCTGCAGGTGATGCACGGAGGCGCCTCCGCCCGCCCGTTCGCGACGCACTCCAACGCGTTCGACACCGAGCTCTTCCTCCGCATCGCCCCCGAGCTGTACCTCAAGCGCGCCGTCGTCGGAGGCATCGAGCGGGTGTTCGAGATCAACCGCAACTTCCGCAACGAGGGCGCCGACTCGACGCACTCGCCCGAGTTCGCGATGCTCGAGGCCTACCAGGCGTACGGCGACTACACCTCGATCGCCGACCTCACGCAGGAGCTGATCCAGAACGCGGCGCTCGCGGTCGCCGGATCGCACGTGGTCACCTGGGCCGACGGCACCGAGTACGACCTCGGCGGCGAGTGGGAGCGGATCTCGATGTACGAGAGCCTCTCGCTCGCGGCCGGCATCGAGATCACTCCGTCGACCCCGCTGGTCGAGCTCGAGACACTCGCCGAGCGCGAGGGCGTCGAGGTGCACGTGCCCACGCACGGCAAGTACGTCGAGGAGCTCTGGGAGCACTTCGTGAAGGGCGGCCTGACCCGCCCGACCTTCGTCATGGACTTCCCGGTCGACACCTCGCCGCTCGTGCGCGCGCACCGCAGCATCCCGGGCGTCGTCGAGAAGTGGGACCTCTACGTCCGCGGCTTCGAGCTCGCGACGGGCTACTCGGAGCTGGTCGACCCGGTCGTGCAGCGCGAGCGCTTCGTCGAGCAGGCGCGCCAGGCGGCCGCGGGCGACGACGAGGCGATGCGCCTCGACGAGGACTTCCTCCGCGCCCTCGAGCACGGCATGCCGCCGACCGGCGGCATGGGGATGGGCATCGACCGCCTGCTGATGGCGATCACCGGTCTCGGGATCCGGGAGACCATCCTCTTCCCGCTCGTGAAGTAGACAGGGGGAGACGTGGTCCGCGCATCCAGCATCGTCGCGACGGCTCTCGCCGGCGTGCTCACCCTGGCGCAGTTCGGGGTGGGCACCGCCGTGGCCGCCTCCGTCCTCGTCGACTCCTCCGATCTGGGCACGGCCCTCGCCGACCAGCGTGCGGCCGAGGCGTTCACCCCCGACGAGACGATCAGCGGATTCGCGGAGCGCACCGCGATGTCGACGCGCGGCCGCGCCCTCTACTACGCCTCGAGCCCCTCCGTCGAGCCGACCGCCGGCTTCAACACCCTCTGCGGGTACGGCGCCTCGGACGACATCGTGCTCGGCTGCTACACGGGCAGCGACATCTACATCTCCGATGTCGAGAACGCCGATCTCGACGGGATCCGCGACGTCACCGCCGCGCACGAGATGCTGCACGCGGCGTGGGTGCGCCTGGACGCGAGCGAGCAGGAGGAGCTCGGCGCCGAGCTCGAGGCGGCGTACGCGGCGCTGCCCGCGGACGGCCCGATCGCCGAGCGGCTCGAGCTCTACCGCACCGGCGGCCTGGGGGAGCGCGTCAACGAGCTCCACTCGATCCTGGGCACGGAGGTGGCGGATCTGCCGCCGGCGCTCGAGGCGCACTACGCCGCGTACTTCACCGACCGCTCCGTCGTCGTCGGGCTGAACGCGCGCTACGAGGCGGTCTTCACCGACCTCGAGAACCGCATCGCCGATCTGGTCGCCCGGATCGACGCGATGTACGCCGACCTGACCGCGCGCGTGGACGCGAACAACGCCGACTACGACGCTCTGAACGCCGAGATCGACGACTTCAACGCGCGCGCCGACAGCGGCGACTTCTCCTCGAACGCGGCCTTCGACGCCGAGCGGGCCGAGCTCCTCGAGCGCGGCGACGAGATCGACGCGACGCGCGACGCCATCGACGCCGACATCGTCGTGTACGACGGCCTGCGCTCCGAGCTCGAGGGCCTGAACGCCGACGCCTCGGCCCTCAACCAGTCGATCGAGAGCCGCTAGCGCCCGGCGGCCACTCCCGGGGGCTTCCCCGCGCCGCCCGGTAGGATCGCCGCATGGACTGGGAGATCTGGAATCAGGGGCTGTGGGCACTCGTGCCGACGCTCAGCGTCGGGCTCCTCTTCTGGTTCATCATGCGCGCCGTGATCCGCTCCGACCGCAACGAGCGCCGCGCCTACGACCGCATCGAGGCCGAGGAGCGCGCGCGCCGCGGACTCCCGCCGCGCGACGTCTGAGCCGCCCCGACCACCGAACGCATCCGAGGAGTCGCGCGTGCCGCGCCTCGGTGCCCCCTGACAGAGCGACCGGCGAGGAGGAGCGGTGACGGGACCCGACTGGTCGCTGGTGCTCGCCGTGGGGGCGATCGTGGTCGAGCTCGTCGTCCGGGTCGTCGCCGTGATCGTCGTCCCGCGCAACCGCCGCCCGACGACCGGTCTCGCCTGGCTGATGGCGATCTTCCTGATCCCCTACGTCGGCATCCTGCTGTTCCTGTTCATCGGGAGCTACAAGCTGCCGCGCAGGCGTCGCCGCAAGCAGGAGGAGATCAACCGCTTCATCCTCGAGTCGACCGAGGGCATCGACCGCGTCGCGCGCGACCACCCGTGGCCGCAGTGGCTCGAGTCGGTGGTCACCCTCAACCGCAACCTCGGCGCGATGCCGCTGGTCGGAGGCAACGACGCCGGTCTCCAGGGCGGCTACGAGGAGACCATCCAGGCGATGGCCGACGAGATCGACCGCGCCCGCCGCTACGTGCACTGCGAGTTCTACATCCTCGCGGCCGATGAGACGACCGCGCCGTTCTTCGCCGCCCTCGACCGGGCCGTGGCCCGCGGGGTGACGGTGCGGATCCTGCTCGACCACATCGCGTCGATCCGGGTGCCCGGGTACTTCACCGGCACGCGCCGCCGCCTCCGCGCCCTGAAGGAGGCCGGCGCGCACTGGTCGTACATGCTGCCGGTGCGCCCGTGGCGTCTGCAGTACCAGCGCCCCGACCTCCGCAACCACCGCAAGCTGCTGATCGTCGACGGCAACACGGCGTTCATGGGGTCGCAGAACGTCGTCGACTCGAGCTACAACAAGCGCGGCAACATCCGCCGCGGCCTGCACTGGCACGACCTGATGGTGCGCCTCGAGGGCCCGGTCGTGCAGGGCATCAACGCCATCTTCATCACCGACTGGTACAGCGAGACCGACGAGCTCCTGCTCCGCGAGTCCGAGCCGATGGAGGCACTGCAGAAGCGCGACACGATCGACTGCCAGGTCGTGCCGAGCGGGCCCGGCTTCGACGGCGAGAACAACCTGCGCCTCTTCCTCACGCTGCTCTACTCGGCCCAGAAGTCGATCATCATCACGAGCCCCTACTTCGTCCCGGACGAGGCGATGCTCTACGCGATCACCACGGCCACCCGGCGCGGCGTGCACGTCGAGCTCTTCGTCTCCGAGATCGGCGACCAGGCCGTCGTCTACCACGCGCAGCGCTCGTACTACGAGACCCTGCTGACCGCGGGGGTGCGGATCTGGATGTACCGCAAGCCCACGATCCTGCACGCGAAGCACTTCACGATCGACGACGACGTCGCCGTGATCGGCTCGAGCAACATGGACATGCGCTCGTTCAGCCTCAACCTCGAGGTGTCGCTCATGGTCCGCGGCTCGGAGTTCGTCGAGGACCTGCGGCAGGTGCAGCAGGACTACCGCGAGCACTCCCGCGAGCTCACCCTGCGCGAGTGGCGTCAGCAGCCGCTGCGCTCGACGATCCTCGACAACCTGGCGCGACTCACCTCCGCTCTGCAGTGACTCCCCCCGGACGGGGCTGAGGCGAGGAACTCTCACGTCTTATAGGCTCCCGGAGGACGAACGCTCCCCGAGCGGTCGTCCCGACGATCGGAGTCGCCACCGTGGTCCCTCGCCCCACCCTGCTCAATCCCGTCAGCATCCCTCTGAGCCCCGGGGTCCGAGCCGTCCGGCTCCGAGGTGCCGACGGCGTCGCGGCCCTCCGCCGCCTCCTCGAGACCGGCGTCGACCTGCCCCTCGGCTTCCGGATGGACCTCGCCGTCGGCGCCGTCGAGAACCTCCGGGTCCTGCACGTCGTGTCCACCCCGTTCGCGGCGCGCTGGCCCGGCCCGTCCGCGTCCGACGGCGCCTCGGTGTTCGTGCTGCCGATGGAGGGGATCCTCACCCTGGAGTCCGCCTCGAGGCTCGTCGAGGTCGACGAGGGCGGGATCGCCCTCTCGGCCGACTCGCCGGCGGTCCTCCGCGCGCGGCGCCCGGTCCGGTTCCTCGTGCTCTGCACCGACGCCCCGGCCTCGGAGCGCGCGCGCCGCATCGAGCCCGCGCGCACCCTCCCGGAGTCGCCGCTGATCGCCTCCGCGCGGACGGTGCTCCGCGCGTTCCTCACCGACCTCGACATCGCGCACCCGGTGCAGACCGAGTACCTGCAGGGCACGGTGCTGCGCCTCGCCCGCATCCTCGGCGCCGAGCGGGAGGAGGAGGACGTCGAGCGTCTCGGTCTGCACGACATGGTCGACGCCGCGTTCCACGTCATCCGCGCCGACTACAGCGATCCGCTGCTCGACCCGGGGACGGTCGCGCGCCGCTGCCGGGTGAGCCTGCGCACCCTCCAGCGCGCGGTCGCCGACGAGCGCGGCACCACGCTGCGCGAGATGATCTCGGCGGTCCGCACCGAGAACGCGCTGCGCCTCGTCGCCACGGCGGAGGCGGCCGGGCTGCCGCTCAGCGACATCGCGCGCCGCTCCGGCTTCTCTTCGCCCGAGCGCCTGCGGCGGGCGATCACGACCGAGACCGGGCTCTCGCCGAGCGAGTACCGCCGTCGCCTCCGTCTCGAGGAGCGGGCGGCCGGCTGACGCGCGGGCGGCCGCTGCGCAATCCCCTGGATCGGTCGAGGATCGCGGCGTAGCGTCGGAGACTCCCCAGCACCGGTGCGCGCGGCTCCACCTCTGCGCGTCGTCGGCGGAGGGCTCGAGAAGGGAACGGACATGACGGCATCCGGAACGACGCGCATCCTCATCCTCGGCGGCGGCTACGTCGGCCTCTACACCGCGTGGGGGCTCGAGAAGCGGCGGGGGCTTGCTCCGATCGACGTCACCGTGGTCGAACCCAACCCCTACATGACCTATCAGCCGCTGCTGCCCGAGGTCGCCGGCGGGCACGTGCAGCCGCGGCACGTCACGGTGCCCCTGGTGTCGGCGCTCAAGCACACCCGCGTGATCCGCGGGGCGATCACGGGCGTCAGCCTCGCCGATCGCACCGCGACGGTCGCCGCGCTGGACGGCTCGACCCGCACGCTGGCGTTCGACCAGGTCGTCTTCGCGCTCGGCGCCGTCACCCGCACGTTCCCCACCCCGGGACTCGCCGAGCACGCCATCGGCTTCAAGACCGTCGAGGAGGCGGCGCACCTGCGCGACCGCGTCATCGAGAACGTCGCGCAGGCGGCGCTGACCACCGACTCCGCCGAGCGCCGCCGGCTGCTCACCTTCGTCTTCGTCGGCGGCGGCTACACCGGAGTCGAGGCGCTGAGCGAGCTGCTCGACCTCAGCCGCCGCGCGCTCGCCGCCCAGCCGTCGCTCTCGATGGGCGACGTGACCTGGCACCTCGTCGAGGCGCTCGACCGGGTGGCCCCCGAGGTCGGCGCGGAGCTCTCGGCCTGGACCCTCGACCACCTCCGCTCGCGGGGCGTGCACGTGCACCTGAAGACGACGATGCCCTCGTGCGAGGACGGCGTCGTCGAGCTCTCGAGCGGCGAGCGGATCCCCGCGGCCACGATCGTGTGGACGGCCGGCGTGAAGCCGAACCCGATCCTCGACGCGACCGATGCGCCGCGCGGGCCCAAGGGCCACGTCTCGGCCGACGCGCGCCTGCGCGTCATCACCGACGACGGCGAGCCGATCCCCGGAGTGTGGGCCGCCGGGGACGGGGCGCAGATCCCCGACCTGACGGCCGCGAAGCAGCCGGCGTACTACCCGCCGAACGCGCAGAACGCCGTGCGGCAGGCCAAGCTGCTCGCGCAGAACATCGTCGCCGACCTCACCGGCGGCGTCGTCGAGGAGTACCGCCACGTCTCGGTCGGCACCGTCGCCGAGTACGGACTCGGCAAGGGCGCGGGCCTGATCAAGGGCGTGAAGCTCCGGGGTCCGCTCGCCTGGCTCTCGCACCGCGCGTACCACGGCGCGGCGATGCCGACCCTCGACCGCAAGTGGCGGGTGATCTCGGGCTGGGTCGCCGACGCGATCGCTCCGCGCGACCTCTCGCCGATGAGTGCCATGCAGGACCCGCGCCGCGCGTTCCGCGAGAGCGCGGAGGCGACGGATCGGGCCGCGGCCGAGAAGGCGGCGTCGGAGGGATCGTGACCGGGCCGGGGCGCGGCCCCGCGGTCACGCTCCTCGCGGCTTGAGCCTCACGGTCGGCAGCGTCGGCGCGGGCAGGGCGCGACCGTCGTAGCCCTCGACCGTGCCGAACGGCCCCTCGGAGTCGCCTCCCGCGATCACGTCCTCCTGCCAGCGCTCCCGCGCGGCCGCCACGTCGTCGTGGCTGCGGCCGACGAAGTTCCACCACATCACGAGCTGCTCGCCGAAGGGCTCGCCGCCGAGGAGCACGACGCGACCGCCCTCGTCTCCCGCCGACAGCGTGAGCGTCGTGCGGCCCGGCGCGAGGTAGGCGAGGTCCGAGCGCTCGACGTCGACGCCCTCGACCCCGACGGGTCCGGAGTCGACGAGCACGCCGTACTCCCACCCGCCCTCGATCGGCAGCTCGACCGTCGCTCCCGGCTCGAGGTCGATCTGCGCCGCCACGAGCGGGGTGAAGGTGCTCGCGGGCACGGAGGCGCCGAGCATCCCGCCGACGAACACCCGGACCACGGCGCCCGCCAGGTCGGCGCGGACGCCCTCGTGGTGCTCGAAGAACGGCTCGATCACGCGCGCCTCCTCGGGGAGCGCGACCCAGAGCTGGACCCCGTGCAGCACCGGCTCGGCACCGGTCGAGACCTCGGAGTGCGAGATCCCGCGCCCCGCCGTCATCAGGTTCAGCTCGCCCGGCCGCACCAGCTGGTGGCTGCCGACACTGTCGCGATGGTCGATCTCGCCCTCGAAGAGCCAGCTGACGGTCTGCAGCCCGGTGTGCGGGTGCGGCGGGACGTCCATCCCCGCCTCCTCGCCCAGGCGCACGGGACCGTAGTGGTCCGCGAAGCACCACGCGCCGATCGTCGAGCGCGAGCGCTGGGGGAGCGTGCGGCGCACCTCGATGGCGCGCGGCCCGCCGAGCGGCACGAGGCGCGCCTCCAGGATCTCGACGGCGGAACCGCCCGCGGCGGGCTCGGAGGCGACCGGATGCTCGTCCGGATGCCGCTCCAGGTTGCTCATCCGGGAAGTGTATGCCGACGCATGGAGTGCGGCACAGGACACCGTCCTGAGCGACGGCCGCGAACGCCCTCACGCCCAGGGCGAACAGGGGGTCCGACCGGGAGGACCGCTGGTTACAGTCGATCTATCGGAGCCCACCCCTGCGGGTTCTGTAGGGAGTGACAGCATGTTCGAGAGATTCACCGATCGCGCACGGCGCGTCGTCGTCCTGGCCCAGGAAGAGGCCAAGATGCTCAATCACAACTACATCGGCACGGAGCACATCCTGCTCGGCCTGATCCACGAGGGTGAAGGAGTCGCCGCCAAGGCGCTCGAGTCCCTCGGGATCTCGCTCGACGCGGTGCGCGAGCAGGTGCAGGACATCATCGGCCAGGGGCAGCAGCAGCCTACCGGCCACATCCCCTTCACGCCGCGTGCGAAGAAGGTCCTCGAGCTGTCGCTCCGCGAGGCGCTGCAGCTCGGCCACAACTACATCGGGACCGAGCACATCCTGCTCGGCCTCATCCGCGAGGGCGAGGGTGTCGCCGCGCAGGTCCTCGTCAAGCTCGGCGCCGACCTCAACCGCGTGCGCCAGCAGGTCATCCAGCTCCTCTCGGGTTACCAGGGCAAGGAGCAGGTCGCCGTGGGCGGTGAGCAGCAGCAGCCTCAGGGCGGCTCGCAGATCCTCGATCAGTTCGGACGCAACCTCACGCAGGCCGCGCGCGACAACAAGCTCGACCCGGTCATCGGGCGCGAGAAGGAGATCGAGCGGGTCATGCAGATCCTCTCGCGCCGCTCCAAGAACAACCCCGTGCTGATCGGCGAGCCCGGCGTCGGCAAGACGGCCGTCGTCGAGGGACTCGCCCAGGCGATCGTCCGCGGCGACGTCCCCGAGACGCTGAAGGACAAGCAGCTCTACACGCTCGACCTCGGCTCGCTCATCGCCGGATCCCGCTACCGCGGCGACTTCGAGGAGCGCCTGAAGAAGGTCACGAAGGAGATCCGCACCCGCGGCGACATCATCACCTTCATCGACGAGATCCACACCCTCGTCGGCGCAGGGGCCGCCGAGGGCGCGATCGACGCCGCCTCGATCCTCAAGCCGCTGCTCGCCCGCGGCGAGCTGCAGACCATCGGCGCGACCACGCTCGACGAGTACCGCAAGCACTTCGAGAAGGACGCCGCGCTCGAGCGCCGCTTCCAGCCGATCCAGGTCGCGGAGCCGTCGCTGCCCCACACGATCAACATCCTCAAGGGTCTGCGCGACCGCTACGAGGCGCACCACAAGGTGTCCATCACCGACGGAGCGATCGTCTCGGCCGCGAACCTCGCGGACCGCTACATCAGCGACCGCTTCCTCCCCGACAAGGCGATCGACCTGATCGACGAGGCCGGCGCGCGCCTGCGCCTCTCGATCCTCTCGGCCCCGCCCGAGCTGCGCGACTTCGACGACCGCATCGCCGTCGTCCGCGCCGCGAAGGAGGCCGCGATCGAGGATCAGGACTTCGAGAAGGCCGCCTCGCTCCGCGACGAGGAGAAGCAGCTGCTCGGTGAGCGCCTGCGCCTCGAGAAGCAGTGGAAGTCGGGCGACGTCAAGGCGACCGGTGTCGTCGACGAGGGCCTGATCGCCGAGGTCCTCGCGCAGGCGACCGGCATCCCGGTGTTCAAGCTGACCGAGGAGGAGTCGTCGCGACTCGTCTTCATGGAGAAGGCTCTGCACCAGCGCGTCATCGGTCAGGAGGAGGCCATCGCGGCCCTCTCGCGCACCATCCGCCGCACCCGTGCGGGTCTGAAGGACCCGAAGCGCCCCTCCGGATCGTTCATCTTCGCCGGCCCCACCGGTGTCGGCAAGACCGAGCTCGCCAAGGCGCTCGCCGAGTTCCTCTTCGACGACGAGAACGCGATGATCTCGCTGGACATGTCGGAGTACGGCGAGAAGCACACGGTCTCGCGACTGTTCGGTGCCCCTCCCGGGTTCGTCGGCTTCGAGGAGGGCGGGCAGCTCACCGAGAAGGTGCGCCGCAAGCCCTTCAGCGTGGTCCTCTTCGACGAGATCGAGAAGGCGCACCCGGACATCTTCAACTCGCTCCTCCAGATCCTCGAGGAGGGTCGTCTGACCGACGGCCAGGGGCGCGTCGTCGACTTCAAGAACACCGTCATCATCATGACCACCAACCTCGGTGCGCGTGACATCGCCGGTGGTCCCGTCGGGTTCCAGATCGAGGGCGACAACGCCACCGGCTACGACCGCATGAAGGGCAAGGTCAACGAGGAGCTGAAGAAGCACTTCAAGCCCGAGTTCCTCAACCGCGTGGACGACGTCATCGTCTTCCCGCAGCTGTCGAAGCCGGAGCTGCTCCAGATCGTCGACCTGTTCATCAAGCGCCTGGGCGACCGCCTGCTCGACCGCGACATGACGGTGGAGCTGACGCAGTCGGCCAAGGAGCGGCTGATCGAGGTCGGGTTCGACCCGGCCCTCGGCGCCCGCCCCCTGCGCCGCGCGATCCAGCGCGAGATCGAGGACCAGCTCTCCGAGCGCATCCTGCACGGCGAGCTCGGCGCGGGAGACCACATCCACGTCGACTTCGTCTCGGGCGGCTTCGTCTTCACGACGACTCCGCGGCTGATCTCGATCAGCGCCGGCGCGACGACGGGAGCGGCGACCGCCGGCCCGGCGACGCCCGACCTGATGGCGTGATCGCGTAGGTCGTCCCGAAGGCCCGTCCCTCCTCCGGAGGGGCGGGCCGTCGTCGTTCCCCCGCGGCTGGGCACCGGGCCGCGGCTCTAGGCTGGACGGATGGCTGATTGGAAGTACCCGGTGCGCCGGGCCCGCACGAGCGACGTCCCCTTCATCCAGGAGCTGAGCGAGCCGCTCGTCAACAACCGCGTCCTGCTGGGCAAGGACCGCGTGGTGCTCTACGGGGCGGTGCAGGAGTTCCGGATCGCCGAGGACGGCGCGGGCGAGCGGATCGGCTGCGGCGCGCTGCACGTGATGTGGGACGACATCGCGGAGGTGCGGACGCTCGCGGTCGCGCAGGACTGGCTCGGCAAGGGCGTGGGGCACCACATCCTCGAGCGGCTCGAGAACGACGCCCGCGAGCTCGGCCTCTCGCGCCTGTTCTGCCTGACCTTCGAGGTCGACTTCTTCGCCCGCCACGGCTACGCCCCGATCGGCGAGAAGGTCGTCGATCCCGAGGTCTACGCCGAGCTCCTGCGCTCTCCCGACGAGGGCGTGGCCGAGTTCCTCGACCTCGCGCGGGTCAAGCCGAACACGCTCGGCAACACCCGCATGCTGAAGACGCTCTGACGTCCCGTGCGCCGTAGCCTGGAGCGATGACTCCGCCGCCCCGCCGCCTGCCCTCACGGGTGTACCGGCGACGCCGAGCGGGAGTGCTGCTCGCGCTGGTCGTGATCGTCGCCGGCCTCGCCGTGGTGCTGTCGCTGCAGCCCTGGGCGGGAGCGGGTTCCGGAGGAGAGAGCGCCGACCCGTCGGCCACGCCGCTCCCGACCCTGTACCCGTCGACGGCCCCCGGGGGCTCGCCCGCCGCCGCTCCCGAGTGCACCGCCGCCTCCGTCGCGGTGACCGCGGTGACGGATGCGACGAGCTACGCCGCGGGCGCGGATCCGCAGCTCTCGCTCTCGCTGGCCAACATCTCGAGCACCGACTGCGTGATCAACGCGGGCACGAGTCAGCAGGTGTTCACGATCACGAGCGGCTCCGACCAGATCTGGACGTCGACCGACTGCCAGACGGGAGCGGCCGATCTCGAGGTGCTGCTGGAGGCGGGCCGGTCGGTGACTGGCAGCTCGATCACCTGGGACCGCACGCGCTCCTCTCCGGACACGTGCTCGGGCGGGCGCGAGGCGGTCGCGTCCGGGGGAGCGGCGTACAACCTCTCGGTGACGGTGGCGGGGATCCCGTCGGGGTCGCCGACGCAGTTCCTGCTGCAGTAGAGCGGGTAGCCCGCCCGGGGGACGTGGTCGCGGGAAGCCGCGCGTAGCATCGCTGGCATGACGCGGACGCTCGCCGGGATCCTGACCGCGACGACCGGGAGCCGGTGGTCGCGCGTCCGCTCCGGGATCGTGCTGGGAGTGGTCGCCGTGATCCTCGGCGCGACGGCCGCCTCCGCGGCACCGGTGCGCACCGGCGTCGACGACTTCCGGTTCTCGGACTACTCGGCCGTCTTCCGTCTCGGCCGCGACGACGAGGGCCACTCGACGCTCACCACGACCGAGACCTTCGTGGCCGAGTTCCCCGCCGACCAGAACCGCGGGATGCAGCGCGCGATCCCGCTCGACTACGAGGGGCATCCCACCGACGTCCGGCTGATCTCGGTCACCGACGAGGACGGCACCCCGCGGCCCGTCGAGACCGAGAGCGAGGACGGCATCCTCCTCGTCACGAGCGCCGCCGAGGACTACGTCAGCGGCAGCAGGACCTACGTCTTCACGTACACCCAGCGCAACGTCACCCTCCCCGCCTCCGGGACCGGCAGCGGGCAGGACGAGTTCTACTGGGACGCGAACGGGACCGCGTGGCGGCAGCCGTTCGACCGCTACCTCGTGCGCGTCGAGCTCGAGGACGGGCTGGCCGCCGCGGCGACGGGGACCGCGAGCTGCTACCGCGGTGCGGCGGGGTCGACCGACGGCTGCTCCCTCACCGCCGACGGCGGAGTGGTCACGGCGACCGGAGCCGACCTGGCGGCGGGCGAGAACGTCACCGTGGCGATCGGCTTCGCGCCCGGGACCTTCACGCCGCGGGACGACTCGTACCTCGCCTCCGGCTGGTCGTGGCTCCAGCTCGCGGGCGTGCTGCTCGCGCTCGGGGCGCTCGTCGCAGCCGTCAGGCGGAGGACGACGGTGCTCCGCGACGCCCCGGGGCGACCCACGGTGATCGCCGAGTACGAGCCGCCGACCGCGGGGATCTTCCTCTCGGCCGTTCTGCGCGGCAAGACCGCCAAGGCGCCGGCCGCGGCGTTCGTCGATGCCGCCGTGCGCGGCCTGGTGCGGATCGAGGAGGCGGAGGGGACGCGCCGGCGTCCGGCCTTCGTGCTGCGCGTCGAGGATCCGGCTGCGAGGCGGTACCGCAGGTCGCTTCCTCCGCCGGCCGAGGACGACCAGCGCTTCCTCGACATCGCGTTCGGACCGTCGCCGCGGCCGGGCGAGGTCCGCGATCTGTCCGAGAAGGACAAGGTCTTCGGCAAGGAGGTCTCGGCGTTCCTCACGGCACTGCCCGCGAGGGCGACGGAGGCGGGGCTGCGCCGCCCGGGCACCGTCGGCGGTTCGGTGCTCGTGATCGGCGCGGCGGTGCTCGGGCTGATGGCCGGGTTCGTGGGCGGGGTGATCCTGCTCGATCAGGCGTACGGCGGGGCGCTGCCGCTGATCCTGCTGCTGCTCGTGCTGGTCGCGGGAGTGGTCTCGACGGTGCTCGTGTCGAAGGTGCCGCTGACCGCCGCGGGGGCGGAGCTGCGCGACCACCTCGCCGGTCTCGAGCTGTACATCCGGCTGGCCGAGAAGGACCGGCTCGCGATGCTGCAGTCCCCGGCGGGAGCGGAGCGCCGCCGGGAGGGGTCGGTCGACGTCGTCGAGGTGACGGAGCGCCTCCTGCCGTGGGCGGTGCTGCTGGGGCTCGAGTCGCGCTGGGCGGAGGCGCTCGCGCTCGCCTACGAGCGGGCGGGCGCGGACCCGGTCTGGTACTCGGGGACCGGCGGCTTCCAGGCCGCGGCGTTCGCGGGGAGCGTCGCGTCGTTCTCGTCGTCGGCGTCGAGCTTCGTCGGCTCGTCGTCGAGCTCGTCGAGCGGCGGTGCAGGCGGCGGCGGCAGCTCGGGAGGCGGCGGTGGCGGAGGCGGCGGGGGCGGCGTCTAGCGCGTCCTGCGGTTCCGGAGCGTCCTGAGCCTCCTCGCCTCGGCGCGCTGCCGGCTCCGCGCGGCGGCGTAGTCGCGCGAGCTGCGGCTCGACAGCGCCAGGAGGACCAGGATGTCGAAGGCGACGCTCCCCAGATTGGTCTGCAGGCTGATCGCTGCTCCGCCCTGCAGGACGGCGGTGAAGGCCGTGATCGTGCTGAGCAGGCTCGAGGTGAGGGCGAGACCCCTGGCCGTGCCGGAGCCGCGGAGCACGAGCGCTCCGAGCACGAGCCAGAGCAGCATCGCGGCCAGGAGGAGGGCGCCGGCGACGGCCCGCGTCTGGCCGTCGCCGAGGGTGGAGGTGGAGCCGCCCGCGGTGTCGCCGGTGACCAGTGTCAGGTCGTCGACCGACGCGGCGCCGGCGAGGAGGAGCGCGGCCTGGAGCGCGTAGGCGAGTCCGCGGGCGACGAGCATGAGCGCGCCGACGTGGGTCGTCGCGGGGCGGCGGAGGGTCGCGGTGCTCGCGGCCCCGCCCGTCAGGACGGTCTCGGTGGAGACGACGGCCGACCCGTCCTCGAGGGCGACGGAGTCGGCGGGGACGGTCACCGGACGCAGATCGATGACGGGGAGGTCGCCGTCGGTGACGATCGAGTCGCCGCCGCCGTTGCGGGCGTGGTAGCCGGTCGAGAAGTCGCGGATGACGTCGACCGCGACCTCGGGGTGGTGGGTGCGGATGCTCTCCACGATGTGGTCGCGCTCCCGATCGGTGTCGGGCGAGATCTTGTGGGTCACCTGCAGCGTGAAGAGCGAGAGGCCGACGCTGCGGTCGAAGGTGCCGGCGGCGATCCACTCGGCGGGGAAGCCGCCGGGCAGCAGCCAGCCCTCGGGGCAGCGCCAGAACCGGACGTGGTGCCGCTTCGCGGGGTTGCCGGCGACCTCCTGCTGGAACGCGACGTCCTGCTGCCGGCCGAAGACGAAGAGCGGGGAGACGGGGGCGCGGTGGTAGCTGCGCCGGGTGAGGGTCGCGGTGATGATCCGCCGGCTCGAGGCGAGGGTCACCTCGTCGGCGCGGGTCCAGCCGGAGGAGGTCATCGTGTGCAGGAGCTGGGCGTCGCTGCCCTGCAGTGCGAGGTTGACGGGGTCGCCGAGCAGGCCGTCGCTGGTGCGGGCGCGGCCGATGAAGTAGTCGGGCACGTAGAGGCGGGTGAGGATCCGGTGCAGGCGGGGCAGCGCGAGGTAGGCGACGAGCACCCAGACGGCGAGGTAGAAGCCGATCTGCGCCCAGCCGGCGCTGAGGCCGTCGGTGACGAGGACGACGGCGAGCAGCACGGCCGCGACGCCGCCGAGAACGAAGAAGACCTGGTCGAGGATCGCGGGGAGGGGGAACCGCCGGCGCCTCGGGCGCGCGTCGTCCGCTCCTGCGCCGTCGTGCTCGCTGCTCACGGCGTCAGCCTAGGCGCGGGCCGTCCGATGTGGGCGGCTCCGGTGCGGTCTCGTTCGGTGCGGCCGGGGGCTCAGCCGCGCGCGCCGGCGGGGATCCGCTCGGGGACGGGCACCAGGGCGTGCGTGATCGCGCTCGACAGGGTGAAGGCGCTCGAGTCGAGGTGCGAGGAGTGGCCGAGGCGGGTGGCCTCGTTGGCGCGCTGCTTGGCTCCGGAGGCGGGGCGGATGTCGCCGGAGAGGCTGATCTCGCCGAAGGCCGCGATGCCGGGGCGCAGCGGCGTGTAGGCGTGGGCGGAGGCGATGGCGACCGCGATGGCGAGGTCGGCCGCCGGCTCCATCAGCTTCACGCCGCCGACGGTCGAGACGTAGACGTCGCAGCGGCGCAGCGGGATGCCGGCCTGGCGCTCGAGGACCGCGAGGATCATCGCGACGCGCGAGGCGTCGACTCCGTTGGTCACGCGCCGGGGGTGGTCGCCGTCGTTGGCGATGACGAGCGCCTGGATCTCGACGGGCAGTGCGCGGCGGCCCTCCATGGCCACGGTGACGCAGATGCCGGGGGTGGGGAAGCGGGTGCGGCTGAGGAAGAGGCCGCTGGGGTCGGGGATCTCGGCGATGCCCTCGGCGGTCATCTCGAAGCAGCCGACCTCGTCGGTCGGGCCGAACCGGTTCTTGAGCGAGCGGACGAAGCGGAGCGCCGTCTGCCGGTCGCCCTCGAAGTGGCAGACGACGTCGACGAGGTGCTCGAGGAGGCGGGGGCCGGCGATCGAGCCGTCC
The DNA here is from genome assembly GCF_009834225.1 of Rathayibacter sp. VKM Ac-2759. Classification (NCBI taxonomy): domain Bacteria; kingdom Bacillati; phylum Actinomycetota; class Actinomycetes; order Micrococcales; family Microbacteriaceae; genus Rathayibacter; species Rathayibacter sp. VKM Ac-2759. The sequence goes on from NZ_CP047176.1 coordinate 638,974, forward strand.
TTCGTCACGTGGCCGACGAGGACGAGGGGGAGCGCGCGCGCCTTGCAGACCCGGATGAGCGTGGCCGCGACCTCGCGCACCTGACTCGGGCCGCCGGGCAGCCCGTCGACGGTGTCGCTCGCGACGGTCTGCACCGAGTCGACGATCAGGAGATCCGGCTGGACCTCGTCGATCTGGCCGAGGACGGTCGCGAGATCGGTCTCGGCGGCGAGGTAGAGGCTGTCGTGCATCGCCCCGGTGCGCTCGGCGCGCATCCGCACCTGCGCGGCCGACTCCTCCGCGCTGACGTAGAGGACGCGCTGGCCCTCGGCGGCGGCGCGGGAGGCGACCTCGAGCAGGAGCGTCGACTTCCCGACGCCCGGCTCACCCGAGAGCAGCACGACGGCGCCCGCGACGATGCCGCCGCCGAGCACGCGGTCGAGCTCGCCGACCCCGGTAGGGCGGTGGTGGGCGCCCGAGGTCGTCGGGATCTGCGTGATCGGCCGTGCCGCGCGGGCGGCGGTCGGCGCCACCGCGGCGACGGCGCGGACGATGCCCGTGCGCTCGGTGCTCTCGACGACGGTGCCCCACTGCTGGCACTCGCCGCAGCGGCCCGCCCACTTCGCAGCGGTCCAGCCGCACTCCGAGCAGCGGAAGGCGGCGGTGCGCGTCTTCGAGGAGGCCATGGGGGTCCTTTCGGGAGCGTGGGGGGAGCGGTGCGGGAGCGAGGGGCGGAAGGTGCGAGCGGAGGGGTGAGCCGATGTCGTGAGGCTAGGCGCCGCCTCCGACATCGATCGCGATTCGAACGTGTCTTCGACAGTACCGTCGACCGCCGACACGCGGAGGCGCCGCGCCCGGTGCTGGGGAGAACACCGCGACGAGCGCGCCTGTGGAGTTCGAGCGCGCCCCGAGCGGCGCCCCGGCTGTGTCGGTGGTCTGCGGAAGACTGAGCACATGGCCTCGTCAGTGCATCTCCTCAAGTCCGGCCGCTCCCTGGGGGTCAGCTGGTCCGGTCCCGAGAGCGCCGAGCACGTGGTCGTCCTCGCGCACCCCGCCCCCGGTGCCGCCGACTTCGACCCCGATCCCGAGACCACCGCACGGCGCGGCGTCCGGCTCCTCTCCTTCGACCGGCCGGGCTACGGCGCCTCGTCGCTCCTCACCGACCTCGACCCCGCGGGCGCCGGCGTCGGCGCGAGCCCCGAGCAGGCCGCCGCCGACATCGCCGAGTACCTCGCGACCATCGGCGTCGCCTCCGTCGCCGCGGCGGGATGGTCGGCCGGCGGCCGCGTCGCCCTCGCCCTGTCCGCGAACTACCCCGGTCTCGTCGAGCGCGTCGCCGTCATCGCCACCCCCGCTCCCGACGACCAGGTGCCGTGGGTCGGCGACGACAACCGCGCGATGCTCGAGGCCTGGCGCGAGCGTCCGCTCGCCGAGGCCGTCCGCTCCCTCGCGGCGATGCTCGACGGCGCCTTCGGCCCCGCCCCCGACCCGGCGGCGATGCTGGGGATGCTCGGCGCCTCCGAGGCCGACGCCCCCGTGCTCGAGGCGCCCGGCGTCCGCGACCGGCTGCTGCGCATGCTCGAGCGCGCGGCGGCGCAGGGCAACCTCGGCTCGGCCGCCGACATCGTCGGCTACACCCTCCAGGAGTGGGGCTTCGCCGTCGAGGGCGTCTCCTCGCCCGCGCTGCTCCTCTACGGAGCCGAGGACGCCGTCGTCGGCCGCACCCACGGCGAGTGGTACGCCGCCCGCCTCCCCGATTCGCGCCTCGAGGTCGTCCCCGATCGCGGTCACCTGCTCGCCGTCTCCGAGTGGAGCCGCGTGCTCGACTTCCTCCTCCCGAGCGCCGGCTGACCCTCCCGATTGGCGCCGCTCCCGGCCGTCGCGTACACTCTTCCCCGGTACCGTGTCCGAGCGGCCGAAGGAGCATGTCTCGAAAACATGTGTGGGCTTGCGTCCACCGTGGGTTCAAATCCCACCGGTACCGCCACGAGAAGGCCCCCGCACCTCAGTCACCTGAGGCGGCGGGGGCCTTTCGCTTGCCCCCGGCGACGTGGGCGCAGTCCCGGGCGAGGGAACCCCGAACCGTCGAGGGAACCCGGTGCTCAGGGATCCCTCGACGGTCCGGGGTTCCCTCACGGTGCGGAGCGGCGCGCGGCAGCGGCGTGCGCGAGCAGCGTCGCGGCGACTCCGACGGCCACGCCGATCGCGGTCTCGAGGGCGCGGTCGCGCAGGAGGACGAGCTCGTCGGTGCGGTGCGCCAGCTCGACCATCAGGATGGCGAGCGGCGTGACGAAGGCGAGGGTCAGGCCGTAGTTGCGGCCGACGACGAGCTCGGCGGCCATCTGGAGGAGCACCACGACGACGATGGTGCCGAGCGGCGACAGGGGCAGGGCGAGGAGAGCGGCGGCGATCGCGACTCCGACGACGGTGCCGAGCATCCGGTGGCCCGCGCGGACCAGGCGGGCCGCGGCATCGACTCCCGAGACGGCGGCGACCGCCGAGACCATCGCCCAGTAGGGGTGACCGAGTCCCGTCGCGGTCGGGATCGCGCCGGCGACGAGCACGACCGCGCCGAAGCGGATCATGGCCGCCCGGGTGCCGGGGCGCGCCGCGGCGGCGCGGAACGAGGTGCGCCACGGAGTCGGCGCGAGGCGGCGGGCCCGGGGCGAGGCGATACCGCTCACGCCGACGAGGAGCGCGAACGCGGCGGAGCCGGCGGCCAGGGCGAACGCCTCCACGATCCGCGACGGCTCGACGGGGACGGAGGCGCACGCCGTGACGGCGAACACGGGGAAGAGCGCGCCGGGCGGGTGCCAGTGCAGGGCGTCGCTGAGGTAGCCGGCGGCGGCCGCGACGAGCGTCACGACGGGGATGATCAGCCACTCGCGCTGAGGGGAGAGGGCGACGGCGGTGCCGATGGTCACCATCGCGACGAGGTAGGCAGCCGCAGAGAGCTGCATGGCGAGCCGCGGGCGGTGGGTGTGCTGGCGGCCGTAGAGGGCGGTGAAGGAGCCGAAGGTCGCGTAGAGGGCGAGGTCGGTCCGGCCGATCGCCCAGAGCAGGAGCAGCGGCACGGCGATAGAGACGCCGGCGCGGAGTGCGACGCGGTGGGCTCCGGCGTGCGGGCCGAACGCGATCAGCTCGCGGGGGTGGGGCAGGGCGGTGGAGACGGGCATCGGGGTCCTCGGGTCGCTCGGGATCCGAGCGGCGGCGATCGGTTGGATGCTTCACGCGTGAAGCACTTATACTTTACCCGTGAATGATCAGCAGCGCGACGCCGTCGACGAGATCCGGGCGGGCTGGGCGGTCCTGCGGCCCGAGCTCGACACGACACCGGTCGACATCGCCGGACGGTTGATCCGCGCCTCCGCGCTGATCGTGCGGGCGACGGAGGAGCGGCTCGCGGCCTTCGAGCTCACGCGTGGCGAGTTCGACGTGCTCACCACGCTCCGCCGGGCGGGGGAGCCGCAGTCGCCGACGGTGCTGCGCACGATCGGCCTCGCCTCCGCTCCCGCGATCACGAAGCGGGTGCAGGCCCTCGAGAGGCGGGGCCTGGTGGCGCGCTCGGCGAATCCGGCCGACGGACGCGGTGCACTCATCGCGCTGACCACGGCGGGCGCCGACCTGATCGACCGCGCGTTCCCCGAGGTGCTCGCCGTCGAGCGCGCGCTGCTGGCGGCCGTCGAGCCGGACGCCCAGGAGTCGGCGGCGCACTCCCTCCGCGCCGTGCTCGCGAGCGTCGAGGCGGCCGCGACGCCGTGACGCCCGCGGCTACCGTGGACTCATGCGCCTGACCTCGAGCTTCACGGTGGCCACGCGACCACCGCTGCTGCAGCTGGTGAAGACGGCGGCGGCGACCGTCGTCACCTGGATCGTCGCGGGCCTGATCTTCCCCGGCACCCTGCCCGTGTTCGGCGCGATCGCGGCCCTGCTGGTCGTCGCCCCGAGCGTGAACCAGTCGTTCTCGAAGGCGCTCGAGCGCAGCGTCGGCGTGATCGTGGGCGTCGTCGTCGGCTCGCTGATCGGCACGCTCTTCGGGGCCGACAGCACCATCGTGCTGCTCGCGATCGTGGCCGCGATCGCGGTGGGCTGGGCGATCCGGCTGACGCCCGCCTCCGCCGTGCAGATCCCGATCAGCGCGATGCTCGTGCTGTCGGTCGGCTCGGTCACCCCGAACTACGCGTTCGACCGCATCATCGAGACGCTGATCGGCGCGGTGATCGGAGTCGTGATCAACGGAGCGATCGTGCCGCCGATCACCCTCGCGCCGGCCGAGCGGGCGGTCGGCGACCTGACGACGCAGGTCTCGGCGGCCCTCGACGACCTCGCCGACGTGCTGCAGGCGCCGGTCGCGCGGGCTCGCCTCGACGAGCTGCTGATCAACGCGCGCCTGCTGCAGACCATGCAGCGGAAGGCGGAGGAGGCGATCGCGACCGGCGAGGAGTCGCTCCGCCTGAACCCGCGCCGCTCGGCCCACCGCGACCGGCTCGTCGCGCTCGACTCGGTCACGCCGCGCCTCGCCCGCATCGTGACGCGCGTGCGCGGGATGACCCGCACGGTGCACGACCTCTACGACGCCGACCTGGTGCGCGAGCCGACGATCGCCGACATCGCGGTGCAGCTGCACCGGGCGGCGCACGACCTGCGGCTCCTCGTGCAGTCGTCGGTGGACGTCCCCGAGCCGGAGGCGATCACGGACGAGCTGCCGGCGCTGACGGCTCCGCTCGTGATCGCGACGCCGCACCCCGAGCACTGGATCCTGATGGGGGCGCTCGCCGAGGACCTGCGGCGCATCCGCGAGGAGATCGTCGGCGAGGAGTCCTGACGCTCAGCCGGCGGCCGGTGCGTCGTCGCTGTCGTCGTGCAGGGCTGCGGGGTCGGTCGCCTCGGCGTGCTGCGTCTTGCCCTCGGCGATCAGCGAGTCGTCGTCGAGGAGGATGCCGGCGAGTTCGGTCACCCGGCCGCGCGCGGCACCGAGCGGATCGGTGACGGGAGCGTCCTCCTGCGAGCGGTCGATCTCGTCGTCGGGGAAGCGCTGCAGCTCGGCCTCGTCGCGGTCGGGCTGTGGTGCGCGGGCGTGCTCGAGGCAGAGCCGCGCGACCTCCTCGGCGTGCGCGTGCATCACCGAGTGGGAGGCCTCCGGGATCTCCCATGCGCGGGCGTGCGGGATCGCCTCGGCGATCTCCTCCACCCACTCGCGCGGCACCAGCCGGTCGTGCTCGCCGCGGATGACGAGGGTGGAGGCGCGGATCCGCGGCACGGTCCGCTCGATCGGGTAGTGCATCATCTCGGGCAGCACCCGCGAGAACCAGCGCGGGCCGCAGAGCAGGTAGGCGGCGGCCGCGAGGACCGCGACCTTCGGGGGCTCGCGGAGGCTCGACTGGGCGAAGCGGAGGCCCGCCACGGGGAGGCGGCGCTCGTGCCGGTTCATCACGGGGCCCAGCAGCACGATGGTCGTGAGCTCCGGGCGTCGCGCCGCGAGCTCGGCGACGACCTGCGTCCCCATCGAGTGGCCGAGGACGACCGGGTTCTCGAGCCCGAGCTCGTCGATGACGGCGCCCACGAGCTCGGCGTAGTCGGCGATGCTCATCCGCTCGGCGTGCGGCGGGTGCGGCACCCCGCCGAAGCCGGGCAGATCGAGGGCGTGCACCGGACCGAACTCGTTGAGCGCGGGGGCGAGCCGCTCGAAGTAGGTGGCTGCGACTCCGATGCCCGGCACGAGGAGGAAGGTGCGCTCGCCGGAGCGACCCACGGTGCTCACGCGCGCCCAGGCGTCGCGGTGGTGCACCCTCTGCACCGAGACGTCGGTGCTCGTGTAGCGCCGTCGGGGATCGCGCCGCCGCGACCGGGTCGTCGCGAGGACGTCGCGGGCGCCATCGCGCAGGCTCGCGGCGAGGCTGCGGAGGGGGCGGCCGGGTCGGGGCACGGGCGCCTCCTCGTGGTCTCGGTGGGGGTTCGGTCGGGAGCGAGCCTAGGTGCTGAGGAATGAGCTCAGATGAGCATCTCGTCGGATCGGTGGAGAACGAGGCGGGCGGGGCCGAGGTGGAGGACTCCGTTGGTGAGGGGCGCGCAGCGGACGCCGCCGCGCCTCCGCATCGCCTTGTGCGCACCGGGGGCGAGCGACACGTTCATCCACGCGCAGGGATTGGCCGGGCGGCCGCCCTGGAAGCCGATCCGCTCGCCGCCCTGCTCGAGGGCGAACTCGCGACCCGCCAGGGCGTCGATGTCAGCGCCCCGGACGATGATGTTGCGGCGGGTGTCCGCCGGATCGAAGGGTCCCGCTCCGAGCTCGGCGGCGACGTGCTCGAGCGACTCGATCGCGAAGAGGGTGACGGCGGCGGTGCGGTGCGCCCGCTGCGCGAAGTAGCGGTCGCCGACGATGCCCAGGCCGGCGCGGATCTCGATCCGCTCGGGCTGCTCGTTGCCCTCCCAGGGGATCGGCCCGTCGGCGGGGCGGCCCTCGAAGCGGTGCAGCGGAGAGACGACGAAGCGCACGAGCTCGATCGCGGCCGCCTCCATGGCTCCCACGCTACGCGGTGCACCGGCCCGGCACCGCGGCGGCGGTGCACGGCCCAGGGAGGTACCAGCAGAACCCTTCACCGCTCGCGCGGCGGACCGTACGGTACCGCTATGGATCACCGAGCCGACGCCCGCGAGTTCCTGGCCTCGCGCCGGGCCCGCCTCACGCCGGAGCAGGCCGGGATCGAGCCGAGCGGCGGCCGCCGCCGGGTCGCGGGACTCCGCCGCGACGAGGTCGCGCGGCTGGCCGGCGTGAGCGTCGACTACTACACGCGGCTCGAGCGAGGGAACCTCGCCGGAGTGTCCGACTCCGTCCTCGACGCGATCGCCCGGGCGCTCGCGCTCGACCGTGCCGAGCACGACCATCTCCACGACGTGGCCCGCACCGCGAACGAGGCGGGGTCCGCTCGCAGGCGCGCGAAGCCTCCGATCGCCGAGGCGGTCAGGCCCGAGCTGCAGTACCTGCTCGACGCGATCACCGGCGCACCGGCGTTCGTCTCGAACACCCGGATGGACCTCGTCGCCGCGAACGCGCTCGGCTTCGCGCTCTACTCCGAGATGTACGCGGGCGAGGCGCGGCCCGCGAACCACTCCCGCTTCATCTTCTTCGACCCCCGGGCGCACACCTTCTACCCCGACTGGGAGCGCGCGGCCGACGTGAACGTCGCGATCCTGCGTCGAGACGCCGGACGGAACCCGCACGACCGGCAGCTCGCCGAGCTGATCGGCGAGCTCTCGATGCGCAGCGACGACTTCCGGACGCGCTGGGCCGAGCACAACGTGCGACGGCACTACACCGGCGCGAAGCAGTTCGTGCACCCCGCGGTCGGCCTGCTGGAGCTGACCTTCCAGGCCATCGAGCTGCAGGGCGACCCGGGGTACTCGATGACGGTGTACCCCGCCGTGCCCGGCAGCGCCTCCGACGAGAAGCTCCGGCTGCTCGCCACCTGGGCGGCGACCGAGGGCCTCCCGCGACTCACGACCCGCTGAGCGGCTCGAACCCCCGTCCGCCCTCTGTCCCGAAGGACGTCATGACCTCCACCGCGCCCGTCTCCACCGCTGAGCAGGCCGAGCCCGCCATGCCCTGGCTCGCCCTCGCGCTGCTCGCCACGATGGGCTTCCTCCTCGTCGCGGCCGAGACGATGCCCGCCGGGCTCCTGCCCGTGATCGCCGAGGGGATGGGGATCAGCGAGGGGACCGTCGGGCAGTTCATCAGCGTCTGGGCACTCGGCACGGTGATCGTCACCGTCCCGGCGATCAGCCTGACCCGCGGCCTCCGCCGCAAGCCGCTGCTCCTGTCGGCCATCGCGTGCCTGATCGCCGCGAACACGGTCACCGCCCTCTCGAGCGACGTCGTGGTGTCACTGGTGTCGCGATTCCTCGCCGGAGCCTTCACAGGGATCATCTGGGGGATGCTCGCCGCGTACGGCCGCCGCATCAGCCCGCCGCGCCGCGCCGGCCTGGCGCTCTCGATCGTCTCGGTCGGGGCGCCCGTCGGCTTCGCGCTCGGCACGCCGCTCGGCGCCTGGCTCGGGACGGCGCTCGACTGGCGCTGGTCGTTCGGCGGCCTCAGCCTCCTCGCGCTGATCGCGTTCGGACTGATCGCGCTCTTCGTGCCCGACGCCCCCGGTCAGCCGAAGACCGCTGCGGGGAGCCTGCCTCTCGCCCGTGTCCTCGCGATGCCGGGCGTGGGGGTCGTGTGCCTGGTGATCGTCGTCTGGATGCTCGCGCACAACACGATCTACACCTACATCGCCCCGTTCCTGCGGGAGGGCGGCTCGGGACTCGGCCCGGACCTCGTGCTCCTCGTCTACGGCGTCTCGTCGATCATCGGAGTCGCGATCACCGCGGCGGTCATCGACCGCTTCCCGCGGGCTCTGCTGCACGGGAGCGTCGCCGTGTTCATCGCCGCCGGCCTCCTCCTGCTGGTCGGTCGCGCGGCACCGGCCGCCGTCCTGGCCGCGAGCGTGCTGTGGGGCGTCTCCTTCGGCGGCGCCTCGGCGCAGCTGCAGTCGGCGCTGAGCCGATCGGGGCGCGAGAACTCGGATGTCGCGAACTCCTTCCTCCCGGTCGCGTTCAACCTCGCGATCTTCGCCGCGGGGATCGTCGGCGCCGTGCTGCTTGAGAGCGTCGGCGCGCTCGTGCTCGCGGGTCTGATGGCGGCGCTCGGGGCGCTCGCCCTGGTGATCACGCTCGCCGGCCGCCGGACGGCGTTCACGGTGGATCACGTCGAGGGCGGCGCTCGCCGAAGGGGCTGAACGGCCACTCCTGCCGAGGAAGCCCTGACAGTGCCTGCTTCCTGAGCGACTCCTCAGATACCGTCGAGAGACGGGCCGCGATCGCCGTGCCCGCGCCCCTGTCTGCTCGTCCCCCGCGAGATCTGACACCGACGATCCGGACGCCCCGGACGGTCGGACCCCGCGACGGCCGTCGCCCGCATCCCGCCCCGACGAAGGACCCACCCCCATGACCCTGTCCCCCTGCGCTTCGCGGGCCGCCACGCGCGAGGAGGCGCTCGTCGCGGTCGTCGACGCCTGCCTCCTCGGCGACGCCACCCTGCGCGCGCACATCGACCACCTGCGGTCGGCGATGCCCGATCCCGACCGGATGCGCTCGCTCCAGTCCCGGCTCCGACGCGAGGTGGACGCCGCGCGCGCCCTCCTCGAGGCGGCGGCAGAGCCCGAGTGGTGGTGCGACGTGACGGCGGAGCGACTCGGCGCGGCCTGCCAGGCGGCGCGGATCTGGAGCGAGGGCGACCCCGTCATCGCCGACCTGGAGCGCCGCCTCGCCTCGCAGCTCCGCCGCGTCTTCGGGATCGACCTCGCGGGCGTCCCGCGGCGCTGACCCCTCCGCCCCTTCCGCCGATTCGCGGACGGGCCGCGCGCCATGTATAGTCGTACCTCGTTGCGTGCGCCTCCTGGGCCGCGCGATGGACTGCGCCCGTAGCTCAACGGATAGAGCATCTGACTACGGATCAGAAGGTTGGGGGTTCGAATCCCTCCGGGCGCACTCGGAATCCAGGCCCTCACCGGCCTCGGAGCCACCGAGTACTGGTTGAGACAGTGCCACTCGCGAGAGTGCTGAACGGCCCGCTTCGGCGGGCCTTTCTTCGTTAACCGCTGTGTGAGCGGACGTTTCGCGCCAGGCGAGGAACTCCCGGTACTCGTTCGCCGGCACGAAGACGGCGCCCTGGAGGCGGTCGGGCTCGTCGGTCTCGCCGGTCAGGAACGCGATGGTCGTCCCGAGCGCTGACGCGACCGCCTCGATGTCCTTGAGGTACCAGCGCGACTTGCCGTGCATCTTCTGGCTGAGGTAGGTCCGCTGGATGCCCGACGCGCGCGCCAGGGACGCCATCGTCATCCTCCGCCTGAACGCGAGGAGCGTGATGCGCTCCGGCGTCACCGCCTGGTCGCCGTGAGGATTCGGGACAAGACGTCGACGTTCATCGCGTGCGTGTCGGGCAAGAGCGTGACGGGCGCCGGTATCAGTGACGGCGACGAGCTCGTGGTCGACCGCTCGGTGACGCCCACGCACGGGAGTGTGGTGGTTGCGATCCTCGACGGAGAGCTGACGGTGAAGCGCCTCGAGCTGACAGCTGGGGGAGTGGTGCTGCGGGCAGAGAACCCGGAGTACCCGCCGATAGCGGTGGCGTCGCTGAGCGATCTGCAGGTCTGGGGTGTGGTGACCTACTGCCTCCACCACCTGCATCGCGCGCGCTGAACGGCGCATCGGCCTCGTCGATGTGAACTCGTTCTACGTGTCGTGCGAGCGGCTTTTCGACCCACGCCTGGTTGGTGTTCCTGTCGTGGTCCTCTCGAACAACGACGGATGCGTCGTCGCGCGCAGCGACGAGGTGAAGGCGCTCGGCATCGAGAATGGCACTCCGTGGTTCAAGATCGAGCCCCTCATTCGCGTCGGCCGTCTCCCGCTCATTGAGCACCGATCGAGTAACTATGAGCTGTACGGGGAGCTGTCGGCACGCGTTATGGAGCTACTCGGCCGGTACTCGGCCTGGCAGGAGGTCTACTCGATCGATGAGTCGTTCCTTGGGATCGAGGGCGACGTCGCGGAGCGCGCGAAGATCGGCCGCGCGATGCGCGAGGCGGTCGCGAAGAACGTCGGCCTCCCTGTCTGCGTCGGCATCGGGTCGAGCAAGACCCTCGCGAAGTTCGTGAACAAGGGCGGCGCGAAAAAGCACCCGCGTCTGGGCGGTGTGTGCGATACCGACTGGTACACGCCCGAGCAGCTCGACGCACTGATGGCGTCAACGCACGTGACTGAGCTGTGGGGTGTTGCTGGCCGGACCGGGAAGCGGCTCGCGGAGTTGAGCATCCACACGATCAGGGATCTCCGCGATGCCGATCCGGCGCTGATCCGGAAGAAGTTCTCCGTCGTCCTGCAGCGCTCGGTGTACGAGCTGCGCGGTATCGACTGCATCCCGCTCGAGGCCTCTCGGTCGGTGCGAGATCAGCTGATCTTCTCCCGGTCGTTCGCGACGCCAGTGACAACGATCGCCGACATGGAACAGGTGCTCTCCGTATACGGGCAGCGGGCAGCGCATCGTCTCCGGGCGCAGGGGTCGGTGGTGGAGACGCTGAGCGTGTTCGCGTCGACGTCACCGTTCGCGGAAGCGCCGTACGAGTCCGCCGGCGGTCTCGCTGGCTTCCCCGTGCCCACGGATGACCCGGTGGCGATCGTGAAGGCCGCGATCGGGACTCTGCGCCCACGGCTGAACGAGGGTGCCCGCTACATCCGTGCCGGCGTCATACTCACGAACCTCTCACCCCGCGGCTCTCACGCGCTGCTGGAAGTCTTCGATTCGGCCTTCGACACCAAGGCGGTCGGCCCCACCATCGACGCTGTGACGAAGCGCCACGGGCGCTCGGCTGTCGGGCTGGGACTCGCCGGGATCCGCAAAGGGCCGGTCTGGACGATGAAGCGCGGCGCACTCTCGCTTCGCGCCACTACCCACTGGAGCGAGCTCGCCATTGCTCACGCCCGTTGACTACGCCGGCACAGTCTGAGGATGAACGATAATCACTCGACCCTCCAGCCACCGGAGCGGTGCTGAGAGCCGTGAAGTGCGGGATCGAGGCGGCGCGTCCGGAAACTACGAACCGGCCTTAATGACCTTCCGGGCGGCATCCGTGAAGTTTGTGAGCGCGATGACAAATGGCGGATACGGACCCACTTGTGGTTTCCCGGTGCTCGTCACGAGTTCGATGCCCAGACCGGCCAGATGAGGCGGTGCCACGAAGGCGAGCTCGCGAACAGCTTCGAGCAACTCGATGTATCGAGGAGCTAGGTCGTCGAGTCCGGCTACATCGTGTTGCAGACTCGCGATTTCGGCTGCGAGTCGCTTTCGGCTGCCTCGCCGGGACAACGGGCGATGAAGGCGAGCAGCTTGCTCTTGAACCTCGCGGATCTTCGCACCGTTCGTCTCTTCCCATTGATCACGAGTCGCAACTTTCAGAACGCGGACGACGTGCTCGTACCGTTTTTCGCGAACCCGTAACCGGTGCTCCCGCGTTGCTTGAAGCCGTGCTCCCGCGGCTGCGGCGATGAGCGAGACCAGTAACGTGAGCAGCGATCCGAGCAATAAATGGTCCACGTCGCCCAGGCTAGAGCCCTCGGTCGCGGCCACTCGTCGACAGTGCAAATTCAACGTGTGCTCGACCATCGGCTCATGGCGAGCACCGACGCTTGCCCTCGGCAAGCGATGCTCGCGCAGCGGCGACAGAGCGCCGCCTTTCGTTGTCGTGGAGCCTTCGGCAGCATACGGTCGGCCGTCCTGCGCGCTAGCGGCTGCTCCGAGACTTCCCGGACGCGTCGCGCTGCTCCTTACTTCGCCCGGGAACTCTCTTTTCCGCCGCCCTGCGGGCGCCTCTCTGGTCAAGCGGCGACGTGGATAGGCTCTGTTGAGGTGGGTTCGGTGAGTGACTTATCCGAAGAGTCGGCGTTGGGATGTGAGCCGGCCGCGCTGGATTGAAGCGTCGTTCCTGGTTGTCCCGCCGGACCCACCGCTGCGCGTAGGTGGTCGGCGACGAGGATGCGGAACACGACCGTTGCCAGGCGCCGTTTCAGGGCGCGGAGCGCTTCCTTGCTGCCCTTGCCCTCGGCGCGTTTGCGCTCGTAGAAGACTCGGCCGGGGCTGGTTTTCATGCTGACCTGGGTGAGCGCGATCACGTGGAGGGCGTAGTTCAGTTGCCGGTCGCCGCTTCGGGAGAGGCGGTGCCGCACGACGTCGCCTGAAGACACCTCGCGAGGTGCGACGCCGGCATAAGCGGCGAAGTGGGCCTCGGTAGCGAATCGGGTGACGGGGCCGGTGCGGGCGAGGATCTTCCCCGCGGTGAGCTGCCCGATCCCGGGAACAACGGTGAGGGTGGACTCCGTCGCATTGACCCGCTCGAGGATGTGTCCAGTCGCGGTGGAGATCCGCTTGTCGAGACGGCGGATCTCCGCGACGAGGTCGACCGCGATGAGCCGGCGTGTTGTGGTCATGCTCTCGGTCGAGCGGACTCGGCGCAGCAGGGCAGCCGCTATGTCTGCGGTCAGCCTGCGAGGCGCTCCTCCGACGACCAGCAACGTCATGATGGCGTGGAGCCGGTTGATGGTCTGGGTACGGGTGCGCACGAGGTCGTCGCGATGCTCGGTGAGCAGCTTCAGCTCCGTGGAGGCCGCGTCGACCTGCACGGTTCGCAGCTTGCTGGACGTCGTGGCGGCGACCGCGACCGAGAGGGCGTCGTCCTCGTCGGTCTTCCGGCTGTGGCCGGTGGAGAGGACCCGCACTCGTGCGGCGAGTTTCGCGGGGACGTCCCATGCGGTGACTCCGTCCTCGGTCAGCATCGCCGCCAGTGGTGCTCCGAGACCATAGGCGCCCTCAATCGCCCAGACAGGCTCGGGGAAACGGGCCGCGAACCGCCGGAGTTGCCGGTAGCCGGCGCTCGTTACCGGCGCCCGCACGGCGCCGATCCGTTCACCGCGAGGGCCGACAGCTACCGCTGTCCAGCTCTCTTTGTGCGGGTCGATACCAATGATCGTCGTCGACATGTCGTGCCCTCCAGCTCAGTCCATTCAATGGGTTTGGCGGAGGGCAAACCAGCTTCCAGAACGCATCCAGGCCTCTCTCGAGCCACGCCGCCAAGAGATCGTGGATGGCCCGCGCGCCCGCAGGAAGCCAGGCCACAAGAGCCGACAGGTTGCACTAGAGCGAGACCATCCACGATCTGAGGACCACGGGCTGCAGACCCGTCATCCCTGCCCCCATTGAACAAGCTGGTTGCACTTCGCTCGGCCCTCCCTAGCGGCGACTAAGTCCTCTCCACGGCAAAAAACGCGGCCGTCGCTGACGGTCACCCGCAGCTCGGATCCGAGCACAAGAACGGCGATCGCCGGTTCGGTGTCGCGGGCGGCCGTTCCCAGGCCCTTGCCGACCGCGGCACACCGATGCTGTCGAGCCTGTATCACTCGACGGTCACTGAGCATGTGCGCGCGGTGCGGGTCGGGGACGAGCTTCGCGTGGAGTGGGACGGCATCCACTGGTGGGCGTCGTCAACGTCCGGCCTTATCGGTCGGCTCTCCTGGTCGCGACGGGATAGGGGCACGCGAGGAGCGTGCGGGTCGCCCCTCACGGGCGATCAGCTGGCCGTGGCCGCCACCACGGCCGCCTTCTCAGCTTGCGCTCACAAGCGGCGTCGACCTTGGCGGCGGTGCGCTCGAGCAGGGCATCGAGCTCCGCCTTCGTGGCGGATGGTTCGATGCCGGTGATGACGGTCGTCGCGAGCACGTCCCCGATGGGACGGGTGATCCGCGCTCGCGTCGCCTTGCCGATCTCGACCTGGATGATCGCCTCCCGCGCAGTCGCCTCGCGCTTCCGACACTACGAACCGTTCCATCGTCCCGATAGGCCATCGTTCTGCGACGAGAACGCTCGCGTGTCGAGGATCCTCGACCTATTCGTTCGCTCGTACAATGACCTCAGAGCACGACACTTTCAAAAACTTTGAAAGGCCCACGATGGCATTCGACTTCGGCAAAATTGCGAGTTCTGGTGCGCTCTCGGGAATCACGGAGCCCGCAGTCCTTTTCGATGCGCTTCCTAACAAGGTGGCGGGATACGGTTACCTTCGAGCCGTTCAGGACGCCGTACTGACGCAGTGGTCGGAGCGACGCAACGAGCGGGACGTCGTTATAAAGACAAATACCGGCGGCGGCAAGACCGTCGTGGGGTTGCTCATGCTGCAATGCTCACTCAACGAGGGCATCGGCCCCGCTCTCTATCTAACACCGGACCCGCACCTCGCTGAACGTGTACTCGAAGAAGCTGCAAATCTTGGACTAGAAACTGTGCCGGACCCGCTGGCCGCGAAATTCTTGGGAGGTGACGCCATCTGCGTTACGACCATGCAAACGCTCCTAAACGGCAAGAGCAGGTTTGGGCTTCTGGGCCCAAGTGGTCGCGAGCCGTTGAGCGTCAAGACCATCGTTGTTGACGACGCTCATGCCGCCTTGGCTCTGACAGAGAAAAATACACAGCTGGTGGTGCCGTCTTCTCACGATGCGTACGCCGAACTCTTGGAGCTATTCGCGGACGACCTGAAGCTTCAAGCACTCAACGCGTTCTTGGACATTCGGGAGAATGATCGTAGCGCCGTGCTGCGGGTCCCATTCTGGTCCTGGCAAGAAAAGCAAGAAGCGGTCCTATCAATACTACGGCCTCACCGAAACGATCCAGAATTCGAATGGGCTTGGCCTTTGATCGGGGACCTGTTGCCCATCTGTCAAGCGGTCGTAAGCGCGGATGCGTTCGAAATTATGCCGCCCTGCCCTCCAATCGAGAAGTTTCCGAGTTTCTCTGAAGCGTCTCGCAGAATTTACCTAACAGCGACTCTGGCCGACGATAGCGTTCTCGTAACTCATTTTGACGCCGACCCGCTAAGCGTTGCTAAATCGATTGTCCCCGAGAGCGCGGCGGACCTAGGAGACCGCCTGGTACTCGCGCCCCAAGAGTTGAACCCAGAGATTTCACACGACGATGTAAGGGGACTAGCGCGAACTGTCGCCGACGCAAAAAACGTTGTTGTTTTAGTCCCAAGTAAGAGACAAGCGGGTCTGTGGGCGAGTGAAGCCGATCTCACCGTCAGCACTGCCTCCGACATCAGCAGCGCGGTTGAGCGTTTGAAGAACGACGATCACGTGGGCCTCGTAGTAATCATCAACCGTTATGACGGTATCGACCTGCCTGACGAGGCATGCCGCTTGCTCGTCATCGACAGCCTTCCGTTCGCGTACACCGGAGTAGAACGGCGCGAAGCCGTAGCGCTACGCGATAGCGACGCAATGGTAACCCGGCAGCTTCAGCGCTTGGAACAGGGAATGGGCCGCGGAGTACGCAGCCGCGATGATCGGTGCGCAGTTCTCCTCGTCGGGCCGCGACTGACCCAGCTGGTCGCGCGCGCCGACGTTGCGGATCGTCTCTCGCCGGCGACACGTGCGCAACTGACACTATCGAGGAAGGTCGCATCGCAGCTTGAAGGATCAGACACTGCCGCCCTCCTCGGAGTCGTTACCCAGGTCATCGCCGGCGACGCAGATTTCCGTGCCAGGTCACGTGAGGCGCTCTTGGGGGTGACGTACGGTCCAGCGACGCTCTCCGCGACGGCAAAGCCACTTCGGAGCGCATATAACTCCGCCATCGCAGGACGCCATTCCGAAGCAGCCACGTTTGCAACCGCGGCGGTAAACGCGGCCCTGGCAGACAGTGACGACCGTCTCGCCGGCTGGCTCGGAGAGACCCAAGCAGCGTACATACAGCTTTCAGACCAAGTAAATGCACAAATCGCACTCGGTGCTGCCGGGCGACGCAACGGTGCAGTCCTTCGTCCGATCGCAGGGTTGGAATACGAGCGAATTGATTCTCCAAGCCGGCAGTCCGAGCAGGCAGCCCTGTACTTGGAAGCAAGGTATCCAACCAGCGCAGACCTAGTTGTCGGCTTCAATGCCATGCTGTCGGACATTGCATGGGACAACTCTCGAACTGATGAAGCAGAAGCGGCGATCGCTGACCTGGGGCGTCATCTGGGAATGGTCGCGCAAGAGCCCGAGCGACAGTTTGGGATTGGAAGCGATGTGCTCTGGGCCCTTGGGGGTCATGCGTACGCCGTCATTGAGGCGAAAACTGGTGCCACCGCACCGCTCATCTGGAAAAAAGACATAAACCAGCTGGGCGGGTCTGTGAATTGGTGCAAGAGCGAGTACGGCGCTGATGCGAAGGTGGTCCCCGTCATGGTTCATCCAAGCAATGTCATCGAACGAACGGGAACGCCGCCAGCAGGTGCCAAAGTTGTTACGAAAGCACGACTCAAAGCTCTGAAGGAGGCCGTGCGGCGCTTCAGCGTTGCCGTGGCTCAGGACGACTCATTTAAGAATGCAGGATCAATCGACAGCCAGCTGGAGCATCATCGTCTCACCACAGCTGCCATTTTCGACGAGTTCACCGTACCTGGTGTTCGTGAGCCCAAGAAAATTGTCTAATTTGGGCTCAGCTGCACAACTACGCACTTCGGTCTGCTCGACGCCCATGCTGCCCTTGCCCCGCTTCTCTCGCCGGGCCTCTGGACGTACCTCGTAGCGAGGACGCTGCCCTTCCTCGCGGTCGCCTGCACAACCGACGCGGGAACGGCGGAACCGTCCGTATGGAGGTCGCTCACCGCATCAGTTCGCCGAGCGGGATGCCCCGCGCTTCGGCGCGGGCGGCAGTGTCCCGCAAGACCCGAACGATGAAATGCCCGGTGACGGGGCGGCTATCGGGACACTAGAACGGTGGATCAGAAGGCGATGCTGCGCATCCGAGCCGAGGCGCTCGACAACCTCGAGCAGCAGCTGCGTTCCGGGGTCGACGTCGCGAGGGAGCGGATCGTGCGACGGAGAACGGCTTCCGGCTGCAGGAGATGGAGCCCTTCACGGTCGAGGTCTGGAAGATGCTGTTCAACTGGGGGCTCGTGGTGA